>CAWDQC010000023.1:0-88507 GCA_963804355.1 uncultured Pseudomonadota bacterium | reverse complement strand
TCACTCACGGACGCCGGTATAGAAGGGAAGCGACTGAAATGTGATGTTTGTACGATGCAACCACGCATCCCTCCTTAGCCAGTGGAGCAATAGTGCGTGCCAGGGAACGGTACGAATTATATCGAGGCCCAGCATCCTCTTGCGCTTTCATCATGACTATTGCCAACGCCAGGCTCTCCAGCGATTGCAGCGGTCATTTGCTTGTGCGATTCGCCTTGTTGCGGCTCAGTAGGTAGGCGGCAGCGGCGGCCACTGTCAGCATGGACGTGCCCGACTGCGGCGTCCGTCGCGAGAGTCGGGATAGGTCGCGCGATCAAGCTGGGTAGTCGAGTGCCGCCATACCGACCCCGACTCCAGAAGCCCGCTGAGGATAAGAAGCGATAAGAGTGAGCGGCGTGCTATCCCATGCCGGTACAGTTTCGAGCGACGCCAGTCCGTATCCCGCGATAATGGCGATCGGAGGTAGTCCGGGAAGAATATATTTGCCAAGTTTCGAACGTGGAATTGAGAAAAAGATGAAAATCAGGCCGAACCATATCAAGAGGAAGGAGAGAGCCTGGCGACGTGCGGAACCGTCGCCGGTCTGGTCTCTGAACAATCGACGAAATGCCGAGCGGTACGAATGTACACCAGGGCCAGGTTCCTCCGAATAACCACCGGAATGAAGAACGACGGGCCGCAGCCGTGTTCGGCGTTAGTCAGATAACGATCCAGGTGCTGGTGGACGAAGAAATCGAGAAAGCCGGGATTGCGGCGGGCGACGAGCCAGAACCACGGAACCACGATAGCCAAGTAGACCAAGCCCGGCCGCGATCCCACGGGACTTTGAGGGCGTCGCGTGCGCGTCGCTCGAACAGCAGCCATCCGAGTGCGATGCCACCCGATAGGACCAGCGCGACCGGACCCTTGGATAGCGTTCCCATCGCAAGGGCAGCGGCGGCCGCGATCATCCAGAGACGGCCGCTGCCCGTGCCGGTCTCCCCATGCGCGCGAGGCGCTGTAGAAACACGCGAGCGCGGCGGTCATCCAGAAGGCGAGGGCGGGATCTGGCGCTGGCAAAGCGGGCGAAGGCGAAGAAAAGGGGACTGAGCGCGAGGGCCAGTGCCGCCAACAGTCCCGCCGCCGGCGCCGAATATCGTCTCGGCCAACGCCGCAGTGATGACTACCTGCCCGATACTGAACAGGGACGCCTGCAATCGCACGGCGAACTCGTTCTCTCCGATGATCTTCAGGGACGCCGCGGTGGCCCAGTAGACCAGCGGGGGCTTTTCAAAATAACGGACCCAGTCGTTGCGCGGAGTGACGTAATCGCCGCTCACGACCATTTCGCGCGCAACCTCGGCGTAGCGGCCCTCGTCGGGCTCCCACAGCGCCGGACGTCCGAGTCCGACCAGGTAGAGCAGGGCGGCGATACCCGCGCACAGGAGCAGCCGACGAGAACGGGTCCATCGGATCATGATTCGAAGCAGTGTCCAAGGGAGGGGCGAGGCGGTCAACGCCAGAGACCTAAAGTTGTTTTAAGCGGACGAGGGTCATCTTTAATTGACGCGCACGGTTTGTCAGAATGCATGCGGCTGTTAGACGGGTTTGCTGCAGTGCCTGACCCGATTCGAATCGCCGGCAGCGGCAACCGCGTACTATAGGCGACAAGCTCTTGAGCTCTCCAGGTAAAATATCACCCCTGTTCAGCGCCGGGACCAACGCAAAAGTCTCCGAGACTGTCTCGGTGGTTATCCCGGTTTACAACGAAGCCTCGAACCTGGCCACGTTATGGGCGCGGCTCGAACCCGTATTGAATGAACTCGGCCGCGAATCCGAAGTGGTTTTCGTCGACGACGGTTCGAGCGACGATTCACTGCGCGCCTTGCGCGAAATCGCCACCCGCGATGCGCGCGTGCGAGTAGTGGAACTGGCGCGCAACTTCGGCCAGCATTCGGCGATTCTGGCGGGGTTTCGCAATTGCCGCGGCGATATTGTGGTCACGCTCGACGCCGACCTGCAGAATCCGCCCGAGGATATTCCACGGCTGATCGAGGCGATCGACGCCGGCAACGACGTTGTCGGTGGATGGCGCGAGGAGCGGCAGGATCGTCCCTACCGTAGGCTGGCGTCGCGCATGCACAACAAGGTCACCTCGGCGATCGTTGGGGTGCCGATGCATGACTACGGCTGCATGTTGCGCGCGTATCGGCGGCATATCGTGGAGACCGTTGTTGCGTGCGACGAGAAAGCGGCATTCGTGCCGGCGCTAGCGACTCCTTCGCCAAGCGTGTCACCGAGATTCGGGTGGGGCACGCCGAACGCGCCAACGGCGAATCGAAATACAATCTCTTCCGGCTTGCGCATTTGAGCCTGAATCTCATCACCGGATTCTCGAACTTCCCGATTCGGGCGCTGAGCATGACCGGTATCCTGATTTCGTTTCTCGCGGCGGCCCTGGCTATGGTGCTGCTGGGCCATCGAATTTTCTATGGTCCCCAGCAGGAAGGCGCGCTGTGGACGCTGTTTTCGGTGCTGTTTTTTTTCGTTGGCTTGATGTTCCTCGCGATTGGGCTGATTGGCGAGTATGTCGGTCGAATCTATCTGGAAGTTCGCCGCCGGCCGACTTATATCGTGCGTGCGGTCCATGGCGAACACGCCGGCGATAGCACGTTCGAATCGCCGCGCCGCTAAGCGATGACCGCTCAGGGTTCCGCGCAGTCGGCCCGCCGCGTCGACGAGGCCCGATGCGTGATCTTCGGCTACCATGAAATGGGCTATGCATGCCTCGAAGCGCTGGTCGAAATGGGCGCGCCGGTCGCCGCGCTATTCACCCATGCGGACGCGCCGGGCGAGGAAATCTGGTGGCGGTCATGCGCGGAACTCGCGCGCGCGAACTCGATCCCGGTTGAGTTCCCCGAGCGGATCGACGCTTTGTCGATCGCAAAATCGCGGCGATGCGCCCGGAAGTGATTTACTCGTTTTATTATCGCAACCTGCTGCCGGAAGCGGTGATCGAACTTGCGCCGCTCGGCGCGTTCAACCTGCACGGTTCGTTATTGCCGAAATATCGCGGCCGCGCGCCGGTCAACTGGATGCTGGTGAATGGCGAAACCACGGGCGGCGTGACGCTTCATCATATGGTCGCGCGCGCGGATGCCGGCGATATCGTGGCTCAACGCGCCGTCGAGATTAGTAATGACGATGACGCGCTGACGTTATACAAAAAGATCGTGCCGTTGGGTGCGGCGATCATTCGCGAATACCATCCGTCGATCGTCGCCGGGAAGGCGCTACGCCGTCAGCAGGATTTGAATGCCGGGAGCTATTTCGGGCGACGCCGTCCCGAGGATGGGCGAATCGATTGGCAATGGCCCGCACCGCGTATCTTCAATCTCGTGCGCGCGGTGACGCATCCGTATCCTGGAGCGTATTGCTTCGTGAACGGCCGCAAACTCTACGTTTGGCGCGCGGCAGTCGGGCAACAATCAGGCGTTTGCGGCCGGCCCGGCAGTATAGTCGGCAATGCCGGCGACGGGTCGATCGAGATCGCGGCGGGCGAGGGCAGCGTGCGGCTTATTCGCGCGCAATTCGAAGGCGATAATGAGGAAGCGGCGGCGCTGCTATTGGGCGCGACCGCGCAGGCCGGTGGATACATTCTTGACTAGATGGAGGCAACGATGAGGGTTTTGATTACCGGTGGCGCGGGTTTTCTGGGGTCGCATCTTTCGGATGCGTTCATCGCGCGTGGCGATGAGGTCTTCGTGCTCGATACCGGATCGATCGCCAAGGTGCGTCATCTGCTCAACGAATCGCGCTTTCACTATATCCACGATTCGATCTTCAATCTCGAATTGATTGATACGCTGGTAGCGCGGGCGGATCTGATTTTATCACCTCGCGGCCGTCGTCGGAGTCGAGTACTACGTCGGCGATCCCTACGAAACTCTCAACGTCAACGTCAACGGCACGCAGAACGTGCTGAAGGCCGCCTATAAGCACGGGAAAAAGGTGGTTTTCAGCTCGACCTCGGAAGTTTACGGGCGCAACCCGAAGGTTCCGTGGAACGAAAACGACGACCGCGTGCTCGGCGCCACCACGATCGATCGCTGGTGCTACTCCACCTCGAAGGCGGTCGGCGAACACTTCTGCTTCGCCTACCACAAATTGGGACTGCCGGTGACTGTCGTTCGCTACTTCAACGTCTATGGGCCGAGGCTTGACCGGGTGGACGTCGGCCGGCTCTTCACGATCTTCATGGGACAGTTGCTGCGCGGGGTTGATCTGACGGTTATCGGCGACGGCAAGCAGACGCGCTGCTTCACCTACGTGACCGATGCGGTCGCGGCGACGGCGGCGGCGGGGCTCAACTCGAAGGCCGACGGGCAGGCGATCAATATCGGAGTCGACGTCGAAACTTCGGTGATCGAATTCGCGGAGCTGATGCTCGATCTATTCGGTCCGACGAAGTCGAAAATTCGATTCGTTTCGCAGGAAGAAGTCTACGGTAACAGCTACGAGGATATTCCGCGGCGCGTGCCCGACAACACCAAGATGCGCAAGCTGCTCGGCGTCGAGCCGAAAGTTTCTTTGCGCGAAGGGACGGCGCGATCGATGGAATGGTTCAGGAAGGAAGCGAGCTCCTGAGGCCGTCGCAAACGCCCGGGCTTTCTCGCTTCGCAAGCGTGCGCAATCGTGGAAATCGCTCTCAAGATTGACGTCGATACGCATCAGGGACTCGGCCAGGGGGTGCCGCGGTTGGCGCGGATGCTCGCGGCGGAGGGCGTGGCCGCAACGTTTTTTATCGCGATGGGCCCGGATAATTCCGGCCGGGCGATCCTGCGGGTATTCAAGAATCGGGGCTTCCTGACCAAGATGCGGCGGACGCGCGCGGTTTCGATGTACGGTCTGCGCACCGTGCTTTCGGGCACGCTGCTACCGGCGCGGCCGATCGCGCTCGCGTTTCCGCAGGTCGTGCGCGAGACCAAAGAAATGGGCTTCGAGCTCGGCGTCCATGGATACGATCACGTCTTGTGGCAGGACCATCTCGACGATCTCGGAGAATCCGCGATCGGCGCGGAGGTCGCCCAGGCTTTCGAGGTTTGCCGCGCGATTACCGGCGTTCCGGCCCGCAGCTTCGCGGCGCCCGGATGGCGTACGAATACGCAGGCGCTCAAATCGATCGACGCGATGCGCATCGACTATCGCAGCGACACCCGCGGCGACGCGCCTTACCGCTGCTGGGCGGACGGGCAGGTATTGGCGACCCCGGAGATTCCTACCACGTGGCCGACGCTAGATGAGGTGATGGGCGGGCCGAACCTGAACACTCCGGATGAAATCGTCCGTTTTTATCTCGACCAGTTCCGCAGCGATCGCCTGAACGTTCATACGATTCATGCCGAGACCGAAGGGATGGCGCAGATCGATGTGTTTACCGCGATCGTTCGCGCACTCAAGGAGCGCGGGGCGAAATTCGTCCAGTTGGGCGATGTCGCCCGCCGGCTCGTAGCAACTGAATTGCCGATGTGCGAAGTCGTGCGCAAAACCCTGCCCGGCCGCGCCGGATGGATCTCCGCGCAGGGTCCGGAACGACCCGGCACGGTATCCACCACGAGGCTGTAAGCCTTCGGGTGTTCGTGGTATTTGTCGGGAAACCGTGAATGTCCGTACGACCCGAGAGGCGAGTGCGGCGCCACTAATTGGCGGGAATACCGCCGCGGGAGATTAGCCAAATGCCTCAGCTTTTTGCCGAAAGTCCGCGCGAAGCAGGTCTCGACCCCGCCAAAGTGGAGGAATTGTTCAAGCGCGCCGAGCGCGAAGTCGCCGAGGGCCTGCTGCCGTCGTGTCAGATAGCGATTGCTCGCAACGGCAAGGTCGGCGCGATGAAGTCGTTTGGGCATGCGACGCAGGGCGGCGCCGATAAACCGGTCTCGGATGAAACCCTCTACTGCGTTTTTTCCTGCACCAAGGCGATCGTCTCATCCGCCATGTGGATCCTGATCGGCGAGGGCAAGCTCGATATCAGCGAGCGCGCCGCGGATATCGTTCCAGAGTTCGCCAGTAACGGCAAAGACGCGATCACGGTCGAGCAACTGCTCATCCATACGGGAGGATTTCCCAACGCACCTTATCCGCAGCGCGATTGGCTGGATCGCGGCAAACGGGTGGAACGGTTCAAGTCATGGCGCCTGGAATTTCCCGTCGGCCAGCGTTTTATCTACCACGCGACTTCGGGTTTCTGGGTGATGGCGGAAATAATCGAGCGTCGATCAGGCCAGGACTTCCGTGAGTTCGTGCGCGATCGCATCGCGAAGCCGCTCGGCATTCCACAGTTACGGTTGGGAGTGCCGCCGGCGGAGCATAAGCGCGTCGCGGATATCGTCTACGTCGGGCAGGCGCTGACGCCCGAAGAAATGAAGAAGCTGGGATGGCCGCCGATGCCCGAGACCGAGGTCAATGAAACCCTGGTCACCGGCTTCAACGATCCGATCGTGCGCGAATCGGGTGTGCCGGGCGGCGGTGGGATCATGACGGCGGCCGAGTTGGCGCTCTTCTACCAGGGGTTACTGCACAATCCGCCGGTGGCGAACGGCGCGCCGATCTGGAAGCCGGAAACGCTCAAAGAGGCGCTGCGAGTTCGTTCGGGCGACTATTTCGATCCAATTTTCAAGTATAAGTGCAACCGCGCCCTTGGCGTGATCATTGCCGGCAGCGACCAGTTCGTCAGTTATCGCGGATTCGGCAAGACCAATTCGCCCACGACGTTCGGGCACGGCGGCGCGGGCGGGCAGATCGGATGGGGTGATCCGGCAACCGGGATTTCGCTGGGCTATTGCACCAACGGATTCGATCGCAACGATCTGCGGCAGGGTCGTCGCGGCGTCGCGCTCTCGAGCATGGCGGCAATCTGCGCGGCGTAAGCAGCCGCTCGCGCGAGGAACTTACGTCAGAAACGGGTTCTCGAGCACGATCGTCGCTTCGCGGGCCGCGCCGACGCCGATCATAGCGAGGCGAACCCCGCAGACCTCGGCGATTCGTTCGAGATAGCGGCGCGCGCCCGGCGGTAGATCCGAGAGCGTACGCGCTTGCGTGATATCCTCGCGCCATCCCGGCATTTCCTCGTATACCGGCTTTACCTTCTCGAGCAGGTAACGATCGGCGGGAACCTGCGAGTATTCCTTGCCGCGGGCTTTATAGCCGACGCAAACCCTGAGCGGATCGATACCCGTCAGGACGTCGAGCTTGGTGAGCGCCAACCCCCACATGCCGTTGAGCCGAATCGCGTGGCGGGCGAGCACCGCGTCGAACCATCCGATGCGTCGCGGACGGCCGGTCGCACTGCCGAACTCGGCGCCTTCCTCGCGCAGCATATTGGCCAGCCTACCGGAGATTTCCGTCGGAAACGGTCCCGCACCGACGCGGGTCGTGTAGGCCTTGCTGATTCCCAGCACGGCGTCGAGCTGGCCCGGCGCGATACCGGCTCCGCCGAAGACGGCAGACGCTCCGCAGTTCGATGAAGTCACGTAGGGATAGGTGCCGTGGTCGACGTCGAGCATCACGCCGTGAGCTCCCTCGAAGAGGATGCGCCGGCCGATGGCGATGGCTTCGTCCAGATAGGCGGAGGTATCGCAGATGTAGCGTTTGAGGCGCGAGCGAACCTTGTCGAGTTGGGCGAGAATCTCACGGCCGTTAACCGGCTTCGCCTTGAGGACGGTCTTCAGATAAAGATTCTTGTCGCGGACATTGCGCTCGAGTTTTTCATTGAAAGTGTTGGGATTCATCAGATCATCGAAGCGCAGACCCGTACGCGCCATCTTGTCTTCGTAGGTTGGGCCGATGCCGAATCCGGTGGTGCCAATCGCACGACTGCCCGCGCGAGCCTCACGCGCACGATCGATCGCGCGATGGTACGGCATCACGATGTGAGCGTCGTAGCTGAGCTTCAGCAGGGAGTCGTCGCGCAGCCGTCCGCGCTGTTTCAACCCGTCGACCTCTTCCATCAGGGCGATCGGATCGACCACGGTGCCGTTGCCGATCACGCAGGTCTTACCGGGGTGCAAGGCACCGGCGGGGACGAGCCGCAAGATAAATTTTTCGCCGTCAACAACCAGCGTATGCGCGGCATTGTTGCCGCCTTGAAATCGAACGATAACGTCTGCATCCGCGGCGAGGAGGTCTACGACTTTACCTTTGCCTTCGTCGCCCCATTGCGAGCCAACAACTGCGACTGTTTTCATAGCGGGAGCTTGGCCGATTCAGAGAGAAGCAGCGGACATACTCCTTTCCGCGCACATGGCGCCGAGGGCTAAAGCACAACGTTGCATTAAAGTTTAATCAGCGAGGCGGATGTTATCGCGGGGATGGTCTTCAGGCTATCGAGTATGCTGTCGGCGACCGGACCGTCCACTTCGACCAGGCTGAGTGCGGTTCCGCCGGCGCGGTCGCGACCGAGTTCGAGCCCGGCGATATTGATACCCGACAGCCCGAGCACCGTGCCGACCGCTCCGACGACGCCGGGAACGTCGCGGTTGAGCAGCATCAGGAAGTAGCCTTCGGGCGTCGCCTCGATCCGGTAGCTATCGATGCGGATCAGCCTGATCGCACGGTTTCCGAAGACCGCCCCGGCCACTTCATGAGCGCCGCGTGCGGTTTCGACGGTGATCGTCAGCGTGTTGGTGTAGTCGACCGTCCCGCGCGAGCGCGACTCCGTTACCGTGATGCCGCGTTCGCGTGCGATGAAAGGTGCGTTGACGAAATTTAGACCCTGATCGAGAAAGCCGCTCAGCAAACCCTTGAGCACCGTCGCGATTATCGGTTCGGCTTTGAGATCGGCCGCTTCACCCGCGAATCCTACCGTGACCCGGGTCGGGGCGCCCTCGATGAGTTGCGCGGCCAGCCTGCCGAGCTTTTCGCCAAGTTGCAGATGCGGCCCCAGAATTTCGAGTTCCCTGACGGTGAGTGCCGGAATATTGACGGCGTGGCGAATCGTACCCTCGGTAAGAAACTCGACGATCTGATGGACAATATCGACCGCCACCTGCACCTGGGCCTCGTCGGTCGCCGCGCCGAGGTGCGGTGTAGCAATGACGCTATCCAGGCTCAGCAGAGGATGGTTGTGTGGCGGCGGTTCTTCGACGAAAACATCGAGTGCCGCGCCCGCGACTTTCCCCGATTTGAGCGCTTCGTAAAGCGCGGTTTCGTCGACGATCCCACCGCGCGCGCAATTGATGATACGGACGCCTTTTTTCATCCGCTCGAAGGCGGCATGGCTGACGATGCCGTGAGTCTCGGGCACTAGTGGTGCATGCACGGTGATGAAATCGGAGCGCTCGAAAAGTTCGTCGAGGCCGACCAGGTCAACCCCCATCTTCGCGGCCGCGTCACTGGTCAAAATCGGATCGAAGGCGATCACCTTCATCTTGAGGCCCAGCGCACGTTCGGCAACGATGCGCCCGATATTGCCCAGGCCTATTATCCCGAGAACCTTGTTGAAGACCTCGCTCCCGGTAAATCTGCCGCGTTCCCATTTGCCCGCGCGCACGGCGGCGTCAGCAGCGGGGATATGACGCGCCAGCGACATCATCATCGTGATGGTATGTTCCGCTGTGGTCACACTGTTGCCGAGCGGACTGTTCATCACGACGATACCGCGGCGCGTGGCCGCGTCGAGATCAACATTGTCGACGCCGACGCCGGCGCGGCCGATAACCTTAAGTGAGGTCGCGCGATCTATTAGTTCGCGTGTGACCTTGGTCGCGCTGCGAATTATCAGCGCATGATAGGGCGCGATGATCTCGCCGAGCTGCGCTGCGGTGAGTCCGCTTTTGACTTCGAAACTGATCTGAGGGTAGCGCTTGAGGACCTCGATTCCCTGGCCCGCCAGCGAATCGCTCAACAAGACGCGGAAGTTCTCCGCCATACTGCTTCAGGTCTCCTGCGCGATCGCGGCCTGGACGGCAGCGACACCGGCGCCACGCTCGAAGCGGTAGCCGAGCCGAGCCAGCCCTATTTCGAGCGCGCTCACGGCGATCAGCATATCAAATGGCGCTAGGTAGCCCATGTGTCCGATGCGCACGAGCTTGTCTTTCATGTGATCCTGGCCGGGCTGCACGGAGACGCCGAGTTCGTCGCGCATCAGGCGTACGAGCTTCGATCCGTCGACTTTCTCGGGTGTAAGTATGCCGGTGACGCCGGGCGCGGGACATTCGGGCGCGATCAGCTTGAGTCCCAGCGCTGGAGCTGCCGCCCGGGTCGCCGCGGCCATTATGCGATGACGCGAGAAGACGGTTTCCAGCGTTTCGCCATGAATCATCGCAAGAGCTTCGTTCAAGCCAAAAACCAGGGGAACCGCCGGCGTATACGCGGTGGTATGTTCGTCGCGCTGAGCTTTGAGCTCGCGGATAAGATCGAAGTAGTAGCGCGGCGCCCGCACCGTCTGCGCGCGTTCGAGCGCCCGGGGCGATAGCGCGATTATGCCCAATCCGGGCGGCAGCATAAGCGCTTTCTGACTGCCGGTCACCAGTGCGTCGATGCCCCACTCATCCATCTTTTGTTCGAAGACGCCGACCGAAGTGATGCCATCGACGATCAGCATCGCGCCGCTGGCGCGCGTTACCGCCGCGACCTCAGCGACGGGGTGGATCGCACAAGTCGAAGTCTCGCTCGCTTGCATCAGAACGGCTCGAGCGCCCTGATGAGCCTTCAGGGCGTCTGCTACCTGTTCAGGACGGACGGCGCGGCCCCATTCGACCCGTATCTCGTGGGCAACCGCTCGATGCGCGGCGAGTAATTTGCCCCAACGTTCGCCAAATTTCCCACCATTAACGAAAATCGCATGCTCACCCGGTGCAATCAGATTCGTGACCGCTGCCTCCATCGCACCGGTACCGCTGGATGAAAGCAGAATCACCTCTTGACGCGTGCCGAAGAGTGGTTTGAGACGTTCACGCGCTGAATCTAGTGCGGCGCTGAATTCTGGCGTGCGATGGTGGATCATCGGTCGCGCCATCGCGAGAAGGACTTCCGGCGGAACAGGCGCCGGACCGGGGGTAAAAAGGTATTTCTTTTGCGCGGGCACCTTTATGCCTCGGGGAAGGATTCGCTCACCGTCTCTGGATGTAGCCAAAAAAAAGCCTGGTGCCCGCAAACGCGGGACGCCAGACCCCAATGCGTCGTTAAAGGCCCGATTCCATGGGCCGTGTCCCTGATCAATGGATAACCAAGGGTCTGTCTGGAGTCAATACGAGAATCCCTGCCGCCTCCGAGCGGGGCGAGGATATGCGTTGAAACCGAGCGTACCGGCGTGCTTAAAGTGTCCCTAACCTTATGCCGATTGAACACGAGATTCGCGACGGCGCACTGCTGTGGATCAAGAACCCGATCACCGGGGTGATTTCCTACGTCGTCGATGTTCGCGGAAAGAGCTTCGCCTTTACTCTCGGCGGTCGCGAGGAGCTCAGTCCCGAACGCCCGGTCCTGGATCCTGCCGCCATGCGCAACGCGATCGGGATATGCCCCTTCTGTCCCGGAAACGAGGAACATGCGCCGGTGGAGTTGCTGCGAATCACCCGGGCCGAGTTTCCCGGCTGGGACGGGGCCCAGGTCCTCGAAGATGCCCCATGGGTTATCCGGGTGTTCAACAACCTGTTCCCTCGCATCCCTGAAAATCTTACCGGGGGCCGCAACGAATCCTATATCGTTGTGGAAGATCCGCGCCATTTTCTTCCGAATCCGCGCTCTATCAACGACCTCATGTGCACCGGTGCGCTTGGCGAGGAGCACTTCTTTCAGCTGATTTTGACCGATGTCCGATTGATGCGGCACGTGCTGGAGAATCCGTCGGTTGTTTCGGTAATTATCCGCAAAAATCAAGGGCGGGAATCCGGAGCCTCGCAACCGCATCCGCATCAGCAGGTGATCGGTTCTCCGCATCCGCTGCCGGCGGGCGAAGCCGAGCTTCGCGTTGAGCGGGAAAATCCGAATTTCTGGCACGAACTGATCGAACTGGTCGAGCGGATTGGCCTGCTGATAGACCGGCACGACGGGGTGGTGAGCTACTCGAGCCCGATCGGGGTTTTTCCGCGCAGTTACGACGTGGTCATGCCGGAATTCCGGGGAATGATGAGCGACTTGTCGCCGGCAGAGTTGCGACCGTTCGCGCGAGAAATTTTCCGCATCGTGAAGGCGCTGGGACCGTTGCCGCTCGATTACGAGATCCATCAGGGGGGCGGGCTTCCGTTGCACGCGCATCTGAACGGGCGACTCTATCCTTATTCTAATGTAGCGGGGACATTGAACCTGCCGAGTCAGTTGGTACAGAACGTGGCGGCACTGCGCCGTGCGTTGACGCGTGAATGATCATTACGGGACGGGACCTGCGCGCCCGCGCCGGTGTCGCCGACCATGGTCCGAGAAAACCAGAACAAGGGAGCAGAATGAGATACTACCTACTCGGTGCAGTTTTCGCGTTGGCGTTTTCCGCCGGCGCATCAACAGGGTTTGCGGATGATTGTCTGCCCAAGCTAACCAGCCAGCAACGCGATATCTATACTCATCTTTCTGCGGAGAATCAGACAGTTCTTACCAGCCAGCTGAAAACGCGCAATGGCAAACCTGCTTCGTGCGAGTTTCGCGGCGGACTGATGGATATGCTCGCGAATTTTCCGCCCGAGAAGCGGAACTCCGCCTTTAAGATGCTCGTCGACAAGATGCTGATCCGACAGCAGTAAATCCTCCCGTCTGCAAGTCGTTGAATGGTATGAATGCCGCATTCGGCGGCATCGCGTCTTTGCGGGTAGTCGTTCGCGCCTGACGATTGCCGATCTCAACGAAGGCGCAAGTTTGACTTGAACCGGCTTGTAACTCATAAGAGCTGGATTCGGTTTGTTGCGTCCCTGGGTAGGAAAGGTTCGGGTAATGCGTGATCGTCTGAAGTTGCTTGGAATTGTGTCTGCTCTGATGTTCGCTGTGAATTCGCCGGTCGCGCTGGCTCAACCGGCTCCTATGAAAGACGGCGCCGCGGCCGCTATGGCGGGAGGCATTCCCGCCGGCACCACCATAACGACTGAAAACTGGCAGCAGTATCGCGATTTCATGTCAGAAGGGCAGCAGGCGCTTTTCGCCGGGGAAGTATTTCTGGAAGATGCCGCCCACGGCTCAGATTGAAGTCGGACCCACGGTCGTAAACGCTTTGCCCAAGAGCTACATGGAGGCGACCGAAAAATATGCGGGGCAGGTAAGACTTGCGCAACTGCCCGACGGCGGACTGACGATCGAGAATTATCAGGGCGGTATTCCGTTCCCGACCCCGTCCGAACCGCACAAGGGATGGAAGATTCTGGCGGACGTATGGTTTCGTTATATCCCGCATCTGGTCGTGCTGAAGAACGCCGGCGGATGCGCCCTCGATCAGCAAGGGAATGTCAATTGCTCATCGGGCGAACTTAACTATCGGCAGCTCAGTTACAACACCGATCCCGGGGTTCCGAGCACGATACCGGAGACCCAGGGTAAGTTTTGGACGCAGTGGTTCATGATCACCGAGCCTGAACAGGTACGCTACACGGCGTCGCTCACCATCTCGTATACGGATCTGACGCGACCCGAGGACGTCTACGCGTTTCTGCCTTCGCTGCGCCGCTATCAGCCGGTCTCGACGTTGGCGCGATGCAGTCAAATGCAGGGTATGGATATCACTCCCGACGACTATCGTTCAGGATTCGACGCCAGCCTGCGAGAAATGCAGGTGGATTATCTGGGCGAGAAGAAGGTGCTCGCGCTGATCCTTCCGACGATGCCGGACAAATTTCCGGGAGCTTACGAAATGCCGCTGGGATGGCCCAAACCGTCGTGGGGCAAATGGCAGGTGCGCGACGTATACGTGATCAGTGCCTCCAAGCTGCCGACCCATTCCGGTGGTTATTGCTATGGCAAGCGAGTGATGTACGTGGACAAGGCGACCTTCAATACCTATTGGGAAGAACTATACGACTCGAAAATGGCATTGTGGAAGATAGCCGGCTTTTTCCTGCATACGATCGACGTACCCGGTATCGGGCCGGTCGATTCTTCGGGCTCTCTGATCTACGCGTTCTGGGATATCCAGAACAACCATGCTTCGTTCATTGGCGATCCGATAGATAGTCAACCGACTACCTATATCAACGACCAGGTTCCGAAAGAGTATCTGGATCTGAGCCGCTACTCGACACCAGGCGGGCTCAACCTGATAATGCGCTAGCGCCACCTGATCACGCGCCTCTCCCTTGCGAGAGAGGCCACGGATCAGGTTGAGCGACAGGTTATTCAGCCTGCCACTTGGGCTTGCGCTTTTCGAGGAACGCGCGCACGCCCTCTTTGGCGTCTTTGCTCGCCCGCACCATCCTGCCCATCTCCAGGATGTCGTCGTGCCAGGCGTCGAAGGATTCGCTGAGCGCGCGCCGCATGCTCTTTTTCATCGTACGCAATGAAAGCGGCGCGTTGGCCGAGACCCGTTCCGCCCACGCAATCGCCGCGCTTTCGAGCTTGGCGTTCGCCACCACCTCGTGCACCATGCCCATACGAAGCGCGCGTTGCGCATCGGCCGGATCGGCGGTGTAGAGAATCTGCGCGGTGTTGGCCGCGCCGATGATCTCGATCAGTTTGCGAATGAAATCGTAAGGAACCACCAGGCCCACACGCGCAACCGACATTCCCATGCGAAGATCTTCGGCGGCGACGCGGAGGTCGCAATGCAGCGCCAACTCGCATCCGCCGGCGAGCGCCGCACCCTGTACCGCCGCGATGGTCGGTACGGGCAGATTGGCGAGGCGGTGGAAGATGCGTTCGATGTTGACGGGACTATGACCACCTTCGAGCCGTTCGGCTTCCGCCAGGTCGATGCCCGAGCAGAAACTTCCGCCGGCGCCGCGAATTATGACCGCACGGATCTCCTTGTCGTCTTCGAACGAAGTGATCGCTTCGTCGAGCGCTTTCATCAGCGGTTCGTTCAGGGCGTTGCGCTTTTCCGGGCGGTTAAGCGTGATCGTCGCGAAGTTATCGCGGCGTTCGACTCTCAGTAGTTCGTCGGCCATCCGTCACTCCTTAGCAAAAGCTGCATGATTCGATTCACGTTCGGACATCTTTGAGCCGCGCCTTTTCCAAGGCGGTGCGTGCGAATTACTCGCCTTTCCATACCGGCTTGCGCTTTTCGAGAAACGCGCGCACGCCTTCCTTAGCGTCCTGCGATCCGCGGACCTTGTTGCCGAGCTCGTCGAGGTCCTTGTGTTCGACTTCGAAGGCCTCGCTCACCACGCGCGAGATCATCTGCTTCATTGCGCGCACCGAGAGTGGAGCATTGCCTACAATTTTTTCGGCCCAGGCCCCGGCGGCAGCGCCCAGTTCGCTGTCGGCCACGACGCGATGCACCAGTCCCATCTCGCGAGCTCGCGCCGAATTGACCGGTTCGGCGAGGTACATGATCTCCGCGGTGTTGGCGGGACCCACGGTTTCGACGAACTTGCGGAAGATCCAGTAAGTCGGCAGATAGCCAATTCGCGCCGGCGTCATACCGAGGCGCGCACCTTCGCCGGCGATTCGCAGATCGCAGCTCAACGCGAGCACGAGCCCGCCGGTCAAGGCGTCGCCGTGCACGGCCGCGATGGTTGGGACGGACAAAGTCTGGATACGCCGCGTGATCTTTTCGAAGGTAATGCCGGTGGTGCCCATCTGCTCGATATCGCGCAGGTCGAGTCCGGAGCAGAAGCCGCGTCCCTCGCCCTTTATGATCACGGCGCGGACATTCTTGTCGGCTTCGACCGCGGCGAGGGCGGCGTCGAGCGCCTCCATGACCGCACGATTGACGGCGTTGCGTTTTTCGGGCCGGTTGAGCGAGAGCGTTACGTAATTGGACTTATGTTCGACCTTGAGTTCATCGGCCATTTCGATACACCACCTTTCGACTGCACCGGGATGACCGACCATCGCATGAGCGCCGCCGCACCTTCAAGCGCGCGACTTGCCGGCGTTCATAGCGGTCGAGGCTTAGTTGTTTTCGCCCTGAGCAAGCGTGAGTGCTACTTCCTGACCGTACGAAAGCTCGAGGGTATTGCCGTCCGGATCGGCGAGCAGCGCCCAGTAGCCGACCGGATAACCCGAGTCGGTCGGTCCCGATCGCAGGCACTCCCCGGCTCGCGCTTCCGCGCAAAGACGGTCGACATCACCTCGAGTGGCACAGCCGACCCCCAGATGAGCGAGCGGGAGCAAGGGCGTCGTCACCTTTTCGGTCTGGATCAAAACGATCACGAAGGGCAGTTTGCGATCGCTGAGCCATACGACGGTCGCGCCCGATTCGGTATCGACGCGACGATGCACAACCTCCATAGCGGCATACTTTGCGTAGAACTCGATAGTGCGATCGGGATCGGTGCAGAGCAGGGCGATGTGAGTAAGGCCGACGTCCGCCATGACGTCACACGACGATGCTGACCAATTTGCCGGGCACGTAAATGACTTTTTTGGGCGGATTGCCGTTGAGATGCTTCAGTACCGCCTCGCTCTCGAGCGCCATCGCGCGGACTTGTTCTTCGCTGGCGCCGGCGTCGACCTCGAGCCGGTCGCGCACCTTGCCATTGACCTGCACGACGATCGTCAAGGTTTCGTCGCGCGTCAGCTCCGGATCGTACTTCGGCCAGCCTTCGCGATGGATCGATTCTTCGTGCCCGAGCGCGCGCCACAACTCCTCGGCGACATAGGGGGCCATCGGCGCCAGCATGAGGACGTAGGTCTCGACGGCGAAACGGCCCAACTCTTCTGGCGCTAGTCTCTGGATGTGATTGAGTTGATCCATCATCGCGGCGAGCGCCGTATTGAAACGCATCCGATCTACATGGTCGGTGACCGTGCGGATGGTCTTGTGGGCGCGTTTGATAGTTTCGGCGTTGGGGTTGCCTTGCGGGCAACCGGCCTCGACGTAGTGCCTGACCAGATTCCACACGCGCGTCAGGAACCGCGCAGTGCCGATGACACCTTCTTCGTTCCAATTGGTAGCCTCTTCGAACGGCCCCATGAAGAGTTCCCACAGGCGCAACGCGTCCGCGCCATACTTTTCCACCATCGCGTCGGGCGTGACGACATTGCCCTTGCTCTTGGACATTTTCTGGCCGTCGGCGGCCCAGATCATCCCCTGGTTGCGCAGCACCGGGAACGGTTCCTTGAATCCTATGAGCCCGGCGTCGAACATCACCTTGGTCCACATCCGCGCGTACAGCAGATGCATCACGGCATGCTCGGCGCCGCCCACGTACAGATCGACGGGCAGCCAGTAGTCGCCCTCTGTCTTCTCGAACGGGGCGGCATCGTAATGCGGCGAGGCGAAGCGCAGGAAGTACCACGACGAGCACGCGAAGCCGTCGAGCGTATCGGTTTCGCGTTGCGCCGGTCCGCCGCATTTCGGGCAGGTCGTATTGACGAATTCGGGGATATTGGCGAGCGGTGAGCGACCGGTGCCCGAAGGCTGATAGTCCATCATTTCGGGCAGGACGACGGGCAATTGATCGTCGGGCACGGGAACGATGCCGTCCTGTCTCGCAGTACACGATCGGAATGGGGCATCCCCAATAGCGCTGACGCGAGATCAACCAATCGCGCATCCGATAGCTGATCGTGGGGCGACCGATCTCATGTTCTTCAGCGTAAGTGCACACCGCGCGAATCGCATCCGCCGTCTTCTTTCCATCGAGGAATCCGGAATTGATCGCGACGCCATGATCGCTGAACGCGCGATCTTTCGGTGCGACGGTGCCGTCGGCGGGCGCCGTAACCACCGGAATTTCCAGGCCGTACTTCGTCGCGAACTCGAAGTCGCGCTGATCCTCACCCGGCGCGGCCATAATCGCGCCGGTGCCGTAGCCCATCAGGACGTAGTCGGCGATCCAGATGGGAACGTCCTTGCCGTTGAACAGATTGCGCGCGTAGGCGCCGGTGAAAACCCCGGTCTTTTCCTTGACCGTCGAGAGCCGTTCGATCTCGGTCTCGCGACGCGCGTCGGCGATGTAGGCCTCGACCGCCGCACGCTGCCCCGCCGTGGTGATGTCGGCGACCAGCGGATGCTCCGGCGCCACCACCATGAACGAGACGCCAAATACCGTATCGGGACGCGTGGTGAAGAAGCGGACTTCCTTGCCGGGATGTCCGCTTACGGGAAACGCCAGTTCCGCGCCCTCCGACCGGCCGATCCAGTTCCGTTGCATCAGCTTGATCGGCTCGGGCCAGTCGATCTGGTCGAGGTCGTCGAGCAGGCGGTCGGCGTAGTCGGTCATCTTGAAGAACCACTGCTCGAGATCCTTACGCGAGACCGGATTGTCGGTATGACGCCAACAACATCCGTTGATGACCTGCTCGTTGGCCAGGATCGTGCGGCACTTGTCGCACCACCATTGCGAACCCATCCCACGATAGGCGAGGCCGCGCTTGTACAACAGGAGAAAGAACCACTGCGTCCACTTGTAGTATTCTGGTGTTGAGGAGTTTATCTCGCGCGTCCAGTCATAGGCGCATCCGGCCAACTTCAACTGTCGCTTGAAGTTCGCGGCATAACGCGGAACCGTCTCTTTTGGATGTAACCCCTTGAGCAGGGCGTCATTTTCGGCCGGCAACCCGAAGGCGTCCCAGCCCATTGCATGCAATACATTAAATCCGGCCATCCGTTTGTAACGGCCGATCACATCGCACGGGACATAATTGTGCAAATGGCCGACGGAGAGGCCGTCTCCCGAGGGGTAGGGGAACATCTCCAGCACGTAGAACTTCGGCTCGCCGGGATCCTCACGGGTCAGGTAGAGGTCACTGCGTTCCCATTCGTCGCGCCATTTCGATTCGATACTGTCCGGCTCGTAACGTTCGTCCATCGCTTCTTTTCGCACTGCCTTTGGATAGACAAGTCTAGCGTGCCGGATAGGGCAGAGTGAACAGCACGACCGGATCCAGAGATCGGCGAAACCGTCGAAATCTCAAGCGATGGACGACTTATTTCACGAGCCCCTGGGCGGCGTCTGGCAGCTTTTGGGCATTTGCCAGCATCAGACTTACCTGCCAGCGCTCCTGGTCGGTGAGCATGTCGCGGAACGACGGCATCGCGCTCAACCGCACGCCGTTGGTGACTACCCAATAGATCGCGCCAGGCGGAACCTTGATCGTCCGGGTGGAACTGAGCAAACGCGGTGGATGAGGAAACAGGCCCTTGGCGAATGGGTCGGGCTTCTCGTCCATCTTGCCGTGGCATCCGATACAGCTCTGCATGTAAATCTTGGCGCCACCGATGAGATTCTCGTCGGTCGCCTGCATCGGCGGATCGCCTTTGGGCATCTCGCGATCGATTCGAGCGCGAAGCGCGACCCTGGCCAGGTATCGCTCGAACGGCATCGGCGGCGAGTCGGTCGCCACCGGGGCTAGTCCCAAATAGAAATAGCAAAAGAAGGTGACGGGTACCGCGATCACTCCGATCACCAGCCCGAACAGGAAACCTTTCATAGTCCACTCACCTTTGACTCTGAGCTCATCGAGACGGTTGCGGGATTATGCGAGGCCCAGAATCTTGCGCGCCTCGGAAGGAGTCGCCACTTCGCGGCCAATCTGATGGGCCATTTCAACCACGCGTTCGACCAGTTCCGCGTTTCGCGGGGTGCCGATTTCCGTATACGGATAGTCTCCCAGGCCAATCGCCAGATGACCGCCGCGTTCCAGCGTGGCGCCGACCAACGGAAAAAGATTACCGCCCACGCACATCACCGACCAATGGCATTGCAGATGCTGTGGAATGAAGTCGGCCATCGCCTGCAGTCCGCGCACCGTTCCCGGATTTCCGGCGAAAAGACCGCTCTCGCTCAAAACGATCCCGGCATAAAGGGGCGTTTCGAGAATACCCGCATGGACGAAGGCTTCCGCCGCGCGAATCGCGCTGACGTTCCAAAGCGCCAAATACGGGCGCACGCCGGCCTCACGAATCGTCTCGGCGAAGTAGCGTAAGGTCTTGGTCGGATTCATATAGATGACGTCATCCGTCAGGAAGGTCTTGCGCCGCGAGTCCCAAACGTCAACGTTGCTCGTGCCCATGTCGATCGGTGCAAAGTCGGGCTTTGCCGCGGGGTCTTTCGCCATCTCGACGATGTGGCTCATACGAGCTTCTGGCGATGGCAACGTCCAGGCCCCGAGCGTCGGCATTACGATCAGGTCGGTCTTGTCGCGGATCCGCCGCGCGGTCTCGGCGTAAACCCCGGCCTCGGCCGACGGAGCGCCCGATTGGGGATCGCGAGCATGGTAATGGATTATCGAAGCGCCCTCGCGCCAACACCGGATCGATTCGTCGCAGATCTCCTGGGGGCTGAAAGGAACATTGGCGTTATGCTTTCGCGATGCGTACTCGTTGATGCGAACTTCAACAATGAGTTTCTCCATCGTCTTCTCCTCATATAGCTCAGCACGCCGGCGACTTACTTCTACTCGCGCCTGCCGTGCGCCTTACTTCTTGCGGCAGATGGTGAGTCCGTCGGACACCGGGAGCATCACCACGTCGACGCGGCTGTCGGTGACCAGAAAATCGTTCAACTGGCGAATTGCAACCGTGTCCTCGCTCTGGTTCGATTTGTTAAGGACCTCGCCGTTCCACAGGACATTGTCAATCAAGATAAGCCCGCCGCGTCGGGTCCGCTTGAGAATTTCTTCGTAGTATCCACGATAGTTCGACTTGTCGGCGTCGATAAACGCAAAGTCCGTCGTTTCGTCGGTGGGTAACGCCCGCAACGTATCGAGCGCGGGTGCTATCTTGAGCGTAATCCGGTCGGTCAGACCGGCTTTTTCCCAATAGCGTCGCCCGATCGCGGTCCATTCTTCGCTGACGTCGCAGCACAGCAGACGGCCGCCGGCCGGCAACGCCCGGGCAACGCATATCGCGCTGTAGCCGGTGAAAGTTCCGACTTCGATCGCGGATTTTGCGCCGATCGCCCGCGCGAGGACCGTCATCAACGTCCCTTGCTCAGGTGAGATCTGCATTCTGCTGACGCCACCGAGTTTCTTGGCCGTCTCGACCGCAAGTTCGGCCAAAAGCGCATCGCCGTTGTGACCATGCTTGATTACATAGTCGTATAGCGCCGCATCGAGCGTGATGAATTTTCCGTCTTCTGCCATCGGGCTACGTTAACGCGCTCAGCGCGACATACCAAGTGTGCTTCG
The DNA here is from genome assembly GCA_963804355.1 of uncultured Pseudomonadota bacterium. Taxonomy (GTDB): domain Bacteria; phylum Desulfobacterota; class Binatia; order Binatales; family Binataceae; genus JASHZA01. The sequence goes on along the minus strand of CAWDQC010000023.1, from coordinate 67,321 downwards.
CAGCGTCGCGACCAGAAATACAATTCATCGAGGTGGAACTTTTGCTTCAGGTTCGAAGATCAGCCGGACTCAAAGGCCGATTGCTTCGAGTTCGTGCAGCGCGCGTTCGAGATGGGTGGCGCCCCAATAGACACGGCCGCAGCGATCGCAGAGTGCAAACTTTTCGTGCGCCGCATAAACATACGGTGGCACCCGCCGCACCACGATCTCGCGCGGCACCTCATGCAGCAGGTCGTTGCACGCCGAGCATCGGGTGAAGGCGTGGCGACGCGCATCGAAAGGGAAACGCGCCATTACTTCGCGAATCTGATCGCGAAACAGGTGACCCTCGATATAGAGCACGTCGGGCGCGGTGCGCAGGCGTTTGTCGCGGGTGAGCATCCTCCGATCATGTTCGCGCGCGATACGCAAAGTCTCGGCCGCGGAAAGACCTTCTTCGCACAATACATCGGCTCCCATCAGGCGCAGCCACTTCGCGAGGCGCACCAGCGTGCGGTCGGCGGCGAATCGCGGAATGTCGGGAGTTTCTTCCATCGTTGAGCTTATAGTATAGCAGGCCTACGTACCGATTCGGGCGTGGCGATGCCGCTGCCGCAGTGTCACCATACCAACGGCGCTTCAAGCGTAGATGGGGCAACGATGAAAGAGCTTTCAGTCACCTTTCCTTCCGGCGATCTCACACTCGAGGGTCTGCTGGCGACGCCCGCGGGGTCAACGCCCGTGCGCGGCGCAGTCGTATGCCATCCACACCCGCTCTATGGCGGTTCGATGTACAACAACGTGGTCGACGCCGTGCTCGAAGCGATGTGGCGTCTGCAATGGGCAACGTTGCGCTTCAATTTTCGCGGCGTCGGTCAAAGCGAAGGCGAGCATGGCGGGGGTGTCGGTGAAGCAGACGACGCGATCGCGGCGCTGAACTTCCTAACCACCCAAACAGGTGTGCAACCCGAAGCGCCCGTGTTGGCGGGTTATTCCTTCGGCGCGATGGCCGCGATGAAGGCCGCTCCGCGGATAGCGAACCTTGGCGAGTTGGTGCTAGTCGCGTTGCCGATTCGCATGGCCGATCCGACGGCGCTGAACGATTTGGGCAAGCCGATCGTGCTGGCCGCCGGCGACAGCGACACGTACTGTCCTGCCGAGCAACTTCAAGCTCTACAGAAAGATTTGGGAAATAACGCGCAGGTTAAGATCATCAGAGGCGCAGACCATTTCTTCGGTGGCTATGAGGAAGAACTCGCCGAGGCATTAAGCACGATGCTGAAAACAAAGTAGCTACGTCTGGCTATACCACCACGCGTCGCGCCGCCCGAATCCACCTGTTTTTATCAGTTATGAGGAACGATTGCAGGGGAGGGCGCGATAATCGGCCCCGGCTTCGACTGAGAGACCGCCATCCAAATCGCATGAAAAGGATTGTCGGGTTCGGTCTCTGCTATTTCAATTATCGCGCGGATAGTCGCCCGGGTATCGCCATGATGGATGCGTTCGAGCTCGGCGAAATTGTTCAGATCGTGGAAATAGATCAGGTAATTGAGCAAGACCGCATTGTTGATCTCTTCTCGGTCGAGGTCGAAACGCTCCAAACCTGAAAGTGTTGGTTTAAGTTTCGCGTAATCCGATTTTATCTGCGCAAACAACTTCGTCCTTTGCTCGAGAATTTTGTCCCGCGGTTGTTTGCTTCCATAGAGCGCCAGCAGGCGCGCCTGTTCCTGGAGCAAAAAAGCCGCAAATTTCATGTCGCTTTCGTAGATGCCCCGTGCGGCAGTCGCGGCAGCGGAACTGGGCCCATCAGTGGCGCTGAAGAAGTCTATCGCGCCGCGGTTGCCGACCCATGTCGCCGCCGATTCGTCGAACATTATGTCGCTGGCGACGAAATATGTTCGATGGAAGAGTTCGTGGATGATCACGCCGGCCAATTCAACACGACTGAGCGCCAGCAAGTTCGAGAGTAGCGGGTCGTTGAAGAAACCAAGGCTGGAGAATGCAATCGCGGGACGCACGTAGGTGTCGAAACCCTTTGCCTCCATTTCAGCCGCTTCGGCGCGCGCCGAGCTCTCTTTGAAGTACCCGCGATAGGGAACATTGCCCACCACCGGGAACCACCAGGTGTATGGCGTTAGCGAGTCGCGCGGTGCGGCCATCACGACCCATACGACGGCGCCCCGGTCGACTTGCGTGACCGTCTCGTACGCATTTCCGACGTTCAGTCCGAGACTATCGGCGGCGAATTTGCGCACCGCCAGAACGGTTTCGAGGTTGGATCGTTGAGCTGCGGGTAAATCAGTACGGGTCAACTCGGCGCTGATCGGTTTGCGATGCCATAGGAGACGGCCCTCTTCCCACGCCGCGTGGGTGACGTAGCGAACGTCGCAGCCTCCAATCGCCAAGACAACAGTCGCGACCAACGCGGCCGCCGCGAGGCGCGGGCCGCGCCACCAGCGGTTCAGAATCATCGCGAAGAGGATAGGCGGCGACCGGTTCCCGAGCGTGCCGATTCCGTCGCCGCTGCGTATTGAAGTTCGAAGAGTCGGCGATAGATGCCGGGACGTTTCAGCAACTCTTCATGAGTGCCGCTTTGGCGTAGCACGCCATTGCTCAGGACCAGGATCAAATCGGCGCGTTCGATAGTAGATAGGCGATGCGCGATGATCAGCGCGGTGCGATCGGCGAGCAATTCGTTAAGCGCGAGTTGAATCAGTCGTTCGGTCTCGCTGTCGACACTGGAAGTGGCCTCGTCCATCACCAGGATCCGCGGATCGTAGGCCAGTGCGCGCGCGAAGGACAGCAACTGGCGCTGACCGGCGGAAAGATTCGCGCCGCGTTCATGCACTTCTTCGCGAATTCCCGACGGCATCCGCTCGACGAAGCCCAAGGCCTGGGCGCGATTAAGGGCTTCTCTCACCGCGTCCTCGCCAAGATCGCAGCGACCCAGTCGAACATTGTCGAGAATATCCTCGGCGAAGAGAAAAACGTCCTGCTGGACCAGCCCGATGGCGCGACGCAGACCACGCAAGTCCCATTCCCTCACATCGATACCGTCGACCAGAATCCGGCCCGAGGTAACATCGTAGAAACGGTTGAGCAGCTTGATGATGGTGGTCTTGCCCGACCCGGTGGCTCCCACGATCGCAACCTTCTGACCTGGCTCGACCTGAAAGCTCAGATCGCGCAGGACCGGTTCGCCGCGCCGGTACTCGAAGGTAACATGCTCGAAAACGATCGCGCCCGGACCGCCTTCGTGGCGCCGCGGCTCGGCCGGACTTGCGATCGATTCCGGCGTTTCCATTAGGGCTTCGATTCGTTCGGCGGAGGCGAGGGCGGATTGCATCGTAGTGTACTTCGAAGAAACGTCGCGCAATGGATTGAAGAAGCGCTGGGCGTAATCGAAGAAAGCAACCAACGTGCCGAGCGTCAGCAGATGATGAATTACTTCACCACCGCCGGCCCACAGAATCAATGCAACCGTGATCGAGCTTAGGGTCTCGACACTGGAGTAAAGGACGCCGTCATAAATGTTCGACTTTGACTGTACCTTCCGGCTCAGCAGGTTGAGCTCGTCGAACTCGCGCCGGCTTTCGCGTTCACGCGTAAACAGTTGAACCACCGCCATCCCGCTCAACGCTTCGGAAAGGTAGGCGTTCAGCGCGGCGAGTCGCTCGCGAATCTGGCGAAATACCGCGCGCATCCGCACGCGGAAAAAATTGATGACGAACATCAGCGGCGGAACCGCGCAGAGCGACCACATCGCCAGCCGCGCATTCGACATGAACAGGATCACGATAATCCCGCCGAGCGTGAGCACGTCGATAAACAGGGTCAACGACCCGGCGCTGAACATCTCGTTGATGGCGTCGATGTCGGTGGTCATCCGGCTGACCAGACGGCCCGCGGGTGTGCGGTCGAAAAATGCCATCGGTAGCCGTTCGACATGGCTGAAGAGGGCCATGCGCAAATCCGAGAGGCTGTACTGCGCCACCATCATGGTCAGGTAGAACTGGCCATAGAAGCTCAGCACCTCGCCGAGCAAAAGAATCAAATAGAGCGCGCCCATCAGCATCAGGCCGTGGCCCGGCCAGACTGTCTCGAGAGACTTGAGCCATCCCGGCGGTGCGCCTCGATGAGCCGAGAGGAAGACGTCGATCGCAATCTTGAAGAGATACGGCTGCGCCAGCGCGAACATCGTGTTGAGCGGCATCAGCAGCACCGATAGCCAGAACAGATGCTGGTAGGGGCGGACGTAGCTCCAGACCCACTTGAGGAGCCTGGCGTCGTATACGCGCCCGAGTTCTTCTTCGGCTGCAACTTGCATCGGTGCTAGTAGCGGGAGAGTTCCTCTTCGAGTAGTTGACGTCGAAATAGTTCCGCGTAGACGCCCCGGCGGGCCATCAGTTCTTCATGGGTGCCGCGTTCGGCGATGGCACCGTCCTCCAGCACCACGATCTCGTCGGCATCCCGGACCGTCGAGGCGCGATGCGCGACGACAATCTGCGTGCGATCCTTGACGTTTTCGCGAAGACTGCCGAGCACGGTCTTCTCGGTTTCGGTATCGACGCTCGAGAGGGCGTCATCCAGCGCCACCACTTCAGGGTCGTAGGCGAGCAGTCGGGCAATGGTGACGCGTTGCTTCTGTCCGCCCGAAAGCGACATACCACGTTCGCCCACAATCGTATCCAATCCATGCGGCATCACCGCGATATCGCCATCGAGTCCCGCGATATGCGCGGCGCTGTGGATTTCATCGATCGTTGTGTCGGTGCGACCGAAAGCGATATTTCGCGCGAGGGTGTCGGAGAAAAGAATCGGCTCCTGCGGCACCAATCCGATGGTCTTGCGCAACGAGCTCAGCGGAATATCGCGAATGTCGCGGCCGTCAAGCCGGACCTGCCCGGTCGTCGGTTCGATAAGCCGCGCCAGCAGTTTGACCATGGTGGATTTGCCCGAGCCGGTGCGCCCGACGATCGCCAGTTTGCCGCCGGCCGGCACCTTTACGCTGATGTCGCGTAAGGCCAACGCGCGCCCGCCGTTCGAATCCGCTTCCATGCCGTCGCGGCCGAAGTAGCTGAACGAGACATGATCCCATTCGATCGCGCCCGAGGCCTGCAATCGCACGCCTTCCCCTTCGATAGTGGGGACCGGTGTCGCGTTGAAAACTTCCTCCAGCCGTTTCATCGAGGCCTTCGCCCGCTGGTAGATCGAGATCATCCATCCGATCGATACGGTCGGCCATGCGAGTTGCGCGAGATACGCCATGAATGCGACGAGGTCGCCGATCGAAACCTGATGCACCTGAATCAGCAGCCCCCCGTAGGTGAGTAGAATCAGATTCGACACTGCGACGGTTCCACGAATCAGCGGCATCAGGGTTCCGCGTACGCGCGCGAGGGCGAGGCCCAGTTCATTGTAATCGTTGTTCATCGCGCGAAAATGATCGGATTCGCGCTGTTCGAGGCTGTAGGCCTTGATTACGTGGATTCCCGAAAGGCTTTCCTGGACCTTCGCTCCGATCGTACCCAGACCTTCCTGAACTTTCAGGTTGCGCTCCATCAGGGTGCGCGTGAGAAAGCGTATCGCCACGAACAAGAACGCGTAGGGCGCGAGCGTCGCCAGGCTCAGCTTGACGTTCAACGAGAACATGAAGGCGAGAGCCAGCACGTATTTCACCGGCGTCTCGGTAAAGCTCAGCACACCCATCCCGACCATCATGCGCACGGCGGTCAAATCGTTGATCATCCGCGACATCAGGTCGCCGGTTTTGAGCCGCTCGTAGAAGTCCGGGCCCAGCTTTGTCAAGTGTTCAAACAGATCGTTGCGCAGGTCGTACTCGATATCACGGCCGGTGTTGAACGTCACCGAACGCGAGAAGCATCGCGCGAGTCCCATCCCAAGCGCGATCAGGCACATAAGTTCCGTCAGATGGAGCAAATGACCTGGACGGGGAGGCTGCAGCGCATCGAGCGCGTCGCGATATAGCAGCGGCGGCACCATCTGCAGGGTCGCGAAAGCGATCGTGCAAAGGATGCTTACGGCGTACCACTTGCGGTAGCGATCAATGTAGCCGAACAGCCGTTTCATGTAGCCACGCCTAAATTATCAGTTATGCCGCAGAAGGAAAGCGGCTTTTCTAGCGCGGATGCCGCGTCTTGATCCGCCGCTCGTAAATCTTCGCGTACTTGATGAAGACGTAAAAGGCCGCACTCATCGAGGCGTAAAGCCCGGCTCCGCCATCGCGAAAGCCGCCGCGCACGATATAGAAATTGATGAAGCGCCATAGCGGATGGGTGAACATCTGGATCGCAGCCAGCGCCGACGGCTCGGCTTCGGCCGCGGCGCGAGTGCTGAAGCGATTCATCGTCGCCACGTGATCGGCGATATCCTTGTAGCTGAAGTGCAGGATCGGCGACTTGAGTCGCGCGACGCGGCCGTCGACGATCACCTTGTCATGCGGATCGACGCCGCCGATATGCCCTCGATCGCGGCGGAAAAGTCGCACAGGCCGATCGCGATAAATCGGCCGCGTATAGTAGTGGCTCAGATGATAGAGCGTCCGCTGGATCCGATAACCGGTGGCCGGATGCGGTCCCGCGAATTGCCGTTTCGATCTCGCGTCCCAACTCGTAGGTCGCCTGCTCATCGGCGTCGAGCAACAGCACCCATTCGGAAGTCGCATGGTCGAGCGCGATCTGCTTCTGCCGCACGTAGTTGGTAAATGGCTGCTGATAAACCTGCGCGCCCAGCCCTTTCGCGATCTCTACAGTACGGTCGGTCGATAGCGAATCGACCACGACCATCTCGCTGCAGAACGAAGCGGCGCTGCTCAAACACTGCCCAATCAGCGCCTCTTCGTCGCGGGTGATCACGATTAGCGAGACTTTCGGGGCGGTCGTCATCGCTGATGCGTCGTTTCTCCATCTGTTCGCGCGACCGCAAGCTGGTCGAGGAAATGCGCGGACGCCTCGTAAGCCGCCTGAAATGCCGCCCGATCGATTTTCCCGCGCAAAAGTTCCACCCGTAAAAATAGAAAGTACGTCTGGATCACGTCAGCACGGCAATAGCGATGGATTTCGTCGAGCCGCCCCGCCTCGAAATAATCCTGCACCATCGCGCCGTTGAGTTCGGTCTTACCCGGCAATCCGATCATCTTGAGCAGCAGGTCCATCCCGCCGCGCAACGACGCCGCACCGTAATTAGTCAAAAAGTCGTAGAGGTCCAGATGGCGGTCCGGGGCGCGACGCGAACGCGCTGACTCTTCGTCGCTGAAATAGTAAGGCGCCGAAATTCCATAGCGCAGTGCGCTCAACTCCAGCACCGGCAGGTCAAACCCGCGTCCATTAAAGGTTACCAGGCACCCCTGAAAATGATCCCTGCGTTCCCAGAATTCACGCACCAGCCGCTCCTCGGAATAATCGGCGATAGCGAGGCTGTCGACCGCGCGCAGCACGCGATCCTCGCTCGCATAACCCACCGCGATCGAAATCGGAACATGCAGCGTCAGCGGGAAGAAATCGCTTCCGCGCTCGCGCAGATCGCCGCGAAAGCGCAGGTACGCGTCCTCATCGCTCAGTTGCGCGTCGGCGAAAAAGACCTGGTTCAGGAGATGCTTGTCGACTCGCGTCTCGATATCGAAAATCGCGAACGCCATCGCGCGCTAGGCCGTCCGATCGGCGCCGGGCGCATCGAGTCGCGCGATCAGTTTCGAGGCGATCGACTTGAAGGTCTCGCTCACCGTATGGCCCGGATTGGTCACGACCAGCGGACTCGCGGTGTCTCCGCCCTCGCGCAATTCGCGCACGATCGGCAAATCGCCTAGAAAGGGCACTCGCAGAGCCTGCGCCAGACGTCCACCACCGCCGTGGGCGAAAATCTCGTGACGATGGCCGCATTTGCGACAGAGGTGATAGCTCATATTCTCGATCACGCCGAGAACCGGCACGTTTACCTCCTCGAACATCGCGACGCCCCGCTTAACATCGAGCAGTGCGATCTCCTGCGGGGTGGTAACGATCACGCCGCCGTCGAGCACGACCCTTTGCGTGATCGTGAGTTGCGCGTCGCCGGTACCGGGAGGGAGATCGAGCACAAGACAGTCGAGTTCACCCCATTCGACGTTGAACAGAAACTCGCTCTCGAGCTTCGTCACCATCGGTCCGCGCCAGATCACCGCGGTTTCGTCATTGACAAACAACGCCATCGAAACATAACGGAGACCGAAACGTTCCAGCGGCACGATGCGGCGGTCCTTGGTGACGCTCACCTGTTGGCCGGCTCCGACCATCATTGCCACACTCGGTCCATAGACATCGGCGTCCATCAATCCGACGCGCCATCCCATGGCCGCGAGTGCGAGCGACAGATTCACCGCAACCGTCGATTTGCCTACGCCGCCTTTGCCGCTGGCGACGGCAAGGACGTGCCTGATTCCCGGGATCTTGCGTTTCAGCCGTGGCGGGCGCGGCCATCCGCGGCGGAGGCGCCTGATCGATCTCGACCTTGACGGCAGGTACACCCGCCATCGCAGCCACGGTCCTTTGCACCTCGCTCGAAACCTGGGCCAGAGCCTCAGGCTTGGTTGAGGAAGTACTGAGAATCACCGTCACCGTATCGCTGGAGACCTCGATATCCTTAATCATTCCAAAGGAGACGATGTCGCGGCTGAAACCCGGATATTTGACCTTCTTGAGTTCTGCGAGAATTTCCTGCGGACTCGGCATTATTTCTCTAATTTTTCGCTACGGCTGTTCTGCGGATTCACTGTCGATGCGCCCTCGCTGGGCAGAGTCGCCAGAGTCTAAACATCATGACGGAGCGCTCTCTAAAGATGTTATCATCCCCTACGGGCCGGCAAAACGAGGTTGAGGCGGGGGCTAGAGTGGCGGGTTCCCGAAAAATTACCGATACCGAGGGTCTCTCGCGGCTGACGGTTCTTCATCCCGTCGCCGCCAGCGAACCGCAGGAGTTCGCGGCGCGCGAACTCGCCGATTCGCTGACGATTATGCTCGATGAAAAGGTGGGCGTCGCCGCCGATTCGCGGCTTCCGCCGCGCCATCTGCGGCTCGCGCCGGCGCAGCCTCGGGAGGCTGTGCGGCGCGCCGCACGCCCCTCCGCGCCCACCCCATTGGAAGCCGCCCCACCACAGATACCCGCCGGGAGGGAGGGCTTCGCGCTCTGGCGCGAAGCTCTCCCTCCCGGCGGTCCCAATCCCGGCATGCAGCGCGGCGCTCTCTTGCTCGCGGGCAGCACCGACAGCGCCCTGCTGCATGGCGTCTATGATCTGCTGGAGGGACTGGGCGCGCGCTTTCCGTTGGGCGCGGCGCCGAGTTTCCCGCGTTGCGCTGGTGCGGGCCTCGACCTGGTCGAGGCCCGCACCAGCGTGTCGGCCTTCGGCCGCCGCGCCTTCGCCTCCGACCTCATGACCTGGCACTACGAGAATGCGGACCGTCTGGCGACTCATCTGGCGCACGACCGCAGGTTTATTCCCTGGATGGGGGCGCGGGGTCTCAACGCCTTTTCGTACATTCGTCACAGGGTGGACAGGCGCCTGAAGATCGAGGAGCTGATATCGCTTCATCGCGGAGAGAGGAATCGCCTCGGAGTACGGCGGACATGTGCTGCAGTTGTTATTGCCCAGGGAATCCTTCGCGAGAGATCCTGAATTGTTTCCAGTGAATTCACAGGGAGAGCGGGATCGCAACGGCAATCTTTGCGCATCGAACGCGAAGGCATTGGCGATCAGTTTGCGATCGCGCGATCGGATATTGCGCGAGAGCCCGGAATGCGCCTTGCTGCACATATGGGGAGCGGACGTTGCGAAAGGCGCATGGTGCCGATGCGGTGAATGTTCGCAGATATCGCCGCAACGTCAGTATATGCGCGTCGTCAATGCGGTCGCGGACGCGGTTGCGGCGGAGATGTTGCAGGGACCGCCGGTTGCCTATCTTGCCTATCACGATACCATCGAGCCCGACCCGCTCTTGCGCCCACGCCCCAACGTGTCCTTCGAATGGGCGCCGCGCGAGCGTTGCTACAGTCATGCCATCGACGATGAGGTGTGCGAGGTCAATCCGCGATATCTCGAATCATTGAAGCGTTACCTCGAACTCTTCGATGGGCGCGGTCATGTGTTCGAGTACTATGCGGACGCGATCCTCTTCGGTGGACTCGCTTGCGTCACTCCCGCGGTAATCGCGAGCGATTTACGCGCGTATATCAAGCTGGGCGTGACCAGCATTTCCTGTCTGACATTCGGCGAGCACAGCGTGCTTGCTTATCCGGTCAATCTCGAAGCGTTCGCTCGTGGGACACATTCGCCGAACTTTGAGCCCGACCGCGTTCTCGCGGATTCGGTTACGGCGACGCATCCGCAGTGTGCGAGCGAGATGGTCGAAGTCTACCGGGCTATCTCTCGGGCTTCCGCGCTGATCCTCGACGGTGGTGGCGAGATGATGCGTCCGCGGCTGCAGCCGACGCCGTCGCGCCGGCGAATCCTCGAGCTCGAGCAGGCGCATTCATCGATTACTCGCGCGCTCGCGGCCGCGGATACGCTGCTCGCAAAAACCAAGGACACGCTGGCAGCGTCGCAACGCGACGTTTGGCATTATAGTCGTGAAGCTATCGGTGGCATTATCGAGTATGTCACAGCCGCGCGGGAAAATGGCGTCGATCGGCAGGATCGCGCGCGAAGGGCCGTCGATAAGATCGGCGCGTCGCTCGTGACTCTGCGCGCGGCGGGACCCGCGGCCGGCAATACCTGGGCAAGCTGGGACCTCGAATGGATCAGCGATCTTTGGCTCAACGCCTTGCGCCGCCGCTTTGACGACGCCGCGGGAATCGCGTCAGATAAGAGCTGAATAACGTTTTAGATCTATCGCCTCGCGGCTCGCGGAAACCGCACTGCCGCGCTTTTCACAAATCATGGACACGAACGAAACGGGTAGAGCATTGGAAAAACCGCTTGAGGGAATTCGTGTAATCGATCTCGGGCAAATCTTCGCCGCCCCATATTGCACCTTGCAACTTGCTTATCTCGGCGCCGAGATCATCAAAGTCGAATCTCCCGGTGCCGGCGAATATCTGCGGCGGCCGGAATCTTCGCCCGGCGGCGTCAGTTATGCCTTCCTGATGCTCAACGCGAACAAGAAATCGATCACTCTCAACCTGAAGAAGCCGCGTGGCCGCGAAGTCCTTTTCAAGTTGCTCGACGACGCCGATGTTCTCGTCGAGAATTATTCGAGCGGCACCATGGAATCATTCGCGCTCGGTTACGAGACCCTGCGCCAGCACCTGCCGCGGCTCATCTATGCTTCGATCAAGGGCTATGGGTCCGAGGGGCGATGGGCGAAATTGGGCGCGATGGACAGCACTGTCCAGGCGGCTTCCGGTTTTGTCTCGGTAACTGGTTTCGCCGACGGTCCCGGAACGCGCACACCTTCCACTTTCATCGATATGGGCACCGGCAGCCATCTGACCAGCGCTATTCTCGCCGCGATCATTCAGCGCGGGCGCACCGGCCGCGGCCAGAAGGTGGAAGTCTCGATGTCCGACATGTGCATCCCCTCGATGACGGGTTTGATTGCCAACGAACTCGAGGGAAAGCCTTACAAGCGGATGGGCAATCGGCATCGCAATGCCTGCCCCTCCAACGTCTACCACGCCGCCGACGGAGAGATTCTCATCTTCTGCCTGACAGAAGACCATTGGCACACGGTGGCCCGGCTGATGCACCGCCAGGATTTGATCCACTCGAACCGTTACAAGGATCATGCGACGCGTTTCGCTATCTCCGACGAGGTCGATGGGATCGTCACCGACTGGACCCGGGGGCATCGGCGCGACGAACTTGTGGATATTCTGCTCAAACACGGGGTCCCGTGCGCCCCTGTGCGATCGGTCGCGGAAGTCGTTGCCGACCCGGAAGTGGCGATGCGCCGAATGCTGCTCGATAGCAAATCTGCTACGCGTGGCGCGATTCGTGTCCTCGGATCACCTCTAAAGATGTCAGACGATATTGAAATCGATCCGACTGCGCCGCCAACACTGGGTGAACACACGGCCGAAGTTCTGGCGAAAATTGGAATCGATTCGAGCGCCTTGGCGCGTCTGCGCGAGGAAGGTGTCGTGTAGCAACCTGAAATTTCCAGTTTTCGATTGGTTTGCTGCGAAAGTCGTCCTGGTAGTTAATAAGTATTATATCTCTACGATTTTGACGTTCTCACTCTTGGACGCGCGTTGAGAACTATCAACGCTTGCCGTCGCCGCAATTCACTTGCGCGCGCATAATCGCGATTTTTCTGGTAATGCGACAACGCTGTCGCTAAACCAAATCGTATGCGAGTCCAAAGGGGGATGCGCGAAACGGGTATTCACAATCCCGTCAGAATCTCCGCCGAAATTCCGCATCGTGCGCCGCTCGAAGATAAACCCGGCGTTGCGGCCATCACCTACTTCTTCATCACCAGGGCGGCGCAACGCGCATGGGAAGCAATCAACCAGCAGCTGGATAAGCCCCGCGGCGCCCTGTTCTGCATCGATGGGATAGCGGGTTCGGGCAAGACCCATTTTCTCAATTATGTCATCGGTCTGAGTCAGCGTGCGGGCGCCCTGAATGCCGAGCCCGCGCGCAATCTCACGCTGGTTGTCGACGCTGGGGGACGCGGCGGAAACCTCGAGCAGCGGGTGATCGAGAAACTCGCGCGTGAGTTATCAGGCAGCGTGAACGAAGCCGCGCAGCTATGGCGGCGTCTTAGCGGAAAAGAGGCGCTGGTAGCGGCTCTCGACCAGGCGCGCCGCCAGGGCGTGAAGGCAGTCTTCGTCGCTATCGATTTCGGCGATACCGAGCTTGGTTGCGGCCACGAATCACTGGAAACCCTTTCGGCGCTGGCAATCAACCTCAAACATCCCAAATTGACCGTTGTGATAGCTGGTCGCGGCAGCGACTCGAAAACGTCCCAACTTTTGCGGTTGCTCCTGAAGATGACGAGATACTCGAAGTCGCGGTCGAACGCGCACGCCATCTGGAGGAGCGTTCGGCACATATAGTCGAGGACGCTTACGCCGGATTCGACCTTGGCGAGGCGCGGGCGGTCTACCCGTTCCATCCGGCGTCTCGGATCGTCCTGCAATCCCGCGCCCTTCAATGCGGAGTTGCGCGGATGGCGCAAATGGTCCGCGAGGTCCTCTTACCCTGGCATGCCCGCGGGGACTTCAGCCGTCTAATCTTCCCGGGCGATCTGATGCTGTCGCCGATGATGCGCGCTGCCGTCGAAGACCGTTTAGGCGAGAACGGGCGAATTGCCCTGGGGCGAGCTTATGATGCGGCCGGCGCGGTCGCCGAGCCGATGAGATCTGTCGCGCGCCAGGCGGTGGATTCGCTGATGCTGCACGCTTTGGACGCCGATACAGCGGCGTTGGCATTGCGCGATCTGGCGCTGCAAATACCCGCGATCACCGCCGACCGCATCTGTACACCGGAAACACTAGCCGAGATTTTGCGCGAAGTTGCGCTGCGCAGCCGCGGCGCGATCGTCTTGGAGTCCGATTCGAGCGCCGCCTGGTTCAATTCCCGAGCCGCCGGCGGTCCCGAAGTGATCGCCTTCAACGCCGCCCTGCCGCTCATACGTCGTTTCGATTCGACCCTTACTCCCGCGCAGGAATTGTCCGAGGTAAAGGCGCAACTCAAACGGCTGAGTCCGGCGATGGCGAATGCGCTGGAGGAGACGTTTCGCAATCGCGCGATCCTGGACGGAGCCCTGCGCGAAAGCGGGCGCGGGCTCTCGCCCGACCAGGAGCGGCACTTCGCCGATTTTGTCGCGTTAATGGAGGCAGGAGCGCAGGAGCCTCGTCGAATGTGGCGCGGACCCCGGGCGTCGGGAGGCCGCATTAAAGGTAGTTGATGAGTACGAAGCGCTCGCCACTCTTGCCGTATTCGTGCCGAGATTGCGGGCGATTCGCGAATATCTCGCCGCGACCGGTCTAAAGGCGAACCTCGACGATGACGTGACGCACGACCAGCGGCTGAATGCTCTCGAGACCGAATGTCATCTGCTGACGGTGGCCGCCAACGCGTTTAGTTCGACCGACGTTTCCCGCAAGTTCGAGGCGTTGGAGGCACGTTTTCAAAGGTTCAAGTGGACTTACGTCGAGTATTATCGGTCTTCGCATGAAATCTGGCGTCAAGAAATGGATCGGCTCGCCGAGGTCCTCGAAGACGCGCGTACTTATATCGACGCGCTGCGGCGGCTGGATTCGATCGCCGCTCTGGGCGCGCCGGAGGCCTCGGGGTTCATCTCGAGGATGTCGGAACTCGAAAGCCGGATAGCGCGATGCCGCATAGAGGGAGCGCTCTCACCCGATATCGCGCCGCGCTGCCCCGATTGCGCTTTTACGATCGGGACAACTTCACCGCGAGTCGAGGTCGAGGAACTCCGCGCACAGGCTCGACGTGGCCTGGAGGCAAAGCTCGCCCGGCTCTCGCAAAGCACGGTCGCGCGCCTGATTCGTCAGCATGACAAGGGGCGGCGGTTGGACGGGTTCCTCAAGATGACGCAGGCCACCCAGACCGACGCCCTGGTCCGCGTCCCTGACAACGACACTCTCGCGCTCTATCTAGGGCAGTTACTCGAGGAAAACGCTGCGGAAGTTCTGCGGATAGCTCTGAAGTGCAGCCCGGACCAGCTTTAACTCGATCTGTCATCAAACCCGTTAAATCGGTGAATTCCCGGGGCGGGCGACCGCATCGCCGCCGTAGCCGCGCATTGAGTTTTGCCACCGGCAGGCGGCGAGAACCTGGGTTAGCGCCGCGCTTCCGAGGAGACCTTCTTACGAGGGCGGCCGGGCGGGAAGGCGCTGGCTCGCCGTTGCCGGGGCCGAACGTTCCTCCGGTCGAGCAAATGGAAGTAACCGTTGCGGACGGCCTCGAGCGACCAGAGCAGGCACAGCCCGAGAGCAATCCCATCCTCATCGATAATTTCAATGAGGGTGTTGGCAGGTCCCAGCTTGTCGATTTCCAGCGGTTCCTCGGGCGTAGTTACGTGGTCGGCCATAGACCGACCAGACTATGGTCCCTGGGGAATGGGCGCAAGCCACTCCAGGAGCTCTGCGCGCCCTGCTAGCGCATCAAAATCGACCGAAATAGACGATTTGGATCGTTTTCGTCGTATTTTCGCCCCGAAACTAGTGGGTTTTCTCCATGATTGAAGCCACATTTCCCTTGACTGAAGTGGGAGGAGAGTGGGAGATTGTGGGACTCAAGGGAGGGATAGTGGTTTGGTGAGACTCCGGGGGAGGGTTCGGTGTTCAACGGCCGCTTTGACCACACGATTGACGAGAAAGGGCGCGTTAGCCTCCCTGTTCGTTTTCGCGATGTCCTCCTTCGCGAGGGTCAGGATCGCGCTCTACATCACTAATTTCTTCGAGGATTGCTATCACTGCCTTGAAGCGTATTTGCCGAACGGGTGGGAGAGTGATCGCGAAATTCGCCGACCAAGCCGCTGCTCGACGAAGAAGTTCAGGCCTTCGAGACCTTTTATGTCGGCGGAGCGCACGAGGTGCCGGTTGATAAGCAAGGCCGGATTCTGCTTCCGCAAAAACTTCGGGAGTTCGCGAAACTCGACCACGAGGTCACCTTTTCGGCGAAGCATAACCGCTTTCAGATTTGGGACAAGACCATACTCGACGAGAAGCTGAAGGCGTTTGAGGAACGTATGAGCGACCCCGAGTATCGCAAGAAGATTCCGTTTTAAACTAGGAAGCCGAACGAGTTAGCAGGGATGCTTCGGGTGAGGAAAAGGGCTTGAGCGCGGCGGGCCGTCAACATGTGGCGGTGATGCGGGATGAGGTGGTGCGGCTCGTCCGCGCTTCCAAGCCGATGCTCGTCGTAGACGCAACCCTGGGTACGGGGGGACATGCCGAAGCTATGCTCGAGGCCACCAGCCTGAATCTGCTTGGGCTCGACCGCGACGCCGCGGCGTTGGCGCAGGCGGCAGCCGGCTGGCGCGTTTTGGCGATCGCGTAATGTTGCGACAGGCGAACTTCGGGATTTCGATACGGTACTCGATGAGTGCGGGATGCCCTGCGCGAGCGTGATCTTCGCGGATTTCGGCATGAGCACGTTCGCCCTGGATGATCCTACGCGCGGCTTCAGTTTTCGTTTCGACGGACCGCTCGATATGCGCATGGATCAGCGCCAGGAATTGCGCGCGAGCGACATCGTCAACGAAGAGAGCGAGGAGGAATTGGCGCGGATCATCTTCGCTTATGGAGAGGATCGCGCCTCGCGGCAGGATTGCCCGCGCCCTGGTCGAGGCGCGCTCGCGCCGCCCGCTCGAAACGACCGGCGACTTGCGGGGGGTAATAGAAGGAGTGCTCGGTGGGGATCGCGAGGCAAGATCAGCCCGGCGACGCGGACCTTCCAGGCGTTGCGGATCGCCGTTAACCACGAGCTCGAGAGTCTTGCGCGTTTCTCGAGAAAGCGCCGAAGCGGCTTATCGCGGGCGGACGAATCGTCACGATCGCGTATCATTCGCTCGAGGACCGTCCGGTCAAGCGCGCCTTTCGGCAGCTGGCCCAAGAGGGGGACTTCGACGCGATTACGCACAAGGCCGTACGGCCCGAGCGCGAAGAAGCGATCGAGAATCCGCGCGCGCGCAGCGCACGATTGCGCTGTATCGAACGGAGATCCCTGTGATCGCCGGCCCAAGCCGATCGTCAGGCCGTCGCGCTTGATCCCGGCGCTGCTCGCGATTGCGATCGTGGCGGCGGGATTCACGACCCTGATGGTGCGGCTCGAGGTGACCCAGGAGGGCTACCGGCTTTCCGCGCTGCGGCTTGATATTCGCAATCTCGAGGACAGAACCAGCGGCTGAAACTGCAGTCGGCCGAACTTTCTTCACGCCCGTCTGCGCATGCTGGCGGCCATATACAAGCTTGGCCCGCCGCCCCGATCGCGTGGTGATGATGCCGTGAACACCTTGAGCAAACGGCGTCAGTTTCGCATCGGTATCGTCACGATTTCGTTGGCGAGCCTTTTTGTTTTGGCCGCGGCCAGCCTCGCGATGCTGGTGTTGGTCGACGGGCCCCGGTTGGCCTCGATGGCGCGCAGCGAGCATACCGCGGAAATGAAGTTGGCGGCGTTGCGCGGTCCGATCATGGATCGCGACGGCAAAGCGTTGGCGCTATCGGCGGAAACGCGATCGATCTTATGCGCGTCCGCGCAAACTGCTCGAAAGCACCAGCTTGCCGAGCGGGCGAAGCTCGGCTTCGGCGCTGGGGATGACCTCGGCGTCGCTCGAGGCGCGCTTGCACGGGGAGGCGCCCTTCATTTGGCTGGTGCGGCATCTGCAGCCGGAGCAGGCGCGCGTCGCGGAAGACCTGGCCCTCGAAGGCGTTGGGGCGGTTAGCGAATACAAACGGTTTTATCCGGAGAGCAACCTGGCCGGGCGGTGGTGGGGATGGCGGGGACGGATGGCCAGGGGCTCTCCGGCGTCGAACTCAGTTACGACAAGCTGGTTCGCGGCGAGCCGGTCGAGTTGCATCTTTATCATGACGCTTTCGGTCATCCGATTTTCGATTCGCCGCTCGACCTCAAAAACGCCCAGCCGGGCGCTCGCCTGGAGTTGACGATCGATTCGTCGATTCAGGCCGAGGCCGAAAATTACCTGGCGGACCAGGTCGAAGAGCAGCGGGGCCAGGCGCGGCGCCGCGGTGGTGCTGGATCCGTTTCAGCGGCGAACTGCTCGCACTCGCCAATATCAACGCGGACCCGTCGAAGATTCATGACCGCCTGCACGATACCGCGGTGCAGGACGCCTTTGAGCCGGGCTCGACGATGAAGGGAATACTCGGTGCGATCGCGCTCGAAGACCACGTCATCGATACGCATCGGCAGATCTTCTGCGAGAATGGCCAATGGCATTTCGCCCGCCACACGATCCATGACGACAGCCGCCGCGGCTGGATGAATCTCGGCGGGATCATCGAAGTTTCGTCCAATATCGGCGCCGCCAAGATTGCGCTGTCGCTGGGATCGCAGCGTTTCTACAAGGGTCTGACGACCTTTGGCCTGGGGCACAGAACCGGGGTCGACGTGCCGGGCGAGGGGTCGGGACTGGTGCGCGCGGGATCGAGTTGGAAGGAAATCGAGCTTGCCGATCATGGTTTCGGCCAGGGCGTGGCGGTGACCCCGATCCAGCTGGCGACGGCCTATGCGGCGATCGCCAACGGCGGCGTCGTGATGCGTCCCTTCGTGGTCAAAGCCGCATATGATGCGGCCGGTAACCAGATCCTGCAGCATACGCCGCAGGCGTTGCGACGCGCGGTTTCTCCCGGCGTAGCGCATACGATGAATCTGCTGCTGCGCGGGGTGGTCAACGGAAATGATGGGACGGGACGTCTCGCGCAAGTCGCGGACTTTACCGTGGCCGGTAAAACCGGAACCGCGCAAATGGTTAATCCCGCCACCGGAACCTACTACCAGGATCGGCTGGTGGCCTCGTTCGTGGGCTTTTTGCCTGCCGACGATCCACGACTGGTTATTCTGGTCGTGCTCTACGACGTGCCGCACGCCCATTTCGGTGGACTGGTGGCGGCTCCCGTTTTCAGCGAAATAGCTTCGGGGGCGATGCGTCGTCTCGATGTCGCTCCGGCGCATCCGACCTACGAAACTGCGAGCATGCTGCCTTTCGATCTCAGCGAGAGCGCGCTTGGCGGCGATAGTCACGCGGACGGTTCAACCGAGGCGGCCGGCCAGAGCGAGGCGGTGGCGGCGGCGCCGATTGCGGCGGGCGCGACTCCGGATTTTCGCGGCATGAGTCTGCGGCGGGCGCTCGCGCTGGCGGGTGCTCGTGGCCTCGATCTCAGCGTGAGCGGAAGCGGCTACGTGATTCGCCAAACGCCGGCGCCGGGTGCGTCGCTGGATCGCGGTGCGGTTCAGATCGCGCTCTCCACCAATGCCGGCATGGTGCCGGCGTCGGTGAGTCCCGCGAAAAAAGCGAGCAAGCGGATGGTCCTGGCTTCGGCCTCGCGCCGAGTGCCCGCGCATGTGCAGGATCGGCATCGCGCTCCGCGAGGCAGCCGATGAATTTGCGCGACCTTCTCGCCAACGCGGGCGACGCTCGCATCAGAGGCGATGCCACGATCGAAATCGCGGGACTCGCCTATGATTCGCGCAAGGTGCGGCCGGGCGATTTATTCTTCTCAACGGCACGAGACGCGGCGCAGGGCCGCGCGAATATTGCAGATGCATTGAACCGCGGGGCGCGCGCTCTGGTGGTGGCGGATGAGGATGAGGTGGAGGCGCGCTCCGCGGCAACCGTTATCGTGAGCAGCCATCCGCGGCGATTGATGGGGGTGGTGGCGTCGCGCTTCTTCGACGCGCCGAGCCGGCGAATAAAGCTGATCGGTATCACCGGCACCAGCGGCAAGACCACGACGACCTATCTGCTCGATTCGATTTTCGCGGCGGCTGGCTGGCCCCACGGAATTATCGGGACGATCGGAATTTTTAGCGGAGGACAAAAACTCTACAGCGGCTTGACCACGCCCGAATCGATCGATTTCGAAGCGGCGCTGGCGACGATGGAGCGCAGCGGCGTGCGGGCGGCGGCGGCGGAAATTTCATCGATCGGACTCGAGGAGCGGCGGGTCGACGAATTGAATTTCAGCGCCTGCCTCTTTACCAACCTGTCGCGCGATCATCTCGACTATCATGGGACCGTTGAGAATTATTTCGCGGCGAAACTCCGACTGTTCACCGAACTGCTGCCGAAGAGCGCCGACGCCGAGGCGGTCGCGGTGGTTAACGGCGACGACCCGTTCGGACGGCGAGTGTTGCAGTCGGTGCGCGGGCGCAAGCTCAGCTTTGGCTTGGACAAATCCTGCGACGTGCATCCGGTGAGTTTCAGCACGGGCCTCGACGGGATTCGCGCGGTACTGTCCATCGACGGCAAGCGTCTGGAGATTTGCTCCCCGCTGCTCGGTCGAATCAATTTGCTGAATATTCTCGGGGCCTCCGCTTTGTCGGTGGCCTTGGGCATCGATGGGGATGCGGTTATCGACGGGGTGCGGCGATGCCCAGGGGCCCCCGGCAGGCTGGAGGCAGTGACGGGACCTGCCGACGTGAAAGTGCTGGTGGATTATGCGCACAAGCCCGACGCGCTGCAGGCGGTGCTCGATACCCTGCGCGAGTTACGGCCGCGCCGCCTGATCTGCGTCTTCGGATGCGGCGGCGATCGCGACCGCGGCAAGCGTCCGATCATGGGTGAGATCGCGGGACGCGTGGCCGATCTTCCAATCCTGACTTCCGACAATCCCCGCACCGAAGATCCCCTGAGTATCATTGCGGAAGTCGAAAACGGCCTGAAACAAACCGCGCTCAAGCGAATCGATCGCTCGCAAGCGCAGGCGGCGGGCGGTTACCTGGTCGAGCCCGATCGGCGCGAGGCGATCGCGCTCGGACTCGGCGTCGCACGCGCCGGCGATATCGTCGTGATCGCGGGCAAGGGGCATGAGGACTATCAACTGGTGGGAGGACGGCGTCTCGATTTCGACGATCGCAAGGTCGTTCGCGAATTGACGGCGTCGGTCAATAAGGGTGCGGAGCGTCCGCCGGGCACGGCTAACTGAATGGGCTGCCGGACGGAGTGGGGTGGAAAACGGGTGGTGGTATCCGGCGGCGATTCGTCGCCGGCCCGGCGGACGCATGTTTTCTCGAGAATCGATTCTCGGACGCGACGAGGCGGGCGGTAGTTACAATCTGGGCGGACTCCGCGAGGGAAGCCTTCTGACGGCAGCGGTGGATGTGGGGCGGGTGGTGATGGCCGGCTGGAGGCTTACCTCGAAGAGTTCGCGCGGCCGTTCGCCTTTCTGACGAAGCGATCAGTCTGCTTTTGCAAGAAAATCTGAGGAAGGGGCATTAGCGCAGGCCCGCGGCCGAGTGCCGTCAGTCTGTGGCGCGGACAGAAAAGGACAAGAATGTTCTACCTGGCGCTGTACCAGCTCCATATGCGTTACCCCGTCCTCAATGTTCTTCGATACGAGACGTTTCGATCGGTGCTGGCCGGGCTGGCGGCTCTTGCGCTGTCGCTCGCGCTGGGACCACTGTTGATCGAGCGATTTCGCGCCGCGCATATCGGCCAGACGATTCGCGAAGACGTCCCGGTGACCCATCAGAAGAAGGCCGGTACGCCCACCATGGGCGGTCTGCTGATCCTCGCCTCGTGCCTCACGGCGACGCTGATGCTGGCCGATCCGCGCGATCCGTTTATCTGGATCGCGATATTCGTGACCGTCAGCTATGGCGCGATCGGTTTCGCCGACGATTTCCTCAAGCTCAAACGGGGCAAGGGCAACGGGCTTTGCGGAATCGCAAAAACTGGCGTGGCAGTTCGGTCTGCGCCTTCGTCGCCGCGGTCGTGGCTCTTCGGAATCCTGCGGTTCGGGACCCACGTCACCGTGCCCTTTCTGAAGCATCTGCATCCGAATCTACATTGGTGGCTGTACGTGCCGTTTGCGATGGTGGTGATCGTGGCGTGCTCCAACGCGGTGAATCTTGACCGACGGGCTCGACGGCCTGGCGATCGGACCGGTGATGACGATGGGCTTTTGCTACTGGATTTTCACCTACGTCGCCGGCAATCTGAAATTCGCGCGCTATCTCGACGTGCCGCATGTGCCGGGCGCCGGCGAACTCGCGATCTTTTGCGCCGCACTGATTGCGTCGTCGATGGGATTCCTCTGGTACAATGCCTATCCGGCTTCGATGATGATGGGCGACGTCGGCGCGTTGTCGCTCGGCGGCGCGCTGGGAACGGTGGCCCTGCTATCGAAGCAGGAAATGGTCTTGCCGATCGCCGGCGGGATTTTCGTGCTCGAGGCGGTCTCCGTCATTATGCAGCGCTACTACTACAAGATGACGCATCGGCGGATTTTTCGGATGGCGCCGATTCATCATCATTTCGAACTCGGTGGATGGCCCGAGACGGTGGTCGTCACGCGCTTTTGGATCATCTCGATCGTTTGCGGACTGGTCGCGCTGAGCACGCTGAAGTTACGGTGAACGGACGGGCTCATGATGGAACTCAAGGGCAAGCGGGTGATGGTAATCGGGCTGGGCGTCAGCGGACTCGCGGCGGCGCGCTTGCTCGCGGCGCGCGGCGCGGCGCTGGTGATGGCGGAGCGCGCACCGATCTCGCGCGCGAGGATTGCCGGCGGGGCGAACTGCATCTGGGTGCAGAGGATCCGGCGTGGCTTGACGGCGTCGATTCTGGTGGTGGCGAGTCCCGGGTGTGCCGCCGACGTCGCCTCTGATGGTCCGCGCGGCGACGCGCGCGGTATTCCGCTGATCGGCGAACTCGAGCTCGGCAGTCGCTTTCGTTCGCGCGCCGATCGTCGCGGTCACCGGCACCAACGGCAAGAGTACGGTGACGGTATTGATCGGCGAGATCTTCCGCGCGGCGGGTATAAAAGACCTTTGTCGGCGGCAATCTCGGCACGCCCGCTGGCCGATGCGGTCGAGGGCGAATTACGACGTCGCCGTGGTCGAGGTTTCGAGCTATCAACTCGAATTGATCGAGACCTTCAAACCGACGGTCGCGATTCATCTGAACCTTACCGATGACCATCTCGATCGCTATCGCGACCTCGCGCGAATATGGCCGCGCCAAGGCGCGGATTTTCGAGAATCAGGAGACCGACGACTGGGCGATTATCGAATCGCGACGATCGCGCAAGTCTGGAAGCTGGCGCGACTCGGTATTCTCGCGGGTGTTCAGCTTCGGGATGACGTACGCCCGAACGACGCCGGCGATTTGGTGCGAATCGGCGATGCTCGTTTTCGATGACGGCAAACGTCGAGGCCGGATTGCGACGCGGAATTCAAGCTGCACGGGCGACCATAATCTCGCCAATGCGATGGCGGCGGCGGCCGCGGCGCTGACGATGGAGGTCGCAGCCGACAGAGATCGAGCGGGCGTTGGCGGAATTCACCGGCCTGCCGCATCGGCTCGAGTTCGTCCGCGCGCATCTGGGCGCCGAATAGATCGACGATTCGAAGGGCACCAATGTCGGCGCGGTGGTCGAGGCGCTCGCGGCGACGCGCGCGCCGGTCATTCTGCATCGCGGGTGGAGTCGATAAGGGCGGCGATTACGGGCCGTTGCGCGCGCCGTTGCGGGAGAAAGTTAAGCTGCTGATCCTGTGGTGCGGCGCGGAAAAGATGCGGACCGCGCTGGCGGGCGTAACGGCTATCGAATGCGTTCCCGCACTGGCGGATGCGGTCGCGGCTGGCGGCGGCGCGCGCGGTCGCCGGCGATACCGTGCTGCTTTCACCGGCGTGTTCAAGCTTCGATCAATTCAAGGACTATGCGGAACGTGGGCGAGTATTTCAGGAGCTGGTTCGGGCGCTTTGAGCAATCGCCTATCCGGCGGCGGCCCGACCCGTGGCTGTGCCTGCCGGCGGCGGCGCTGCTGGCGTTGGGCCTGCTGATGGTGCTCAACACGACCTATTTTCTTGGTCAGCGAGCGCGCCGGCGATGCGTTCCATTTTTTCAAACTGCAACTGGTGCATATTGGGCCGGCCTGGTGATTTGCGTGATCATTTCGCAATTCTCGCTGGCCGGATCTGCGGCGCCTGGTGATGCCGCTGGATGTGATCGCGGTCGTGCTGCTGATCCTGGTCTGGATTCCGGGACTTGGCGTTGTAACGCGGCGCGCGCGCCGGTGGGTCCGGCTCGGCCCGGTGCTGGCCGAGCCATCGGAATTGGTGAAGTTCGCGATGGTGTTTTTCCTCGCGGACTTTCTCGCGCAAGCGGCAGGACATGCTCCAGGAATTTTCACGCGGGGCGCTGCCGGCGTTTATCATGATTGCGCCGATCGCGCTGCTGCTGCTGGTGCAGCCGGATTTCGGCGCGACCGTGATGATCGTCGCTGATCCTGTTCGTGATGCTGTTTGCGGCGGGCACGCCATCCAAGCATCTGTTCGCCGCGGGCGGTTGCGGCGCTCGCCCTGCTCGCGATTCAGGCAGTAGCAAAACCATACCGGATGAGGCGCTTGGTCGCCTTCTTCGATCCCTGGCGGACGCGCGCGTGCTGCCGGCTTCCAGTTGATCCAGTCGTTCATCGCGCTCGGCGAAGGCGGCAGCCTGGGACGCGGCCTCGGCGCGGGGCGTCAGAAAATGTTCTATCTGCCGGAGGCGCATACGGATTTCGTCTTTGCGGTGGTGACCGAAGAATTCGGCATCGCCGGCGCGCTGGTCGTGTTCATGCTATTCGGTACGATTCTCTTTCGCGGGATGCGATCGCGCAGACGGAACCGGACCCTTCGCCAGCCTGCTCGCAGTCGGACTTGACCGCGATGTTGTCGCTTGCAGGCGCTGATGAATATGGCGGTGGTGATCGGGTCTGGTCCCGACCAAGGGATTGCCGCTGCCGTTTCTCAGCTACGGCGGCACCTCGATGATGATGGCGATGGCGGCGCTCGGGGCGCTGCTCGCGCTCTCGCGGCGGCCGGCGTGCGATGAAGGTGATAATCGCGGGCGGTGGCACCGGAGGGCATCTGTTTCCAGCGGTCGCGCTGGGCGAAGAGTTGCGACGCGAGCGGCCCGACGGAAGTGCTGCTACGTCGGCACGACCAACGGAATTGAAGCGCAATGGCTGCCATCGAGCGGGCTGCCGCACGAACTTTTTCCGGTCCGCGGCATGGCGTGGTAAAGGTGTGTTGACACGGTTGCGAGCGTTGGCGAATTTGTTGCCGCGTTGCGGCGGCGCGCGCTTCTGAAACGGCTTTGCGCCGAATCTGGTGGTCAGCGCAGGCGGATATGCGTCTGCGCCGATGGCGGTCGCGGCGATTTTTGGGCGCGTTCCGCTGGTCCTGATGGAACAGAATACGTCCGTCCCGGGATCGTCGAACCGGCTGCTGTGGCGTTTTGCGCGCAAAATCTGCGGCGGTTTCGACGAAACGGCGGCCGGGTTTGCCGGTCGAACAAGGTGGAGGTGACGGGCAATCCGGTACGCTTCAGCGTTTATCCCCAGCGCGCGAAAACCATCCGTCCGCTTCAAATCCTTGTTTTAGGTGGATCAAGCGGAGCGCACCGGCTGAATTTTGGTGTACTGCAAAGCTTTCAAAATTAGCAAAAGATGTTATAAAATTCGACGTTGTTCATCAGACTGGCCAGGCTGACGTGGAGTTGGTGGCGGACGGATACGAGATGCTCGGAGCGCGAGGCGCGGGTCTTGGCGTTTATCGACGATATGGCTGCGGCGCTCGACGCGGCCGATCTGATTATCGCGCGTGGCGGGGCGATGACGGTGTCCGAAATCGCTCTTGCGGGGCGTGCGGCGATTTTCGTGCCTTATCCGTTCCATCGGGACCGCCAGCAGGAGCTTAACGCGCGGGTGATCGAGCGTCGGCGGCGCTGCGAATCGTTAAGGACGATGACCAGCTCGGCGAAAATCTCGCGACAGTCATTACGCGAATTGCTGCCGATCCGCCGGATGATCGAGATGGGTCGCTAAGGCGCGCCAGCGGCGCAGCCCGATGCGGCCGCGCAAAATCGCCCGCGTTTGCTTTGAGGTCATGCGGCACCGGAGCGTCAGGCCGCATGAGCGCAGCTTCGCGCACAGGGATTGCTTGACGCGGCAACGCCGGCTGCATTTCGTTGGTGTCGGCGGCGCCGGGATGAGTGGTATCGCCGAGCTGTGCCAGCGACTGGGCTTCGCGGTCAGCGGTTGCGACCTGCACGAGAGTGCGACTACTGAGCGTCTCGCAGGCCTGGGAATTGAGCATCTGATCGTTGGGCATCATCCGAGCCATCTGACGTGCCGAACTCGACGCGGTGGTTATTTCGTCGGCCGTTAAATTCTCCAATCCCGAAGTCGCGGCCGCGCGCGGGCATGAAAATTCCTGTCATCGCGCGGGCCGAGATGCTCGGCGAGTTGCTGCGCATGGCGCGCATGGGCGTCGCGGTCGCGGGCACGCATGGCAAGACCACCACGACTTCGCTGGTCGGACTGATCCTGGAAGAAGCGGGCTTCGATCCGACGGTTGCGATCGGCGGAAATCTGCGCGCGCGCGGCACCAATGTTCGGCTCGGGCGCGGCGATTTTATGGTGGCCGAAGCCGACGAGAGCGACGCTTCGTTTCTGTTGCTGCTGCCGACGGTGGCCGATCGTGACCAATATCGACCCGGAACATCTCGACCATTACGGCACGATGGATCGGGTGCGCGAAGCCTATCTGAGTTTTATCAACCGCGTACCGTTCTACGGGCGTCGCGGTGGTCGGCATCGACAGCGTCAATGTGCGCGGCTTGCTGCCCGCCGTGCGCAAGCCGGTTATCACTTACGGCGTTGCGGCCGATGCCGATTTGCGCGCGGAGCGAGATCGTCGATCGATGGACTTCCACGCGCTTTACGAGTGATTCGCGAGGGCGTCGCGCTCGGCACGGTGACGATTCCTCGCCGGGACGCCATTTGGCGATGAATGCGCTGGCGGCGATCGCGGTTGCGCTGGAACTGGGCATATCGTTTCGAAGTCGCGGCGCGCGCGCTTGCGACTTTCTCGGGAATTTCGCGGCGCTTCGAGATCAAGGGCGAGGCGGCGGGACGGCTGGTGCTCGACGATTACGCGCATCATCCGGCAGAAGTGCGGGCGACGCTGGCGGCGGCGCGCGCGGCTTTTGAGCGGCGCATCGTGATGATCTTCCAGCCGCATCGCTTTACCCGGCTTGCGCGATCTCTTCGACGAATTTCTGACCGCATTCGACGACGCGGACGTGCTCTATCTGATGGAGGTTTATGCGGCGGGCGAAGATCCGATTGGCGAGATGCGACGTCGCGGCGGCTTTATGAAGCGTTGCGCGCGCGCGGCCATCTCGATGTGCGCTACCTGGGCGACGAGATCGACCCGGCCGCGTACTATCGTCGCGGATCCGATCGACGGCGACATCATCGCCACGCTTGGCGCCGGCGACGTTTACAGAGCTCGGCGAGCGCATGCCTCGCGCTGCTGGGCGAGGCATGCGGCGAAGTTCGATGAGCGCGCTTGAACAGGATCTGCGGGCGCGCTTTGGCGCGCGTCTGCAAAGCGCACTATCCGCTGGCCGATCTGACCTCGTTCAAGATTGGCGGACCGGCCGATCTGTTCCTCGTCGTCGAGACCGAAGACGAATTGAGCGACCGCGATGGCGGCGGCGCATCGCCATCGAAATTCCCGCTTTTGCCTCGGGCGCGGGAACCAATCTCCTGGTGAGCGATCGCGGTATGCGCGGCCTGGTGATCAAGCTCGGCGAAGCGCTTCGACGACGATTATCGATTGACCGATGAACGTGACGCGCCGGGGCCGCGGCGCAATTTCGGCACGATGGTCGAGACGGCGGTCGAGCACGGGCTGGCGGGACTCGAGTTCGGCGAAGGTATTCCCGGGACGCGTCGGCGGCGGCCTGGTGATGAATGCGGGCGCGTTTGGCGGCGAGATGGCGCGCGTGGTGACGCCGTCCATGGCGTGACCGCCGAAGGCGATCGCCGTGCTTTACGCAAGGACGACGTGGGATTCGCCTATCGGCGGACCGAGTTGCCGCCGCGCTTCGTGATCACGCGGGTGGATTTTCGAACTTGACGCATGGCGATCGCGAGACGCTGTGCGAGCGCGCGTCAGCGGATCTGCGCGCCAAGCGCGCGGCGCGTCAGCCGAACGGGCTTCCGAACGCGGGTTCGGTCTTCAAGAATCCGCCGGGAAATTTCGCCGGCCGTCTGCTCGAAGGCGCGGGCCTCAAGGGTGTCCGCATGGGCGGCGCGGCGTTCTCCGGATCAGCATGCGAATTTTATCGTGAATCTGGGCGGCGCACGCGCCGAAGAAGTGCGCGCCTTGATCGAGATGGCGCGGCAGCAGGTGCGTGAGAGCACCGGCGTCGTGCTCGAACCCGAGGTCAGGCTTATCGGCGATTGGTGAGGTGCGATGAGGCGGTGGCGGCGGCGGTGGCGCAAAAAGAAGAAGACGAAGAAGAGTTCCGGGTGGAGCTGGCGGCTCGCCGGAATTGCGCTCTGCGCGTTTTTCGCGCTCGGAGTGATTACCGGCCTGAGCCACGCCGGACGCCTCTTCGCGCTGCGTCTCGAATCGATTTCTCCGAATGGTCGCGTCCGGGCCGTTCCGCGATGCTCTCCTTCGTATCTGCGCCGGCGCCGGCCGCACCGATTGTATCGCGCTGGCGCCGCCAAAACCGGTCGCGTCGGTCGCACTGGTCGAGCGCACTGACGGCTTCTACACGCTCGACGCCGAAGGCGAATTGCGCGGTCCGGTCTCGCCCGCGATGCAAGGTGATCTGCCGGTGCTGAGCGGCGCGGGCGTGCAGAACGCGCCGCCCGCGCGGCTGCTCGACAATGCCGCCGCCCTCGTACGCGGCGAAGCGGCGCTCTCGGAACGGATTTCCGAGATGCACGCCGATGGTGACGGGGTCGCGACGTTTTTTCTCGACAATCCCCGACTTCCTCTAGTGATTGCGCTGGATCGATGCCGCGATCGAATTCGCGCGTTCCGCGCAGGTGCTGCAGTCTGTGGCGCAGTCATCAGGATTTGATCGCACTTATCGACATGACGGCCCCGGCCAGGCGGTTATCCGGCTCAAGCCCGGCGCGCTGGAAAACGCAAGAAATACCGCGGGCGTGCACAAAGCCTCGCGCGATCATTGCGACGCGGGTTCGCACGCGGCGCAACCCGCCCGCGGAGGTGACAGCAAGACGATGAGAAATATTTTGGCCGGACTGGATGTAGGCACTAGCAAGGTCTGCACGCTGGTGGCCGAGGCCGCGACCGATGGCTCGCTTCACGCTGCTCGGTTACGGCGTGGTTCCGTGTACGGGCCTGCGCAAAGGCGTCGTCGTCAATATCGAGGCGACGGTGGAAGCGATTCGCGCGGCGGTGGACGAAGCCGAGAAAACCTCCGGCGTGCATATTGGCTCGGCGATCGTCGGCGTCGCCGGCGCGCATATCCGTGGACTCAATAGCCACGGTATCGTCGCCGTGCGCGGCGGCGAAGTCGGCGCGCGCGATGTCGAGCGCGTGATCGACGCGGCGCGCGCGGTCGCGATTCCGCTCGATCGACAGGTGCTGCATATCCTGCCGCAACAGTTCGCGGTCGACGATCAGGAGGGCGTGCGCGATCCGGTCGGGATGGCGGGAGTGCGCCTCGAAGCGCGGATCCATATGGTTACCGCCGCGCAGAGCTACGGACAGAATCTCGGCAAATGCTGCGAGCGCGCCGGTATCACGCCGGCCGAAATGATGTTCGAGCCGCTCGCCTCGGCCGATGCCGCGCTGTTTCCCGAGGAGCGCGAACTCGGCGTCGCTCTGATCGATATCGGCGGCGGCACCACCGACATCATCGTGTTTCACAACGGCGCCGTGATGCATACCGCGGTGCTGCCGATCGGCGGCAATCATCTCACCGGTGACGTCGCCGCGGGCCTGCGCACGCCGATGTCGCGAAGCGGAACGCCTCAAAATCAGCCACGGCGTCGCGACCAATCTCGTGGTCGGACGCGATGAGATGGTGCAGGTGCCGGGCGTCGGCGGGCGCGAACCGCGGCTGATCGCGCGCCGCCTGCTCGGCGAAATTATCGAGCCGCGCATGGAAGAAATTTTTGCGATGGCCCAGCGCGAATTGATTGCGTTCGGGCGTCGCCGACAGTCTTGCCTCGGGAGTCGTGCTGGTCGGCGGCACTTCGTTGCTTGAAGGCACGCAGGAGTTGGCCGAACGAATCTTCAATCTGCCGGTGCGGCGCGGCCTGCCGATCAATCTGAAAGACATGCCCGAAGAATTGATGAAACCGATGTATACGACCGCGGCGGGGCTTGTTGCTGCATGCCGGCGCACGGCCGCGACGATCAAATGGACTTGCGCGATACGGACGCTGGGGACGGCTCCGCTCGCGCGTAACCGATTGGGTGAGGGACTTCTTTTGAACGATCGCATATAACGGCAGGAGCGGACGATGAGCGCAGCATAATTCGCGCGAGGGGGCGGAGGAGGAGGTCCTGAAATGATCGAGTTGGTCGAAAATGCGGATCCGGGCGCGCGGATCAAGGTGATCGGCGCCGGCGGATGCGGCGGCAATGCCGTCAACCACATGATCAACGGCGGGTCTCCGCAATGTCGACTTCTATCGCGGTCAATACCGATTCCCAGGCGCTGCAGAACAATCAGCGCCCCCGTCAGCATGCAGATCGGACAGATGCTTACGCGTGGCCGCGGCACCGGCGGCAATCCCGAGATCGGCCGCAAGGCCGCGCTCGAGGACGAGGAGAAGCTGCGCGAAGTGCTCGCCGACGCCGAAATGGTCTTTGTCACCGCCGGCATGGGCGGCGGCACCGGCACCGGCTCGGCTCCCGTAATCGCGCGGATCGCGCGCGAACTCGGCGCGCTGACCGTCGGCGTCGTCACCAAGCCCTTCCAGTTCGAGGGTCGCAGGCGCATGGGCCAGGCCGACGAAGGGTTGCGCGAACTCAAGAACGCGGTCGATACCCTGATTACGATTCCCAACCAGCGCCTGCTCTCGATCGCGAGCCGCACCACCTCGCTCGAGAGGCGTTTCAGAAGGCCGACGACGTTCTGCTTCAGGCCGTTCGCGGTATTTCCGAACTGGTCACGGTGCATGGGCTGATCAATCTCGACTTCGCCGACGTCCGCTCGATCATGGCCGAGATGGGCATGGCGATGATGGGTGCGGCGCGTGCCGCCGGCGAAAACCGCGCGGTCGAAGCGGCGCAACGCGCGATCTCGAGCCCGCTGCTCGAAGACGTCTCGATCAAGGGCGCGCGCGGCCTGCTGATCAACGTCACCGGCGGCCCCGATATGTCGCTGTACGAAGTCAACGAAGCGGCCAGCCTGATCCAGGAAGAAGCGCACGAGGATGCCAACATCATCTTCGGCGCGGTCATCGACGAGAAGATCAACGACGAGATTCACGTCACCGTGATCGCGACCGGCTTCGGCGACCACGAACGTCACATGGCGATCACGCCGGCGGGACGCTACTCGCCTTCGGGAACGCAGGTAACGGCTCCGGTGCAAGCCGCGATGACGCGGCCGCTCGACCAGTATCAGCCGCAACACCCGGTCTCGATGCCGCGCGGCGCCGCCGCCTCCACCGCCTCCGCCACCGCAGGCTGGTTCCTTCGGCGCGCGGCCGGTGCGTCGCCTCGGGATGATCGTCGACGACGGCAGTCTCGATATTCCCGCTTACAAGCGCCGTCAGAATACGCCCGCCGCGGCGCGGCAGTGGATCCTTCGGGGCCCACGCGAATGGGCCAGGGCGAGACCATGGAGAGGTGACGACAAGCTGGATATTCCGGCGTTTTTGCGCAAACAGCTTGACTAGCGCCATCTACGCGATCCGCCGGTCGTGGATCGGAGACCAGGTTGCTGAAGCGGTTTCAGCCGCCGCCGCTCCGCTTCACGGCTGGCGAATCGATTAGCCGAGCGCTTCCGCCGGTACCGCGCGGACCTCCCGACCGGCAGCAGCACGAATGACGACGCGACGGTCAGCACCATCGTGAGCAGTATCGCGAACTGGTAGCTGCCGGTGTGATCGATCAATCGCGCCGCAAAATGGCGGGCCGCCCAGCGTCGCGATCGCGCTGCCGGTATAAAGCGCTCCCAGGATCGACGCCGAGTCCCTGCGTGCCGAATAATTCCGCCACCACCGCGGGCGTCAATGTCACCGCCCCGCCGTAGCTCACTCCCATCGCCAGCGCGAACAGCGCCAGCATCCCGTCACGATTCGCCCCTACAGCCAGATCGCATAGCTCAGTCCGAGCGCCAAGATACAAATTCGATAAGTCTCGAGAATTCCCATGCGATCGGCCAGCGCCCCGAGCCCAAGCCGTCCCGCCGTACTCGCGAACCCGATGAATCCGACCAGCGCCGCCGCCGCGACCTGCCTTGATGCCGCGCCTTGCGCATACGGCGGCAAAAATACGAACGGCATCGCCGTCGCGACCGACCACAGCATCCCGGCCACGTACATCAAAATGAAATCCGGCTTGCGCAGCGTATGACCCAGTCGCGGGCGCAGATTCGCCTGCTTCCTTCAATCGGCGGCGGTTCGGCCAGGTATGCGCAGATCATCAGCAACACGGTCGCCGCGATCACGCCAGCGATCACGTAAGCCGATCGCCATCCCAGCCGCCGAATCAACTCCGCCGCGACCGGCGCCACTCACCAGCGTGCCGACGCCGATTCCCGAAGCCGCTATCCCCAACGCGGTATTGCGCCGCTGCAGAAACCATCCGCTCACCGCCGACGATCAACGGAACGTAACAGCACGCGACTCGCGATCCCGACGCCGAGACCGTACGTGATGTACGCGACCCACAGATGCTTGATCGTGCGAGGTGGCGACCAGCCCCATTCCGATCGTCGACGGCGCCGAACGTCACCACCGCCGCGGGCCGAAACGATCGGCCAGATGGCCGGTGAACGGGCCGAGCAGGAACATACCACGAATGCGGTGAGCGAAAATACGCCGAATCGCTTCGATCGGTTCGCGCCGAACTGCCGCCGCTATCGGCCTGAAAAACGCGCCGAAACTGTAAACGATCCCGAACAACGTAAAGGTCGACGAGGAATGCCCGCCACCACCATGCGCCACGCGTGCGGCGAATCGCGCTCGAATTGCGATGGCCTCTCGCCCACAGATGTCCCGATGTATCGATCGATACTTCGAGATTCTGCGATCACGCGCTCATTGCGCGCAATATAGCCCTGCACTTATCCGCATTCGTGAAGCGTGAATCGTGCGAGTCGTGTCGCATCGTGATCGATCCGAGCGTGGATATTCTGCGATTCACGCCGCCTGCCCGTGGAGCTTGCATCACTTCGAGCGTTAATTGCCGCGGTGCCGCCATATCCCTCGACGTCGAGCCATTCGCGCATCGTATGAATTTCGCGCATCCCGGTGCCGACGTTCGCCGCCACGATTCCCCGCTGATTGAGAATGTTCGCGTCGCAACCGCCGCCGGTGCCTTGCGGCTCGATCGTCCGGCCGATCCGCCGCGCCGCCTCGATCACTTGTCTTCACCAGGGGGCGTCGTCCGGAATATTCATCCCCTCGTAAGCGCGATGACACCGAGTGTTCGAGCGATGCCTGCGATACGCTTTCCATCGACCGTGACGCTCGCGCTTGCCACCGCGTCCTTGAAGCACGCGATCATGTGATCGATTTGGCCTGCAATTTCGCCGCGTTGCGCGATCGCGCTTCACCGCGCACGACGAGCCTCGCCCGGCACGATATTGCCCGCGCGTCCGCCCTTGATCACGCCCGAGATTAGCGGTGGTCTCCTCGTCGATTCGTCCCAGGCGCATCGCGGCGATCGCATTCGCCGCAACTTTGATCGCGGAGATTCCGCGCTCGGGCGCAACCCCCGCGTGCGCTTCGAGGCCCTTGACGGTGAAGCGGATCCCCACTGCGCTCGGCGCGCGCACGATCAACAGCCCGGCGCGAATCGCTGTCGTAGACCAGTCCTTCCTTGGCGTCGATCATCGAGAGGTCGAGATTTCTCGCACCCTGCAATCCGATCTCCTCGCAGATCGTGAAGACCGATCGAGCGGACCGTGCGCGATCTTCCGCTTCGCGCAACCGATGGAGCACCTCGCAGATAATCGCGCATCCCGATTTGTCGTCGCCGCCCAGCACGGTACTGCCGTCGGTGCGGATAATCTCGCCCTCGACGATCGGCTTGACGCCCTTCGCCGGGCGAGACCGTGTCCATGTGCGCCGAGAGCATCAACGCCGGCGCATGCGGAATCGTGCCCGCGAACTTTCGCGATCAGATTTCCGGTGTTGCCGCGGCGCTCTCACCCGCCTTGTCGTAACGGCAAACCGCGCCCGCGCTCTCGACTTCGCGCTGCAGGCGCAAGGCGACATCGCGCTCCTTGCGCGAGAGCGAATCGATTTTGACCAGTTCGAGGAAAAGCTGCTTCAGCCGTTCGTGATTGACCGCCGCCATCACGATTCTGTTTCCGTTCCGACTGTTCGAGCAATGAGGATGTAACTAAACCGCTTTCGATCGATCGGCGCCGTCGCCCTCGAGACGCGTGCGCAACTCCTGCTGCCGCTCTTTCAACGCGGCCGGCAATGCGCGTCCGATCCGATCGAACAGTTCGCCCGCGGATTTCGTCTCGGTCCGCCACTCACCTACATCGATCGTCAGCGCCTGGCTCAACTGGCTGGGTGAAATCTCGAGCCCTGTAGATCGATATCTTCCGGCTTCGGCACGATTCCCACCGCCGTCTTGTTGCCGCCGACCTTCCCTTCGATTCGATCGAGCATCCACTTGAGCACGCGCAGATTTTCGCCGATAGCCGGGCCACAGGAACTTGCCGTCGCTGTCCTTGCGAAACCAGTTGACCATGAAGATTCGCGGCGGCTTCGCGCCATCTTCGTGCCCATCTCGAGCCAATGGCCGAGGTAGTCGCCGATGTTGTAGCCGCAGAAGGGCAGCATCGCCATCGGATCGCGTCGCACCACTCCGACCTTGCCGGCGGCTGCCGCCGTCGTCTCCGAACCCATCGTCGCGCCCATCATTTACGCCATGCGTCCAGTCGAACGACTCAAGTACCAGTGGCATCGTCGTCGCACGCCGTCCGCCGAATACGATCGCCGAAATCGGCACGCCTTGCGGGTCTTCGGCATGAGGTGACAACGCCGGATTGTTGGCCATCGGCGCCGTGAAGCGGCTGTTCGGATGAGCCGCTTTTTCACCCGAGTTGCGATCCCATGGACGCCCGCGCCAATCGATCAGGCCTGCCGGCGGGTCGATTCCCATGCCCTCCCACCAGACATCGCCGTCCGCGGTGGTCGCGACATTGGTGAAGATCGAGTCATGCGCGACGGTCCGCATCGCGTTTACGTTTGATTGCGCGCTGGTTCCCGGCGCGACGCCGAAGTAGCCGGCCTCGGGATTGATTGCCCAAAGACGACCGTCCTTACCTATCCGCAACCATGCGATATCGTCGCCAACGGTGAATACCTTCCAACCGCCGAAGCGCCGCCGGCGGCATCAGCATCGCCAGGTTGGTCTTGCCGCAGGCGCTCGGAAAGGCCGCCGCGATATAGCGGGTCTCGCCCTCGGGATTGCGCAGGCCGACGACCAGCATATGTTCCGCAAGCCAGCCTTCGCTGCGCCCCAGCCAGCTCGCGATTCTAAGGGCAAAGCATTTCTTGCTCAGCAGCGCATTGCCGCCGTAGCCGCTGCCGACCGACCAGATCGTGTTGTCCTGCGGGAAATGACAAATGAAGCGTTTCTGCGGGTCCAGTTCGAGGGTGCAATGAAGGCCACGGTTGAAATGGTCGGATTCGCCGAGCATTTCGAGAGCTTGCCGACCCATCCGGGTCATTATTCCCATGCTCAGAGCGACGTAAATACTATCAGTAATCTCTACGCCCACTTTGGCAAAGGGTGAACCAACCGGTCCCATGACGTAGGGCACGACGTACATCGTGCGCCCGCGCATCGAACCGTCCAGAAGTCCGCCCAGCTTGCGATAGGCTTCGTCGGGCGCCATCCAGTTGTTGGTGATACCCGCGTCGTCTTTGGACGGGGTGCAGATGAAGGTCACGTCTTCGGTACGGGCGACATCGTTCGGATTCGATCGATGGAGATAGCAGCCGCGTCGTTTATCCTGGTTGAGCGGAATCAGGATACCGGCTGCAACCGCCTGCTCGGTGAAGCGCTCGCGCTCCTCGGTCGAGCCATCGCACCAGACGATTCTATCGGGTTTGGTGAGTCGCGCGACCTCGGCGACCCATGCGGCCAGTGCCTCGCTGCGATTTGCCGGGTTGGGGCCGGAGGTTTCGACACTCACTAAAAGGGACTCCTTCCCAAGAGTTATACCCTTCACTTTAATAACTGAAGGAATTTAACCCTATAAAGAATCAATCCTATCATCGGGATTAGAGAATCGCCAAGAGTGGAAGCGACAAATATTAGTAGCGCTTTATCTTGTCAAGGATAAAAAGTTCCCGACCCTGACGCGCTTACGACGAGCGTACGAGCCAAGAAGACGGTACGCGCCGTCGAATTTAATATGCCGAGCTCTTGCGCGCGGCCGCGACCAGCCGCTCGATCTCCTGTTCGGTAAATCCGGCCAGGAGACGCGCCTCCCGCGCGATCGTGATGATATTCTCGCGGCCCCCGGGGATATCCTCGGCCGCTCGCCGATTGCCGCGGAAGCTGAAGACCTCGTCGACATTGTCCTGGAATTCCTGTGCGCGCTTGAGCCGTTCGGGGTCGCCCTCGCATCAACTTGCGCATCCACTTCGAGCCCATCCGAACGTGAGTAATTTCGTCCGCGAGCACGTAATCGACCGCGCGCTCGATGACTTCATCGCCATTTTTCTGTGCGATCCGAATCAACTGCTCGAAAACGTCGCAGGCCAAGCCCTCGAGGCCGCGATTGATCCCGGCGACTCGCGCCGCAGGATCTTCGGCTTGTGTGCAGCGCCACAGCACTTCGGTCTCGACGTAGTCGCCCGGCTTGGCGCCCATATATTCAAGTAGAAAATTAAAGATTTCGGTATGGCGCGACTCGTCCCACACCTGGCGCGCCATATCCAGTTGGAATTCCCAGGGCGCGTCGGGGAAGTCGAAGAGGGTGCGGCCCGCCGCTTCCATCGCCTGGACTTCGCCGCAGAAGATTCCGTGCAGACGCGCGCGCAGCGCTTCTTCGTCAAACGGCATGTCGCGATCATCGAGCGACTGTTCTTCGCGGATTTCACGCGCTTTACGCGCGCGCACCAGGACAAAGCGATCCTCGCGGGCGAGGCGTTCGACCGGAATCATTCGTTGCATTTCGCAGCCTCCGAACTCAGTAGGCGCCGCCACGCGCAGTGGTTTTGAACAGGCGATCCATCTCTTCGTCGGAAAATCCCGCCAGCTGGCGTGCTTCGCGTGCGAAGGTCAGGGTCGCGTCGAAGTTGATCTTTTGCTCGCCGACCCGGATCGCGACTTGCGGCGCCGCCTCCAACGTGGTTCGGCCGCCCTGAAAATTAAAGAGATTGTCGATATTGTCTTGAAACTCCTGCGCGCGTTTGAGCCGTTCCGGATCGCCCTCGCAAAGCTTGCGCATCCACTTCGAACCCATTCGCACGTGGGTGATTTCGTCGGCCAGGACGTAGTCGATCGCGCGTTCAATCACGGCGTCGCCGGCCCGTTGAGCGAGGCGAATCATCTGGTCGAAGACGTCGCAGGCGAGGCCCTCGAGGCCGCGATTGATTCCCGCCACGCGACACGCGGGGTCGTCCACTTGCGTGCACGACCACAGCACCTCGCTCTCGGGATACTCTCCGAGATAGGAGCCGACATAATCCAGCAACTTGATGAAATCTCGGCGTGGCGGGACTCGTCCCATACCTGCCGCGCCATATCGAGCTGAAACTCCCAGGGGGCATCGGGGAAATCGAACAAGGTACGGCCGGCCGCCTCCATCGCCTGTAGTTCGCCGACGGCGATTCCATGCAGGCGGCCCTGGAGGAAATCATCTTCGGCGGGCATCACATTGGTCGGCGAGAGGCCCTGGTCGACGCGCGCCTGGAGGATACGATCCATCGGCGCCATGATGTGATTTTCGGGCCGCGCCAGCTTATCGACAGGTATCATGCGTTGCATGAGATTCCCCTCAGCGCGTCCACGCCCCGCGCCGCCCGGTCAAATTCATCAGCTCCCAAACCATCCAACGGTTCTCATCGAGGCCGAGGCGAAACTGCACGGTAAGTGGATTAACCGCGTGAAGTCGCGCCTTCACGTAATAATGCTTGCCGACACGCGCGGTCGCGATTATTTCGAATCCGTCGCATGAACTTTCCGCGACGGCGGCGGCAAACGCGGTCACGTCGCGGGCGCATTCGGGTCGCGCTACCGCCGCAACCTTATCCGCCTTGCCCGCTATCATCAGCTGCAACAGGGCTTCGGCCGCCGCGGTCATCTCGACAGGCGCATTGACGCGACGTCCAATCGGCTGCGGGCCCATCACGTTGCCGCGTGTTCCCAGGTCAGGCATCGACGTTCACCGCTTTGGGTTTGTCCGGCTTGCGCCACGGCGAGTGCGAGTTGAGGTTCTCGACCTCGATAATTCGCCACGCGGTGTCGTTTTGCTTACGCCAACGAACTTGTAAGGGTAACTTGAAGTTGTTTCCGGCGTGAAAACGAACCTTGACGATAAACTGAAAGCCTAGCCGCGCGTGCGCGATTACGTCGAAGCTTTCAAGTCGGTTGCATTTCCGCCGCTGGTGCGACCGCCGCGCGATAACCTTCGAGGCCCGGACCTTCGACCCATTTTTCGGCGTCCGCGCTGTCGCCTTTGATTAGTGACTGTGCGTGGCTCGCAATCGCATCGCGCAATTCGCCCGGGATAGCCGTTTGATAACGTTTGTCGGCCATCAGCTTCGACCTAGCGGTTTCGCCTCCGGCTCGTCTTCTGAAAACCCGGTCACTCCTCCGGCATTTGCCAGCATTTCCTCAAGATGAGCTTGCCATTGCGAGGCGCGGCGATGCTTCTCGGGTGAATTCAACAATTCGTCAAGTAGAACGAGTCCACGCTCGATATGACGCTTCTCGTCGTCAACGAGACCGGCGAGGACGCGCAGGGTAGGGGGTTCGTAGACCGGGTTGGCGGCGGCGACATGTGCACTGTAATGCGAAACCAGGTGCGGTTTAATCACCCGGAAAATCCCGACGCCGCGCTCGATGGTATCCTCCCACTGCTCCTTGTCCTCGATTTCGTTCATCAAGGCGACGAAAGCCTCGTTGGCCGGGCGGGAGACCTGGGCCTGGCTTCGCAGCTCCGCGAGGCGCTTGCCGAGAGCGTCGCAATGCAGCGCGCATTCGTAGACCTGCCGCGCCATCTCAAGCTTCATCGGGAGTTCGGGCGTCAGCGCAATCCATCCCGCCATCATGCGCATCATGCGCTCTTCGGCGTAGCGGTAGTTCATGATGTAACGAGCGCTCTGTCGGACACTGTAAACCCCATCCAGCGTTCGTCGGTCGTACAACGCCATAGTGTGAGCAGCTCTCTCTGTTAGCGGCGATATAGGGCCGCGTGAATCAGCGCGTGAGTCAGGAGGTTCCGCCTTCCGTTCGAGTCGCGAAGAAGCGACCCTGTACGATCGTGGCGATCTCGCGCATGTAAGTATCTTTGTCGGTTTTTGACAAAAATCGACCGCCCATCGCCCATCCGGAGCAGAGCATGTGGACGGCCTCGACGACGCTGTTGAGGTTTTCGTAGTGAATCAGGCCGAGAGCCTTGCCGCGAACCATCGGGGCGGATAGAGCGGTGCGGTAGGGCTCGAGCACGGTCTTGAGTATGTCGTGATAGACGGGCTGCTGTTCGAGGTAGCGGATCTCGTGGTT
This sequence comes from uncultured Pseudomonadota bacterium, assembly GCA_963804355.1. Taxonomy (GTDB): domain Bacteria; phylum Desulfobacterota; class Binatia; order Binatales; family Binataceae; genus JASHZA01. The sequence continues at coordinate 27,935 of CAWDQC010000023.1, read as the reverse complement.
GAGGACGGCGAACGCTTCGCGATAACGGTCGATAACGTCGATAGCGCAACTCATCGTGCCAAGGAGTTCGTTGCGCGGGTCGCCCTGGCTGCGTCCTTGAATCTCAGGCAATGCTTCGAGCAGCTCGCCGATCATCGATTCGGCGATCAACAGCAGGATCTCTTCTTTGCTTTGCAGGTAGACGTAAAGCGAGCCGGCGGCAAGCCCGGCCTCCAGCGCGATCTCCTTAACTGTTGCCTGGTGGAAGGATTTCCGTACAAGGACGCGACAAACGGCGAGAAATATTTGTTTGCGCCTTGCCTTGACGAGTTGCTCGTCTTGGGTAGGTACTTTAAGTGGTGAAGCCCCCATAAAAAGAAGTTTAGCACCCAAGGGAGATGATGCTAGTGAATGAGTGTTCATTTTTTCGGTCTGAATTGACCGTTCGCACGGGTTTGAACGCACAGACGGGTGAGATGTGAGCGAATTGCACAGGGAAACCAAGGACTTTCATGACGCCGACGCAGTGGGGGAGGGGTCGGCGCACAGTCGGGCGACGGTTCGCGCAGTATTAGCCCTTCTAACTTATCAAGGTTATGCATTTTCGATTCTAGGCGTATCTGCACCATTTATAGCTAAAGGTTTCGCGCTGGACCAGAGCGGTATCGCTCAAATGTTCGCCTGGATCTCGGTGAATGCGTTCGGAGCGCTGTTCCTATCGCGGATGGCCGACCGCATCGGGCGCCGACGAGTGTTTTAATCAGTCTGGTCATCACGCCGGTCTGTTCGGCCGGTGCGGCACTTTCGGGGAACATCAGTTGGTTTATCTTTTTTGAGATTCTCGCGTACGCCGCGGTCGGGGCCACCTTTGCGGGTGCGTTCGTGATGCTGGCGGAGGCGCTGCCGACGGCATACCGGGCCAAGGGGCAAGGATATGCGCTGCTGGCGATTTCGACCGGCGGCGGGCTATGTGTGATTTTGGCGCCGATCCTTCAGCATTTCGGATGGTCGTGGAGATGGCTGCTGGGGGTTCCCGCCGCTGGGATTTTTGTTGCCCGTGCTCATTCGGGCGATACCCGAAAGCGAGCGATGGCAACGAGCGGTGGCAACCGGGGCGACGCAAGAAAGCCATTTCTACGATGTTTTCAACTCAACATGGCGGCGACGCACAATTCCTTTGATCCTGGCAACGCTGCTGGGCGAGTTCGCCGGCGCGGGTATCGCGGCATGGCCCTTTTACCACGCGACGACGGAGGTTGGTCTTTCGTCTGCGAACACCAGCCTCGTGATGCTGGTAGGCGGCACGATTGGGATAGCAGGACTCGCAATTGGGGCATGGGCGTCGGAACGTTACGGCCGGATCCGATCGATAGCCGTTCTCGGTCTCGTGACGATTGTCGGAGCGCTCGCCTACTATTGGGGTCCGCCGAAGGATTTTAGTTCGCCCGTGCTATGGCTGATCGTGGCGCAGACGTGGTTATCCGCGACAGGGCGCGGCACGGTGGTGGCGGCCAATTCCGCTGCGACGGAGCTTCTGCCGACGGCGCTACGTGGCACGATCATGGGATGGATCACCCTGTGTGTCGCTTTTGCGGCAGTCGGCGCACAAGTCACGATCGCGGTGCTGGCGAAACCGTTGGGCGGATTGTCGAATGTGGTCGGATGGCTCAGCCTGTTGCTGATTCCCGCGGCGATCGTTTGGTACTTTTTCATCGACGAGACGCGCGGCCTGTCCTTGGAAACTGCATCCGGCGAAGAGGAACGAAAAGTCGCGGTCAGCTAATCCACGGGAATGCTCGATTCATGGCGAAGTGCGGCGAAGCGGGACCGGGGTGCGGCGCGGATGCATCATGGTGTTGCGGCTGCTCAGAAAACCTGGCGGCTCTGCCAAGAGAAATTTGCGGCCGAGATGCGTAGAGTGACTCTGTCTCTCGCGTTGTTGGAAATGCATCGCGGCCGGTAATGGCCGATTTCTTGCTGCCCTGCCTTTTAGGAACCGGGGGGACCGGTCCAAAAGGGGGGATTATGATACATCGAGTATTGATTGGTGAGCAGGCCGGTGACATGGCAAAGGCGCTCTACGTTGAGGGAGAAGCATTTTTCCCTCCATTGTCGCTGGAGCCGACGTTCGTGAACTGCTTCAGAAATATTCTCGCCGCTCGCGGTGATTACCGCGGACGAACAGCAGGATTTCGATTCGATGTTACAAAAGAAGGGTCTCGACTATGGCGACGTCGAGGTTCGTGCCGATGTCGGCGCATACCTGGGTTTCGCCGGTCATCCGTACTGAGAATCGGCCGGCCGCCTGATTCGATCGCGCCTGATTTTCTGAGATCGCCGGCATAATCCCGATGCTGAGCGATAGACCTCCTCCGCTTTTCAATTATTCGCTATCCGCCACCTGATGACCTAGTATCCTGCTCAAGCGGTGTGGAGATCCACGCGAGCGCGAATACTGCGGACGGAGTGTATTGAAATGGCGGTTAAGGTTTCTCCGATGGTTTGCGGATGGCTGGAGGTTCAGGCCGATTTCATCCTGGCGAAAGAGCCCGGGCGGTTTCGACTTCCGATACCAAGCTTCCTGGTCGAGCATCCGAAGGGGCGGGCGGTTTTCGACACCGGGCTCCATCGCGAACTGCAGACCAATACGGCGCGGATCGGAGCGCTGGCGAAGGCCTTCAACGTTCATTTCAAATCGGGTGAAGAGTTAGGCAGCCGCCTGCGCGCACTGGAGATCGATCCCGGGAAGATCGACTACGTGATCAATTCGCACCTGCATTTCGACCATGTCGGAGGTAACGCCGAGTTGCCCAACGCGAAGCTGGTCGTACAGCGGCGGGAATGGGAAGCCGCATCAGATCCGGTGCAAGTAAAGCGCAACGGCTACAATCGGGCCGACTTCGATTTGGGCCACAAGCTGCAGTTGGTCGACGGCGAGCACGATCTATTCGGCGACGGCAGCGTCGTCTGTATCCCGACGTATGGGCATACCGCGGGTCATCAGTCGCTGCGGGTGCGGCTGGATAGCGGCGAGTACGTTTTCACCGCGGATTCCTGTTACATGCGCAAGGTGTTCGAACAGATGATCCTGCCGCCGTTCGCGCATGATTACGATGCGATGCGATCAGTGATCGAGCGCTTTCGCGCGATGGAACGGGCGGGCACGCGGCTGATTTTCGGGCACGACGCGGGGCAGTGGAACGCGGATGGAAGCAGCACGGTCGCGATGTGAGGATCGTGAGGTTGGGGATGACGCGAGATCCCTCGCTGCGCTCAGGATGACTTGAAGCGGGGCGATGGGCTTGATCGGGCAGGGTGACCTGGACCGATTCGGGACGGCCTGACCGGGCAGGGTGGCTTGAGCGGGCAACGACGCGGGGCAGTGGAACGCGGATGGAACCACCGCGGTCGGACTTGGGCGGGGGCGAGAGCGGGTTGCTCGCCGTGCGCCTATAGATTGGTCTTGTAATCCTGTTCGACGAATTGGTCGATCTGGGTGGCCATCTCGGCGTCGGCGCCGATCTTTGCCGCGAGATACGTACCCCACGAAATGCGCATCTGCTCGCTCCAGGTTTCGGGCTTCCATAGCTGCGAGCGGATAAAGGCCTTGGCGCAATGGAAAAAGCATTCGCGCACGGTCACGCGAATCGCGAGCTGGGCGGCTTGTCCGCGCGCCGAAAGCCGATCGAGCAGGGCAGGGTCATTGCTCAATTCCGCGGTGCCATTGACGCGAAGAGTCTCGTTGGTGCCGGGCACGATGAAAATGAGTCCGACGTGAGGATTCGCCAGGATATTCTGCAGGGTGAAGATGAGTTTGTTGCCCTTGCGATCGGGAATCAGCAGGGTGCGTTCATCTTCGATCAGCACGAAGCCGGGTCCGTCGCCCTTGGGCGAGACGTCCTGATTGCCGTCGGCATCGGCGGTGCCGAGCACGACGAAGGGCGCACGCCGGATGAAATCGGCGGCCATTTCGTCGAGTCCGCGCAGGAGTTTCTTCGCCACCAGCGGGCTCGGCTCGCCGAAGATCGCGCGCAACTCGGCGAGAGTGGTAATTCGATGGCCGTTGGAGTTTTCCATCGGTGTGCCCTCCCTGGGGCGTCGTGACACCAAGCGTCGTTACGAATGACTTATCACTTGAGCGGGACAGGGGACAGGCTTGGTTGATGCGCGCTCAGACGACCTCCAACTCGGTTTCGGCGAACTCCTTGCGGTCGGCATCCCAGGCGAAGACGACGGCGCGTGAGAATTTGGCCCCGCGAATCGACATCACGAGGTAAGCGGTGTCGGGATAGTCGGGCTCGGCGGGATCAAAGGAGCATGCCTGCGCGCGATCGGTCGCGGAGAAATAGGCGTCGTGGTCGGGATGGGAATGATAGACGATGCGCAGGGCGAGCTTGCGCCGATCGACTTCGTTGAGCACCGCGAGATGATCCTTCGGGTCCATCAGGAAGGCGGTGCGCGCATCGCGGGTGAAACGAAGCGGGTCCTCGGCGTGCTTTTCGTTCTGGATATTTTTGATGGGACGAACTTCCTCGATGCCGCCGGCGCCGATGATGAACCCACAGCATTCGAAGGGAAACTCGCGTTCGGCCTGCGCCACGATTTGACTGAGCGTATCGCGCGCGAGGGTGACGGTCTTCATGATTAATTTCTCGCAAACCGGTGGGCGTCATGCAATCGGGTGATGACACCGGCGCGCTTGCGAGGGGGTCCCTCGCGCAGTAGGAAGTAGTGCATGGAACGTACATCGATTCGGCTGGGCGGTGTCGAGCTGAGCTCGACCGTGATGAACGCGTCAGGGCCGCACTCGGCGGAGAAGGGTGAGATCTACGAACTTACCGCGCGGCACAACGGCGCGGTGGTGTTCAAGTCGTGCAATATCGCAGGGTTGGAAGCGCCGGACAATCTGAAGAATCGCGGCGTCGAACATTTCGCGACGATTGCGCGCGACCTCTCGGGACGCGGCAAGGCCACCATCGGCAGCGTGGTGGGAAATAGCGACGACGAGATCGTCAAGGTCGCGACGACGCTTGACCATGCGGGCGTGAAGATCCTCGAGCTCAACCTGGCTGATGATTACGTGCAGAGCGCGATCGCGCCGTTCTCGTCGATTGAACGCTTGAGCGCGATCATCGAACGCGTACGCGGCGAGGTCGGCGCGGTCATCGCGGTCAAGGTGCCGCCGAAACTCGCGCTCGAGCCGCGCGCGGTGGTGGAAGTCTTCAAATCGAATCGCGTGGCGGTCGCGGTGTGCGCCAACGATCTTCCGAAAGACCTCGAGATCGATCTGAAAACCGGAATTGTGAGCGGAGCGGCGCGGACGCTGTCGCAGGCGAATGGCTTCTACCTGGCGGGCGCAGGATCGATCGATGTGGTGGCGGTCGGTGGAGTTAACGGCGGCCGCGATGCGTATATAGCTCACCTCACGGGGGCGAAGGCGGTACAGGTCGGATCGGCGCTGATTAAAGAAGGTGCGGGTGCGCTCGGGCGTATCGATCGCGAACTCGACGGACTTTTGGCAGAGAACGGCAAGAGTTCGGTGAATCAGATAATCGGACAGATTCGCTTCGGCGGCTGACTTCGAGCGTCCAGGGTGACGGCGGCTGCGGAGCGAGAAAGCCCGACCGTGACGTCGCGCACCGACCATGCTTGCCCGACTTCTCGAGGCTCTGGTAGTCTCGCGAGGCTAATCAGACCGCTCCGTCACATCTTGGCGGAGGGCACGTCCCCGTCGTCTAGCTCGGCCTAGGACACCGGCCTTTCACGTCGGTAACACGGGTTCAAATCCCGTCGGGGACGCCAATAAAATCCAAGGTTTTTGACTTAAGCCGTGTCGCTGGCAGGCTGTGGGTGCCAAATAGGTGCCATCCCTAATCCTGTCTCCGAGCACGCCGCCATTGAGAGCATCCTGAAGGTAGGGATCCGACAGATGTGAATGCAGTTCATCCGGACGGCGAGGAGGGCCGGGGTCGAAGCCATAATCGACAATCTAATCGGCGACGAGGTCATGGCACTCTTCATTCGTGGCATCGGCGGACCGGAATATCATCCGTGTGCAGTTGAGGCGGCTGGGGGACTACTTCGTGCGGTTGGGTACAGTAAAACCCGCAGAACCGCTGGCTGGCTCCAGAGCAGCGGTGCACTCGGGAATGGCCTATGTCGGCAATGTTGGCAGCGAAGTGGTTGACTTCACTGCACTAGGCGATACCGTCAACACCGCATCACGGCTGGCGTCGATGCCCGGCTGCGGGTGAAGTGCTACTCAGCGAGACTGTTTACCCTAAAAATCACGCGCGGGTTCCGAACGTGGAGAGGCGCACACTCACGCTACGAAGCAAGGAGGCTCCCCTTGAAGTTCGGGTTCTTCACGGAGCCCAAGGTGCCTAACTTGAATTGGATTGTGTCCCTATTCCTCAATCTCGAACGACCGTTGGTACGGTGCAATCCTACCGCATTTCGCGAGCCTCAGAGCTGCGTCCGAATTCTCGATTCTGCATCTTCCTCGCATAGAGGGTTTTGATGGGGCACCTGCATGCAGGTCCTATTAGAACGGTTGTCCTTGCCGCAGCTTGTAAGCGCCCGCCGGTTGTACGGCCGTGCCCCACCGCTACGGCAAGGAGTTGCGAACTAATCCTTGCCCATCTTTTTCGAGAGTGATCCGAAGCGAGTTGAGCCATTGCGGCGTTCCTTCTACAAAAAAGGCGTTGCAGCTTTCTCGCTCAGCGTCGACGCAATCAAACACGGTTGACCACTCGACGAACGCTCGATTCCCGTCGACAATGGGCGTAACACGGCCTGTTCCCTGATAATAGGCTATCGCTCCGAGAGGTTCGCACGATTCGAAAGTATAGGAACGGTCGATGTCCGAATGAGCGAGCAGCCGTTGACGGATACGTGAGTCGCCAGCGGAAAAACTGCGAATAGCCCCGACGGCGTCCCCCGCTTTACCGTCTTCGATATGGCTCTCGTTGATACCTTCGACCCATACCGGGTAGCTGTTGAAGTCGCGGATAACGCCCCAAACCCGGTCGGCGGGCTGGTCAATCACTGTGCTGTAATAGACTTTATTCATAATTCCTTATTCCCTCCAATCTCGCTCAGCCAAGGTAGTTTGACCGGCTCGCAGTCTATAACCCCGGACTCGGTAGAACGTGAAAACGAGTTTGGCTCGCGCCCCAACAGCGCGTTCGAAACGAAAGCCAAATCTTGGTTTGTGCCCTTTGATTTCGGCATCGGGCGTTATTGAGCAACGCCAGCTGAGCCACACAATTCCAACTGCGGGCAAGTGGACAAGAAACGCGCCGTGGTAGCACCTCCCTAACCGTCCGGAATCGCTACTCGTTTACTCGGCTCATAGGGGAGACGAAAAGCCCATTGGAGGTTAGCCAGTTGCGCTAGTCGGGTAACTTGATTTCCCAAAAAGTACCGCGATTTTTGGAGCGCCTTCTGCCATGTGCGCGTTCCCGTGAATGGGGTCAGCCGGAGAGGTTGATCGGGCCAGGCACTTCTCCTGAAAATCGACCGCGCGGACTCTGCCACGTCACGCTTGGCTCGGAGGATAGCTCACGCTCTCGTTTCTTCTCTCGTCAAAATGAGGGTGGAGCGGCGGATATAGGACGGTGCCAAATAGGTGCCAACTCTGATGCCAAATCAGTGCCATGTGACCATATCACCCCATAGCGTTCGGCGATGGTCAGTCGCAAGAAACTCCTTTCACTCGGACCCAATTGCTGACCATTCCGACTTTTCGGCCTTTCACGTCGGTAACACGGGTTCAAATCCCGTCGGGGACGCCAATCAAATCCAGGGGTTTTTCTGAAGTCCCGGGATTCATTGCCAGTCTAGCTACGACCCCTCGCCTCCCGGGCGCGGTCGCTGTCGATTCCCTGTGACTCCGAGTAGAGTATAGCGTCAGAACGATCGACCGGAGGCTAATCGCCATGCAACCTCTAGTGGGGCCAATTCACAAGCGCACGCTGGTGTCGGTGGTATCGTCGCTGCTTCTTGCCGGATGCACCTTTGCGTCGGCGCCCATCAAGGACCGGCCGCAGATCGTCGCGACTCCCCAGGCCGGAGAGCTCAGCGTGACCTCGGCGCCCGCAGCTCCCATCGGCGATGTCGTGCCGGTTTACGTTTCGATCGCTAACGGCACCGCCGCGCCATGCGGTGTCGTACCCAGCCAGATCTTCGCCCTGGATGACGAAGGCAACCGCATCGCACCGTTGCCACCCGGTGAAGCGGCGCGTCAGGCCGGCGGCGCGGGCGAACTCAAGGCGGCTCTAAGCAGCGCGGCGGCCACAGGCGGGGTCGAAGGCGCCGCGGGAGCCGGAATCGGCGCTATCGCCGGCTCGTTCCTGAGCAGCGGCTCGACAGGTGCGGGCTTGGGCGGCGCGATCGGTGGAGGTTACGGGGTGGTTCAGGGCGCTACTGCCGGTCCGGCAAAGGCGGACGCCCAGGCGCGCGATCAGCTCACCGCTCTCGCACTGGAACCGGGTGATGTGCGGCATGACTTTACCGTGAGCGGCTACGTCTTTTTTCCTAAGGGCGACTACCGGCAGATCCAGTTTCTCCTAGTCGACGGCGAGAGCGGCAACAGCGAGATCGTCAACCGCCCCTGGAAATCGCGAAAAGACGATTGAGGATCCGGGAGCGAGCGCTCGTATAGATTTCGAAGTCGATGACGACGACCGCATTGATCTATCGCATCCCCTCGATGCCGCAACCACCCACCGGCTAGTTCTATTGAATATCCTTTCTTGTCGGAGATTCCGCATGTCGAGAACGATCGCCAAACTCGCGGCGGCGCTGATAGTGGTCACTGCCCTTTGTCGATCCAAATCTGTCACTCGCAACTGACTATTATATAAAGCCTGCGCAGGTGGACTTGATCCACATCCTGGCGCCCCCGCCTGCGCCAGAGTCAGCGGCTGGTAGGGCCGATCTGCAGAGCGTACTCGAGGCGCAGCATCGCCGGACGCCCGCCGAAATTAAGGTGGCGCGAGCCGACAGAGGAGCGTTCAGTATTCCGCTTCGCGACGGTACTTGGCCCAGCGTTCAAGCCCGAAAACCTTCCTTTTGCAACTCAGTTCTTCGAGCGAGCCTTCGCCAACGACGAGTATGTAATCGCGCCGGTGAAAAGCCATTTCGACCGGCCGCGGCCCTTTCTGGCCGATCACAAAGTGAAGCCGGTGGTCGATGCAACGATGACCGATGGCTCGTATCCGAGCAGCCATTCGACATTCGCGTACGCGACGGCGATCCTGCTGGCCGATATGGTGCCCGAGAAGGCGGCGGCGATTTTCGCGCGCGCGGATCAATACGCAGAGAACCGGGTGATCGGAGGAGTGCACTACCCGACGGATATCGAGGCCGGGCGCATTTCCGGTTCGGTGATAGACAATGTGTTGCTACACGATCCGAAATTCAAGGCGGATTTTGCTCGCGCCACAGCGGAAGTCCGTCAGGCGCTCGGACTCCCGCCGCTCGACCTATCGAACGAAGCCGCGGCGGCGATACCTTGATAAAAACGACGCGGTGGCTCAACTGAAGGAGAACATCGGACCCATCGCCCGCATCGATTCGAGCATATTGCCGGTTCGCGAAGGGAGAGTGCGGTCGGCGGTTGTGGTGATAACGCACCCGCATTCTTTGCAGTCCGCCTTGTCGGAAAGAATACACTGCGAGATGCGCTTCCCGGCGGCATCATAGGATTCGATCCACATCGCGGTATTACATACTCCCGGATGAAGCCGATCGGTATGAACCGGATGGAGGCGTCGAATCATCGCCTCAGTCATGAAGAGGAAGTCTGCATACTGGTTCTTCAAACGCAGTAGTTCTTCGACGACCCATATCCGTTGATCGCGAGAAAGGAATAGAGTTTGATCGGTCGCGCCCTTAATCGGTGTAACGGTGCTGACCTGGATTCCATCGGCCAGACCGTTGCCGGCCCATAGCGCCAGAATATCGCTAATTTCCTTGTAGTTTTGCGCATTCAGGGTGGTATGAATGACGGTCGGGAAGTTTCCGCCCGCGCGCGCGTTACCGAGATTCTTCAGGATTCTATCGTAGAGTCCCTTGCTTCTTCGCACGCGGTCGTGGGAGGCCGCATTCGCTCCATCCACCGACACGATGTGTGTCGTATTCCGCAGCCTGCGGAGAGGAGTAGTGCCGGAAGTTATTACCCAGTTGAGAGGAATAATCCCTGCTATCCTGGTGAGTAATTCAGGACGAACGTAAGGCTCGCCGCCAACGATACTTACGAATAGATAACCCTCAGCCCGTTTCTTCTGGAAGAAGGCAATAACCTCGTCGTCGCTCAATTCGACGACTCGTGCCTGCGCGCGCCAGTAGCAGTCGCATCCGATCGGGCAACGGTCCGCGAGGTTAAAGCTGAAACAATAGGGAAGGCGCCGGACTCGCTCTCCGGTATGCGCCTTTGAAAAGAACCGGGAGATTATGTTGCAGAAATGAGAAGATACTTGCTTCGCCTCCGCTGAGCGTGGTCACGGTCTTTTTTGCCTGCGTTCGATCATTAGAATTCGTTATGACAGATCACGCTCTCGGTGCCCAAGGGCGTTCAGGATGGACAGTAAGGAAACACGAAGTAGGAAGCGCCGAGGCCGCCCCTGATCTAGCGTATCATCAAGGTGCGCTCAACCCGACGTCGCGCTCAACTCATCGAGCAGGACCTTGGCCTCGCGCAGATCGCGCGTGTCGAGTCCTTCGGTGAACCAGCCGTGGATCGTGTTAAGCATCGCGTGCGCCTCGGCCCGGTGGCCTTCCTTGTTGAGCAAGCGCGCGAAACTCGTCGACGCGCGAAGTTCGAGCGCTTTCGCGCCCATGCTCCGAGCGAGCGACACGGCCTCGCGAAAGTCGGCCGCGGCCAATTCAGTATCCCCTTGCCCGAGATGCAATTCGCCGCGGGTTCTCAGAGCTTCGGGACGTGAGACGAGTTCATCGGGGTTGACCTGAAGCGCCCGTTCGGCCGTTTCAAGTGCCAGGGCGATCGCCCCTTCCCGCTCCTGCGCCTCCGCCAGATAGGTCGTAAGAAGACCGACGCCGACGCGCGATCCGATTTCGAGCCAGCCGGCAAGTCCCTGGCGAATCAATGCGGCGCCGTCGGACGCATGGCCTAGTTGCGCGCGCGCCTGACCGAGAAAGCATCGGGACAACGATGCGAGGTAGGGAAACTGATGTTTCTCACACAGCTCGAGCGCTCGCTCCGCCAGCGTCTGAGCTTCCTCGAACTCTCTCATATAAACCAGCAGATAGGAGGCGCAATATCCGGAGAGGGCCAGGTCGTAGGGATTCTCCGCATTCGCCGCCGCCATCATCCGCGCCATTCGATCGCGAGCAGCGTCGGCGCGACCAATCGTCCAGGCGTTCCAACTCGCATGACCGAAGAATGGGATTATCGCGGCGGAACGTTTGAAGCCGGGATCGTCGAAAAACTTGAGTCCCGGTAGCGAAATGCTTTTCGGCGCCGGCGAGATCGCCTCGCCAATATCGCGTTTGGAGTTGGATACCATGGACGCTCCCCAGATTGTTGGCGCTCCCTTGACGAAGGCCAAGATCGAGAGCCTGGTCGGCGAATAAGCCCGCGGCGGGCAGATCTCCCGAGACGAAGGCGATAGTTGCCCTGGAGATGATCAGGTTGACGAGTTGTCTGAGCGTGCCACCCTTCTCCGCCAATGCCACCGCACGCTCGGTTGCCTCGATAGTTTCAGGCGCCGCATAACCCCTTGTGACCATCAGTACCCGAACGACGGAATGTCGAAGCTCCAATTCGCGAATGTCGCGCTCGGGCGATTCGGGCAACAGATCGAGCAGCGCCATCGCCAGCTGGTAACTCTCCAGTGCCTCTCTAAATGCGTGGCGCGCCTGCGCGGCCCTGCCGGCTTTTGACCATTCGACGATTGCCGGCTCGGTCTCTCCGGCTTCGGTCCAATGACGCGCGAGGACTTCGGGTTGCGCCTCCTTGAGGGCGGTGAACTTCTCATCGATCGTAGCTGCGACCAGCCGATGCAGATCTTTCCGCCGGCTCTTGAGCAGAGCCTCATAAGCCGCGTCCCGGATCAGGGCGTGCTTGAATTGATAGGTGGCTTGCGGAGCAATACCGCGCACATACAGCAATTCGACCTGCGTCAGTCGACGCAGCGAATCCTGCAACTCCTCTTCGGCTATCGGATGGACTGCGCGCAGCAATTCGTAAGAGAATTCGCCGCCAATTACCGCTCCGATCTGGATGACTTCCTTCGCTTGCCCCAGGCGATCCAGCCGCGCCATTAACGAGTCATGTAAGGTCACAGGGATAGCGCGGCCGGTAAGTTTCGCGTCACCACTTTCGAGCACTGCCCGCGTCAATTCCTCGACAAAGAGCGGCACTCCACCGGTGCGATCGACTACCGCCGCGATGGTCTCCTCCGACAATGCTTTGCGTGCGGCCACCTGACCTACGATCGTACGGGCGTTGCGAGCGCTGAGGCGGTTGAGAGTGACTTGCGTGTGGTGTGCTCGCAGGGGCCATTGGCGCGCGAAATTCGGGTCGGGCCGTATAAAGAAGCAGCAGGTTGGTGCCGGCGCCTTGCTCAACAAGAAGTTGAAGGAGTTCGAGCGTTGACGGGTCGACCCAATGCAAGTCTTCTGTCACGATTACGAGCGGTTGGACCCGCGCACCCCTAATACCCATGTGACCAGCGTGGTCAGCATTCGGCTGCGCTGCAGCTCGGCCGAGAGCGCGAAGGGTGCATACGTTGCCGGTACCGACAGATTCAGCAGCGGCGCAATCAGCGGATCGCTTCGGCGGTCTTGAGCCCGGCTCGGGTCAGTGCGGCCTCCAGTTGTTCGAGTTGCTCTCCCGCATGCTGGTCACCGTTGTTGGATACTAACTGGCGGATCAGTTCGGCGACCGGATAGAAGGGGTGTTCTGGAAGAACGGAGCGACCGCGGCCTCAACCCAGATGGGTTCCTCCTCCGCGATTTGTTCATGAAAACGCTGGACCAGTCGCGATTTGCCAATCCCGGCCTCGCCGATTATCAACGCGACCTGACCTTCGCCTTCGAGCACCTGCTGCCAACGATTCATCAGCAGGCGCAACTCATCCTCCGCCCAACGAACGGCGTCAGCCCACGAGAAGCCGCCGTCGCGTCGAGCCTTCCACGTGCCCGACTCGGCTGAACCACCCGGTAGAGTTGGACTGGCTGTTCGATACCTTTAAGGGTTTGCTTTCCGCGATCTTCCACCACGAACAAACCCGAGACCAGCTTATGAGTATCCTCGGTTATGAGTACCATTCCGGGGGCAGCCGCAGTCTGTACCCGGGCAGCGATGTTGGGCGTATCGCCGAAAACGCCGGCATCCTTGCCAATACCCGCAGCGACCACGACCGCGCCTGAATCGATCCCGACTCTTGCTGAAAGCTTCGAATTTCCCGGCCGCTGGTCGAGCTTCGCGATCGCCTCGAGAATCGCTATTCCGGCGCGCGCGGCGCGCTCGGCGTCGTTGTCATGAGCCTCGGGCCAGCCGAAGTACGCAGACTCCATCGCCGAGATATTGGGCAACGTAACCACCGAAGCCTTCGACCGCATCGGTCGCCGCGCGATGGTAACTGGCAACAATCGCGCGCCACTCTTCGGGGTCAAGCGTTGCCGCGATTTTGGTTGAACCGACCAAATCGCAGAAAAGGACTGTCAGATGACGTCGTTCTCCGCCGCCACCGCTTCGCATCTCCGGTGAATAATCATTGCGGGAAGCGTTAGCTGTCGAGGGGCGAGCGGTTTGAGCCGGACGCGGTTCTCCAATGACGATCCGCAGTCACCGCAGAATTTCGCGCCCGGCGCATTGTCAGCACCGCACTGGAGACAGCTGGCGGGAAGTCCGGACCCGCATTCAGAGCAGAATTTCTTGCCAGCCAGGATTCTCGAAATTGCAGTTCGCGCAACGCATCCACCCACCCATCAAAACCGATAACTACATGGCCGATAGCTCTTTCTAACAGGGCAGCGATGGCTTAACTAAAATAACGACAATAATACTCGCCATAAACATCGTCGTATCGTCATGGGACTGCTATATGCAAACGTAAACCGCGCAATCGGATGATTTCTTTGCTCTTCGCAGCAGCTTTTGGATCTTCAAGGATACTCTTTACCGTGTCGCTATCCAAGCAACTCCAATCCATGATCGAACATCAGCGGCGCCGACAGCGCGACATCCTCCCAATGCGGGTCGTCGCGCTTTCCACGTCTGTGCAGCATCAGGTTAAAACATGTGATCACGCCGAAACGATAGCCGCGAAGGCCCGAAACCATCGCACTTCATCCAGGGAAACCGGAAATGCGGCGGCGCGCGAGTAGGCTTCGACGACTTCGTCCACCGGCAACGGGATGACTCGTTTCTCGGCGGTTTCGACCCAGCTTGCGGCGTCCGCGAAAAGGAGATCCAGCGAGGTCAGATGGTCGGACCGACCAGGGCGATTTCCCAATCTATCAGTGCCACTGGGCGGTCTTCGTTGAAGAGGACATTCGACCATTGAAAGTCGCCGTGGACGCATCCGATGCGCGGATCGGCCGGCAAAGTCGATCGCAAGCGCTCCCGCAACTGCGGTGCGCGGGCACCACGGCAGGGTCCAGCGTCGGCCGATCGAGCAGGTTGTCGAGGCGTTTCAGCTCATCGCTTAGCGGGAAGGGCTCGCCGAAAGCGGCGCGTCGCGGCTCCACGGTTCTTTGTGCAATTCCGCGAGGGTCTCGAGTCCTTTGCGGGCCAGCCGTTTCAGATGTTCGGGCGGGAGAGGCGATTCGCTCAGCTTGAACCCGTCGAGGAACCCGACGATGAAATACGGCCGGTCGAAGAATTCGGGCTCGTCGCCATACCAGTAAACCGGTGGTACCGGCACCCGCGTGCCAGCGAACGACGCCATGATCCTGGCTTGCCGTACGATATCGGCAGGCCCCGCGATTTTTACCCTGGGAGGAGCGATGCGCACGACGAGCTTGCCGGCGGGTGCACCGGCATCCGAACGATCGAGCACAAAGCTGTAACTGAATCCGGCGTGACCGGGCAGCACTTCGAGCGAATGTGCGCGTGCGCCAGGATCGCCAGTCTTGGCGCGTACCAATGCGTTTAGTCTCGCGGCCGTATCCTCAGCGACTGGAGCCATGGGTATCCACCAAGGGCGTCGAGGGTAATCGTTTGCGGAGCTTTCGTGCGTCATGTTGATTCCTGGTTCTTTTACTCCAGAAGATGAGTCTCTGGCCAACCTGGATGCCGGCAAAGCAGCCCCGCCAAGTACGTCGCGCGTACGATCTGCCCGAAACCCTTGAGAAAAGTGAGTCGGTGGGGCAGTCTCGCCTCAGACGACCCATTAATCGCGCGCAGCCCTATGGCGTAAGCGCCAATCCAGCGCGCTTCGGACGAACATTGTTTTAGCGGAGGAAACGAACGTGAGTTGGGATTTCGAAACTGATCCTGAATTTCAAAAGGAACTCGATTGGATCGAATCGCTTTGTGCGCGAGGAAGTCGAACCACTCGACTACGTTCTGGGTTCTCCGTACGACGTACGCGATCCCAAGCGCAACAAGCTGGTACGCCCGCTCCAGGAAGAGGTGCGGAGACGCAAACTGTGGGCATGCCATCTCGAGCCGGATCTCGGGGGCCAAGGCTATGGACAGGTGAAACTCGCCCTGATGAACGAAATCCTGGGTCGTTCGCGCTTTGCGCCTACGGTCTTCGGTTGTCAGGCGCCGGACTCCGGCAACGCGGAGATTCTGGCCAAGTACGGAACTCCTGAACAGAAGAAGCAGTTCCTCGAGCCCCTCCTCAGGAACGAGATTGTATCGTGCTTTTCGATGACCGAACCGCAGGGCGGCGCCGACCCCAAGGTCTTCAAGACGCGCGCGGAAATGCGCGGCGATAACTGGGTCCTCAACGGCGAGAAGTGGTTCTCGTCCAATGCGCACTACTCTTCCTTTCTGATCGTGATGGCGGTGACGGATCCGGAGGCGCCGCCTTACAATCGATTGTCGACTTTTATCGTTCCGACCGACGGGGCGGGCGTGAATATCGTGCGAAAAGTCGGGGTCGGACAGGAAGCCGAAGGCAGCCACGCCTACGTCCGCTATCAGGATGCGCAGGTTCCCAAGGATCATTTGCTGGGACCGCGCGGGGGCGGCTTTGTCGTCGCACAGACTCGTCTCGGCGGCGGCCGCATCCACCATGCGATGCGGACTATCGGGCAGGTGCGCAAGGCGTTCGACCAGATGTGCGAGCGAGTGCTCTCGCGCACGACCCAAGGATCGTTGCTGGCCGACAAGCAGATGGCGCAGGAGAAGATCGCGGATCCTGGATCGATATCGAGCAATTCAGGTTGTTGGTTTTGCGTACCGCCTGGCGGATCGACAAGTACAAAGACTATCTGAAGGTGCGCAAGGATATCGCGGCGGTAAAGGCGCAAATGCCCAGGTCTTCCACGACGTGGCGGTGCGGGCGCTGCAGATTCATGGATCGCTCGGCGTGACGCCCGAGATGCCGTTCGTCGAGCAGGTCATGGAAAGCTTCGTGATGGGACTGGCCGATGGTCCGACCGAGGTCCACAAGATAACCCTCGCGCGCCAGGTGCTGCGGGATTACCGAGGAACCAACAACCTGTTTCCGAGCGGCCACATTCCCGCGCTGCGCGAAGCCGCGATTCGCAAATACGCGGATCTCATCGAAAGTCCGGAGGTCACCAATCAGTGACTCGACTCGCCGATCAGATACTGACTTCAGCGGCAAAGTAGTAGTGATTACCGGCGGCAGCCGCGGCCTCGGGCACGCGATGGCGCTGGGATTCGCCGCCGCCGGCGCCAAACTGGCAATCGCGAGCCGCAAGATCGATTCGTGCGAAGCAACCGTCAAGGAGATTCGGCGCTCGGCAGCGACGGTTCGGCGCATGCGATCCACGTCGGCAAATGGCAGGACTGCAATCGTCTCGCCGATGAAGTGTATGCCCGCTGGGGCAGGGCGGACGTGCTAATCAACAATGCGGGTCTATCGCCGCTGGCACCGTCGTCACTCGAGACGACCGAAGATCTCTTCGACAAGGTCATCGCGGTGAATCTCAAGGGACCTTTCGACTCTCGGCCTTATTTGCGCTCGAATGATCAGCGGCTGACGGCGGCGCGATCGTCAATATCACGTCGACGGCGGCGATTCGGCCGGAGATCGATGCTGCCATATTCTTCGCCAAGGCCGGACTGAATACGATGACGATGACCCATGCGAAAGAGTTCGGGCCGAAGGTGCGAGTCAATTGCATCATGTGCGGGCCCTTTCATACCGACATCAGCAAGGGATGGTCGCGAAGCGAAGATTATACTCAGCGGGCCAAGGAGACCTTTCCGTTGCAGCGAGCGGGTGAACCGGAGGAAGTTGTCGGCGCGGCGATGTTTTGCCGGCCCGGCGTCGAGTTTCACTACCGGAACGATTATGACGATTTACGGCGGGTTATCCGACCCCTATCGTCCGCACCGTTTACGAGTGATTCCTGCGATGACACGCACGAACTTATCGTGCCTGCGATTTTCGGGTGAAAAGGCCGGGCAAGCGCCAACTGGTAAAATGAAGCTCTGGAACTTTTAGTCAAACGTTGCGGACGCTAATTGAGCCGCTTATATCGAGAGTTGTAAGCAGGAGGAGACCGCGGTGATAGTCCGAAGCACGCAAAACCTACAAGGTCATTAGCGAAAAAGACGTTCCGATGAAAACCAGGGACGGCGTCACGCTCCATGCCGACGTAGTTCGTCCCGATGCGCCGGGACGGTTTCCAGTGTCGCTCGCCCGAACGCCGTACAACAAAAAGGGGAACGACGATCCGAACGGGCCTACCTACTTATTCGCCAAGTACGGATATATTTCCGTGACTCAGGATTGTCGCGGCCGGTTTCAGTCGGAAGGCGAGTACAACACGATCTTCCAGGAAATCGAGGACGGCTACGATGCGGTGGAGTGGGCCGCCCGGTTGCCGTGGTCGAATGGCCGCGTCGGGACGACCGGTCAATCCTACCTTGGGCTGACGCAGTACATGATCGCTTGCAACGATCCGATGCCGCCTTCGTTGCAGGCAATGGCCCCGGTCTCGGCTTCGTCCGATTACCATGCCAGCTGGATTTACCATACTGGCGGGTGTCTCGATTGTGGGGCTGGATCGTTCCCTATGCGATCTTCAAGGGTCTGCACACGCCTGAAACGGCTCAAGCGCAACGATCTTTTCGAGAAGATGAAGGATTACGTCGAAGGAGGCGAGTTTCCGCTTATGCGGCAGACCCGCTTCGGCCTTAACGCGTTCACTCCGCTGACGGATAAGTGGTATCGCCATTTACCGATCAAGGATTGGGGAGGCATTCTGAAGGAGACCGCGCCGTACTTTGCCGAACATATCGCGCATGCGGACGATGGCGAGTACTGGTATCGAGCGAATGTTAATCGTCATGCCGAAAGCGTCAGCGTACCGATGCTGCACGTCACTTCGTGGTACGACATTTTTGGCGAGGGCGGCCGCACCGCTTACCAAAGCATCAGTACCAAGAGCAAATTCGAAAAAGCACGTAACGGGCAGAGGTTGTTGATCGGACCGTGGGGCCATCTGCTCCCGTATCATGTGCCCAGCTCGCGAGGCACCGGCGATATCGATTTTGGGCCCGAAGCTCTGATCGATCTCAACGAGACGTTGCTTCGTTGGTTCGATTACTGGCTCAAAGATGTCGACAACGGGATCATCGAGGAGCCGCCGGTGACCGTCTTTACCCTCGGCGAGAACCGTTGGCAGAACCTTTCGTCCTGGCCTCCCTCGAACATGCGGCAGGTCCCTTATTATTTGCGCAGCCAAGGTGGCGCCAATGGACTGCGCGGCGACGGCACGCTGCAGACCGTTCCGCCCGATAAGGAAGGGGCCGACACGTTCACTTACGATCCGAATGATCCTGTTCCGTCGCTCGGCGGAAACAACCTGGCGATCGATATGGGGATACAGGATCAGCGGCCCGTGGAAGAGCGCCAGGATGTCCTCGTATACACCTCGGAGCCGCTTGAAAGACCCCTCGAAATCACGGGTCCGGTTACCGTCGCGCTATGGGCGTCGTCTTCAGCTGTTGATACCGACTTCACCGCCAAGCTGGTGGATGTGCGGCCTGATGGTTACGCGCAGAATCTTGTCGATGGAATCATCAGGGCGCGTTATCGGGAGTCGGGTAGTGCGCCGCGCCCGATCGAGGGCGGCAGGCCGTACCTCTACACGATCGACTTATGGGCAACCAGCAACGTTTTTCTTCCGGGCCATCGGATTAGACTCGAGATCAGCTCGAGCAACTTTCCGCGCTTCGACCGGAACCTGAACACCGGCGAAGCCTTCGGCGAGGCAACGAAAGGAATAACAGCGCGTCAGACGGTTTTTCATCAGCAGGACATGGCTTCGCATGTGCTACTTCCGGTAATCCCGCGAAAGTGAAATAAACGGAGCCGGAGTGTTCGCCCAGGCCTTTATCGTGGAGAGCGGAGACAGCGACAGAGGAGAAAAAACGTTATCGACGTATACTATTGGCCGACTCCAAACGGGAAGAAAGTAACGATTCAACTCGAGGAAGAGCAACTCCTTACTCCGTCAAAGCGGTTAATATCGGACGTGGCGCCATCACGCCGAGTTTCTCAAGATATCGCCCAATGGGCGCATGCCGGCGATCGTCGATCATGAGCCTAAAGGCGGTGGCGCGCCGATTACGATTTTCGAGTCGGGCGCCATCATGCTGTATCTCGCTGAGAAGAGCGGCAAGTTTCTGCCGACGGAGCCGCGTCAAAGCAGAGGTCATGCAGTGGATGTTCTGGCAGATAGGCCAACCAGGGGCCGAAGATGGGCGAACAGGGACACTTCAGGCGTGCCTCACAGGTTCCGAAGAACGGCGACCAACCTACGCACTTATGCGTTTCGACAACGAAGTTCATCGCATTTATGGTGTGATGAATCTCGGCTTACATAAGAAGCGCTACCTGGCCGCGGACCAGTACACGATTGCCGACATGATCTGCTACCCGTGGGCCGTAACCTTGCAGGGCCGCAACCTCGAGATAAGCGAGTTTCCCAACGTCAAGCGTTGGCTCGACGAGATTGGCGAAAGACCGGCGGTTAAGAAGGCGATGGCTGCGGGTCCCGAATATCGGGAGGACCCGGCCACGGTTAGTCCCGAGGAACAGTCGCGGCGTGCGAAACTCGTGAACCACCAGCGGGCGCAACTCGTACCGAAAGAGTGGGGTTAGCCAGTAAGCGAAGCGGATAACCGCGAAGTAATTTGACGGCCGCCGACCTCTCAGTGGTTACACCACTCGAGTGGCCGGCGGCCGTTTTTTCGTCTGAAGCTTCCCGCGAGGATGGCGTTGTTCCTCGAAGACTCAGCCTCCAACCGGCTATTTTCGTTCCGAATAGAGCACGCCGGCCGCCTGCAACTGTTCGACTCTCTTTGGCGACAATCCCAGGTACTGACTAAGAATCTCGGCGCTGTGCTCACCGAGCAGCGGAGCTTCGATCTCCGGCAACTCGGGAAATTCAGAAAACTTAAGCGGGAATCCGGGGATCGTCAGCTTGCCGAGAATCGGATCGCTGACCGAACGGATCATGTCGCGCCCTTTGAAGTACGGATGGTCGAGTGCACCCACCACCGACATCACCGGTGCCGACGGTACTCGATGATCCTCGAAAATCTTCAGCACCTCCTCGTCGGTCGCATGCGACTGCATCCAGGCCTCTATAATCGCGATCAGTTCTTTCTGATTTTTGCCGCGATCAGCGGCGTTGCCGAAGCGCGGATCGTCAATCAGGTCGGGCCGGCCCATCGCACGCGCCATCGCCGGCCATTGCCGATCAAGCACGAGGACCACGATGTAACCTTGGGGACCCTTGAAAGCCCCGCAAGGGCAAACGAGTTGATGGTGCGAGCCCATTCGATTCGGCACGAAAGCTCCGTCAGTCAGCCCGTAGGCCTGCACGTTAACTTCGTGCATATGAAACAAAGAATCGACCATCGAGATATCGATGTGCTGTCCGACGCCAGTTTTCTCGCGATAGTAGAGCGCATAACCCAATGCCGAAAACGCATGTACGCCGCTTCCCTGATCGGCAATCCCAAGGCCGACGAACATGGGAGGACCGTCCGGCGAGCCGGTCATATGCATCAGTCCCGAGAAAGCCTGCGCGATGAAATCATAACCGACCCGATGTTTCAGTGGGCCGGTTTTGCCGAACGCCGAAATCGATGCCATGATGATGCGCGGATTGATTTTCTTGAGTGAGGCGTAGTCCAGACCACGCTTCTCCATCACTCCCGGTCCATAGTTTTCGGTCACCACATCGACTTTGGAGGCGAGATCGCGCAGAAGTTCGATCGCTTCGGGCTTGGCAAAATCGAGGCAGAGGCTTTGCTTGCCGCGATTCTGCTGGACGAAGTAACCGCTGCGACCATCCTTGATCGCGGGTAGCAGTCGCGAGGGGTCGCCCATCGGTGCCTGCTCGACCTTGATTATCTGAGCACCCATCTCAGCCATGAACCTGGTTATGGTTGGGCCGGCGAGGTATTGGGTGAAATCCAGCACCTTTACATCGGCAAGCATCAGAGGTTTTTTCGCAGCTTCACTCATTGCCAAATCGCTCCGATGTCAAAAGATTGCAGCCTCCGCGGCCGCTCGTCACGCCGTATCTATTGGAATTCGGCCGCCATTTCCAATCGGCATTTTCGGGAGCATACATAATCGGTCCTTTTCCAGCGGATACAAGCGCTCGGTCGGTCGTGGCCAAGTCATAGTTTCAGGCGACTCGCTGAAAGAGACAAAATTCTCTATACCTGTCAGATGCGAGAATAGCCGCGTTCCGAATAAGCGCCGGAACCAGAATAACCGTCGGCATCGGCGGATTCAGCTTACGTTGCCGAAGGGAGTTTGAGCTATGGCGTCCGGATCCAATTTTTCAGGTCAGGTCGATGAAGGATGGCTCGCCCAACACCGCGAGGAGATTATTGAGCCTGAGCTTCCGATAGTCGATCCGCATCATCACCTGTGGAGTCACGCCGGCAACGTTTACCTTTTTCCCGAGCTGTTGGCGGATCTTTCCAGTGGCCACAATATCAGGGCGACGGTTTTCGAAGAATGTGGCTCGATGTATCGTGCGGATGGGCCGGCGGAACTTCGTTCGCTCGGCGAGACCGAGTTCGTTACGGGTATTGCCGCGATGAGTGCGAGTGGCGGCTTCGGACCATCTCATGCGTGCGCGGCGATGGTCGGGAATGTCGACCTGACGCTCGGCTCGCGCGTCGAGGCAATTCTCGAGGCGCACCTTGCTTCCAGCGGCGGCCGCTTTCACGCGATCCGCTATTCGACCGCGTGGGATGCCGACGCGCGCGTGCACAAAACCGTGCCACGTTCCGGGATGCTCGCGGAGCGGCAGTTTCGCGACGGATTCAAATATCTGTCGCGCTTCGGTCTCACGTTCGACTCCTGGGTGTATCATCCGCAATTGGGAGAGGTAGCAGATCTGGCCGCAGCTTTTCCGCAGACGCCGATCGTCCTGAACCATTTCGGTAGTCCGATTCTTGGAGGTCCCAACGCGGGGCGCACGGCGGAGGTCTTTGCGGAATGGCGCACGGGCATGACGGCGCTCGCATCTCACGAAAATGTATACGTGAAGCTCGGAGCGCTTCCGGTGCGGCGATCCGAGGCTTCGCGGCAAACGAACCCTTTGCCCCTGACGTCTGAGGAAATCGCCACGGCATGGAGGCCGTTCGTCGATCTTTGTGTCGAGCAGTTTGGCGCTCGCCGGTGCATGTTCGAGAGCAATTTCCCAGTGCAAAAGCGCTGGTGCAGCTATGCAGTCCTGTGGAATGCCTGCAAGCGTCTCGCCTCCGGTGCTTCTTCGGACGAGAAGTCGGAACTGTTCAGTGGTGCGGCCGCGCGAGCCTATCGGCTCCCTGCCGGACTTGTCTGAGGGCGTTGCGCCAGATGCCAACTGGGACACCTGGTTCGTCGATGCGCGTCTAAATTTCGCGCTCGCCCTCGATTCGCAGCCGCTCAGATATGCGAGCCTTCAGATCGTATCGGACACGCCGGGGATGAACAGCGGGGTCATCGCGTAACGTGCCACGTCGGCCTCCATTTCGGCGGAGGTAGGTTCCGAAGCAGCGACACTTGCCGCGTCGAGCGCGTCGCGGAGCAGGGTCGCATCGCTCGAAGTATTCAGGAACAGGCCCGGCCTGCTCAGCACGAAGTGAACGGCTCGCCGAATCGCGTCGCGATCGGTGAGTGGCTCGTACCAACTGTACTTGCGTTCGCCATTCTGCCATCGGCGGCGCGCGATCGATTTAATCGTCTGAGTCGCCGATTCCACGCTCGCCACAAAGTTTCAACAGCGCCTCAACCTCGGCGGCATACTGAGGAATGCTCAGCATCGTGAAGTTATAGGGGAACAACACGGAATCGAAGGCGAATCGTTCCAGGCTCCTGCGATGCATCGCCGGGACTGGTGTGCCGTGTCCAGTTACTCCAATGAAACGCACCAGACCCTGCGCGCGGGCCTCGACCAACGCTTCGAGCGCGCCTTTCGGACCGAACGCAGTTTGCCACTCATCTTTGGCGACGAGGTTGTGGAGCTGAATCAAATCGATCTTATCCACGCCGAGCCTGAATCCAGCGACCGATGGAGGCTGTCGCGAGCGCCCACATAGGTGCGGTCCCCGGTCTTGGTCGCCAAAAAGAAGCTCTTGCGATGCTGTCGCATCCACGGCGCAATTCTCAGCTCCGAATCTCCATAAGCAGCAGCCGTGTCGATGTGATTGATACCGTATTCGAGCAGGAGGTCGAGGATTGGATCAGCTTTTTCCTGCTTCATCGCGCCGAGCGCGGCGGCGCCGAAGATCAAACGACTGCTTTGATGACCGGTACTTCCGAATGCTGCTTTGTCGATCATGCTCGTTCTCGCCGGAGGGTATTTTAGTTCAACTTCACTTCTTTGCGCCGGGCAAATAGTCGTCAAGCGGAACGCCCAGACTATTCAGCGCCCATGACACCAGGTTGTATTGGCCGACGGTAAATACGACGTCCATCATTCTGTTCGGTGTTGTAACGCTCGGAAAGCGTCTTCCAGCTTTCGTCGGAGACTACCGAATTCTCGAAGAGATCGTCCACCGCCTGGATCAACGCGGCGTCTTGCCTATTCCACCCGGCCTTGGGCCCTTTCCCGATCCGATCGATCTCGTCGTCACTGATGCCGGCCTCTTTCGCGATCCGAACGTGCTGTTCCCATTCGTATGGCGCCTGGTTGAGCCATCCGATCCGTAGATCAATATCTCCCGCTCGCGGACCGCCAACGTTTGCCGATCGGAGAGAATATAGCCCGCGAATTTCGACCAGGCACGCGTGAGCTTGGGATGCTGCAAAAGCACTCTAAAGATATTAATGACCTTGCCGTCGACCTTGGCCCGTTCGCCCATCTCGCGGTCTTCGGCGCTAAGCGTCGAAAAATCCCGGAAAGGAACTCGCTGTTTTCTCTCAATCATTGCGTTGCCTCCAAATCGGTCCTGCGTGCGACCATCGTGCCTCCGACTAGCACAACTTCGAGTTACGGTCACCTCGAACGATTCGTCGGAAAGCACGGGCACGCGCCGCGGGCGGCATTCTTGAGAGGTCGCGCCTCTCTGACTGTGTCGATCCGTGCGGAGCTATCTTCCAGTCACGGTGTCGGATCTATCTTCATGGTTTTGGGAGTTGGTGGGTCGTTTCTTCGACAAGTGGCCCGTGTTTAGACCCAGCAGATTGCTCACGGTGGCGGTGACGAAGTTACGCCACGGTCGGTCACCGATCACTTTGGGAAACAAGGTATCCAGGTGGTTGAGGCCCATAATGAACACCACCAATGCTCTGACAGTGTGTGCTGGGTCGCGCGCCTTGTCGATTTTGCCGTCCTTTTGACCTCGCTCGATGATCTTCTGGAGCATCATCATGATCTTTTCGTCATAGTCAAAAAGCAGCGCTTCCACGTCTTTGTCACGTGAGGCGGCGACGTGCACCTCGAGCGACAGGCGACGCAGCATGCCGGACCCGGAATCCGTGTGGATGGCCGCATTTTCCGGCAGGATTTCCGGATCTTCGTCGCCGCTGATGCTATTGCCCGAGATTGGCAGCGAATCCAGGGCGCGCTTCACCACTTCCATCAGCAGTTCGGCCTTATTGTCGAAATGACTGTAAATCGCCCCGGCGGTGATGCCGCTCAACTTCGCGATTTCCCGCATCGAAGCGCGATCGAAGCCCTGCTTGGCGAAGGAATTAGCGGCCGCTGCTAATATAGTTTCCCGGGTCGAATTAGTATTGCTTGCGCGCGTCCGCTTTTCCTTGGCGCCATGTCGGGAGGGCTTCGCCGAGTTGCGGGATACTCGGCCGGCTGAGTCAGTGGCTCTCATGTTCATAGGCTAACCGGTATCGCTTGACAACAAAACCCGATTTCACTAAACGACTGTTTAGTTGCCGTTTGGTTAAGTCGAGTTCGAGCGTGGTGGGGACCGCGCTTCGAGAGCAAGTCAGCAGCGCTGGGTATGCCGCCCCCTGGAGAGGGGAGCAAAAGGCAAGGCTCACGACGATTTCGGGGACGCCCATCATATCGCGCCGGCCGTTTAAGGACCGGCTACTTTGCAGGGTTCAGGAGCATAGCTCCTGAGCGTGCGGAATGGCTCATCACGCCGAAGGCACCCATGCAAAGATCGCCCCCGCGTCCATCTAATAAGTAACGTTCACTCACCAACGTCTGAAACCAACGCGCCAGGGAGGAATTCTGATGCCGGAGTTCGATACCGTAATTAAGGACGGGATGGTCGTCGATGGAACGCGCTTGCCGCGCTTTCGCGGTGACATCAGGATCAAGAGATGGACTCGTCGCGAAAACCGGACGATTGAAGGCTCATGAAGGTGCGAAGGTAATCGATGCCGGGGGGCTTATTGTCGCCCCGGGCTTCGTCGATCTGCACACCCACTACGACGCTCAATTGTTCTGGGATCCGTATTGCAGCATTTCGAGTTGGCATGGTGTCACGTCGGTAGTGATTGGCAATTGCGGATTCGGCTTCGCGCCGGTCAGGCCGGAGTCCCGCGAACGCTCGATGCTCAGCATGACCCGCAACGAGGCGATTCCGCTCGCTTCGATGAAGGCCGGGATGCCTTGGGACTGGGTCACCTATCCTGAGTTCCTCGACAGCATCGACCGTCATCCGAAGGCCATGAACATCCTTCCCTTTGTTGTGTCTCGCCTCTCCTGGTGTGGGTGATGGGACTCGATGAGGCGAAGACCGGTCGCCGCTTCACCGATGCGGAAGCGCAGGCCGCGCGTCAGATCATGAATGAAGCTATGGATGCCGGCGCCTGTGGCTGGTCGTTGCAGCATCTGGGCGGCACGAGTATCCAGACCAGACTGGGACGGTTCTCCGATGGCCACGGATATTATGGATGAGCAGAATATCCTTACCCTCGGCCGTATCCTGGCGGACCGCAATCAGGGCTTCATCCAGATGACCTACGTACCCGATAATCCGGGCGATATCGAGGGCGATCAGCAATCTCATATCGAACAATTTTATGAGACCCTGGCGGAGGTGAGCGGACGGCCAATTCTTTACAATGTGGTCGCCGCCAACGACAAATTCCCCGGACGTCATCGCCGGCTGCTGCAGTGGCTGGAGCGCTGCCGCGACCGCGGTCAGAATATCTTCGGGCAGTCAGCTACGGTCGAGGGCGGATTTACCTTTACCTTCGCCGATTGGAATCTGTGGGAAGATGTACAGGCGTGGAAAGAAACCACTACCGGTAACTTTGAAGCCAGGCTGCAAAAGCTCGGCGATCCGGATCGCAGACCCGGGCCTCGGGACATCGCGCCCGTTCTGACCAACGAGTGGAAGGATGTCTTTATCGTCTCCGTCACCAACCCGGAGCTTAAACAGTTCGAGAACATGAACATTGTCGAGGCCGGCGCACGGATGGACAAGCATCCGGTTGACGCGATGCTGGACATCGCTGTTGCCGACGGATTGCGGACCGAGTTCTACTCGGCTCCCGTGAACACCGGCATGCAGAACTTTGCTGAAATAGTGCAATCGGAGGTGACGATACCGGGTGTTTCAGATGGCGGTGCGCACACCAAATTCTTCGTGGGCGGTGTTTATCCGACTGAGTTTCTGACGAAGGTTCGTGACAGTGGCATCTTGAGTCTCGAAACAGCTCACTGGAAGTTGAGCACTCAACCTGCGTTGTGCGCCGGTTTTAAAAATCGTGGGACTCTCCGCGAAGGAGCCAAAGCGGACATCGTCATTTACGATCTCGACAAGCTGGCGATTACGCCGATGGAAATCGCACACGATTTTCCGGGTGGTGAATGGCGTCGGGTCAAACGAGCCGAAGGGTACCGCAAAATCCTGGTGAACGGCGAAGTGACCTTCGAGGACGGTCAACCGACGGGCGCGATGTCCGGCAATCTCCTGCGTAACGGTGCATAGAGACTTGCGGAGACCATCTTTTCATAAAACGACTGGAAGTCAGAGCCGTTGCCGCCTCCTCTGGGAGGCGGTAACGCTCGACAACTGAGAGCTTTCACGGAAACGGCCGTCAGTACCGCGGTGCGCCAATGTCGCGACTGTACGAATCAGCCGCGGTCTCGCTGGCTCAGTCGCGAACTACGGTTTTCAACGGTTCCGATCGAAACCCATAGATCGCTTTCGGGGAGGCGCTGCGCGCCTCCGTCAGACATCTCGATCTCCAGACGGGAATGTTGGTCCCCCGGCCGGGAACAGCGCCTTCCCGCA
Source organism: uncultured Pseudomonadota bacterium (assembly GCA_963804355.1). Lineage (GTDB taxonomy): Bacteria > Desulfobacterota > Binatia > Binatales > Binataceae > JASHZA01. The sequence continues at coordinate 103 of CAWDQC010000023.1, read as the reverse complement.
ACCCAGTCCGACGCTCCAAATTTTGATTGATTCAGCGCTTTGCCCCGGAACCAACAGAGCAATACGGTGCGTAAACCGGTCAAAAGGAGACGTACACAACATA
>CAWDQC010000022.1:0-33438 GCA_963804355.1 uncultured Pseudomonadota bacterium | reverse complement strand
CGGTCTACTATCCAGAAGTCGAGCGACTACTGAAAACGGTGACCGGAGCGACCAGGGTGCTCGTCTTCGAGCACGACGTACGCCGCGCCCCACGACGTGGGGTCGTGGAGTATACGCGGCCCGGTGCACGTTGTCCATGACGATTACACCGAAAAATCTGCTCCCGATCGGGCGCGATTATATCTTCCCGACGAAGCGGACATGCTACTTCGCCATCGTTACGCTGTAGTCAATGTTTGGCTACCGATAAAGGGTCCCGTCCGGGATACTCCTTTGGCGGTATGGTGACGCACGAAGCCTGGACCCTGAGGATCTCCCTCCCCGACCGAGGAAGGCGTCAAACACCAAGTATATTTGTTCAGATTCAGCCCTACCATCGATGGTTCTATTTTCCGGCTATGAATACCGACGAAGCCCTGCTGCTGAAATGTTTTGATTCAGCCAGGGATGGCCGCGCTCGCTTTACCGCCCCATCCCGCGTTTGATGATCCCTCGGCGCCTCAGGATGCTCCCCGCGCGCGAAAGTATCGAAGTGCGTGCCTTGGTTTTTTTCGACGCTTGAGTAACGCGAGGGCAGGGCGATTAACCGCTCGCAGCAACGGATCGGGCATCTACACAACCTGCCGCTGCGCCTGCCAAAGCAGTAGGTCCGGGTCGTGCCCCTGTGCTAGACCGCAATGCGTGTTGAACGAATACATCGTTGAGCCCGCCGCGATTCCCTGGCGCCAGGGCGAGGTCGGGCGCATCACCTTCAGGTGTCAGATCCTGCTGAGCGGCGCTGACGGCGGACCCGAGGCCCTGCGCTTCCGCTTCGACCCCTCCCCAGCCGTTTTCGCGCACATGCATCTGACCTCGCAATTTCAATTGTTACTTCATGGACGCATGGATTTTCCAAAGTCGACCATGAAACTGCGCGGCGTCGCTGTGCATTACACGCGATCACAATTTTCCCTACGGTCCCTTCGCCGTCGCCACGATCACGACATGCTGGTTCTGCATCCCAGGCAAGGTGGGCTGATCACCATGGCCGATCGCGACGCCCGTCGGCAGATTAATCTGAAGGGACGCCATTTCTACGGCTGGTGCGGCCGATGCTCAGTGGACACTGCCGCCGGAGTTCGGCGGCGCACGAGCCAAACTGTTAATTGCGCCACCGTCAGGACCTTATGCAGTTATGATCGAATGTCCACCTCGCACTCTGATAAACCTGCCGGTCGCGCCCTATGGCCGGTACGAGGTCGTGCTCGCCGGCTCCGCCTCGGTTGCCGGTCGCAAGTTGCTCCCACCAGGATTTCGCTATGTGCGTGACGGTCAGCAAGTGGCACCTGCGGAGGCCGGTCCCGAGGGCGCCACCGTGATGCTTTTGGCCTTTGATCAAGATGCCCGCGAAGGCGGCCTGACGGGCGATCGGCTATCGGTCGCCGCGGCCGCCGCGATGGAGCATGCAATCTAGCCTACGGCGGGAGGCCCTATGCCGAACGAGAACTACGCCATAACGCCGCTTCCAGTAGTCGTCTTCGCCGATTTGATCTGCCCGTATTCCTATATCGCCCTCGATCAGATGGACGACCTGCTGCGCGACTACAACGTCGAATTGCTCTGGCGGCCCCATTGCTGCATCCCGAGGTTCCGCCTGAGGGCGCGCCTTTGCCCGCCGCAGCCGCCGAAGATCATCGCGCGCGAACGCGGGCTTGGCTCCAAGAGATGGCGCCGGATCGGGGCGCGAAATGCGATTTCCCGACAAACTCCAATTCAGCCTGTTCGCCTTCGAAGCTCTCGAATTTGCCCAGGACCGCGGCCTCGCCTTGCCTTCAAGACCGCGGTATTCGAGGCGTTATGGCTCGAGGGTCGCGACATCGCGCAACTTTCGACGCTTCAGGCGGCGGCCGATAAGGTCGGACTCGATGGCTGACGAACTTGGTCGCGCGCTTTCGGGCCACGCTACCGCAATCGGGTTCGCGACACTTTGCAATTGGCGCGCGACGCCGGTTTACGAAAACGCCGACCTTCGTCCTGGGCCGTTACCGTATCGCCGGATGGCACTACTACGAGGTCTTTCAGACCGTGATGGAAAAACAGAACGTGCCGCTTCGCTCACTCAGCCGAGACCACTCTCGCCCGGGAGCGCTAGCGCAGTGTCTTCGTCTACCGGCCTTTTCCCTGAGCGATCTCGAAGGTGGTCCACGCGCTTTTCCAGGTGGCAAACCGACCTTGTTGTGCTTCGTTCGCGAAGAATGCGAAACCTGCCATCTCTCGATTCCCGTGATCGAGGCGGTCCATCGCGCTTACGGGGAGCGATTAACGTCTGGGCGATCGGTCAGGAAGACAACCAGAAGCTGCGCGACCGATATCGGCTACCGTGCCTTCCTCGACGATACCGCGTTAAAAGTCTCGTTCAACTACCGATGAAATCGTTCCGACCATTGTTCTAGCCGATCCTCCTGGCGCGAAATCATGCGGTGGGAAGCTTTTCATAAAGGCGACTGGCAGGACCTGATTGCCCGGCTGTCGCAATTGACTGGCCTGCCGGCGCCGACTATCGATTGGGACCGGCTCCCTGCATTACCGTCCCGGATGTGGTTCGAAATCGGTCGAGCCGGGAATCTTCGAGCGCCTCGGGCCGAGGCCGAAGGCAGTCCCTTGCGCGCGCGTCAAATCGAGATCGCCGAACGCGATGACCCGTTCGAGTTCATGTTCGATCAGGGTCTGACCGACGGCCTTCCTGTGATCCCGCCAACCCCCGACGGGTCATCATGATGCTCAGCGGCACTCGGCGCGATCCGCAGGAGGTCATCGGGCACCTGCGCCCCCAACTACGCCCCGGTGACGATCGAAAAAATTGCCATCAACGCCGTGATGGCCGGTGCAAACCGCGATTATTTGCCGGTCGTAATCGCCGCGACCGAAGCGCTTTGCTCCCATGAGTTCAATGCCCACGCGCTGGTTTCGACCTATGGGCCGTCGCCGGTGATCGTCGTCAATGGGCCCATTCGCAACCGTATCGGCATGAATATGGGGATCAACGTGCTCGGCCATGGCAACCGCGCCAACGCTACGATCGGCCGCGCAATCAAATTGATCCTGCGCAACCTTGGCGGCCTGCGGCCCGGCGAAATCGAGCGGCGCGGCCTTGGGCTCGCCCGCCAAGTATGGCGCCTGCTATCCGGAATTCGAGGAGCGGAGTCCTTGGGAACCGCTGCACGTCGAGCGCGGCTTCGACCGCAACGACAGCGTTGTCACGATCTTCTCACTCGAGGGTTCGCCGCATCAGATCGCCGACCAGACTTCACGCACGCTCGCTCATTGGCGGGTAGCCTCGGGCTCGGAATGGAATGCGGATGGCATCCGAAGACCCATGGCCTCGGCGACGTGCTCTGGTGGTCTCGCCCGAGCATATCGATACACTCTGGCGCGACCGCTGGACCAAGGACGACTTGCGCAAGCGTATCCAGGAGATCACCTCGCGACCGCTGCGTGAATTGTTGCCGACCGAGGATTACGGCGGTCTTGGCGCGATGCCCGAGCAGGTCGCGCTCGCCCGTAATCGCTCCGAGGAGAAGCTCAATCGGATGGTGCCGAAGTTCAAAAGTCCCAAGAACATTCATATAATGCATGGCCGCACCCAGGAGAAACTTAACCGGCTGATGCCCAAGTTCAAAAGTCCCAAGAACATCCATATAATTGTCGCTGGTGGCCCCGCCGGAAAATGGTCCTCGGTATTCAACGGGTTTGGGGACTCGGCCGCTCGGTGCCGGTCAGCCGTAAAATCGAGGAGGTCGTATAATGAGAGATTCTTGACCCGACCGACGAACGCGTACCGGTCAGACGCTCGCTGGCGGCCCGTCCCGAGGGCGTCACGGTACCGTCGGACTGCTGGACATCAACAAGGCGCGCGGCGATGTGATGCTCCAGCATGTGCAGCAACGCCTGAATCAATTGTTGCCAAACGTCGAAGTCAAACATTATCGCAAGCTCACGCCGGCTCGCCCCGCCGCCAATGAGTTGCGCCAACAAATGCTTCAGGAGTGCGACTTCGTTATCGAAGGCCTCGCCGATTGAGGGGCCTGCATAACGTGCAGTTTGCACGATACAATCTGGTTCGAGAATAACGGCAAGCCGACTGTCGTCATCGCGACCGACGTGTTTGTCGACGCCGCCGAGGCTCAATCATCCGCGCTGGGATTGCCCGAAGCGCCGCGAGTGTTTGTTCCTCATCCCATCCAGGACGCTACCGACGAGGAGATTCGCGCCAAGGGCGACGCTGTCATAGAGCAGGTCGTGCGCGCTCTGACGATGAACAAACCTTCGTCGCGCTGAATCGAGATGGGGCCGCGTCAGCCCGGCGCGGCTCCATTCATTTCGAGAGAAAACCCGGTGCGGATCATTGAGTTTGGATGCGCCCCGGCAAGTTTGATGGGCCCTGATTCGTTCGCCGATTCAGATTCGCAAAGGATCTGACCGGCAAGGGCGCGACTTCACGATTCGGGCGTGTCCGAAAGCCACTCTTCGTCGAGATTGTCCACTATCACGGCCACTCCGCTGCCATCCCGAAACACTAAATCATGGAAGCGCAGGCTCATCGGATTTCCCTCGGAGTCTATCAGTTCGAACTCGGGCTGCGATGGTGACACGAAATGGCATCGCAAGCCGCTGTAATACACCACCGTTGGCAGCGGCACGCCGGCGAAGTACAGATCGCCGATACCTCCGCGACTGTCCGCGAGCGCTCGTGCCCGGACAGCCATCTGGTAGCTCGCCCAACTGCGCCCGCGCTGCATGGCAAACCCAGTCTGGATCAGCGTCCATCGTGCCGGCGCACCGATCGCTAGCAGTGCGAGTCCGACGGCGGCGAGAGGCAAGCAAAATCGCCGAAACGAACCTTCCTGGTTCATTGCCGAGGCAAGAATCGAAGCCGCAAGCGGTGCCACGGGGATAAGGGCCGGTAAGACGTACCATCCGAGTTTGGTCTGGACGGCGGTTGCGGCCGCGAGCGCGAGGACCAGCCAAAGCATCCAAACCCACACTTGGTATGGCAATTGTCCGGCAGTGCGAACGAAACCGCGGCGCCGGGCCACGATCAGAAGTCCCAAAAGCGGCAGGACGAGCGGCCACAGGTATTGAATTTCATTACCGAAGGCTCGCATCGTAAAGCCGGCGACGGGAGGATCGTTTTCCAGATGCTTGACGACGCGCATCACCGTCTCTTGTTTTACGAAGGTCGACCAGAATGCCCATCCATTTGTCACCATTTCGTATAGGAACCAGGGTCCCGCAATCGCCGCCGCAATTCCCATGATAACGCCGGCGCCGGTGACTCCGATGGACGAAAGGGATGGCAGCAGCATCACCGAGGCGCACGCTACGACCAGGGGGATCACTCCCGCCAGCCCTTTGCTCAGGATCGCGAGGCCGCACGCGACCCCAATCACCCCAATCCATCGCCGGTCCCGTCCGCTCCTGCCAAGTGCAAAGATTGCGATCGTACTGAAGAAAACCAGCGGTGCGTCGGTGGCGCACTCGCGTCCACCGCGGGCGATGAAAAAGTAAAAACCGAGCGGAATCAGGCCCGCAAACAACCCGCCCAAGCGACCGCAAATGTCGGCGGTCATCAAATAAAGCATTACCAGCGTCCCCGCCCCCATCAACACCGACGGCAGTCGAGCCGCAAATTCGCTCTCTCCCAGGGCCTTGTACGAGACCGCCATCGCCCAGAACAAGACCGGCGGCTTCTTCATGTAGGCCTGCCCATTCCAGGTGAAATTCAGGTACGAAGCGCCGGACACCGCTTCGTGGACGACCTCGGCGTAGGTCGCTTCATCCCAATCAACCAGCGGTGCTTCGTGAATGCCGGTAGCCAGCGCGGCCAGTCCGAGGACCACCAGCCCCAATACTTCCAGGCGAATATTCGAGAGAAGCCGGCGAAGGAAGTTCAGCAACTTAAAATGTCCTCTTGCTTCATGGGTAGCAGGCCTCGGCTCACACGAGAAGAGACGCTCTGCGGGCTTTGCCGTTGCATCGCCACCGCGATTGAAGAACGCAGCCGAAAAAGAGCGCTGGTAACCTAACCGATGTTCAGTTCGGCCCGAATTCGCGTTTGCCAGCACTCATAGTTGGTGCGACTGTAGATCTGATGGAATGCAAAATGCATCCAATTCTCGCTGGAGGAGGACCTACAATTTATGGGCATTTTCGCATGGCTGATCGTCGGGCTCATCGCGGGCTTCATCGGCAGCAAGATCGTTAACCGCACGGGTGAAGGTCTGGTGCGCGATATAATCCTGGGAATTATTGGAGCAATTGTCGGCGGCGCAATCTTCACGGCGCTCGGCTTTGCCGGTGTCACCGGTGTGAATCTCTCCAGTATAATCGTGGCGGTTATCGGTGCAGTGATTGTACTCGTGCTCTATCACGCGCTTATACATCAGCGCGCCAGTGCCTGAGCGCGATCTCACGCATGTCGATGAAGCGGCTCGCTTCGATATTTTGCGATGTTATTGCTATCAGTAGGCCGCACCTACTGATGGTTGATGTAAACGAGCGTAGGTGTGACGTTTTTACAGACTCGATCGCGAATCCCGCTTCACTACGACACCATTCTTCATGACAAAACTTACGCGCTCCGTTGCGGTTATGTCCGCGACGGGGTCCCCAGGCATCGCTACCAGATCGGCGTACTTGCCCTCTTCGAGGGTTCCGATCTGGTCGGCGATGCCTAGTAATGTCGCGTTAACCGAGGTCGCGCTCGCGAGCACGGCAATCGGTCTCATGCCCAAAGCGGCCATCATCGCAAATTCTTTCGCATTCATGCCGTGCGGATACACCGAAGAATCGGTGCCGTAACCGATTTTCACGCCAATCTTGACCGCGCGGCGGAATGACTTCGAGTGCGATGCCTTGGCCGCCAGCGCCTTGGCCTCCACCTCCGGAGGAAGTTGCATTTGCCCGCTCGCAACCCATTCGCCGGCGAAGAGGGTCGGCACCAGGTAGACGCCTTTGGCCTTCATCAGTTCCAAAGTGTCGTCTTCGAGGAACGAGCCATGCTCGATCGAATCGACGCCGGCCTGAATCGCCTCTTTCGCCGCCTGATCGCCGTGGCAGTGGACTGCGACCTTCTTTCGCAACCGATGAGCCTCGTCCACCAGCGCCGTCATTTCGGCGGATGTCATTTGCGGGGTGTCGACCTCATCGACGGGTGACATTACTCCGCCCGAGGCGCAGAACTTGATGAGATCGGCGCCATATTTGACGTTGAAACGCACTGCCTTGCGCATCCCTTCGGGACCGTCACTGACGGCATTGATGAACTCGTCGTTGCTGACGAGGCCGGGACGTATGCCCGCCGTGAAGTCGGCATGGCCTCCCGTCACCGCGATACTGCGAACGCTCGCGAGCATCCTGGGGCCGGAAACGAGTCCCTGATTGATCGCATTGCGCAGGCCCACGTCGAGAAAGTGCAGGCTGCCGACGTCGCGAACCGTGGTGAAACCCGCCTGCAAGGTCTTCGCTGCATTTGCGGCGGCGCGATAGGCAAGCTCCGGAATCAGCAGACGAAAGCGGTCGACCAGGTCCTTGTCGTAGCTCGCAGCGTAATCCCAGGTTAGGTGAGTATGCGCGTCGATGAAACCCGGAGAGAGCGTCACGTCTCCCAGGTCGATTACGTCGGCGCCCGCGGGTTGCCGGGTGGCACTGACGATACCTGCGATTTTGTCGCCTTCGACGACGACGCAGGAATTGCGGATCAGGGCGTCAGACTTGCCGTCGAAGATACGCGCCGCCTTGACGACAACGGTCATCTACCTTCCTTCTAGAAAGGAAATCACCGCCTTGGCGCTCTCCTCCGGGGCTTCCCAGAAAAACAGATGGCCAGCGCCGGGGATTTGATAAAGCTTCGCCCCAGGAATTCCCGCGCGGAGAATCTCGCTGTTTTGCGCCGGCACCAACGGGTCGCCCGTTCCGGTTATGACCAATGTCGGCGCCTTGATTTGTCCCAGGCGATCGAAGGTATCGAACGCCATGATCGCTTCCATCTGGCGCTGAAAGGTATGCGGCGGGGTGGGCGGATATCCTTCCATGTCGTCGAGTCGTGCTTCGACAAACGCGCGTCCGGCTTCGGATTTCGCGAAACCTTCGCTCGAACATGCCGACAACCCCCGTCGTGCCTGCTCACGCGGCGAGAGTCCCGGCTGCGGCATCAGTTCATTGATAAGTTCGGGCGCACCCATCACGGACTTGCGCATCCCGCAGGTGGTACATCCTAATACCAGCCCGCGCACCCGTTCCCCGAAGTTGAGCGCGTATTCCTGCGCAATCATCCCGCCCATCGAAATACCCATGACATGCGAGCGGCGAATACCCGCGTGATCGAGCACCGCCGCCGCATCCGTGGCCAACTCCGCCAGGGTAATCGGCGCGTCCGGCTTGTCGCTCTCGCCGGTACCACGATTGTCGATCACTATCATCGAGAATTTGCGCTCCATCTCACGTAGGAACGGCTCGCCCCACGTCCGTCCGGAGCCGCTGAATCCCATTATCAGCGCGAGCGGCTCGCCTTGCCCGCGAATTTCATAACGAAGCTTCACCCCATTGCGTTCACAAAACCGTGCTGACGACATTGCGCAAATCCTCCGATCGAGGCGCTGGCAGCCTCGATACCGCCGATAGTAGACGCGCGGGGAGCGTCCGGTAAAGCACCTTTTAAAGGGATAAACTATGCGACTGGTTTGATTGTGTAGTTTCGTCCCACGAGGATTGTAGCTGGAAACGACGAACCTTTTCCGCATCTGTCGTGAGCCAGACATGGAAGGAGTGTCATCAGCATGAAGTCGCACAATTCGGCCGGTGGCTGGCCGCTGGTTCATACCTATTCGATCGTCGCACGCGATCCGGAAAGCGGCCAGCTTGGAGTCGCGGTGCAGTCGCACTACTTCTCGGTCGGATCCATTGTGACGTGGGCCAAAGCGGGAGTCGGTGCGGTGGCGACTCAATCGTTTGCCGACCCGGCATACGGCAAGCTCGGCCTCGATCTGATGCGGGCGGGCAGGAGCGCGCCGGAGACCTTGGCCGGTCTGATCGCCAGCGACCCGGGCAGTTCGCTCAGGCAGGTCGGGATGGTGGATGCGGAGGGACGCGTCGCTGCGCATACCGGGGTGTCATCGATCAAGGAGGCCGGGCACGTAATCGGAGACAGTTTCACCGTGCAAGCCAACCTGATGCTGCGGCCGACCGTATGGCCGGCGATGGCCGATGCTTACACGTCTAGTCGAGGTGAACTGGTGGATCGTCTGCTCGCTGCTCTTGATGCTGCCGAAGCTGAGGGTGGGGATATCCGTGGACACCAGTCGGCGGCGATCGTAGTCGTCGCAGGCAAAAGCACCGGGCGGTCATGGGCGGATCGGCTTTTCGACCTTCGAGTAGATGACGCTCGCGAACCGCTCGCGGAAATTCGCCGCCTGGTCTCGGTGGCCCGAGCTTATTTCCATCAGCGTCGCGCCCAGCTTGCCCTCGAAGAGGGCGACAGTGCCGCAATGAATCGCGAGTTCGAAGCAGCTTCCCGGCTGATTGGTGATAATCCCGAAGCCCGCTTCTGGCATGCGATCGGATTGCTGGGGAGTGGCGATATCGAGAGGGGTATCGCGATGCTTCGCGAAATAGCCGCCACGATCGGAATTGGATCACGCTCGCTCTGCGGCTTCCTGAACCGATACTCAAGATCGATGCGTCGACGCGTGAGAGAATCCGTAAACTGGTCTAGCTATTTCGCGCGTCGTCGAACTGTCTTTTAGTTCCAGAAATGTTCGGAAGGTTCTGGCACTTTAACCATCCAGGGCTGACATGCAGGCGCCCCAACGACCTCGAGGTATCGATGGGGCGCTGAGCGGCCCGAACGAGCGTTTCTTAGTTCGTCTGCCGCAAGAGTACCGATAGTAGCAGAAACGTGACGCCAACAGAATCAAAACCTGCCAGCGTTTACATAACAAATCTTACCGAATCCTATTTCAATCGCATCGTCCTGCCGATTGTCGGACGGACCCGCGCGGGAGACGATTTCCCGCGCAGGACGCGCTACCTGGCGGATTCTAGCGTTCTGGTGGGGCAAAGACGGTCAAAGCGAACAATTTTTCGGTCCCGGTGCGCAAGGTGTGAGGAGCACCAGCAGGGATCGTAACGAAGTCGCCCGCCTTTATCTCGCATTCTTTTCCCGATACGCGGCAGGTGGCTTTTCCCTCGATCACATAAATGAGTTGGTCGCCGCGATGGGAGTTTTCGCGATCGCTGCCGAAGCCCGCGGGAGCGTAAAGACCATCGATTCGGTCTGCGGGGTTTTGCCGAGCATGTGCTGGGCCATCTTCGTCCCGTTACCGTTATGCGCGAAGACATTGGGAACGGCTTCATGTCCATCGCCGGCGGAGACGAGTTCATCCATTTGTTGCGCAAAGAGTTGCTCCGAAATGACTCCTTTGCGGTACGCTTTGAACAATTGCTGTACTTCGAAATCTTTGGTCGCCATGAGAATCCTCCGCGTTGAAACGTGGTGAACTGTTTGTGGGCGCGTTGAACCTATCGCTACTTCAGCCTTTAGCAAAAAGATCGGCGAAGCCGAAGTCCACGCGAGGGCCTCTTTGGGCCTTCGATGGACAACTCCGGCGCGGGGAAAGCACGGCCTCGGGTTACAGGTCGTTTGCTACCGCGTGGCGGAGCATCTCGCTACTGATTTCACGCGGCGGCGCGAGTCTGTCTTGAGACGCACCGGCATATGCTTGATGCCGGCGAGAAAGTTTGACGCAGACGTTCGACCCTGCCAGCCAACTCGATTTGCTTGGTTCGGTTCAGTAGCGATTGCAGCATCAGGCGCAACTCGAGCCGCGCCAGATGCGCGCCGGCGCAAAAGTGCTCGCCCTTGCTGAAGGCGATATGCTCATTCGGAGATCGGCGAATGTCGAAGGTGTACGGATTCTTGAAGACGCGCTCGTCGCGGTTGGCGGAGGGAAACCACAGCACCACGCGGTCTCCCTGATGAATCTGCTTGCCACCGAGTTCAGTATCTTTCGTTGCCACTCGCGCGAAATGGGTGACCGGGCTCGACCATCGAAGAATCTCTTCGACCGCGGTCGGCATCAGCGTTTCATCCTGTAAGAGCGATTCCAACTCGGCAGGATGATCAATCAGGGCCAGAAGTCCCGCCGAAATCGCGTTGCGGGTAGTCTCGAGGCCGGCACCGACATAGAGCAAACCGTTGTGCGCGAGTTCCCGGTCGGTCAGAAGGCGGCCGTTGATTCGCGCATTGCCGAGAACGCTGAGAAGGTCCTCGCCGTCACCACCGCGACGTTCCAATGCCGCTTTGGTGCAGTACCTGCCGATATTCACGGTACCTTCCATGCGCGTATCGACCGGGGAGCCCGATTCGACTTGATATTCAGGTCCTCGTTGCCGGCGATCATGTTGCCCCACATGGACATGTCGGGCCAGTCGCTGCGCGGGATGCCCATGATCTCGCAGATGAAAGCCATCGGCAGGCGCGCGGCGACGTCGAGAACAAAATCGAATTCACCGCGCTCGAACGCGGCGTCGAGTATTTCGGTGACCAACTGCGGACCGGGAACTTCAAACCGTCCGATCGCTCGCGGCAGCATCAGGCGATTGAAGGCGCGCCGCATCGCTCCGTGCAGGGGCGGATCCGTCATCAGCATCATTTCGCCCGAGCCCAGCATTTCAGGGGTTATCTGTTCGACCTCGGGTGTGGTCGGCACTGAGATCAGTTGCGCCGAGGTGAAGAGCGCGGGCGCGCTTATTACTGCGATGATGTCGTCGTAACGCGTGATCGCAATCCCCTAGAGAATCCCTGGTCCAGTGGACGGGATCTTCCTGACGCAACTGATGCCACAGCGGATGAGGATCGTTGTCGACGAAGAAACCCGGATCGCTCAGTGCCTTATCGATGTCACTGTAGTTCATCGAATCCTCCAGTGGTCCCCCAGGCTGGTTGTCTCAAGATAGGATCAGATATTTTCGATTTGCAACTTTTTCCTCAGGCAAGAAATTGCCACACAACCAGATGATCGTCGGCAGCCACGATTATCCCGCTGGTTTCTTATAGCGTCGCTATGCGCGGTCGGTCTGCAAGGGCGGGTCGACGGCGGTGCGAGCGAGGAACGCGGCATCCAATTTGTCGATCGCATCGACCGACACTTGATGCGAGACGATCGGCGGCGCCGTGCCGACGTGAAACGATCGCGCATGTCGTTCCACTTCCAGATCGGCGAGGACGCCGCGTTCGTGTTGGCGCAAGTGCTCGAGCCACGACTCGACGACGAAGTACTCGACGAAGCGCGCGGGCTGCGCGGTGTCGAAGAAAAGGCCCCAGAAAATCGCTCCATCGCGCGATCCGACCAGCCGCAACGGCTCATCGCGCGCGCGAAGTCGGCGGCCCGTTCCGGTTCGATAAGATTGCGGTAACCAGCCCGGGCCGCTATCCGGATTGATTTCGCCGCTCATCTTTGGGGGACTGCGATGCGGCGCGGGATCGAGTGCGAGTTCGCGATCACCAACCAGCCGGAAGCGGATCATCGTCACCAGTCCAACTAGTATCGCGATCGAGGCGAACAGGAGCGAAGCTCGAACCCCCATCGCACTCGCGGACAAAGCCCCATAACGCGCTGCCACCCGCCATCGCACCCTGCAAAATAATCTGGTAGCAGGACAGCGCACGCCCTTGCACCCAAGCGGGAACGGAAAGCTGCGCGGCGACGTTCAAAGTCGACATGGTCATGGTCCACGCCGCGCCACCGACGGCCATCACCACGCAGGCCATCACGACTCCATGGGTGGCAGCCAGAGCAAGCATCGTGGCCGCGAACACCGCCGAGGTCGCTCCGGTCACGGAGTTGCGCGAGAGCGACTGGGCGAGGCGGGGGAGGGAAGCTCCTCCCAGGATCGCGCCGGTGCCGAAGCAGGCGAGCAGCAAACCATAGCCCGAGGCTTGGAGCCCCAATTCGAAGCGGGCGACCAGCGGCAACACTGCCCAGACCGCGCTGCCACCGAAGGTGAAGGCGGCGGTTCGCACCAGGGTGGCGCGCAACGCCGGAGCATGTCGCACGTAGCGAAGCCCGGCGCGCATGGCACCCAGCATCCGTTCGGCAGGCAGCAGGCCCGGATGAGGTACCCGCTCCCATTTGTAGAGCACTGCGATGACCGCCAAAAACGACGCGGCGTTCAGCGCGAAGGTCGCGCCCGCGCCAACCCAGGCCACCACGATTCCACCGAGCGCGGGACCGATCGCGCGGGCGGCATTGTAGTTGATTCCACCCAGCGCGATCGCGGCGGTGAGGTCTTCGCGCGGCACCAGCTCGGGGATCATTGCCTGCCATGCGGGAGCGTTCAGCGCCGAGCCGAGTCCGAGCGCAAAGGTGAGCACGAGCAGCAGTATCGGAGTGGTCAAATGCAGGATTGTGAGCCAGCTGAGGGCGCCGGCGGCTGCGAGCATGAGTGCCTGTGAAACGATCAGCAGCCTCCGCCGATCGACGATATCGGCTAGCGCACCGGCGGGGAGCGCCAGCAGCAGGATCGGGAGGCTCGACGCTGTCTGGATCAGCGCAACCAGCAACGGCGACGGCGATAACGAGGTCATCAGCCACGCCGCGCCGACGTTTTGCATCCAGGTGCCGATATTCGATACCAGGGCGGCGATCCACAACCAAAAGAACACGCGATGGGCCAGCGCGCGCCAGATTGTGGCTTGCGCCACCGGCCGCGCTTGCGACTCCCGCGGGCCGCTGTACGCTACAAATCCGCCCATTGCTAAATCAGTCTCCTCTGTCGTCGCGGTGCGATATTTCCGTCGGACTCCGCCGGCCGATCCATTGTGACTTAGTCGCCGATGTTCAGCGGTCACGACGTCGACAATGTCCCGAGCCGCGCGCGGAGCATCATGAGCCGGCTTGGTTTTCGCCAGATTTGGTCAAACCGATGGTTTCAGAATACTCCCCGTGCAGGCACGGGCATCCACAGTTTAGCAGTTGCACGGGCGCTCAGCCGCAAGGGAATCGCGACTCGAGGAGAAATCGTAATGCGGCGAGCCGTCGCGTAACCTTTTCCGCCTCCAAGGGCAAGATCGAAGTGTACAGTCGTCAGCTCAAGCCGTCCTGGGAGGGAAGCCATGCCAACAAGCCATCCGGTCAAGACCGAAGGTTATCGAAAGGTCCATCCTTCAACCAGCCAAATGCTTCGAGCCCATGGTCGCAAGACCGCGCAGGCGCTTGGAATCGCACTTGGGCTGCTCGTCACAGGCTCTGCGGTGATCGCGGGTTCCATGTCCAATCGGTCGATGTCCGGCCGCGTTTGTTCCGGCGCAGGGTTCAACCAGTCCGTCCAACGGCGACCTCGATCCCTACGGCCTTGCGGTGGTACCAAACGGATTTCCGATGGGGACGGTAACGCCCGGCCAACTCCTCGTCTCGAATTTCAATAACAGCACTGCCGACGGCAACGTTCAGGGCGAAGGCAGCACGATCGTCACGATCGACCCGAATACGGGTCAGCAGGTGGGGCTGTTTTTCCAGGGTACGCCGCCGATAGGGTTTACCAATGCCCTCGCGATCGCCCGTGCGGGATTGTTTTCGCCGGCTCGGTAACTACGGCGAGCGCGGGCGCTCCAGCGGCCAACGGCGGCCTGCTGGTGATCGACAGCAGCGGCAAGCTGGTGACGACGATCACCACCGGCGCCAACGGGCCGTGGGGGTTGGCGATCCTCGACCAGGGGAAAACCGCGTTGCTGTTCATTTCGAATGTTCTCGACGGCACCGTGACCCGTATCCAGGTGTCGCTGAGCGGCACTTTTAGTGTCATGGGGACGCCAACTACGATCGCGACTGGCTATTCGTTTGGCCCCGACATGGCCGGGCTGGTCGTGGGTCCGGCGGGCCTCGCCTACAATCAAAGGAAGGACACGCTTTATGTCGCTTCCGAGGGAGACAATGCGATCTTTGCAATCGCCAACGCGAGCAAAGCAGAGTCCTCGACGGGCATGGGTACGATGATTTTTTCCGACGCTACCCATCTGCATGGTCCGCTCGGCCTGATTATCGCGCCGAACGGCGATCTGGTCACCGCCAATGCGGACCCGACGGCGCATGTCGATACGACTCAACCAAGTGAACTGGTCGAGTTCACCCTCAGCGGCACCTTTGTTCGCCAATACTCGATCGATCCGAATACGGGCAGCGCCTTCGCGATCCTGAATGTTCCGATGGGTCACACCAACCAATTCGCGTACGTGGACGATTTCTCCTCGACGCTCAACGTATTGCGACTGTCGAAATGATTCGTGGATGATCCGCGCGAATGCATCCCATGACGGGGTCTTGTCGATTGACGAGACCTCGTCGCGCGGATTCGTCCCACTTCCGGCCGCGTCGCTCGTTCGATCCCTATCCGATTTAGGTGGATAATCGCGAAGGGTGCGAAGGCAGTTCAGAATCCCGCCCGCGCCGGAGAATCACACGTGCAAGAAAAAATCCAGATTGGATTCCAGGTCTTTGCGTCCGACGGCGGCGACGAGTTCGGCGCGGTTCGCCAGGTTTCGCCGGGCGGCCGTCCGGAGCTCGTGATTTACGTCGAGAACGCCGGCGACTTCACGGTACCGTTGAGCGCCGTCGACGCGGTGCATTCGGAAAAGGTCGTGGTTAACTGCGCCAAGTTAGACCGTCGCCTGCGCAGCGCGATCGGCCACGCCCACGACGCCGAAGAGCCGGGCGCCTAGAGCCTCCTTTCGACATCACCGAAAGCGATGCTGCGCCTGACGATTAGCTCGCGACGATAGCGCCCAATCCGATTCGCGCGATCGCTTCGTCCTCTTCCGCCGCAAGGCCGCTGACGCCGATTCCACCCAACGGACTCCCATCCGTCGCTATTATCGCGACCCCGCCCTGGACCGGCAGCAGATTGGGTTCGCCCAAATCTGAGACGGCGCGTCCCATGCCCTTCAGCCGATCGGCGAAGGCCTTGGTATCCGACCGGGTACGCGCGGCAGTAAATGCCTTCTTGCGCGCGATGCTCAGGGGCAGCGGCGCACACCTGTCCATCCGGGCGAAGGCGATAAGTTCACCCTGATCATCGCATACAGCTATCGCCACCGGACGATTGGGAGATTTCGATGCCTCCTTCAGCATGACATCCATAGCTTTTTGGGCTTCGCCGAGACTCAACACGGATCTTTGGTAGGGCATGTTTTTTCCTTTCTATGATGACTGGTATCGATGAAAGTCAGCGCTCCGCGATCAATCCAATTGGTAACAACGAGCCGCGTTGTCGCCCATAATTTTTTCCATGGATCTCTGCGGCAGCCCGGCGCAATGCTCGCGGAGTTCTTCAACGGCGCCCGGAAAGACGCAATCGTAATGGGGATAGTCGGAGGCCCACATCAGGTACTCGTCGACGCCCGACTCCGCGGCGCCTTTGAGTGAGACATCATCGGGCTCGCACGCGCAAAAGCATTGACGGCGAAAATACTCACTAGGCTCGATCCTGGTTTTTGGCACCATATGACCGATCTTCTCGTAGAATTCGTCGAGCCGCGATAGCCAGTAGCGAATCCATCCACCGCCCGCTTCCAGGAAGGCGACCCTGAGCCGCGGGTATTTGTCGAGCACCCCGCCGCAGATGATATCCATGCACGCCATCTCCTGTTCCAATGGATGCGAGATGATCATGCGCTCGAAGAAACCCTCGTAGCGATCGAAGCCCGCGGTCGGCATATCTCCCATGACGGCGGCATGAAGTGCGATTGTACAGTTGAGTTCCTGCGCCTCGGCCCAGAACGGATCATAGGCGGGATCGCTGAGACGCCGGTCGTTGTATGGATTCGAACGCACCAGCACGGCTTTTACGCCATGTTCTTTGACCACTCGCCGCATCTCGGAGATCGCCAGGTCAACATCGTGCAGGGGAACCGGGCGACATTGTAAAGCCGCGTGGGCGCGACCTTGCAAAAATCCGCCATCCAATTGTTATAAGCGCGACAGCCCGCGGCGGATACTTCGGGATCCTTGACCGCGACAAAAGTAAGTCCGATCGACGGGAACAGCATCGATACGTCGATTCCTTCCGCGTCCATGTCCTTGAGCCGCGCATGAGGGTCAAAGCTGCCGGGCCGCAAATCGTCCCATGACAATTTCCGCATCAGCTCAGGTGTTGTGAGCCCTCCCGGGATACACATTGCCGCCGGTGAGTAGACGCTGTTACTCGAGACTCTGTCGCCGACGGCGATGCGATCGACACCGTTGGCGTCCTTAACGATGCGCGGCAGCCGGTCGCGATATTTGGCCTCGACGTAGTCGTTCCAGAAGGTGCGCGGCTCGACGATATGCCCGTCACAGTCGATTATCCTTGCCATGACGACCCCCTCGATTTAGTAGACTGCTGCTCTTCTTTACCTTTTAGTCCACTGGCATAAGAAAGCGAACCGGACGCGTCGCCGGTCTGCAGGCCGGGTAATCGAATCCGCGCGCCGACAGTATAGACTAGAAACAGTGGCCAGCCCGGAACTACAACTCGTGCTTGAGTTCTGCCGATTCTCACGGAGAAAGCGGCGTGCGACGGTCATCGATTTCGGCCGCATCGCCGAAATGCACGCGCGCTATGACGAAGTCGCCGATGATCATCAACTCCCGCGCGACGTCAGCTATCAGGTCGTCGATGCTGGCGGGGTAAGTGCGGAATGGGTGAGATCATCAAAGGTTCGAGAGGAAACCGTTCTGCTCTATCTGCACGGTGGATGCTACGCCACGGGATCGGTCGACACCCATCGCGATCTGATGACACGGCTGTCGATCGCATCATCGATGCGAGTGCTCGGCCTCAACTATCGGCTCGCTCCCGCGCATCCATTTCCGGCCGCCGTTGAAGATGCGTCCGCGGCCTACCGCTGGCTGCTCAAAAGCGGCGTCGATCCTGGTCGGATTGCGCTTGCGGGCGACTCCGCCGGTGCCGGCCTGGCTCTCGCAACTACACTGACGCTTCGTGACGAAGGATTACCTCTTCCCGGCGCGGTCGTCTGTCTTTCGCCCTGGGTCGACCTCGCACTCACGGGAGATTCGATGGATACCAAGGCTGCCGCAGATCCGATCGTCAGTCGCGAGATGCTGGAGGGATGGGGCAAGTTGTATCTCGGCGACCACGATCCGCGCACTCCACTCGCCTCACCGCTGTATGCGGAACTTCAGGGCCTGCCGCCGTTGCTGATCCAGGTTGGATCGACGGAGGTGCTGCTCGACGATTCGCGCCGTGTCGCCGATCGGGCAATAGCCGCCGGCGTCGATGTAGCGCTGGAAATCTGGCCGGAAATGATTCACGGATGGCAGAACTTCGGCGCGATTCTGCCGGAAGCTCGCGAGGCGATCGATCATATCGGCCGATTTGTCCGATCGCATCTCGGCGACTAACTTTCCCTGGCACCTTTCAAGCGCAGGTATCGACGGGTTGGTGACGGCTAATCGCCGCCAGTGCGATTGCACGATATTGCGGCGAGGGCGATTGTCCGGTTCTATGTCCACATGAATTCGCCGTCCGGCACCCTGTCCATACTCAGTTCGAGCGCGGCGTTTTTCATACTATTCGGGCTCGCATCGATACTGATAAGCGTCAGTGCCGCGACCGCCGATCAGATTCCTCGATCGTTCATTGGTGATTTCATCGGCAATGACGCGACACCGGAGAATTATCTCAGCGTTTCGGGCAGCGTAGATCACGCGCAAAACTCCGAGTCGGTGTATCTCGAGAAAACTATCTCGCCTGCTTCCAGCTTCTCGATTTTTGTCGGCTACCAGCGTTTCGAAGTGGAGCAAGAAGCGACGATGTCGAGCAATCTCGCCATCGGTTACAAACACATACTCTTCTCGATACCCAGTCACGAATTGTTATGCACGATCAATCCTTCAATCGAACTACCGCTCGGCGACCGCAGTGAAGGATCGGAGTCTCATGCCCGTGCCGGTTTCGATTTGCTTTTTCAGAAAGGACTCGGCGAACTGCCTGAATCGCTACGGTTGCTGCGTCCCTTCGGACTCGAGGGCGGTTGGGGATGGGAAAGCAAGGTGACCGGCACCAGCGACGATCTGACGTCCGCCGATCTCGAACTCGAGTATTCCTTTGCCTACCTCGACGCCAATGTCGCGCGCGATTCCATACTTCCCGCTCTGCGGAATCTCGCCCCGCATCTCGATTTCGATTACGAGCAGTACCTGAGCGCGCATCGAAATTCTTCGGCTCCCGGCTTCGAGCTTACGCCCGCCGTCGCCTGGCTCTCCTCGACATTCGAGGTAAATCTCGGCGTCCAGGTCGCCCTCAACCGATCCGCGTCCGATACCGGTGCTGTCGCCTTCGTCTGGCTGCTGGGAGTTTCCTATGACCAGATCGTGCCGGCGCTGGGATGGACCCCTTTCCACTGATCGACATGCGCTGACGGGCGAAATTTCGGCGGAGGGGGTGGGATTCGAACCCACGAGCGACTCACGCCGCTGCCGGTTTTCAAGACCGGTGCCTTCAACCGCTCGGCCACCCCTCCAAGCCTCAAACTAATCAGCCCAGTTTATCGATCGTGTCGTCGTTTTGCGACTTGTACCAATTCGCGTGACGTCCGCATGGCGTCGCGCGCCATCAACGCAAAGGGTTCGCCCGCCGGCACGCTCTATCAAGTTTTTCCTCGCCCCGCAGGATTGCTCCAGTCGTGACGATACGCAGTTGAGCCGTAAGACGTGCCGATCGCTGATGTTACTTAGCAGTTCGATAGCGTGGGGTTGGCAGTTGACGCCAAAAAAGCTTAGCAGCAGGCGGCCGATCTCCGCCGAATACTTAGATCTTTTACGGCATTGTTGTTGCTCTCAAGTAAAACTGCGCGTTCTAGGAGATTGGTGGAAGGGGGATAGCTGTGGCGAACACGTCTTGAATCGGCAACCTCAAAAACTGGCCGCTTAGTCAGTGAACGCAATTTCCCCGGCTTGAGCTGCGACCGGTGGAAATGCTCACAACTCAAAGCGGAATAGCCGAAGCATCGATCGAAATCGCAGTATAAAGGGGGCTTTGTCGACCGCAACTGCATAGTCGAGCCTGGAATGGCTATGCTTCCCGGAGCGATTCTGGAGCGCTAGTCAGTAGTGCTTTCAGGTAATGAACCTAAAACCGCTCCGCGAAATGTCTTATTATTCTCGGCAAACTCGAATGGGAGGAAGTACTAATGAAACGGACACATAAGCTCGAAGACGGCACCACGATTGTAACTCATGCTCCATCTCTGAATTTCAACCCGATCGGCGCCACTGCCGCCGAACAGGTGGCGAATGGTTTCCCCGCGATGCCGCACGACCCACATCACCGCGCGCGTTACGAAAAGGTCTGGGAGCGCCTGAAAAGCAAATTCCATTATATCGAACCGACGTTTCGCGTTAACAAGGAACGCAAACATGGCCTCAACCGACGAGCCAACGGGAAAGGCACGTCCGGTGTCGAGACCTCGGGTAACTGGTCCGGGGGAGTCGTCTATGCTCCGTCGGGCGATTCGTTCAAGTGGCTCGAAGGCGATTGGGTAGTGCCCGCGGTTGACGCACCGACTCAGAACGAATGGTACTACGGCTCAAGCTGGATCGGTATCGACGGTGATGCCACCTCGGACGTATTTCAGGCGGGTGTCCAGGCCGAGGTCTATACCAGCGGAAGCTCCGTTACGACTAACTATTACGCATGGACCGAGTGGTACCCGGCTTCCGAAGTACAGATTACTAACTTTCCGGTCAGCCCTGGCGACATGATAACTATGATTCTCTGTTCGTCGGGAGCGGGCGCCACCGAGGGAACTGTCTATTGGACCAATGTCACCACGGGCGCATCGACCAACGTGACCTTTACCGCGCCGACCGGTGTGAAACTGGTTGGCAACTGTGCCGAATGGATCATGGAAGGCAACGCACCGCTTCCCGACTACGGCGAGATTTTCTTCAGCAACTGCCAGGCGGTGCTCAACAACAATGTAACGGTGAATGGGGGAAGCGGCGATACCATCAACATGACCAACGCCGCGGGCCAGGTAATCTCCGAGGGCATCGTGATTACGCCGACGGTAATCCAGTGCCTCTACACCGGTCCAAGGCCTTAGTATTTATGCAACGCAGGTCTTGAACGGCGTCTGTGACGGTTCAACCGGAGGTCCGCTAACAACGGATCTTCGGTTTTCAACCCGCGATAGAAACGTTATTCAGCTTCTGCGGCCGGAAACGCGTTAGATGGGAAGGTACCGCAGGAGGCTTCTTCTGTAGATCGTAGGCTCCATCAAAATAACACGGAGCGACGGACTTCACTTATCGTCCGAGCGGACCAACCGCTACCCTCAGCCGCTCGGCCACGCCTCGCGCGATTCGAGCGCACACCTATAGCATTGCCCGCCGTTGGGCGACGATTGCTTGCCTGATCTCTCGTCGCTTTCTTGCCGCGCCGTTCGCTGGTGGCGCGATTGCCTTAGTATCTCAGACCGACCACTCGAAGGATCTGGCCTTCGGAGGTTGGTTAGGAGCGGCGGTAAGCTTCGCGATCGACAGAACTCTGAACTGTTTGCGATGGAGTCTTGACGAGCGAATACGCCACCATTCCCCACGGCGCACACGGAGGCACGACCTCCCGGGCCAAGGCGCCTTCGGCGAGTTTCTCCGGCACGATCCGATCGATTAGCGACCGTAGCCATGCAATTCCCATCATGCTCCACCTCCGATCATCGATTCTCGAGTTCGAACAGACGCGAGAGACGAAGCAGTTTCCGTGCCGTCCACGATATCGAGAGTAGTTGTCTTATGAGGAGCGTATTTGTTCGAAAATATCGTCGAATCGGGTCGTCATCATGGCGATGTTATCGAAAAGCGCACAACTCTGACCACTCGATCCTTCCAGTAGTGCAAGCGTGCAACAAGTTTTGCAGTGGAGGCCGATTGAAACCGGTGCTTCGCCCGGGCATTACCTGCAAAACGCCTCGACGATCCGTTCCATCGCAATCCCCCGCGAACCTTTAACCAGCAGGACGTCGCCCGGCCGAACGATGTCGCGTATCAGCGATGCCGCCGTCGTGCTGTCTTGCGCCGCGACTGTCATCTCTCGATTTGAAGCGGCTACTTCGTCGCAGGCGTTGATCGCCGCCGCCATCTCAGCGCCCACGGCTATGAAGGCGGAAGGTCTTGCGGCAAGAATTTCGCGCACGGCCTCGATGTGCATCGGCGCCGCAAAGTCGCCAAGCTCCAGCATGTCGCCCAATGCGATAACCAGTCGCGCCTTGAGGCCGTCGGCGGTTTCGCGCGCGGCCGCTATCGCCGCCCGCACCGATCGCGGATTGGCGTTGTAGGTATCGTCGATAATGACGACTCCCCCGGCTTCGCGGGTCCGCAGGCGTCCCTCCACCGGCGCCACCGATTCGAGCGCCCCCGAGATCGCACTGATTTCCGCGGCACCCAGCGGCCGATTCCACAACGCGATCGCGCCCGCAACGGCTGCCGAGGCATTGGAGGCGGAGGCCGCTCCCAGCAGATTGAGCCTCGCTTCGAGTCGCGGCTCGATACCCGATTCGATCGACCAGGCTGGTAATTCCAGCACGATCCGCTGCCGACCCGGCGATATTACCGTGCGGTTTTTCATGCGCACTTCCGCGTCGGTAGAGGTTCCGAAGGTGATTCGCCGCTTTCCCGCCGGGAGCCGCTCGAGCAGCAGTGGCTCCTCGGCGCTGGTTACCGCAATCCTAGCGGTCGAGAAGAGTGCCGCTTCCTCGTCGGCGACGCCTTCGAGCGATCCAAGTCCCTCGGTATGCTCTATGTCGACGTTGAGGACGAGGGCTACGTCCGCCTCAACTATCTCGGCCAGGCGAGGAATTTCGCCCCGCTGGTTGGTGCCGCACTCGAGAACCGCCGCGCGATGCGCCGTCGTCAGGGTCAACACCGTCATCGGCAGACCGATGAGGTTGTTCAGATTTCCGCTAGTCGCGAGCGTGTCTGCGAAGAGCGATCGCACCACCGCGCCGGTCAGTTCCTTCGTCGTGGTTTTGCCGACTGCTCCCCCGATAGCCGCAACTGAAAGCGTCCCGGCACTGCGCAGTCGTCGCAAATGATGACGGGCGAGTGAGCCCAGCGCCGCGAGCGTGTCGTCAACCTCGAAGCAGGGCAGAGCCTTCGATCCACGCCCGCGCTCGACGATTGCCGCGATCGCACCACGGCCGGCGGCGAAGTCCAGGAATTCGTGACCGTCACGAACGCCTTTCAACGCAATGAAAAGCCCACCCGGCTCGATAGTCCGGGAGTCGACGCTTACCGAATCCGATGCGAATCCCCGAGCTCCGGCGCAAGGTCGTGCCGCGGTCGCCTCGACGATCTCGGCAGCGGTAAACGCGCATCGATTTGATGGAATCGGTGTCGCCATTGAAGTCTTCCCCCTCCACCTCAACCCTAAGCAACCGCCGCCACTGGTCGCAACCCCTGCACCGCCGACCCCCTCAGAACTTGACAACCGACAGGCGGCCAAGCAGCCTCGTTCAACTGTAGACATCGACGGAGGTTCGCGGAATGGCTTCGGCGGGAAATCCTCAGGTAGGCGTGATCATGGGCAGCAAGAGCGACTGGGAGTATATGGTCGGGGCAGCCGATATCATGGATGAATTTAAAGTTGTACATGAGGTTCGAATCCTGTCGGCCCATCGTACCCCCGACCTCACTCTTGAGTATTCCGCGTCAGCCAAGGGGCCGGGACTCAAGACAATTATCGCCGGGGCCGGCGGCGCGGCTCATCTGGCGGGTGTCATAGCCGCTAAGACGATTCTCCCGGTGATCGGCGTTCCGATGCCGACCACCAGTCTCAATGGAATCGATTCGCTCCTCTCTATCGTGCAGATGCCTCGCGGTATCCCTGTCGCCACGATCGCAATCGGCAAGGCGGGCGCGGCCAATGCCGCCTTGCTGGCCAGTCGCGATTCTCGCCCTGTCCGACGACGCGTTAGCCGAGCGCCTGGTAAGCTGGCGTGCCGCCCGCGCCCAGGAATTGCTGAAACAACCTTGCCTTGATTAATCTTCGGTTGGCGGACAGATAGTTGCGCAGACTCCAGGCTCATAATTAAATCTCTACATGAAGCCGGCGATTGTGCTCGTTGCATGCTGCGCGTTATTAGCCGCTGCGCGATTATCCGACGCTTGGGCAGTTGAAATCAGGAAGGCAGGATCGATAACCGTACCGCCCAATACCTCCATTCTCACCTTTTTCGACGGATCCAACCGTCGCAGAGGTGCTCGGGCAAGACCTCGGCGCGGTGACTCGCAGCCCCAGCGGGACGAATCAAGCCGTCGCGCACCCTGACCGTCAGCGTCAGCCAGGAGCCGCTAAAACCCGGAGTCTCGCTGAATGATGTCGCCCCCGGCGACCCGCAGGTGGCAGGTCTTATTAGATCGGCGGGTGCGACTCCACCGCCGATCGGCGATACCGGCGATAAACCCGATGAAGCGGCGATCGCGCGCGCCCGTGCGCAACGACTGATGGCGCCGCACGATAACCCGATGCAGCAGTTGATCAACCAATTTGAAGCACCATCGGGAGAACTGGCATCCGGCCCGTGCGACCCGGGCGGTCCGATGGGTCCCGGATGCGGCCCGGCGCCCGAGGCGACTCGCTCGTCCCAATCCGAGGCGGTCCGGGCTATACCGGAGATACGCAGCAATATATGCAGCAAGGCAGTCGCATGCAGCGTTTCTCTCGCCCGCGATGACCGGGCCTATCAAACCGTGATCGTCGCGCGCGTCACCTTGAGCTGGTGCGCCGGACGAAATGACCGTGGTCGGGGTGACCCAGCCCGGCGAGGATGTACGCGAGGCGAAGAAGCTGGTCGCCGAAAATATCGCAAACGCACTACTTCACTAGATTTTCCGCGAGTAGCAGCTCCTTGACCGAAGGATCCGCGTCCGCACCCGACGAATAGCGTGGTCCCTCCAAATGAAGCGGCAGGACGTGTGAATTCGTCTACGGACTTTGCGAAGCGGATGAATTCGACGCGGGGTTGTCCTGATGATGACGTGAAATCGCCGAATAGGTGAAGGCGATTATTGCCAGTAGAACCACTACCCCGCCGATCGCGAGCCAGTTGTAATTCCGTCGTGGTTCAATCAGCAGCGGTTCGTCGATTCGCGAAGGCGGAAGATTATCGGCGCGCTGCACCTCGCGCACGAAGCGCATCGCGATTTCCTCTGGATCCAAAGCCAGGTAGGTCGCGTAGCGGCGCAGGAAAGGCAGCAGGTAGAGCTGATCGGAAATCTTCGAGTAGTCGTTGCTCTCGAGCATCCGCAGGTAGTGTCCAGGAATCCTGGTTTCCTTGACGGCGGCATCTTGTCCGACGCTGCGACGTTCGCGAGCTTCAACCAGAAACCTGCCGAGGTTTGACTCCCCGCTATTGTCCGCAGACTCTGCGACGGCTTGGGCGAGGTTTCCGGCCCTCCTGGGTTCTTGTCGCTCACCTGGTTCCAGTCCTCACGTTTGGCGCTATTCATCGCCATTGATTCTCCCCCCTCCATATCCCCTGTCCCCCGCATCCTCATCTGGCGACACTCGCACCGACGGCTGTCGCGTGCGGCGACGAATCTGGGCCATGCCCCGTGAAAAGGTTCTCCGAGTCGACTTTGCGTCGTTGAGCTTTCGCTAGTTCTACGTATCCAGGAACCGGCTGACTGGAATAAGACGCGGCCTCGTTCCGTAGTCCATCGCATCCCTCCAGTCGTGTTTCGCGAATGCGATTTGGCCGAGTATAGTCATATGCCGGTCGTAAGTCGGACAATAATCAATCGCTCGATGAAAAAAAGTACTAGCGCCGGAATAGTCGTCTGTCTTGTATTTCGCGAGACCCTCTTGAGTGAACATTTCTGCGGCCTGATTGGCTATGGTCGGGTCGTCGGGATCATCCGACATGGCCTGCTCAATCTCGTCGTCTGCTTGATTGAGGCGGCCTTGCATGTAGAAGTCGTGCGCCCGCTCCTGATGGCTGGCGGCGCAGCCGCCAAGGAGTGCAACGGATAGTCCCGCAATCACTCCAGTCCAGGCTCGATTCCTCCACATACAATAAAATCTATAGCCACGTTAAGGCTAAACCAAGCCCTAATCGTTGCCAGCCACTTATGGTAACAAAGCTTGGATCGAGGAACGGCAAGCCCTCAGGGTCGCGGACAACGATGAACCGGGGTGATTCAGCATGGCAAACTTCTTGCCCTCGCATCCGATAATCGACGGAGTGGGTCTTAGGAAGTCTACGAGCGGGTTAATATCATTACGATTAGCTATTAGCACCATGCAGCTATTGTTGGACCATATCGCTCGCAGCTGCTCGTTGGTAGCGACAAAGCTATCCTTGGCGTCCACGCTATTCGAAAATGGGGCGAGCTCTCCACGGTACAAAACCAATCTCTCACGGACGTCGGTATAGAAGGGGAGCGACTGAATCTGATGCTTGTACGATGCAACCAGGCATCCCTCCTTAGCTATTGGAGCGATAGTGCGGGCCAGGGAACGGTACGAATATATCGAAGCCGCATCCTCTCCGCCTTCATCATGACTATTGCCAACGCCAGGCTCCCCGGCAGCAATCGAAAGTGCGACTGCTGTGCGATTCGCCTTGTTGCGGCACAATAGGTAGGCAGAAGCCGCGGCCACTGTCAGCAGAAACGTGCCGATAGCGGCGTCCGTCGCGAGATTCGGATAGGTCCGCGCGATCAAAGGCAATAATCGCCGCGATACCGACCCCCATTTCCAGATAGGCCACTGAGAATGAGGAGCGATAAGCAGTGAGCGGCGCGCTATCCATGCCGGAGCAGTTTCGAGTGACGTCAGTCCGTATCCCGCGATAATGGCGATCGGAGGTAGTCCGGGAAGCATATATTCGCCAAGTTTCGAACGTGGAATCGAGAAAAAGATGAAAATCAGGCCGAACCATATCAAGAAGAAGGAGAGAGCATGGCGACGTGCGGAACCCGTCGCTGGTCTGGTCTTGTCTAATCGACGAAATGCCGAGCGGTACGAACGTACACCAGGGCCAGGTTCCTCCGATAACCATCGGGATGAAGAACCACGGGCCCCAGCCGTGTTCGGCGTTAGTCAGATAACGATCAAGGTGCTCGTGGACGAAGAAGAAATCGAGAAAGCCAGGATTGCGGCGGGCGACCAGCCAGAACCAAGGAACCACGATTGCCAGGTAGACCAGGCCAGCCGGCGATCTCACGGGACTTTGAGGGCGTCGCGTGCACGCCGCTCGAACAGCAGCCATCCAAGTGCGATACCGCCCGATAGAACCAGCGCGACCGGACCCTTCGGATAGCGTTCCCATCGCAAGGGCAGCGGCGGCCGCGATCATCCAGAGACGGCCGCTGCCCGTGCCGGTCTCCCACGCGCGCGAGGCGCTGTAGAAAGCGCGCGAGCGCGGCGGTCATCCAGAAGGCGAGGGCAGGATCCGGGGTGGCAAAGCGTGCGAAGGCGAAGAAAAGGGGACTGAGCGCGAGGGCCAGTGCCGCCAACAGTCCCGCCGCCGGGCCGAATATCGCCTCGGCCAACGCCGCAGTTATGACTACCTGACCGATACTGAACAAGGCCGCCTGCAATCGACACGGCGAACTCGATTCTCCCCGATGATTCAGGACGCCGCGGTGGCCCAGTAGACCAGCGGTGGCTTTTCAAAATAACGGACCCAGTCGTTGCGCGGAGTGACGTAATCGCCGCTCACGACCATTTCGCGCGCAACCTCGGCGTAGCGGCCCTCGTCCGGCTCCCAGAGCGCCGGCCGTCCCAGCCCGACCAGGTAGAGCAGGGCGGCGATACCCGCGCATAGGAGCAGACGACGAGAACGGGTCCAAGCGGATCATGATCGAAGCAGTGTCCAAGGGAGAGGCGAGGCGGTCAACGCCAGAGACTTAAGGTTGTTTTAAGCCGACGAGGGTCATCTTTAATTGACACGCACGGTTTGTCAGAATGCATGCGGCTGTTAGACGGGTTTCCTGACTGCCTGGCCGATTCGCATCCCCGGCAGTGGCAACCTCGTACTATAGGCGACAACCTCTTGAGCTCTCCAGGCAAAATATCACCCCTGTTCAGCGCCGGGACCAACGCGAAAGTCTCCGAGACTGTTTCGGTGGTTATCCCGGTTTACAACGAAGCCTCGAACCTGGCAGCGCTGTGGGCACGGCTCGAGCCCGTATTGAATGACCTCGGACGCGAATCCGAAGTGGTTTTCGTCGACGACGGTTCGAGCGACGATTCACTGCGCGCGTTGCGCGAATTCGCCACCGGCGATGCGCGCGTGCGAGTAGTGGAACTGGCGCGCAACTTCGGTCAGCATTCGGCGATTCTTGCAGGATTTCGGAATTGCCGCGGCGATATTGTCGTCACGCTCGACGCCGATTTGCAGAATCCGCCCGAGGATATTCCGCGGCGATCGAGGCGATCGACGCCGGCAATGACGTTGTCGGTGGATGGCGCGAGGAGCGGCAGGATCGTCCCTACCGCCGGCTGGCTTCGCGCATGCATAACAAGGTCACCTCGGCGATCGTAGGGGTGCCGATGCATGACTACGGCGTGCATGTTGCGCGCTATCGGCGGCATATCGTGGAGACCGTTGTTGCGTGCGACGAGAAAGCGGCGTTCGTGCCGGCGCTGGCGAACTCCTTTGCCAAGCGTGTCACCGAGATTCGGGTCGGGCACGCCGAACGGGCCAACGGGAATCGAAATACAATCTCTTCCGGCTTGCGCATTTGAGCCTGAATCTCATCACCGGATTCTCGAACTTCCCGATCCGGGCGCTGAGCATGACCGGTATCCTGATTTCGTTTCTTGCGGCGGCGCTGGCGATGGTCCTGCTGGGCCATCGAATTTTCTATGGTCCCGCAGCAAGAAGGCGCTCTGTGGACGCTGTTTTCGGTGCTGTTCTTCTTCGTTGGCCTGATGTTCCTCGCGATCGGGCTGATTGGCGAGTACGTCGGTCGAATCTATCTGGAAGTTCGCCGCAGGCCGACTTATATCGTGCGTGCGGTCCATGGCGAACACGCCGGCGATAGCACGTTCGAATCGCCGCGCCGCTAAGCGATGACCGCACAGGGTGCCACGCAGTCGGCCCGCCGCGTCGACGAGGCCCGGTGCGTGATCTTCGGCTACCATGAAATGGGCTATGCATGTCTCGAAGCGCTGGTCGAAATGGGCGCGCCAATCGCCGCGCTATTCACCCATGCGGACGCACCGGGCGAGGAGATCTGGTGGCGGTCATGCGCGGAACTCGCGCGCGCGAACTCGATCTCCAGTCGAGTTCCACGAGCGGATCGACGCTTTGATCGATCGCAAAAATCGCGGCGATGCGCCCGGAAGTGATTTACTCGTTTTATTATCGCAACCTGCTGCCGGAAGCGGTGATCGAACTTGCGCCGCTCGGCGCGTTCAATCTGCATGGTTCGTTGTTGCCGAAATATCGCGGCCGCGCGCCGGTCAATTGGATGCTGGTGAATGGCGAGACCACGGGCGGCGTGACGCTTCATGATATGGTCGCGCGCGCCGATGCCGGCGATATCGTTGCGCAACGCGCCGCCGAGATCACCAACGACGATGACGCCCTGACGTTGTACAAAAAGATCGTGCCGTTGGGCGCGGCGATCATTCGCGAATACCATCCAATCGATCGTCGCCGGGAACGCACTGCGGCGTCAGCAGGATATAAATGCCGGCAGTTATTTCGGACGACGCCGTCCCGAAGATGGGCGAATCGATTGGCAATGGCCCGCACGGCGCATCTTCAATTTGGTGCGCGCGGTAACGCATCGATATCCGGGGGCGTATTGTTTCGTTGAACGGCCGCAAACTCTACGTTTGGCGCGGGTCAGTCGGGCAAGAATCGGGCGTTCTTGGCCGGCCCGGCACTATAGTCGGAAACGCCGGCGATGGTTCGATCGAGATCGCAGCGGGCGAGGGCAGCGTGCGGCTTATTCGCGGGCAATTCGACGGCGATAATGAGAAGTGGCGGCGCTGCTGTTGAGCGCGACCGCGCAGGCCGGTGGATACATTCTTGACTAGATGGAGGCAACGATGAGGGTTTTGATTACCGGTGGCGCGGGTTTTCTGGGGTCGCATCTTTGGATGCGTTCATCGCGCGTGGCGATGAGGTCTTCGTGCTCGATACCGGATCGATCGCCAAGGTGCGTCATCTGCTCAACGAATCGCGCTTTCACTATATCCACGATCTGATCTTCAATCTCGAATCGATCGATACGCTGGTAGCGCGGGCGGATCTGATCTCATCACCTCGCTGCCGTCGTCGAGTGAGTACTACGTCGGCGATCCCTACGAAACCTCAACGTCAACGTCAACGGCACGCAGAATGTGCTGAAGGCCGCATACAAGCATGGGAAAAAGGTCGTTTTCAGCTCACCTCGGAAGTTTATGGGCGCAACCCGAAGGTTCCGTGGAACGAAAACGACGACCGCGTGCTCGGCGCCACCACGATCGAACGCTGGTGTTACTCCACCTCGAAGGCGGTGGGTGAACACTCTGCTTCGCCTACCACAATCTGTGATTGCCGTGACTTTCGTTCACTACTTCAACGTCTATGGGCCGAGGCTTGACCGGGTGGATGTCGGCGGCTCTTCACGATCTTGATGGAGCAGTTGCTGCGCGGAGTGGATCGACGGTTATCGGCGACGGCAAGCAGACGCGTTGTTCACCTACGTGACCGATGCGGTGGCGACGAGGTGGCGGCGGACTGAACTCCAAGGCCGATGGGCAAGCGATCAATATCGGAGTCGACGTCGAAACCTCGGTGATTGAATTCACGGAATTGATGTGATTTATTCGGTCCGACGAAGTTGAAAATTCGTATTCGTTTCGCAGGAAGAAGTCTACGGTAATAGCTACGAGGATATTCCGCGGCGTGCCCGACAACACCAAGATGCGCAAGCTCTTGGCGTCGAGCCGAAAGTTTCCTTGCGCGAAGGGACCGCGCGATGGATGGAATGGTTCCGCGAAGGAAGCGAGCTCCGGAGGCCGCGCAAACGACCGGGGTTTTCCGCTTCAAGCGTGCGCAATCGTGGGAATGCGTGCAAATTGACGTGTCGATATGCATCAGGGACTCGGCGAGGGAGTGTCGCGGTTGACGTGGATGCTCGCTGCGGCGTGGCGGCAACCTTTTTTATCGCGATGGGCCCGGATAATTCCGGCCGGGCGATCCTGTGGGTGTTCAACAACCCGGGCCTTCTGCCAAGATGCGGCGGAGGCCTGCGGATTTTCGATGTACGGTATGGCGCACCGTGCTGTGGGGCAGCTTATACCGGTGCGGCCGATCGCGCTCGCGTTTCCGCAGGTCGTCGCGAGACCAAAGAAATGGGCTTTGAGCTCGGTGTCCATGGATACGATCACGTCTTGTGGCAGGACCATCTCGACGATCTCGGAAAATCCGCAATCGGGCGGGGATCGTCCAGGCTTTCCCAGGTTTGTCGCGCGATCACCGGCATTCCGGCCCGCAGCTTCGCGGCGCCCGGATGGCGTACGAACACGCAGGCGATCAGATTCGATCGACGCGATGGCATCGACTCTCGCAGCGACACCCGCGGCGACGCTCCTTACCGCTGCTGGGCGGACGGGCAGGTTTTGGCGACCCCGGAGATCCGACAGGACGTGGCGGACGCTGGACGAGGTGATGGGCGGCCCGAACCTGAATACCCTGGATGAAATCGTCCGTTTTTATCTTGGCCAGTTCGCAGCGATCGCCTGAACGTTCATACGATTCATGCTGACACCGAAGGAATGGCGCAAATCGATGTGTTTACCGCGATTGTCCGCGCACTCACGGAGCGCGTGCAAATTCGTCCAGTTGGGCGACGTCGCCGGTCGGTTGACAGCAACCGAATTGCCGCTGTGCGAAGTTGTGTGCAAAACCTTGCCTGGCCGCGCCGGATGGATCTCCGCGCAGGTTCCGTAAGGACCCGCCGCGGTATCGACCATCAGGCTGTGACTGGTTCGGGTGTTCGTGGTGTTCTGCTGGGAAACCGTGGATTTCCGTACGACCCCAGAGGCGAGTGCGGCGCCACTAATTGGCGGGAATACCGCCGCGGAGATAGCCAAATGCCTCAGCTTTTTGCCGAAAGTCCGCGCGAAACAGGCTATCCCTGCCAAAGTGGAAGAATTGTTGAAGCGTGCTGAGCGCGAAGTGGCCGAGGGCCTGCTGCCGGTGTCAGATAGCGATTGCTCGCAACGGCAAGGTCGGCGCATGAATCGTTTGGGCATCGAGCACGGCGGCGCCGATAAACCGGTCTGGGATGAAACCCTCTATTGCGTTTTTTCCTGCACCAGGCGATCGTCATCCGCCATGTGCATATCTGATCGGCAAGGCAGCTGATATCAGCGAGCGCGCCGTGGATATCGTTCCAGAGTTTGCCAGTAACGGCAAATCGCTATCACGGTCGAGCAACTGCTGATCCATACGGGAGGATTTCCAACGCACCTTATCCGCAGCGCGATTGGCTGGATCGCCGCAATGGGTGGAACGGTTTGATCATCGCGCCTGGAATTTCCATCGGCCAGCGTTTTATCTACCACGCGATTCGGGTTTCTGGGGATGGCGGAAATATCGAGCGTCCATCAGCCGAGGACTTCCGTGAGTTCGTGCGCGATCGCATCGCCAAGCCGCTTGGCATTCACAGTTACGGTAAGTTGGGATTGCCGCCGGCGGAGCATGAAAATGTGCATGGAGTCTCCTGTCGTGCGCATGCACCACCCTGACCCAGACCGCCATGCTTGCAAAAAGCAGTGGTGTTATAAGGGTATTAAAACTGGAACAGGGTCGCCAGGGCGTGATCTGCCCGCTGGACGGCCTGCAGCATGCTGTCGCATGTGGTAGGACTGCTGGGTTATATATGTTGTGTTCTCTGCATCCAACTCGATCAAAGCGGGCTTTTTCTGCCTTTCTTCTTGCGCGATGCGGGGGTGCAAGGGCGCTTGTCTGAGTGCACGTCAATCGCCGCGAGATGAGACGTAATTTTATCTCCGATAAGGCGGATGTCATTGCTGAATGGTCCTGATGTCACCGGGGCGCAAGTCAAGCGGATTCCGACCATGCCGGGAAGTAGTGGCGCCCTCCGCCTATCAAGTTATCCAACTCTCATCCAGTGCCCCCCACTCAACAGCAGAGGAACAAGTGTTGAACCCATATAGCCGTGCTGCCTGTAACTCAAGCATCTTCATAATTAAAATGTCCTGCTCCTAATGTCTTGTTGGGCCTTTGCGCAAGTCTTCTTGCTGCCCCATATCGAGCCAGTATTCCATGATTGCAAAAACTTACTACTATTCTTCCAGCCTCGATCAGTTTATTGATCAGTTCCGTCATATCGAAAACAACAATACGTAATCTTGAACCAGTTAGCAATAAAAATA
>CAWDQC010000021.1:0-130979 GCA_963804355.1 uncultured Pseudomonadota bacterium | reverse complement strand
CCGCGGCTCTGGCCGCTGCGCCGAAGCTCAGCGTCATCATCAACGCGGCCGCGATTGTTCCAATGACAATTCCTGATTTTCTCATCTCCTCCCCCAAGCTTGGGTAATGCTGTTCAAAGTCGCGCACCACGCGCGACCGCGACCATAGCACAAGACCTCGTCTGGTATAGCCGATTCGTCACCACTCAGATTCGGATGCAGACCTTGCCGAAATGGGCCCCGCTTTCCAGATGGTTTTATACTTCGCGCGTCTGATCGAACGGGAAGGTGCGATCGATAACCGGACGGATCCCGTTCGATCCCCATCGCATGATCCATCTCGTCGAACATGTCGCGCGATCCGACGTAGATACCCTGCAGGCACACGCTCTTGAACAGCACCGGCATCGGATTTTTTCCGCTCCGCGCCGAGAATCCCGTGAGGCTGACGCGACCACCCACGCGCACCGCCCGTAGCGATTTCTCCAGGGTGCCCATCCCCCCGACCTCGACCACGTGGTCGACGCCCGCACCGTCGGTAAGCTCGAGCACGCGCTTGTCCCAGTCCGGGGTCGTTTTGTAATTGATCACGTCGGAAGCGCCCATCTCCGTGAGACGTTTCAATTTCGCGTCGCTGCTCAGGTCGCGATAACCCGCGCCCCGTTCATTCGCGCGAATTGCAGCGCGAGATCGAGACGCCGCCGGTCCCCATCACCAGCACGGTATCGCCCCCCTGAGCCCGTCCTTCGGTCACCAGCGCGTTCCATGAGGTGACCGCCGCGCACGGCAACGACGCCGCTTCCTCGTAGCTCATGTAACGCGGATATCGACCACTCCGTCCTCATGCAACAGGACGTACTCGGCGAGCATCCCGTCAATCGCACCGCCCAATGCGGAACGGCTATAGGAGGGTCGCGGCGGACCGCTGAGCCATTCCTGGAAGAATGCGGCGGCGACGCGGTCACCGACTTTCACCCGCTCCACTCCCGGCCCGACTTCAACCACTTCGCCGGCGCCGTCGGATAATGGAATCCAGTGGCAGTTTCACCTGCCAGCGCGGCCGCGTTTTTGCCGTGACCAGGTCGCGATAGTTGAGCGAGGTCGCGTGGACCCGAATCAAGGCCTGGCGATGCCCTGGCTTGGGCACCGGTCGTTCCCCAGCTTGAGTGCGTCCAGCCCCGCGCCGGTAATCTCATAGACTTTCATCGATTAGTCCTCGTGTTGGGATGATGCGTGTTCGCGCCGGCCTTCCGTTCTGGTTAAAGCAGCGGATGTCCCGGTAGACCCGTATGCGCCACCACGCCGCCGTCGGCAACCACGATACTGCCGGTCATCAACGACGAATCGTCCGATGACAGGAACAAAACCACCTTCGCAATCTCTTCAGGCTGCCCCAGACGCCCCATCGGATGCGCATCGAGGGCGTGCTTCTGCGCCTTTTCCGGCGACCGCGCCCCCTTGATCATCCCGAGCACCGGCGGCGTCGCGATCATGCCCGGACAGACCGCGTTCACCCTGACGTTCTTGCGGGCGTATTCCATCGCCGCCGTCCTGGTGAGATTCACCACTCCGCCCTTCGCGGCGTTATACGCCGACATCCCGTAATCGCCGCCCAACCCGGAAATCGATGCGGTGTTGACGATCGTTCCACCGCCCTGTTTCACCATCTGCGGCAACGCGAAATGCATCCCGTAGAAGACGCCGGAGAGCGTCACATTGATGGTCTTTTGCCAGCCTTCGATCGAGGTTTCGCCCACCACGCCGGTGGTGGTGTAGAAGGCGTTGTTGTGCAGCGCGTCGAGTCGGCCGAAACGCTCGACCACGAACTTGACCATCGCTTCGACCTGCGGCGGGTCGCTCACGTCGGTCCGATGGAATACGGCACGGTCGCCGAGTTCGCGTGCCACCGCATTGCCGCCATTTTCATCGATATCGGCGATAACCACCCGCGCCCCTTCGGCCGCGAACAGCCGCGAGGTCGCCGCGCCGATTCCCGGAACCGCCGCCGGTCACGACCGCAACTTTATTGTCGAGTTTGCCCATTGTGCTTCACACCCTTGTTGCAGGATCCCGCGCACGCGTGCGCGCCGCCGAGACTCCATGATTCGGCGCAATTCATATCACCGTTGCGCCTGCGCGCCAAAAGCACAGTCTGGGTCTGGATTCCTCGCCGTCGCAGCTTCCGGGCGGCAATTGACAGCGGACGCCCAACGGTACTAGCAACCGTCTTACCTGCCACGTGATTTCGGTGACCAACAATTCGGCAGGGGAGGCTAGTCATGGCGGCAGCAGCAACCAACGCACCCTCGCAAATCATTTCGGTCAGCGATCGCGAATGGCAACCGATGTTGACCAATATCAAGGCTAAAACTCTCTGGTCGGATCCGGCCAGCAAACGCCGCGCGCAACTCACCCGTTTCGAACCCGGCGCCGTATTGCCGATGCATCGCCATGCCGGCGACGAATTACTCTACGTCATCGAAGGCTCCATCACGGACGAATCCGGTACCACGGCGGCGGGCAGCGTCGGCTATCGGCCGAACGGATGCGTTCATTCGGTCAGCAGCAAAAACGGCGCAACCGTCTTCGCCATCATCACCGGCAGCGTCGAACCAGCGACCGAAATCGGCTCGGCGCCGCCCTCCCGGACCATCGTGTTGAGCGAAATTCCCTGGAGCGATGCGATGCCGGGGGTGCACCAAAAGCCAATCTGGCATGACAAGGAAACCAATCGCCGCGCGCTGCTGGCGCGTTTCGACGCCGGCGCCAAACTTCCGCTTCATCGCCATCTTGGTGACGAATTGATCTTCGTCCTCGAAGGCTCCAACGCCGACGAGTCAGGCGAAGTGTTTACCGGCAACGCGAACTATCGCCCCAACGGATGCACTCACACGGTATCGACCAAAAATGGCGCGACCGTGATTGCTTTCGTTACCGGCGGAGTCGAGATGATCAAGTAGCAGGATGCCCCGGAGGCTCACGGATGAGCGATATCGCATTCGGCGTTTTCGATCACATCGAACGCGGCGGCGTTGACCCGCAGGAACTGTTCGAATGGCGGCTCAAGTTGCTCGAGCAATACGACGCGGCGGGTTTTTTCTGCTACCACGTCGCCGAGCATCACGCGACTCCACTCGGGATGGCGCCGTCGCCGGGACTCTTCCTGGCCGCTGCCGCGCAGCGGACCCGCCGGATTCACCTCGGCCCGCTGGTCTATCTACTTCCGCTCTATAACCCGTTACGCCTGGTCAGCGAAATTTGCATGCTCGATCAGATGAGCGGCGGACGACTCGAAATCGGCGTCGGCCGCGGCGTCTCGCCCTTCGAGTTGGCCTACTACGGTATCTCCTTCATGGATTCGCGGGAGATCTTCGAAGAAGCGCTGGCCGCGATCGTCAAAGGCTTGCGCAACGAACGCCTGACCCATCGCGGGGCGCATTATCGCTTCGACGGCGTGCCGATGGAGTTGCGGCCCAAACAAAAGCCCAATCCGCCCTTCTGGTACGGCGTGAGTTCGCCCGACAGCCTCCATCTCGCTGCGCGCCACGGCATGCACATGGTCGGCGGCGGTCCCATCCCGGTGTTGAAAGGCCTGACCGCCGTTTATGCCGAAGAGGTTGGCCGCACCAGGGGCACGCGATGGCGACCTGAACCCGCACGCGGTGACCCCGCGGATGGGCGCCATCCGTCATATCTACGTCACCGCCGACGATCGCGAAGTCGGCGCCGTCGCGGCGCCCGCGTATACCGCCTACTACAACAACATCACCAAGCTCTGGCGTGACTTCCGCACCGTTCCCGACTACGGCTTCACACCCGATCTCGAAATCGCGCGCAAAGCGGACGTTGCCATCGTCGGATCGGTCAACCACGTTCGCGATGAAGTCGCCCGCTTCTTCGAACAAAGCGGATGCAACTACATGGTGCTCTCTTTCGCGTGGGGCGGCTTGACCCAGGAACAATCGCGACGGTCGCTCGATCCTTTCGTCGAAAAGGTGATGCCCGGCTTCGTCAAGCGCGCGCCGGATACGAGCGCCGCGGCGGACTGAAGCGCTAATCGATACGCAGGCGCTCGGTCAAACGACTGAAGCGCCGGCGTTCGTCTTCGTTGCGCACCGCTTGCGCCAGCGCGCTACGCGTCCCGACTAGCACGCAGACCCGCTCGGCGCGTGTGATCGCCGTATACAGCAGGTTGCGCCGCAGCATCAGGTAGTGCGTCTGATGAACCGGGACGACGACCGCGGGGTACTGGCTGCCCTGGCTCTTGTGAATCGAAATAGCGTAAGCGAGTCCCAACTCGTCGAGATCCGACAGGTCGTACTCCGCATGAGCATCCTCGAAGACCACGCCGACCTTGGCGCGCTCGCTGTCGATCGAAACTACGCGTCCGATTGCACCGTTGAAAATCAACTTGTCGTAATTGTTGCGTAACTGGATCACGCGGTCGCCCTCGCGAAAGCGCCGCTCGCCGGACTTGAGTTCGCGTCCGTGGGGATTGAGCAAGTCCTGCAACTCGCGATTCAGCGCTTGCGCTCCGATCGGCCCGCGATTCATCGGGGTCAATACTTGGATTTCGCGCGGATCCTTTATCCCGAAGCGTCCGACCAGGCGCGAATGCACGAGTTGTTTGATGGTCGCGAGCACGTCCTCGGGTGCGTTGCGCTCGAAGAAGAAGAAATCGCCTTCCGCGTCGTTGCGGGTCTCGGGCATCTCGCCGCGATTGAGCCGGTGCGCGTTCGCGACGATCAGGCTCGCGCGGGCCTGGCGGTAAACCTCGCGCAACTGCACCACCGGCACCAGGTCCGACCCGATTACGTCCTTCAGCACGCTGCCGGGGCCGACCGACGGCAACTGGTCGCGGTCACCCACCAGCAGCAACGAGGAGTTCGGCATGATCGCGCGCGTCAGACTCGCCGCCAACTCGATATCCATCATCGAGGCTTCGTCGACCACCAGGTAGTTGGTCCGCAGGGGGAATTCCTCGGTGCGCAGAAAATCCTGGGTCTCGGGCGAGTACTCGAGCAGCCGATGGATAGTTTTCGCTTCGCGTCCGCACGCATCCGCCAGACGGCGAGCGGCGCGGCCGGTAGGCGCCGCCAGCGTCGGTTTCAGCCCCGCCGAATCGAGCGCGACCAGCAGGGATCGCAAGAGTGTCGTCTTGCCGGTGCCGGGACCGCCGGTGATCACGGCAACCTTGGCCTTGAGCGCGATCATCAGTGCGCGTCGCTGTTCGGAAGAAAGCGTGACACCGTCGCTCTTGCCAGCCGCGTCGACCGCTTTGGCAATCACCGCCTCGCCCATCGGGCGTCCCCGGCTAAGCGCGCGAATCCGCTCCGCCACCGTGGCTTCGGCTTCGTAAAGCCGTCTCAGGTAGACGACCTCGTGATCGTCCACCTTCTCCGAGACGATATCGCCGCTCTGCGCCAACTCCACCAGCGCGGCGGCCGCCAGTTCCGACTCCATCTCGAGAGCCGTGCCGAACTGATTTTCCAGGTACTCGAACGGCACGAAGACGTGGCCGTCCTCCGCCATCCGTTCGAGCAGGTAAACCACGGCGGCGCGTGCGCGCTGGATCGAATTTCGCGGAATCCCGAGCTTTTCCGCGACGGTGTCGGCGGTGCGGAAGCCGATACCGACGATCGTGCGCGCGAGAATATAGGGATCGTTGCGGATAGTTTCGAGCGACTCGCGCCCATAGACCTTGTGAATCCGTCGCGCATGCGCCGCCGCAATACCATGTCCGCGAAGGAACACCGTAAGCTCGCGCAGACCCGAGGAATCGCGCCATGCCGTGACGATTCGTTGCGCGACGAGCCGCGGCAGTCCGCGCACCTCATGCAGGCGCTCCGGCGTTGTGTCGAGCACAGCGGACAGGGTATCGCCGAAATGCACCACGATACGCCGCGCTATCGCCGGCCCCACACCCTTTATCTCGGAAGCCAGGTAACGCTCGAGCGCGACCACCCCGGCCGGTTTGAGGGTCTCGAAATCCTCGACGCGAAACTGCTCGCCATAGCGCGGATGCTTCTCGAAGCGGCCGCTGAGCCGAAGCCCCGAGCCGATTTCGATCGCGCCCAGGTTGCCGACTACGGTCAGCCGTTGCCGCCCGGCGCTATCCTCCCCGTTGGTCTCGACCACCGCCACGATGTAGCCGTTGGTCTCGTTGACATAGAGGATTTGGTCGAGTGTGCCCTCGAGCAACTCCTGCGAACGTTCCGCGCTGTCCACAAGTTCAGGATCACGGAAGACGAGTTGATTTGGAACCCTGACCATCCTGCCCTTTGCACAGGGCGACCTTTCAGGCGGTATCAACATCCCAGCTATCGGCGAATCTCACCGGTTGAGGGGTTAGAATTACCCAACTGGGCCGAGGCTTTCTCATTTGTTCATTTTGCGAAGGCGTTTTCGCTCGCAATTCGCAATTAGCGATAGTCGAGAGTACTCGAAAGGCCGAAAACCTGAGGAATTCCAAGGCGTTGTCGATGGCACAGTCAGTGCTTAGATTAGGCAAGCAAGAGAGGGAGGATAAAAGAGATGCTGCTTCCATCGACTTCTATTTTGGTTCTGAGTGCGGTGCTTTTCTCGCTTCTGATCGCGACCGACTGGTTCGTCTGGGGCGCGACGCTTACCTCTAGCCGACGGCTGCCCAAGCAGGCGGCGCCGGCCAAGGTCGCCGCGGCCGATCAGGATGAGAATGAAAACGCCGGGTTCAAGCATGTTGCATGATCCCGCCATTGCCGCCCCGGTGGCGCCTGGAGACTCTCCCAAGCCTTTCACGCCATCGGGGCGGATTCCATTTGTTCCGCTCGAGGCTACCTACGCGTAGCGCAGCCAACGCACGACCTCGCGCATCGACGGCTTCTTTCCGTACATCAGAATCCCCACGCGATAAATTCGCGAACAGATAATCACCGACAGGTAAATCGCGCCCGCCAGTAGACCTAGCGATACCGCCACTTGCCACCCCGAGACGGCGCCGGCCGCGATCCTCATGCTCATCATGACCGGAGCGCACGGTGGAAACATCGAGAGAATAACTGCCGTTATCGAGTTCGGCCGCTCGATCAGCGACCAGGCCGCGATACCCGAGAACAGCAGCGGCAGGGTCAAAATGAAGTTCCAGTTCTGAGCCTCGTCCGCCGTGTTGAACGCCGCGCCCAGGGCGGCATAGAGCGAGCTATAGAGCAGGTAGCCGAGCAGATAGAAGAGTCCAAATAGAATCAGGTGGCTGGTGGGAATATGTAGCGCTCCGAAGAGCGTAAGGCCGGTTGCCTGCGCGCCCAACGCGGTCACTGCGACGAACGTCACGCCCCAAATGGCCACCTGGGTCAGGCTCACCGCGCCGACCCCTGCGATCTTCCCGGTCATCAGCGCGCGGGGCGTCGCCGCACAGAGCAAAAGCTCAACCACTCGCGACGACTTATCTTCCAGCACAGACCGCATCACGATGATGCCGTAGGAAAGCAGGCTCATCTCGAGCAACGTGATCGACATCAAGGTGATGAAAAACGCGGCAGTGTCATTGTCGGTCGAAGCTTCGGTGGTCGTACCTGTCCCCAATGCGATCGGTTCCAACGAGACTTCGCCCAGCGCGGCATCGATCTCCGCGAGCTTGAGTCCATGATGCGCCAGTCGCGCGCGGGTAATCTCGGCGCCGAGGGCGCCCTGAATGAAT
This sequence comes from uncultured Pseudomonadota bacterium, assembly GCA_963804355.1. Lineage (GTDB taxonomy): Bacteria > Desulfobacterota > Binatia > Binatales > Binataceae > JASHZA01. Next base: position 123,325 of record CAWDQC010000021.1, on the reverse strand, counting down.
TGCTTTTCGAGAAAATCGGGCTGTGCCCGCGTCTCATAGGCGACTACGCCGGTCGTAACCGCGTCGTCGTCGACCCAGAGGAACCCATCGATGCGGGATTCGCGGACCATCGTGGCAAGCCGTCGGCGTTCTTGCGGGGTTACCTCGCTGACGAGGTCGACCTTATGCCGTCCCAGAGGCGAAGATTTCTTCAGCCGGTCGCACAGGGACGTTCCCAGCGACGGATCGTTGCAGGCGACGACGATGTGCTTGTAGGCGAAAAGATGCGGAGCGGCGAATAACGCCGGCAACGCGCCGATCACCAGCAATAGCACCGGGGTGGCCAGCGTCGTCACGATAAACGACGGGGTAAGCACGCGAATGAGGTATTCGCGCCAGAAGACCAATCGAACCGCGCGTAACTCCTCAAACTCCATCGCGGGCACCGACTATCTCGATAAAGATCTCCTCGAGCGACGGCTCGATTACTTCAAAGCGGGTCACCCTTCCGCTCGCCGAAGCGTTGCGCAAAAGTTCCTGCGGGTCCGCGTCCGAGGCCAGGCACAGCTCGACGCAGCCGTTTCGTTCCGTGCGCGATGCGACCAGCCGCTCGTCGACCATAAAATGGCCGTCGCCCTCGTACTCGAGGCGAACCTCGCGTCGGCCGAATTGCGCCTTGAGGTCGCTCAGGCGTCCGCGCAGCACCGCCTTCCCGTGATCGATCAGGCAAATCGTCTCGCAGAGCCGCTCGACCTGGTCCATCCGATGCGTTGAGAAGAGGATGGTGCGGCCTGATTGCTTCAGCTCGAGCAGGATATCCATCATGCGCGCGGCGTTGACCGGATCGAGTCCCGCGAACGGCTCGTCCATGATGATGAAGCGAGGTTCATGGATTACCGCCGCGATGAATTGCACCTTCTGCTGCATCCCCTTGGAGAGTTCTTCGACTTTGCGCCCGAGCCAATCGCCAAGATCGAGCCGCTCGGCCCATTGCCGCGCCGACCGCAGCGCATCCGCGCGAGTTAACCCGTTTAGCTGTCCTAAATAGAGCAGCAGGTCGGAGACGCGCGCCTTGCGATAGAGCCCACGTTCCTCGGGCAGATAGCCGACTTTGCGCAGATGCCGGCGCTCGAAGGCTTCGCCGAATATTCGCACCGCTCCGGCATCGGGAATAATGATCCCGACCATCATGCGAATCGTGGTCGTCTTGCCGGCGCCGTTGGGGCCGAGCAGTCCGAAGATCCGGCCTTCGGGAATCGAGAGGCTAAGGTCGTCGACCGCCACCAGGCTGTCGTAGGACTTGCGGACACTGTCGAGTTCGAGCGCAATCACGCGGCCATTTTATGGTAAACGCGGCGGCAAGCGCAGCCTGAAACTTGAGTATGGCGATGCGCGTGATTTCGCTCGTTCACTTGGGCAATGGCGTCAAAAATTGTAAAAGGGGGAAGAACCACGCCTGCGGCAGGCAGAGGAGGGCCCCATGAGCGGCTCGAAGACCACCGAGACGAATTCCAGGCTGAACCATCTTTTCGACGACCTGGTGGCAAGGTTGCGGTCGTACATCCGCGAGAATCATCTGACGCACGACGAATATCGCCAGGCGGTCGCTTTTTCAGCGAGATCGGCAGCACCGGCGAGACACCTCTGCTGATGGACGTTTTCCTCGAAGTGACGGTCGACCAGGTCGATTCGGCCGACCGCGGCGGCACAGAAACCTGTATCGAAGGACCGTTTTACGTCGCGAATGCGCCGGTGATGAAGTCGCCCTGCGTTTTGCCCCATCGCAGCGAGGAGCCGGGCGACGTGTTGATCCTGTCGGGTTGCGTGCGTTCCACCGACGGTACCGTCCTGCCTGGAGCCGTGGTGGATATCTGGCAAGCGGACGCGAAGGGCGCGTACTCGCACTTCAACATCCCGGAGGCGGAGGCGCCATTTAATCTGCGCGCACGTGTCGGCGTCGACCAGGGTGGGCGATTCGAGATCCGAACCTGGGTTCCCGCCTCATACGAGATTCCGAAAGCAGGACCCACGGGCAAGCTGATCTCAGCGATGGGCCGACATGCGTGGCGGCCGGCGCATATTCATCTGCGCCTGACGCATCAGGGTTATCAGACGCTGACGACGCAGATCTTTGTCGCCGGCGATCCCTGGATCGATTCGGACGTCGTTGGTGCGGTCAAAGGGCCGCTGGTCGCCAGTCTGCAGAAACATGAGGACCCCGCCGATCTTCGCCAGCAAGGACTTACGCGACCCTACTACACACTCGCGTACGACTTTGTGCTCCCGCCGATCCTGGCCAAGGCGGCCTGAGCGATCGTCACATTGAGGGGCGCTTCACCCGGATAAGCTGGGCGCTCAGGCGAGCAGGGAAGGACCAACTTTCCCGGCTCGCACTACGAGGATGGCGCTCGCGGTCCGGCCCAGTGCGCGACGTCTGCGGCGCCGGATCGTCTGAGGTTTCGCTATTGCCGGTGACCGCGGGGGGCACTGCACCGCATAACTGCCGTTGTTCGCGCTTTAGATACGTCCTTGCTATGGACAAAGCTTCGCAGGGAGGAATCGCCAATATGGACCGGCTCAAGGGAAAAGTAGCGCTGATCTCGGGCGGCGCGCGCGGACAGGGTGCGGCCGAAGCACGACTATTCGTCAACGAAGGGGCGAAAGTTGTAATCGGCGACGTGCTCGACGACCAGGTCGCGCGGACCGCCGACGAAATCAACACCAAGGCGGGCAGCCGTGTTGTGGTCGGGATTCATCTCGACGTGACTCGCGCCGCCGACTGGCGCAACGCCGTCATGACTTGCCAACGGGAGTTCGGCGGTCTCGATGTGCTGGTCAACAACGCCGGTATCTTCAACATGTCGGGGCTCGAGGATACCAGCGAAGAACTCTGGGATTCGATCGTAAATATCAACCAGAAGGGCGTCTGGCTCGGGATGAAAGAGACCGTCGCGGCGATGCGCAAACGCGGCGCCGGATCGATCGTGAACATCTCGTCGGTTGCCGGGTTAACGGGATCGACCGGTTCCACCGCCTATCACGGCACCAAGGGTGCGGTGCGGTTGCTGACCAAGGCCGCCGCCGTGCAATACGCGCCGGAGAAGATTCGCGTCAACTCGGTTCATCCGGGACTGATCGGGACGCAGATGGTCGACATCATTCCGGAGAATCAGCGCCAGGCGTTCCATACGGTCGTTCCGATGAGGCGCGAGGGAAAGCCTGAAGAGGTGGCCAACGTCGTCCTCTTTCTCGCCAGCGATGACGCCTCCTACGTCACCGGCGCGGAGTTCGTGGTCGACGGCGGACTCAATGCTATCTGAGGCGTCCGCCTCGTACTGACAAATCCAAGAGGAGATACCGAATGGATCGGCTCAAAGGCAAAGTTGCTCTTATTTCCGGCGGAGCGCGCGGACAGGGCGCCGCTGAAGCACGGCTTTTCGTCGGCGAAGGCGCCAAGGTCGTGATCGGTGACGTACTCGACGATCAGGCGGCCAAGACCGCCAGCGAAATCAATTCCAAGGCCGGGTCGCGGGTCGCTCATGCGCTGCATCTGGACGTGACGCGCGGTGCGGATTGGCGTGCGGCAGTGGATGTATGCCAACGCGAGTTTGGCGGCCTCGATATCCTCGTCAACAACGCCGGTATCGCGAACTCAAAGGGTATCGAGGAGACCAGCGAGGAGGAGTGGGACTCGATCGTCAACATCAATCAGAAGGGCGTCTGGCTCGGGATGAAGGCGGCGGTGCCCGCGATGCGCAAGCGCGGCGGCGGATCGATCATAAATATTTCGTCGATCTTTGGTCTGATCGGATCGGCGGGATCCTCCGCGTATCACGGGACCAAGGGCGCGGTGCGGCTCCTGACCAAGGCGGCGGCGGTGCAGTACGCGCCGGAGAAGATCCGCGTCAACTCGATTCATCCAGGGGTGATCCAGACGCCGATGCTGGAGACCGTGCGGACCGAAGATCTAGGCCCGATTATCAATATGGCGCCGATGCGGCGAGCGGCGCAGCCGGAAGAAGTGGGATGGTGCGTGGTGTTCCTGGCCAGCGACGAAGCCTCGTTCGTGACCGGCGCGGAACTGGTGGTGGACGGAGGTTACACCGCCGTCTGATCACCACAGAAAGGTTCGCGACAGGATTGTCGGCGGCGTATTTTGGTCGGATATTTCGCAGCGCGGCGCCGCAGTATCCGCAAAAATTTATTTTCTCTTGAAGAGCGCTACACCGAGGCACAAAGTGGACGTCGCTCTTTCGAAACGTTTAGATTTTGAAAGAAGCCTAGACCATCGTCATCAAATGCGGTGTTCTAGATTCATCTCTGTTTGGAGTAGGAAGAAAATGAGTAGGTCTATTAGATTAGAAATATAGAAGAGCTTGCGAAACTGCATTCGGCACCCCCCAATCTTAATATAAGACGCCAATTAGCAACATTAAGTCGCGGTATATCCAATTCTGGCTCGCGACGTTCTGTTTTGAGGGGAATCCGAATATGTGCTGTAGTCTACGGTGAGCTCTTCACCTGATTTGATGTTGCGTTTAGCATAAAATCGATAATACCGGTCAATTGCAACGTTGGGTCTGTCCGAATGGTTGAGATACCAGGCGGGTGTTAGTCTGTCGAAACTCCAAGGCACGCCATACTTGCCATTTTTAACGATCGCAAAATCTTTGTAGAGTTTTAAGAGCTGCCGTGGAAGGTTTTTTAATTTCTTTGCCTCGATCGACCGCATGTTCTGGTTATCATCAGGAAAAATATACGTTCCTTTTTTGACGTTCTGAATCGCAAATACTGATCCTTGGATACTCGACGGCTTTAGCCGTGTGTACGTGTGAGAGTGTGGAAAAGTTAGTGATTTCATCGGCTTCTCAATCTGCTGATTAGGCGCAAGATGCGGGGTGGATCCGGTTCAGGTGGAGATACATCGCGAAGTTCGTTAATATAGGCACTGTATCCATCCTGTCGTTGAGTGATGATCGACCAGACATCGGAGAGCCAGTCTTTGGGAACAACCATCAGAAAGAGAATAAAATAGGAAATGCCCAGAGAAAGACTGAGGGTAACAGGTTCTATCCACGAACAAGAAATAAACCGACTGCAAAAAGCAAAGAAGTGTAACGAGAAGTAGCCGTATATTAGAATAGCTAACGACCAAATGAGTAATACGACACCCACATTGTACCAGAGGAGATAGTACACATATTTGTCAACGTCGCGTTCATCCATGGCGGTTGTGGTACCTTCGGCCGAGCGTGCGAGAAAGACAAACGAGAAGAAGGAGAAGAGGAGCTCGATAAATCGGTGCCAAGTGCCCAGATTCTTACATCCTGAACCGATGTCACAATAAGGACTCCGGCTAGGGCCGCGAAAATGGAGTCAAGAACGACCTGGGTTGGTGCGTTTCTTTCCCATGTGGTTAATGCAGGGTCCATTGGAAGAAAAGTCTCCGCAAGTTCAACGTTAGCATTTTAGGGCGGCCGAAGGAGTATGTTTGAGGCTGGGCGCTGCGTCATTCTGGATTCCCTTGTAATACGCAACGAATTACTCTCGCCGAGTCGTCCAGATTCCGATACTTTCTGTTTGATCTGTATGGCCACCCAGGGATGGCGAATCTCGGATTGTCCCGCGTGTTTTCGGTGACATTTAGGTCTGCCGGAAGATGATCTGCGCTAAACCGGACGAAATGTCGTTGGGGCCGATCTTATCGGGAATCCATTTAGATTCTATACGGTGAGGCATAGTACCATGTTCGGGATTTACGCCTTTAACTTTTGCTTCGAGTGTGGCGAAATCCGCAAGGTGCTGATAGCCCGCTGGCCGGTTGTTGTCTGCATAGCCGGGTTTTCGGACGCTGGAGAGGTCATTCGGCATGTCACTCCCAGCGCCCTCAACGTTACGCTTCTGGACGCGCTTCGTTGAGCGATTTTCAAACACGCCAAGGCGTTGCTCGACCAGCTGCAAGCTTGACTATGATGGTTCATCGACGAAGACGCAGGAGCTGATATGGAACCACTGACTATACTCGAGCGGAATCGCTTGCCGTTCGCGGAACTGCTCGGGATTCGCTTCGTTAGCGCGGCACCTGAGCGCGTACAGGCCGAAATGGAGGTTCGTCCCGAACTCTGCCACGACGCCGCCGGTGCTGCATGGCGGTGCGGTGATGGCCTTCGCCGATACGCTCGGCGCGTGCGCGACGATTCTGAATCTCAAGGAGGGCGCGAATACCACGACGATCGAATCGAAGACCAATTTCTTCGCGCCGGCACCCGTCGGTAGCAAAATAACGGGTGAATGCACCCCGTTGCATCGCGGCAAGCGCACGATGGTCTGGCAGACCCGGGTTACTTCCGCCGAAGGGCGACTGCTGGCGTTAATCACTCAAACCCAGATGGTGCTCTAGACCGTTTGTTGCGACGCGATCAGAAGGAGCAGGTCAGCGCTGGTGGCTCCACGGCGGTTTGAGCCGAGCTATTTTTGCATAGACCGGACAGGCCTCGTCGTGAGCGCCGGGAGGTAACCGGTGCTGATCAGGAATTCGCCGGTGATTTCGCCGCCGGTGAAGGTAAAGGTTTTCTTGAAGAGCTTGACCCATTCGGCTTTCGCCAGTGGATGATGAGCGTCGAGCCATGCGGCGAACGAACCGTGGCTCGCGCGTATGGCCTGTATCCGTTTGGCGTTTTCGATCGCGGCATCGACTTTGAGCCGGTTGCGAATGATACCCTGGTCGGCCAGCAGGCGAGTGCGTTCGCGCGCTCCATACTTGGCGACCCGATCGACGTCGAAATCACTATAAGCAGCTCGAAAATTTTCGCGCTTGGCCAGAATCGTCAGCCATGACAATCCCGCCTGATTGATTTCGAGGACCAGCCGCTCGAATAACGGACCTTCTTCCCGCATCGGGAAGCCGTATTCCTTTTCGTGATAGGGGCCGTGCAGCGGATGGCCCGGAGCAACGGTGCAATAGCTCATGTGGTTTCGTATAGCGAAGGGGAGGCGTCGCGCCTAGGAGTCGCCGCCGAGGACGTGCCACTGAATTTACGATTCGGACGCGGCTTGATTCGCCGGAGTTGATCTCCGGATAGGGTTTAGGTTTCGACGTAAAGCCTAAAAGAACATCTATTTGCGCTATTCATGGGCTATTTAGGAGACAAATCATCAGACAGCTTGTTTAGCTGGCGGTTTGCAATAATTTGATTCACTCACCGCTCAGAGTGTGGGAGAATCAGGGCTTGAAACGTGCGAGTGGAGGTACGAAGGTGGGGGATGCTGCGGACGTACGAACGATGGCGGTAGACGCGGCCAATCAGACCGGGATTGCGTCGGACGCGACCGCGCCGAAATTCACCAAATCGGGCCTTTCCAACGCCGTTTCGAACGTCTGTCTTGCGGCGCTTTTTCTAGTCGCACTGCTTCCGGGAATCCATCACTACGCCAGCACGGTGGCCGACGTCATCTGGGCAATCGGCGCTGCATTGATGGGCCTGTTGTCGCTCGTGCGCGTGCCGCCCAAGACGGTGAGCGTCAACGCGCGAACGATTGCCGCTACGGCCGGCATGATGCTTCTTCCGACCTTCCTGGAACCGTCACGGATCTCGACCGGGGCCATTTACAATATTGGAGTTGCGATTGAGGTTGCGGGCGTGGTCGTCACGCAAATCGCTCGCATCACCCTCGGCCGGCGCTTCGGGTTGCTTCCGGCGAATCGCGGGATCGTCTCGTCGGGACCGTTCCGGCTGGTTCGCCATCCGATCTATTCGGGATGGCTGATTCTCACGGTTGGCTACGTGATCATCACGCGAGTTGGCAGAACATCCTCATCACCTTGTCAGTGATACCGTTCATGATCTGGCGAATCTCGCAGGAGGAGACCCATCTTAGCGCCGATCCCGGCTATCGGGAGTACATGCAGGAAGTGCCGTATCGTGTCCTGCCGTTTATCATCTGAGATACGGGGAAACCCGCACAGCCGGCGTCACCGGCGTCTGAAGCTCAGCAGGTAGATTCCACCCGTCAGCGGCGTCGACAGGATCATCGCGAAGGCGAGCCCGCCGATAACCGCGAGCGCGAGCGGCTGCTGGACACGGGCGCCCGCTCCCAGACCCATCGCGAGCGGGAGAAGCCCCGCGACCGTCGCCAGCGTCGTCATCAGGATCGGACGGAAACCGAGATCGCGCGGCTTCGATCAACGCCTCTCTCGGATGCGACCCTGAGGCGTGGCCGCGCTCCGCCTGGTCGAGCAACAGGATGCCGTTCTTCGCGGTGATTCCCGCAACCATCACCAGGCCCATGAATGACGACAGGTTGAGCGTGATCGAATTCAGTCGAGCGCGATGAAGCTTCCCGCGATACTCGAGATGGCGCCCAGCACGATCGCTACCGCGGGCGTCAGCCGCCCGAACTCCCACAGCAGCACGAGAAACATCGCGACGATGGCGGCGACAAGCACCAGAGCCAGTTGGCCGAAGGCTTTTTGCTGGTCGGAATAGAGGCCGCCGTATTCGAGGGAAACGCCGGCGGGCAAGCGGAGCGCGGCGAGGCGAAGCTTTGCCCGCGCCATCGCGGTGCCGAGATCGATCTCTTCGACCCGCGCCGTCACTCTCACGACAGGGCGCATCCGCTCGCGATCCAGCTCCGATTGTTCGCCGAGCCATCGTAGCGTCGCGACGGCGGAGAGCGGGACTGCGCCACCATCGGCGGTCTTCAACAGCACCGTGGGCAGCAGGCCGAGATTCTGATGGTATTCGTCGGGGTAGCGGACGAGGACGTCGTACAGGCGGTCGCCGACCGGAAGCCGCGTGGCGACCGTGCCCTCGACAACCGTGCGCAATACGGATTGGATCTCCTCGGCGTCGAGCGCGTAGCGTTGAGCCGCGGTTTCGTCGATCAGCACCTCCTCTTGCGGATTGCTCAGCACGAGGCCGTCGAAAACGTCCACCATGCCGGGAATCTTCGCGACCTCCTTCGCGATCACGCGCGCGCTATTCTCGATCGCATTCTGATCGGCGCCGAAGACTTTCACTTCGATCGGCTCGGGTGTCCCCGAGAGATCGCCGATTAAATCCTGGAGGAGCTGTGAGAATTCGATCTTTACGCCCGGCACCGTGGCCTCGATTTGTTGCCGCACCGAAGCCATCACAGCGTAGATGTCGCGTGAGCGATCGGCGCGCAAACGAACTGAAAGGTCACCGCGGCTGGATTCGGTAAGAAAAAAACCGAGCTGCGTGCCCGTGCGACGCGAAAACGCGGCGACTTCGGGGGTATGGCGAAGCACCTCCTCGATTTTACCAACCAGCATCTCGGTGTCGGCGAGCGTACTCTGCGGCGGCACCGCGTAGTCGAGAACGAATCCACCTTCGTCGAGTGCCGGCAGATAGTCGGTGCCGATAGTGCGGTAGAGCATGAAAGCGCCCGCGATCGATAATAGCGCGAGAAGCGGCCCGAAGATCGGACGCCACGCGAACGGTCGCAGTATCGCCACGTAGGCCTCGCGCAAGGCGACGAAGATCCGGCCTGGTTCGCGGCCAGGATGACGCAGCGGTCCGATCAAAAGCTCCAACGCCGGTGTAAAATAGAGCGCCAGCAGCAATGATACGAAGAGGCCGCTGCCGAGGGTCAGGGCGAGGGCGCGGAAGAAAACTCCGGTCACGCCGGAAAGTCAGAACCAGCGGCGCGAAGACGACCACCACTGTTGCGGTCGACGCGATCAGCGGACGCCTCAGTTCGTTGAGCGCGCTGACGACGCTTTCGTTTGCGTCCTGCCCGCGATCGCGCGCTCGCGAAATTCCCTCGACCATCACGATAGCGTCGTCGATGAAGAGCCCAATCCCGGCCGCCAGTCCGCCGAGGGTCATCATGTTGAAGGTCATCCCCACGCCCTTCATCACGACAAAAGTGATCGCGATGGTGCACGGAACGACGAGCGCCGCTACCGCCGCGCTTGCAAGGCTGGCGGTAAAAAGAAACACCACCACCACGGCGAGCACGAGTCCCAGCAGGATCGCGTCGCGTACGCTTGCGATCGATTCGCGAACCAGCGGGGCCTGATCGTACGAAAAGGAGAATTGGATATCCGGGTAACGCGTCTGAAAATCACGAATAACAGCGTGCGCGGCGTCTGCGATTGCAACGGTATTGCCGTCGGCTTGGCGGGACACCGTGACGAGCACCGCGGGGCCGTTTTCGCTCGCCGTACGAACGTAGTCTTCGTGAATTCCCAGTTCGACTCTGGCGATGTCGCGCACATACACCGGCTGCCCGGCGATATTTGCGATGGGAAGCGCGGCCAATTGATCCGCATCCTGCAGACCAGTGGTGACGATAGTCAGCACGGCGCGATGCGCGTCGGCCACACGGCCGGCCGAGGCCGTCAGATTCGCCCTGGCGAGACCGGCGACAACATCGTTGGGCCCGAGCCGATGTTGCAGCATCCGCGCCGGATCGAGCCGCACGAAGTATTCACGATATTTGCCGCCGACGGTATCGACGCGAAATACACCGGGAATCCGATGCAGCGCGGGCACCAGGTCGTATCGCGCGACATCGCTGACCTGGTCCAGGCTCTCGGTCGCGTGAGCTCAAGCTGACGTCGAGAATCGGGAAGGTTCCGGAGGTCAGCAATCGAGTGTCGACGCCGGTGCCGGCGGGGAGATTCTTGCGCACCTCGGCGATCGCGCTGTCCAACAATTGGAAGTCCGCCACCGGATCGCCGCCCTCGAGGAAATCGACGTCAATTTCCGAACTGCCGCGCGTCGTCGTCGAACGCACCAGTCTCACTCCGGCGACGCCGTAGGCGGCCTCCTCGAGCGGACGCGTCACCGCGACCATCATTTGATCCGGCGGCAAATCGCCGCTGTCGGCCATCACGATCGCCCGATTGAATTGGATCTCGGGAAAGATCGCGCTCGGGATCGACCTTGCGGCGATCAAACCCAGCAGCGACGCCACCGCTACCGCGCATGGGATGAAGATCGAGCGATTCAATTTTGCGCAACCGCCACGTCGACCCGGATACCCTCGGAGAGCGCGTAGCCGCCCGAGGTCAGAACGACCTGTCCCGGCTTCAGGCCGGCGGTAATCTGCGCACGATTCCCTGCACGAATACCGACCACGACCGTTTCGCGATGCGCCCGCCCGTCGTCGCCGCGAACGAAGACGTACCATCCACGCTGCGCCGCATCCTCGAACAAGGCCGAATCGGGTATCACGATCGCGTCGGGAAAGGAGGCCGTGATGACGCCGACCTCGACCGCCGCGCCCGCCTGCTCGATGCGGTTCTGACCGGTGAATTCAACGCGCGCCGATGCGGTCGTGCCGCCCGGTGTGAAATTCGGCGCGAGAGCGGCCACTCGCGCAGGGAACTCGACACCGATCTGTGTCGGCCAGCTCACGGTGGAAATCATTCCGGGTTTGATCAGCGCAAGATTGTCGATGGGTACGGCGGCTTCGACGTAAATGCTGCGCGGATCGATCAGCTCGGCGAGCGGGTCGAGATCGGCCACGACTTGGCCGTTGCTGACGAGGCGCTGGGCCACAATCGCGTTATCGGGGGCGGCGACCGCGATTCCATCGTCGCGAACGTAGCGCTTGACCGTGGCTGCAAGCGTCTGCGCTTCGTTCGGATCGACTCTTCGCGCGACGGCCACGCCGCTTTCCGCCGCTTCGACTTCGCGATTCAGGATGTGCGCGACTATCTCGCCCCGCCGCACACGGTCGCCGCTTTGCAGGTTGAAGCCGAGGACACGCCCGGCCGTCGGCGCACGCAACGTTATATGACGAAGCGCCACGGTGGTGCCGAGCAGGCGGATTTCGCTGTGGATCGGCGCGACGACGACACGCGCTCCGGTGACTGACATGGTGACCGCCGCGGGCGGCGCCGTCTCGTCGTCCCCGGCCTCTTCGCGCTGGCATCCGCTGACCACCGTAACCCAGGCGAATGCGACGACGACCAAAGCTGTCGTGAGACAACGGATCATTCGCTGAGACCCAGCAGTAATCTCGCCTGCGCGGCTGCCTGCCGCGCCGCGAATTCCTGGTCGAAGCGTGCGAGCCTGAGACTTTCCGCTTGTTGATACGCGTCGGTCGCCTCGAGCACGGTTACGGATCCGCCGCCGAGAAAGCGCGCCCAATCGAGCGCGAACGAATCGTCCGCGGTGGATTGCGACTGTGCCAGTAAAGCCAGTTGTTCGCGCGCGCTCCGGTAACGTTCACCGGCGTCGGCGAGATCACGTTTCAAGTCGATCTCGACCTGACGTTGCTGCGCGATCGCGGTGCGTTCGGCGGCCTTGGCCTCATCGACGTGCGATTGAATCAGGCCGCCTTCGAAAATCGGGACTGAAACCGCGCCATCGTAGGACGCGCCGAGATGATGGCCGAAGGTTTTGGGTGGATCGACACCTTCCCATCCCGACGTCAGCGCGATTCTAAGCGTCGGCGATCGCTCAGCCTCGGCGGCGCGGACCGCGAGTCGGGCGGCCTCCACTTGCCGCGCCGCGGCTTTGTACACCGGGCTTTCGCTAATCTCGCCGTTCGGCGGCGAAGGCAATGCGGCGACTTCCGCGACTTCGAGATCGGAGCGATCGAACTGCCCGATCATCGAGCCCAGCACAATCGAGGAGTGGGCCGCCGCTTCCCGCACTGTCGCCAGCATCAGGCGGCCGGCGTCGCGAGTCGCTCGAATTTTGAGCACGTCGTTCGCGATCGCGCGTCCACTGCGCTGAAGCGAGTCGACGATTCTGAGGTAGCCGTCCAGGCGGTCGAGGCTTTGCGCGATTTCCTTTTCGCTCTCCCGCTGGCGCATCAGATCGAAATACGCAACCGCGACGTCGAAGACGATTTGCGCCCGCGCGGTATTTACCCCCAGCGCCGCGGCCTCGGCCTGATAGCGCGCCGATCGGACCTGGTCGGAGCGGCGACCGCCATCGTAGGCGGTATATCCAAGCTCCAGTTGCGCCAGGGTCAGACCGCGATTCGAGATCACCTGGTCATAGCCGGGTGCCTGATTGTATTCGGCGTTCGCCGCAAGATTCGGATAGAGCGGGGCGCGTGCTTCGTTGACGCGTGCGTCACCGAGATCGCCTTGAGCGACGGCGGATTCAAGGGCGGGCGCGGTTCGCAGCGCGCGGTCCGTAGCCTCTTCGAGGGTCAGGGTCTCCGCCGCATGCACTCTCGCCCCGAGAATCGTTCCGGCGCAGAGCACGATCGCCAGGGCAACATACTTGGCCAACCCGCGCATGCCATCGATGCTAACAAGGGCGGCCGACGCGCCCTAATGAACAAATCTTCAGGAAGTGATTCGGCTGGCGAACTATTTCGATGACGGTAGACCAGGTCCGGCTAAGCGGCCTCCGCCGTCGGCAGCATCACGACAAACTCGCTGCCGCCGCCCTCGCGATTCGACGCGCTGATCTCTCCGCCATGCAGGCGTACGATTTCGCGACAGATGTTCAAACCTAATCCGCTACCCGGTTCGCTTCGTTCCTTGCTGCGAAAAAAGCGCTCGAACACGAGCGGCAGATCGGCCGGCGCGATACCGGGCCCGTTATCCGTTACCAGCAGCAGGGCCTGTCCTTCCTGCGCCTCGAGCGCGAAGCCGACGTGTCCATGCTCAGGGGCGAATTTCACCGCATTATCGATCAGATTGATCAGCAGCCGCCTCAGATGGTTCGCGCTCCCGTTGACGTACACCGCCTGACCGAAGGCGGTGACGAAAATGAGATCCTTGGCTTGCGCGAGCGGTTCGACCGCCTCGGCTACTTCTCGTGCGATACTGCTCAGGTCGAGTGTACCCCGGTCTGCCGAAGCCTCCTGGTCGAGGCGCGCAAGTTCCAGCAGATCGTCAGCCACCCCGCATAGCGAGACGGTTTCCGTGAGCGCCGATCTCAATGAACGCGCGTACTCGTCGGCATTGCGCTCGCGGCTGACCGCGATCTCCAGTTCCGTGCGCAAAACCGTCAAGGGAGTGCGCAGCTCATGCGCCGCATCGGCGACGAATCGCCGCTCGGTACTGGCAGCCTGCTCGACTCGCTCGAGCAAGGCATTGATTGCGCCGGTCAGGCTCGCAATCTCATCCTGTACCTTTCCCACTTCGAGTCTGCCGTGCAAATTCTGCGGCTGGAGCTTGGCGAGGCCGGCAATCAAAACATTGATCGGCACCAACGCCTGTACCGAGAGCCAGTAGCCGCCCGCGATACCCGCGACCAGCAGAAGTGGAACGATCAGCAGCAGGCTTGTAATCAGATGCGCGACTGATTTATGCACCGCGGTCGCGTCGACGCCGTCAGCCAGGAAGGCGGTTGTCCCGCCCATTTTGAAGGGCACGACAGCATAGCGGAAAATTTCGCGACGGCCGTCGAACATCGCTCGCGGCGGCTCGGTGGTCGAGAGATTGGGCAAGTCCGCCGAATGATTGCCGTAGTCGAAGAGAGTTTGGCCGCCGCGCGCCAGCCATACACGACGACTCGGGCCGAGATCGCGTTCTTCGCTCAGGCGCTGCAGAACGTCGTTGGCCGAACTCCCGCCATTATGGGAGATCGTTTCGGCGGCGGTATCCGCCTCCTCCATTAAGGCGCCGTCCAGCGCGCCCCACTGTTGACGCTCGAACAGTAAAGCGATTGCCGTACAGGCTACTGCGAAAACTACAGTCAGTACCGCCGCCCAATAGAGCGTGAGCCTTAACTTGATACTCATTCGTATCTAGTTTGCTTCCCCCCTTGAGATGATGCGCATTGAGTAGCCTACACTACGAATCGTAACAATCGAGGCCTTCGAGCCACTTTCGCCAATCTTTTGCCGCAAACGTTTGACGAAAACTTCAATTAGATTGGTGAAATCATTATAGCTCGAGCCCCAGACCACCTCGGCGATCATTCCGCGTGTAACGATTTGACCCGCGTTGCGCATCAGAAGTTCGAGCAGGATGGTCTCTTTGGGCGACAGGTTGAGGTCGTTGCCGGCGCAGGATGCGCGACGCCTGATCGTATCGAGTTCGAGGTCGGCGCTCTTGAGGATGGTCGAAGAGTTGTCGCCGCGCCGGCGTACGATCGCGCGGATACGAGCGACCAGTTCGGAAAATGCGAAGGGTTTGGTCAGGTAGTCGTCCGCGCCTCGATCGAGACCCGTCACGCGTTCTTCCAGCGATCCGCGGGCAGTGAGGACCAGCACCGGAGTATCGTTTCCCGCCGCTCGAAGCTCACTGAGGAAGTCCAGTCCGTCCTTCCGCGGCAGCCGCAAGTCGAGCACGATCGCATCGAAGGCGCCATTTTCCATCGCTCGCTCAGCGGCTTCGGCGCTAGCGGCGTTAAGCACGGAAAAACCCTGTTCCCCCAAGCCGCGAGCCAGATTTCTCGCGAGTTGTGATTCGTCTTCAACGACCAGCAGATGCAGATCCTGCATCGGCAGCCCATCCTTTTCCCCAAGGACCCCGTTACTGACTATTTTCCGGAAGTGCGACGCGTTTAGAAAGGGGGGTATCGGCGATAAGAACAGCGTCACTGCGGAGTTCGAACCGCGCCGGTGCGAAGGATGCGATGAGGCCGTGGGGGGCGGGCGGCCGCTCAAATAACCAGAGATAAGGCGCCGGCGGCCACCAGTGCACCCGCCCAAATCGAATCCAGGTTAATCCAGGCGCTGCGCAGTATCCGAAGACCGACCCATTCGTAGACGATTATCGCGATCGTCCCCATGACGACGAACATCGCACCGGTATGAAGAATCACTACGGCGATTGCTTGCGCGAACCCGATAGCCCCGTGGCCGATCGGCGGCATCACATGATGATGCGACGGCATGGGTGCATTCGGCATCCTGAGCAGGATCGGAAAGAGCATCAGGCCGGCGCCGTGTGCGGTCGCCATCAGGAAGGACCACGTCGCGAGTTCCAGCGCATTCACTCGCATGGCGACCCATCGCGGATGCGCCCGTGGCCAGAGGAAGCGGAAGACGCCGAAACCGATCAGCGCCGCCGCGCCGATCGGTCGGAGATAAGATTCAGATCCAATCATCGCGCCGGCGACCAGTGCGACCACCAGCCCGATCGAGACGAAATGACCGGCCGCGATCGGAAACAGTGCGGCGATTACCTTACTGCGGCGATTCTCCTGCAATCCCAAGGCGACCGCGAATAGCCATCCCATCGAGGGATCGAGGCCGTGGTAGGCGCCCAGCAGCGTCACCGCGACCCAGGGCCAGGCGCCGGTCACGGGTAGCAATAAGAATCGGAGGAGGAGTCGCCGCCTTCGAGCCGTACCTGATGGGCGCGTTCGCCGGTGAATGGCACAAAAAACTTCGGATCGATCTCGAGGCCGCCGTTCGGGTTGGCATTGACCACCGTCACCCAGCCCCGGACTCCTTCGGGATAAAACTGCTCATCCCATGAGCCGTACAAGGAGTTGCTCAGGTAGATGCGTTTGCCGTCCCGGCTCAGCTCGAGCATCTGGGATCCGCCGTTGAGCGCGCCGCCTTCGGATGTGGCGCGTGGGAAACCACTCCACCGAGCCGGACTTTGCCGGCAAGCTTCGCATGGAATGGATCGCTGTACGTCCCACTGCTGCAAATCACCGGTTCCGAAGCAGGCGAGATAGAGAAAACGATCATCGAGGCTGAGATTGATGTCGGTGATTAGCGGCGGCACCGCCTTGAAGGGTTTCAGCGCCGGCGGCAGCAGGTCGGGATCGGCGGGCTCCGCCGGGACGTCGATAATCTTGCGCAGACTCCAGTTGCCGTTGTCGCGATGCCACAACCAGATCGAAGCCGAAAGGTCCTTAGTCGAGATCACCACACCGACGAATCCGTAAGCCTTGGTGGGGTCGTGAGCGGGACGCAGTTCCAGCGCCATCTGATATTCGGGGCTCATCTCCAGCGTCTGCAGATGCCGCCGCTTGCGCAGATCCCAAAGATGCAGCGCATGCCCATACTTTCCGGCGAGCAAGAGGTCCGGCTGCACCCCGTTCTCGATCATATTGGGGGTGCCCATTCGCTGGTGACGGCGACGTCGTAACCAAGATGCCACCAGAAGTCGTAGGCGAGTTGCTGCGGTCCGCGATCGACCTCCCAACGGCCGAGAACGTCGAAACTCTCGTGGTCAAGGAGAAAGAGCCCGCCCGGGCCGTCGCCATTGGGTGCGCCCAAGGCGCTGACGTAGATCGCGTCGGGCCCGCAATGAATCGTATGCGGCCGGCTATAGCCGGTCTTGGATGCAAGCTCCTCCGGTTCGATGGTTTTGACCAGCTGCGGCTTTAATGGGTCCGGTTTCGTATCGAGGATATAGATTCGCGACGATCTCAGGCCCGGAACGATCAGGTAGCGCCGTTCTACGTGTGGATGCGGTGCGTATGGGCATAGGGCCGCGCTGCAGGCGTTCCAGCCGAAATGATGCAGCTCGTCGTCGACATTGGGCATTTCGACCCGTCCGACGATCTGGCTGTAGGTCGGCGACGAGGGGTCGACGTCGAGTACGCACATCGAATCGTGACGTGCGCCGCCGCCGTTGCCGTTCCTGGCGCCGGGATTGAATGCCGCTACGTACGCGAGGCGCTCGCGCGGCGCCTGCATCGCCATTCGTGGCGACGGGTAGAACGTCTGGTCGGGCTTCCAAAGTGCCATACGCTTCCTCTAGCCGCAAAAATTGAAGTTCTATGTCAAGGTTTCCGGAGGAAACAAACCTAGTCGTGCGCAGAGTGCCATTCAAGCGCGCGGAGTCACCTTACGCCGGCGAATACTACCTTGCCAACTCGGACACGAATGGCGTAAGAGCTACAAGCTGAAGCGGCATTAGAAGTAGTTGGAGGGCAGGGTACGCGACAAACAGTGCTGCGAGCGAGAGGAGTCAGGCAATGAGCATCTACGTCGATTCGGATTCCCATCTGCTCGAGCCCAACGAATTAGCGCAGGAGTACGTAGCCGCCGAATTCCGCGATACAACACCACAAGTCGTCCAACGTGACGGTATCGCCTATCTCAAGATCGAAGGCAGGGTTTTCGACGAACTTCCGATTCGCGGCCGCTTCGGTTCCCAACGGTCTGACCGACCTCAACAAGACGCTCCGTACCAGATGGAGCGAAGTCCCGCCCGGGGCATGGAATCCGAAGGCGCGGCTCGAGGTCCTCGATACCGAAGGGTTGGCCGCGACGGTTCTTTATCCCACTATCGGGCTGATTTATGCCGGGATTCGCGACCCTCAAGTCGCCGCGGCAACCTGCAACGCCTACAACCGCTGGGTCAGTGACTTCTGTAAGACGGCGCCGAAGCGATTGCACGCCGTTGGAACGGTGCCGCTGCAGGACGTCGAGATGGCGGTGCGGGAACTCGAGCATATTGCCAAACTTGGCTTGTGCGGCGCGACTATCCGACCCACACCGTACAACGGCCGTCGCCTGAACGACCCTGCCTACGAAAGCTTCTGGTCGGCGGCGCAAGACCTCGACCTTCCCATCTCCGTCCACGGCAGCTTTGCGATCGACACGGTGCCGAGCGTGGCTTCGGACCGCTATCCGAATCGCGACCTGTTCTTCAGTCATGTTATCTGTCATCCGCTGGAGCAGGAGATGGCCTCGATGGACATCGTCTGCGGCGGGGTCCTCGCACGATTCGCCAAGCTCAGGGTAGCGTTCCTCGAGGCAGGTTCCGGCTGGATTCTCTATTGGCTCGATCGCCTCGACGGCCACTACGAGAAGATGGGCAAGTTGGTGCCCTGGATGAAGGAAAAGCCGTCGGAGCTACTTCCGGCGGCAATGCTGGATCGCCTATGACGCCGACGAAAGCACGCTCGGATACGTCGTCGACCACGGCCTTGGCGAGAACATCCTGTGGGGCGCCGACTATCCCCATTTTGACTGCTTGTACCCGGGCGCGCTCGACGAATTGAAAGAGAAGCTCGGACGATTCCCCCACAGGTGCGAACCGGTTGCTCCACAGCAATCCCTCGCGCTTCTACAACATTGATTTCGGCTCGTGACTCTCGGACCGTCGTCACTGCGACAGGCTCCGAGCCGATGCAGGTTGCGCGGATTTTTCTTCACAATCTGGTGTAGGAGGTGATCTATGACAGGGACACGTGATTTCGGGGCGCTGGCCGGCGGATCCTGCTGGCACTGATCTTCGTTCTCTCCGGCTTCGAGAAGTTAATGGGTCCGGCGGGAACGATGAAGATGATGGCGGCTCACGGATTGCCAATAGTTCCGGCGGCCTTCGCCGTCACCATCCTGGTGGAGCTTGGATGCGGCCTGCTGCTGGTGGTCGGCTACAAGGCCCGCTGGGCAGCGATCTTTATCTTCCTCTGGTTCATCCCGGTGACCCTGATTTTCCACGCCACCGGTATCCACGAAATGATTCAGCAGATCATGTCCTAAAATTATATGATCATGGGCGGGTTGCTGATGGTCGCGAGTTTCGGAGCGGGCGCGATCAGCCTCGACGGCAGAGACGAGGCGGAATCGCCGGCGGGCAATTTGCGGGCGGCTTGAAAGAAAAAAAAGGCGCCGATAGTAAAGGGCCGGCGAGGCGACGCGTTCGCCCGCCGACCCTGATCAATCTTTCTGTACCGCCAGGTTAGTGCGCGGCGGGCGTCCAGAGCTACCGCGCTCTCGACGATCGACCGGAGTTCGCCGGTCTCGTGGAGCTCACGGATGATATCGCAGCCACCGATGAATTTGCCGTTGACATAAACCTGCGGGATGGTCGGCCAAATTGCTGTAAACCTTGATCTGATCGCGCAAGTCGGGATCGCTTAAGAGCATCAACTGTGCCGTAGGGGCGCCGATCTCTTCGAAGATCTGCACTCGTCGCACGCCGAGAAGCCGCACTGCGGGAAATTGCGGTTGCCCTTCATGAATATGCAAATCTTGTTGCCCGAAATCGCGGCCTGAATGCGATCGATTGCCTCTGACATGGAATTACCTCCGATTCTGGTACTGCGCGGGCGTCAACGTTTTAAGGACTAGCGCATGCACGGCCTGGCGCATCGCATCGCCGAGTGCAGCGTAGACCACTTGATGCCTTTCGACCAGGCCCTTGCCTTCGAACTGTCTCGCTAACCACCAGAGCTTCGAAATGATCTCCGCCGCCGGTCGTGTCGCGGACTTCAACATGGGCCCCGGGCAGCTGCCCGCTCAATCATTTGCTGCAATTCCGTGACGTCCATCATCTCGACTATCCTAGCCTGTGCCGCCACGCTAAATCCACTTCCCTGATCCTCTGGCTCATCAATCAGCGATCGTCAGATGATCTGCTTCGCGCGCAGTTCGGCGAGCCGGCCGGCGTCGTAGCCGAGCAGCCGCCCAAGACATGCGTCCGTATGCTCGCCGAGGTCGGGGGCGCGCGTATTCGGCGCGCCGGCCGCACCTGCAGTCTTCAGCGGTGAACCCGGCACGATCAGCCCGTCGAAGGCAGGGATGATCCGCGTGCAGGATCATCTCGCGCTCCTTGAGATGCGGATTGCTGCGCGACCTCCGCCGACGGTAGCGATCGGCGCGCAAGGAACATTGGCGGCTTCCAGCCGCTCGAGCCATTCGGCGCGTGCCGCAGTGGCGAAATGGCTTCATCAGGATCGGTTCGAGTTCGGCGTGATTCGCGGTGCGGTCCGCGTTGATTACAAATCGCGCGTCGGTCTTCAGGTCGCTCATTCCGATCGCATCGCAGAAGCGCTGCCAAATGGCCTCGTTGCCGCATCCCGCGACGAAATATCCGTCGGCGGCGCGAAACTGCTGAAAGGGCGTGATCGACGGATGGCGCGAGCCAATCGGCCCCGGTACCTCTGCCGGTCGCCGAGTAGCGCGCCAGCGCATCTTCGAGCCATGCTACCTGGCAATCGAGCATCGCGATATCCAGATGCTGTCCCGAACCGCTCAGTCGCGCGTCCGTAGCGCCGCGAGAATCGCGACGACGCCGTATAGCGCGGCCGCGAGATCGCCAATCGATACGCCGCATCGCGTCGGCTCGCCGCCCGGCCGGACCGGTGACGCTCATCGTGCCGCCGAGGGCTTGCGCGACGATATCGTAGGCCGGCGCGGCAGCCATCGGGCCGCTCTGCCCGAAGCCCGAGATCGAGCACAGGATGATTCGCGAATTGACCTCGCGCAGCCGTTCCTATCCTAGCTTGAAGCGCTCCATCGTGCCCGGCGAGAAATTCTCCACGACCACGTCGCATGCCGCGCGAGCGTTGAGCAGCATTTCCGCGCCTTCGGGCTTTGCGCAGATCGATCGTGACGCTCTGTTTGCCGCGATTGACGCTGTAGTAAGTAGCCGGAGTCGCTCGGAATTGGGAATGCGTGGGGCGAAGCCGCGTGAATCGTCGCCGCGCTCCGGGCATCTCAATCTTGATCACTTCGGCGCCGAGGTCCGCGAGGTTCATAGCGCAGAACGGTCCGGCGAGCACACGGCTCAAGTCCAGCACCCTGATTCCGTGTAAGGGGCTTTTGTGCAAGCATCGAATGATTTCTCCTTAGACATCTCCGCTGACGGATCGGAGATTTTAGCGCGAAAGCTGCGCGCGCGTCCGAGCCTGTGCGTTGCCGTGCGCGCATGGCTTCGGCGGGAGTCATGACTAAGGCGCGGTTCTGTCGCGCTCGTTCTGCTCGCTCTCGGCGATTGAGGCGCCCAGTTGGGCGCGCATGAAGGCCTGGAAAAACAGGATCGCTTCGAGTTCGGCGCCGTCACGAATCTGCGCGGCGGCGGCGGCTGCCCGCTGCGGCCTCGCGGCCGCTTTCGGTGCGGGCGAAATAGTAAGCCGTGTCCTCGAGATGACGCCGCAAGCGTGCGGCCGTCGCCCGGCGAGCAACTCCGCGATTGCGCGTTCGACCACTGTGCCCGACGCGCTCCTCCTGTTGCACCGGTTGAGCACGATCACGCTGTTGCGCAGGTCGGCGACCTCGTCGGCATAGGGCTTGACGTGCGCGGCGGACAGTTTGCCATGCGGCGACTTCCGGCTCTTTCATCAATTCGACCGAGGGCTCGGTTAGCGCGGCTTCGGCGGCAAATTCGTCGTAAACCGGATGCTTGAGAGTCCGTCGGCGGTGACGCCGCGATCGATCTCCGCGCGGAGGGCGAAAAAATTGCCGACCCGCCACGATGCTCCGCTCGGGCGTGCGCCGCTACGCGTCGCACAGGATAAAGTCGGCGAGCCGCCAGTCGGCCGTCGATCAGCCGGGACCCCGGCGCGACGTTCGAGTTCGGCGCGCTCGTGCGCGCAACTCCTTGCGCGAGAGCGTGCTCCAGGTGACGCCGAATAGCCCTTCGCTCTCCGAGACCAGCCCCCATAGCCGTTTGAGACCGCCGCCGCGACGCGACTTGATCAGCCATGCGATCCGCAGCGCCCTCGGCGTCGGCGGGCGAGAGCAGGGCGCTCAGCCCGGTCTCATAGGCTGACGGCGTTCGGCGGGGCGGTAGCGAAGATCCGCTGGCGGGCGCCTCGATCCCGCGCTGGCGCAATCTTGAACAAGCGCGCGGCGGATTCTCGCGCCGCAGTCGCGCCGGTCGCGCGCAGTCTCCATCCTCGAGCGAGCATCGCGGCGGCCTCCGGCAGTGGCGATTCCGCCGGTGAGCGCGCGCACGATCGCTGCCGTCGCTGACACCGGCCGCGCCGATCGCAGCGCTCGGGTTTCGCGATGGCGCTATCCGGCGGTTGGTGGGATCGAATCCAACGCCTCACGCAGCGCGCCTCTTCGCCGGCAATATCCTTCGTGCTGATTCTCTTCACGCTAGCCATCAGCACTAAGCATTCTGAGTAAGCAGATCGCGCATTTCCCATAGATCACGAATTGTGCGAGCCTATTGGGCGGATTTCCGGGCTCTCAAGATTCGCGTCGGGAATTCGAACATCTGCGCGATCTGTCGCGACGGGTCGAAATCGATTTTGCAGGAACCTGCAAGTATGCGCAATCTCGAGGCGAAATTCCGGCTCGACCGACCTGGCGTCGGCGCGACGACTGGCGCGCCGAGGCGATCGGGTTTGTCTTTGCGGCACGACGCTCGAACCAGCGCGACACGTTCTTTCGTCGTGCCCTCAGGCAAGCTCAAGCTCCGCGAGCAGGGGAGCGATGGCTGGTTGATCCGACTACCATCGCGACCATTCGCAACAATCGGAGCTCAGCAATTACGAGATCGTTGCGGTCGCCGACTCCGCAGCCATGCGCGCGATTCTGCTGGCGGCGTTGGGCGCGCAGGCCGAAGTCCGCAAGCAGCGTACCCTGCTGATGCGCGGCAATATTCGTCTGGCATCTTGATCACGTCGATGGGCTGGGCGACTTCGGCGAGATCGAAGCAGTCCTACCGGATACCGAGATAGCGGATACCTACCGCGCGGAAATCGGTGTGAAATTTTATACGGGCGATTCACTTCGGCGAGGCCGACCTCATCGATGTTTCTTATTTCGAGCTAATCCGGTCAGTTCGAGAAAGGTCAGCGTCAGCGAGTAGGTAAGGCCCCAGATAACCTGGCCGGCGTAGAGGATGGCGGGATAGCGAGCCGCGCGCCTGTCGTCACTTCGTTTGTGATAGCCACGATAGCGCGGGTCGGTCAGGGCATTCAGCGGAACCTCGAAGATTTCCGCCACTTCCTTGGGATCGGGCGCGAAGTTCGGGCGAACCATGCACGACGCCGACGAAGGGCGTCACCAGAATATCGGTGCTATGGGTCCGCAGGCCGCGAAAGCTCCCGAGGACCTCTATATTCTCCGGCGGGATGCCCACCTCTTCATAAGTCTCGCGCAGAGCGGCCGCCATCAGATGGGGATCGCGAGGATCGAAGCGTCCACCGGGAAAGGCAACCTGTCCGCGATGGCTGACGAGGCGATCCGAGCGCCTGGTATAGAGAAGGGTCAGTCCCTCCTTGCGCTCGATCAAAGGGCATTAAGACGGCGGCGGCCTTCCGTTCGCTGCCGGGTTCAGGCGGAGGAACGTCCTCAGCCAGGCCGAGCTTGCGCCGTAGTCCGTTGAGGTATTCGCGGATATTCGGAATGGTGTCGTCCATCTGATACGTCAGATAATCGTGCCGGGACGACTGGAGCGCAAGGGCGGGGACTGGCAATTTGCGCGTCCGGATGATTAGGTGAGGCGGCGCGCTACTATGAGTTTCGCGCGCGGTGTCTCGATAACGATGCGATATCTGATCGGCCGCTACCATGAAGTCACGCTTAAAGGCCGCAATCGCTGGCGTTTCGTCGACCAGGTCAAGCACAACATACGCGAGATATTCTCGGACTACCGCTTAGGTTCGATGCGTGGCCAAGGCCCGCGCCTTCTGGTCGAATTGCCCGACGACGATTTCGGAAAGCGTGGCGCGTGCAACGCGCGGCGCTGATTTTTGGCTTGCAGAACTTCTCGATCAGCCGTCCCGTGCCGCTCGAGATCGAGGCGATTAAGGGCGAGGCGGTCAAAGCGGCGCAGGCCGTCGAGGCGCGCACCTTCCGGATCTCGGCGCGTCGCGCGGAAAAACGCTTTCCACTTAATTCGATGGAGATCGATCGAATCGTCGGCGCCGAAGTCGCGATCGCGACCAAACTTAAAGTAGATCTTGAGAATCCCGATCTGACCATCTCGATCGAGATCCTGCCGAACTGCGCATATATGTCTGCCGGCAAAATCCCCGGTGCCGGCGGTTTGCCGGTGGGCGTCACCGGGCGCGGCCTGGTTCTGCTTTCGGGCGGAATCGATTCGCCGGTCGCCGCCGCGCGTATGATGCGGCGCGGTCTGCACGTGGATTTCGTACACTTTCACAGCCATCCGCTGGTGTCCTCTGCCAGCCGCGAAAAGGCCTGCGATCTCGCCGCGCATCTGACCCGTTACGAAGGCCGCGCTTCCCTGATGCTGGTGCCGTTCGCCGATGTACAACGCGAAATCGTCGCGCGCACTTCGAGACCGCTGCGCGTAGTGCTCTATCGGCGTTTCATGCTGCGAATCGCCAGCGTGCTGGCCCAGCGAATCGGGGCCCAGGCACTCGTAACCGGTGAGAGTCTCGGACAGGTCGCGTCGCAGACGCTCGAGAACATGGTGGTTATCGAGAAAGCGGCGACGCTGCCGATTTTCCGCCCGCTGGTCGGGATGGACAAAAACGAAATCATCGTCGAAGCGCGCCGTCTGGGAACTTTCGAGACTTCGATCCTGCCGGATCAGGATTGCTGCTCGCTCTTTATCCCGCCTCATCCAGAAACTCACGCGCAACTTGAAGAAGTGGTCGAAACCGAGGCGCGTCTCGAAGTCGAGGCGCTGGTTGCGGCGGCAGCGGCCCGCGCCGAAATCGTGCGATGCCGGTTTCCGCTCAGGCCGCCGAAGAGGGCAGGGCCTTGGCGTCGAGTTAGGCCCGAAAGTCGGGATTGTCGCGTCACTCCAGCCATGATCTGGCGCCTAAAATAGGGTCACGGCACGATTTTACGACCGTCCCGCCGGGTTCAACCTCGTCACAAACGATTGCTATAGTCTTGAAGTATCACGGGTCGCAGCGGGCTCTGGGGCCTGGAGACGGGCGTTAGCGGGGGAAAAAATCGCATGACGTTTCGTGAACTCAATCACGCCAAGTGCAAAACTTATATGGCCATTTCCCGAGGATCATGGCGTCGCCGCCGTGATCGACCCACTGCGCGACCGTATCGATCGATACATCGCGCTGCTGGCTTATTACGGCTGCAAGCTCGAGATGATTTTCGATACCCATACTCACGCCGATCATCGCAGCGGTGCGATTGAGTTGGGCGATCTACGGCGCGCCGGTCGCGATGCATCCGCGATCGCCGACCCCGCACGTGAAGGTGTATGTCGACGACGGCCAGCGCTTCACCGTCGGTGTATCGGTCTGCAGACGTTCTTTACCCCGGGCCATACGCCGGATTCGATCATTATCTATGCGGGCGATCGAGTTTTCACCGGCGACGTGTTGCTCATCCACGGGACCGGACGCTGCGATTTTGCCGGAGGCGATCCCGGCGACAGCTACGATTCGATCACGCAGAAGATTTTCACGCTGCCCGACAAAACCCTGGTTTTTCCCGCACACGATTATCGCGGCCACACGCAGTCCACCGTCGGCGAAGAAAAACGCGGCAATCCGCGCCTGGCCGGACGCACTCGTCAAGCCTACGTCGATTTGATGAACAACCTGGGTTTGCCGCTGCCCGACGGTATCCAGGAGTCGCTCCAGCCCAACCAGTCTGAGATTGACGGCGCGACGATCAGCTTCCCCAATCTGGCGCAACTGAACCAGGTTCGACAGCTCGATGCGCGCGAGGTGGCGGCGCGAATCGCCGGTCCCAATCCTCCACTATTGCTCGACGTTCGCGAGGAAGAGGAACCGCGCGGAGAACTGGGACATATCGCGGATGCTCGGCTCGTTCCGTTGCGGGAACTCTCCGAACAGGTAAAGGAGCTCGAAGCTTTCAAGGATCGCGACATTATCGCGATCTCCGGGTCGGCGTCCGCAGCACCACCGCGGCTGCGATGCTGACCGGCCTGGGTTTCGATCACGTATGCAACCTCAAAGGCGGGATGCTCGATTGGAACGCCGCGAGTCTTCCCGTGGAGCATTGAACGATGAGTATTCCGCTCAGGGTCGCCGAACTCGATCACGTGGTGTTGCGATGCCGCGATCAGGCCAAGATGCTCGAGTTCTATACTCGCGTCCTGGGTCTGCTCGAGGAACGTCGCCTCGATCAAATCAGCCTGATCCAATTGCGCGCCGGCGCGAGCATGCTCGATTTGGTGCCGGCCGTCGAACCCCTCTCGACAGCGCGCGGAACGTCGATCATTTCTGCCTTGGCATCGATGCTCCGACCTCGACCAGGTGATCGGTTACCTGCGCGAGAACTCGATCGAGGTTTTAGGCGAGCCCGCGATGCGTTACGGGGCGCGCGGAATGGGTCATTCGATTTACATTCGTGATCCCGAGGGCAACGTCGTCGAGTTGAAGCAGATGCCCACAGGGAATCTCGCCTGATGCGCGTGGGTTCGTTCTGCGCGGCGGCGCCACGCGTGATCGTGCTCGCGATCGCCGCGCTTGTTCTCGCCGGATGTACCCGTAGCCAACCGCACGGCGTCGCCGAGCGTTATATCGAAGATCTCCAGCAGTTCAACTACGACGCCACCTACCATCTGCTCTCGGCGCAGGATCGCAAGGATCGGACGTTGCGCGAATTTCTCACCGAAATCCCGCTGGCGCCCGAGGCCAGTCCGATCTGGTTTCGCCCGGTTCTTCACAAGATGCATCGCTTGGCCCCGAGCGTCGCAACAACGACGGCGTTACTGCCACCGTCCCCGTGCGCATCACGATGCCTGACCTGCCGCTATGGGAACGGGTGATGGACGCCGCCGCGGGTCCCGGCGATATCGGCGCCGAACGCGCCCAACGCTCGCTTGATACTGGCGATTATCCGAAGGTCACCTACGACGACACTTTCTACCTCGTCAAGGAACATCATCACTGGCGCGTCGTTGCCGGCTTCGGTGAGCGCGACTCGATCATCGACCGTCATCGCCAGGCCGTCGCGCAGTATCACGAACATGACTTCGCCGGTGCGGTCGCGACCTACAAGTCCCTGATCGCGGACCTCGAAAAGCAGCATGCCACCGGCAGTCGCAGCCTCGCTGAACGCTATGCCGGCGAGCTCGCCGCGATTCAAAAAGTGATCGCGCAACAGGGCGCGACGACTGCCTACATGCCTCGGCTCAAGCTCGATCAGGTCTCGGTCAAAATGTCCGAGGAACGCGTTCCTGCGGTCTTCGGCACGATTACCAATACCGGCCACAAACCGCTGGACGAAGTGACCCTGGCCGTGACCTGGTATCAGGGACGCGGCCGCGAGACTCACGAGGTCCATCGCGAAGTGCATCCGGTCATCACCACGCCGCTTCAGTTCACTGACTTTGACCGTTCGGTCTTGCCCTTTACGCCGGGCGAAACCCGCAACTTCGGCTTTATCCTCAGTGCGCCCGCGCTGGTCGAGCAGGAAGCATCTCCCTACGTTTCGATCGATTCGATTGCCTTCACGCAGTCCGCCGCGCCACTGCCGGAAAAGCGCACAGCCGCGGCCTCGCCGAAAGCCTCTACCCGAGATAGCAACTTCGGTGCAGAATGACGTCGGCGCGAAGCTCGCGAAACCGGCCGCGCCTCCCACCGGATCGCCGCACTCTTAATCGCCTCGAACCGTTGACCAAAAGAATTACCATCGCCGTCC
Organism: uncultured Pseudomonadota bacterium; assembly: GCA_963804355.1. GTDB lineage: Bacteria > Desulfobacterota > Binatia > Binatales > Binataceae > JASHZA01. Next base: position 95,194 of record CAWDQC010000021.1, on the reverse strand, counting down.
CGACTCATAATCGCGCGAGTCAACTCGGCGAGACGCTCGACAGTATCGGCGCGCTCGAGATTCCAGCGGAAAGCAGCCTCGAATGCATCGTGATCGACAACAACTCCACCGATGACACCGCTGGCGCGGTAGCTCGCGCCGCCGCGCGTGCGCCTTTCCCGATGCGTTGCGTGCTCGAGCGCTCGGTCGGGTCGAGCTTTGCCCGCAACCGCGCGATCGACGAGGCCAAGGGTGATTTCATTTTCTTCATCGACGACGACGCCGTGGCCGAACCCCGATGGGCCGTCGAGATGCTCGCCGCGATCGAGAAAGACCAGCTCGATGCCGCCTGCGGATCGGTGATCCCGCGATGGACCGTGGCGCCGCCCCGATGGCTCGGACCGCTGCTCTACGTCCGTCTTGCGGTTCACGACGAGCGGACGCTCGCCGCCTCCTCGCCCGCGGAACTCGCGCATATTCACAACTGTTTCAGTGCCAACGTCGGCTTCCCGCGGCGCAGCCTCGATCTCTTCGGCCGCTTCCGCGAGGATCTCGGCAATGTCGGTGCGAATCCGATGTCGGGCGAGGATACCGAACTATTTCAACGCATCCGTGCGATGGGCGGGCTGCTCGGTTTCGCGCTGAACGCCCGTGTCCATCACATCATTCCGGCCGCGCGGATGCGCCGCGCCTTCTTGCGGCGCAAAAGTTACGCCTACGGTTTCGGCAGTGCTGTCGCCGGTGGTCCCACTCACAATCATCTCGAAAAGCTCGCGCGCAACGCCATCCGCCTGATCGCCGCGCTGGCCCGCGGCGATACCGAGCGCGCGGTTTACCATGAGCTCGAATGCGCGAATTTTGTCGGTTACTGGCGCGGACGCCTGAAGCTCGCACGCGATCACGAGGATCGGTCTCACCGCGATATCTATCGGGTCAGATGATTTCGCGCGTCAGATGATTTCGCCTGTCAGACGACCTCGCCAATCATAGAACGTCCCGTGCCAGGTGCTCTCGTCCGCTATGTGACGGCGCTGTGGATCATGCCCCGGCGCAGCAAGGCCGCCAGGTATGGAATCAATTCCCCGATTCGCGCCAGCGCATCCGGCTCGATCCAGCGAGCTTCGTCATGCTCACCGGCGCACAGTTGTAAGGTTCGCCGCTCGCCCAACGGTTTGCATGCGTAAATCACCTGCACGTAAGGGCCGTCGATCGCCTGGTTAAGCCCGACCAACCGATCGATTCCGACGGTCAGCCCGGTTTCTTCCGCAACCTCGCGATGAAGGCACTGTTCCATCGTCTCGCCCAGGCTGAGATGACCCCCGGGCAGGTCCCAGTGGCCCGGACGGTATACCATCCGCGGCGCTCGTCGCAGCACCAGAATCCGGCCGCCCTCCGCGATTACACCATGCACCCCAATCCAGAATTGCGCTTCCGCCATCGTTCGCCCCAGGGGCAAGACTAAACCTCACCCGCGAGCCACGCCACCAACACCCGATTGTGCATGCGACCGGCGCGGCGGTAAATTCACGCTATTTCGTCTCGATGAGGAATGGGCGATGGACAAGTCAGATTTCTACCGCAACGCACGTCACGATCTCACCGGCCCGCTTCACGGAATTCGCGTTCTCGAGGCCACGACCAGTTGGGCCGGCCCGATGTGCGGATGCATGCTCGCCGATCTCGGCGCGGACGTGATCAAGGTCGAGGCGACCGACGGCGAGGTCGGACGCAAGGTCCCGCCCTGGCTCACCGGCGAAGAGGGTCGCGTCAGCTTCCTGCATGCCACCGTCAATCGCAATAAACGAAGCCTCACGCTCGACCTGCGCCGCGACGAGGGCCGCGAGATTTTCCTGAAGCTGGCCGCGGTTTCCGATGTCGTCGTACAAAACTTTCGCCCCGGTACCTTCGACAAATGGGGCATCGGCTATGCGCATTGTCGCGCCGTTAACTCCGCTATCATTTATGTCTCGATCAGCGGCTACGGCCAGTTTGGTCCCGACCACGATCGCGTCGGCTACGATCCTATTGCGGAAGCGGCGTCCGGCTTTATGTCGCTCAACGGTTCGCCCGACGGTCGGCCGGTCAGATGCGCCACCTATCTATGCGACGATCTGGCCGGGCTTCACGGCGCGCTGAGTGCGGTCGCCGCATTGCGTCATCGCGATCTCACGGGCGAAGGCAATCATATAGATGTCGCGCTGCTCGATTCGGTGCTGTTCCAGTCCAACGGATTTCTCACGCTCGGTGCGATTGGACATCCGCTGCGCCGGATGGGCAACGATTCGATGTTCACCGCGCCGATCGAAGCCTTCAGCTGTCGCGACGGCGACGTTTTCATCGGTATCTTGCTCGATTCGCACTGGCGCGTGCTCGCGCGCCTGATGGGATCTCCGCAACTCGGCGATCATCCGGATTTCGCCACCGCTGCGGCTCGCGTCGCACGCCGCGCGGAATGCAATCGTCTGGTCCAGGAATGGAGCGCCGCGAAGGGTGTCGACGAGGTGATGGCGGCGTGCGTCGAGGCGGGAATCCCCGCTTCGCCCGTGCGCAGCTATGCCGAAGCCGCGCGCGATCCTCACGTGATCGACCGTGACATGTTGCAAAAGGTCGAACAGGAGGACGGCAACGTCGTACCGCTTACCGGTCCGGCGGCGAAATTTTCGCGCACGCCCACGCGGGTTCGCGCACGGGCTGCGAAACTCGGCGAGCATACCGACGAGATTCTTGCCGACCTCGGCCTCGACGACGCCGCGCGTCAGCGCCTGCGCGACAGCGGGATAATCTGACGCGGTAGGGCTTCGCGATGTGATCCGTCACCCGGAAGCAAAACCCTTCTCACTTGAGCCGTTTGAATAAACCCGGATAGACGACCACCAGGCCGTCGTCGTCAACTTCAATCTCGCGGACGAAATCGCTATCGAGAGATTCGTAGCGATAGCGCCGGAGCGGCTCGAGGCAGGTGTACTTCTGCGGATCGGCGAGGACGGCCAGGTCGGGGAAATGCACGTAAACGGCGCGGATTTCCGCCGAACTCCCCTTCGCCAGTTGCAGGCGGCGAATGGGAAGCGTGTTGGTAAACGGGCTGACTGAAAGGTCTATGTCGATCGCGCCGTCCGAGCGCGTCCAGCGGATTCCCCAAGCCGTCGCTCCACTTTCCGCGGCCGACGCTCACCAGCTCCACTTGCTGTTGCTCGCCGACAATTTCAATGGAGGCGCGCTCCACGGTCCATGAACCATCGCATCGAATTCGATAGCGGACCGCGAAATCCAGCCCGTCCGAGGCGCCGATGACAACTCCATCAGCGGTGATCGATTCTTGCGCACATCGGATGACCGTGTGTTCGATTCCGTTGCCGGACCAATCCTGCCAGCGAGCGACGATGCGTCTTTCCATCGGTTAAATCTCTGCCGCACTTTTGCTGTGACTGAAAATCCGCCTGACAGTTATCACTCGGGCCGCGCAAGACCAAAATCATCTGATTTTCCGCGATGATGTCGGCTGATGCGTTATTTGGCGCGGCCCCACCCGCCACCGCCCGGCGTCTCGATACGAATCCGCTCTCCCGGAGCGAGCAAAGCGTTGGCCTTTCCCGGCAGCTTGCGCCGTTTGCCGTTGGTAACGACCCAATTTGCCCCTCTGGCGCCGTCACCGCCGCCGTGGAGCCCCCACGGAGCGATTAAGCGACGCTCGGTCAGCAGGCTGACGTTGGCCTCGGTAAGACATTCGAGTTCGCGCACCAATCCGTCGCCGCCCGCCGACTTGCCGCGCCCGCCCGAACCGCGCCGCACGCGATACTCGGTGATACGTATCGGGTAGTAGGCCTCGAGCGCTTCGATCGGCGTGTTGAGCGTATTGGTCATATGCGTATGAATTCCCGCGGCGCCCGGTTGGCCCGGTGCGGCGCCGGCGCCACCCGCGATCGTTTCGTAATACGAAAAATGTCGACGGCGAAAGCTGTCGTAACCGCCGATGGTGAGATTCGACATCGATCCCGAGCTTGCTGCCGGCATCCTCTCGGGCGCGGCCTTGGCCAATGCTCGGAACAATACGTCGACGATCCGTTGCGACGTTTCGACGTTGCCTCCCGCCACCGCCGCGGGCGGCAATGCGTTGACGATCGATCCGGGCGGTGCGATCAGCTTGATCGGCCGCAGCAGCCCTTCGTTCGCCGGCACCGCCTCCGCCGCGAGACACTTCATCGCATAGAACGTCGCCGAGAGGGTGATCGCGTAATTGGCATTGACCGAGCCGCGCACTTGCGGCGACGACCCGGTGAAGTCGACTACCGCGCGCCCGCCGCCAATTTTGATCGCCGCGGTGATCGGAATCGGCCCGGTACCGAAACCGTCATCGTCGAGATAGTCGCGCGCTCGATAGGTTCCCGCCTTGAGACCGCGCAACACCGACCGCATCAGTCGATCCGCGTAATCCTTGAGCGCCTCCATCGCGGCCGCCACCTGTGCTCGTCCCACCGCAGCGACCAATCCTGCCATTCGCGCGACACCGATTCGCAGGGCAGCTAACTGCGCGCGCAAGTCGCCTTCGCGTTCCTCGCGCACTCGCGTGTTGGCCAGGAAAAGTTCGAAGACGTCACGCGCCGGCTCGCCCGCCACCATGATTTTCACCGGCGGCATGCGGAATCCTTCCTGATAGATCTCGGTCGAGAGCGCCATCGACCCCGGCGCCATCCCGCCGATATCCGCATGATGGGCGCGGTTCGCGGCGTAGGCGAAGGGCGATCGCTCGCCTTCGAGAAAGATCGGCGTAACGACGGTTACATCCGGCAGATGGGTGCCGCCCGCAAAAGGATCGTTCACCATCGCCACATCGCCCGCCGCGAGGGTGAGACGTTCGATCGCGGCGCGAACGGAAAGCGGAGTCGAACCGAGATGCACCGGGATATGCGCGGCCTGCGCGATCAGCTCGCCGCGTCCGTCGAACAGCGCGCACGAATAGTCGCGACGTTCTTTGATATTCGGCGAATAACCGGTCTGCCCGAGCACCACGCCCATCTCTTCGGCGATCGCCGCGAGCCGGTTGTTCATCACCGCCAGCGTAACCGGGTCGACCTTCATCGCGCCTCCAGATGCAGGTTGCCGTGATCGTCGCAGCGCAGGTCGAACTCGGGGGCGACGTAGGTCGTGGCGCTGAGCTCGACCACCAGGAGCGGACCGCGTAATCGCGCACCTGCGCCGATGGTCTCGCGCGCATCGACCGGGATCTCGCGATAGCGATCGTCCGCGATTACGCGCGCCTGCTTGAGCGGATCGGGCTTGTTCGCACCGTCCACCATTCGCGCCGGCGTTATCGCCGATGCTGCCGCATGCGATCGCAAACGCAAATTTACCACTTCGACCACGGCTTCCGGCGCGGCATGTCCGAAGGTCCGCCGATGCGCTTCGTGGAAATCCGCGATGAATCGCGGCCCCAGCGCCACCTCGATTTCGTACGATTGGCCGCGATAGCGCATATCCGCGCGCAGCTCGTGGCGAATCTCCGCGGGCTTTGCGCCGTCGGCGATCAACTCCTTGCGCGCCTGCGCGATCATCGGCCGTGCGCGCCGGTTGAGCAGTGGCAGACTCGGTGAGGCGTCGCGCACCGTGAGCGAATACTCCCGTCCCAGCGGCGCGCTGAGCGCACCCCACGCACACAGCAGGCCGGGATTCCGCGGCAGCACGATATGCCGGATACCGAGATCGAGCGCGAGTTCCGCCGCGTGCATCGGACCGGCCCCCGCCGAAGGCCATCAGCGCGAAGTCGCGTGGATCGAATCCGCGCTCGACCGTGATCACGCGAATCGCCCGCTCCATATTCGCGTTGACCACGCGAATCACGCCACGCGCCGCGGCGGCGGCGTCGGTCCGCATCGCGCGCGCAATTTTCGCGATCGCGGCCTTCGGCGCGCTCGGGATAAAGCCGCATCGTCCGCCCCAGGAAATGTTCGGCGACCAGCCGGCCCGCCAAGAGGTCGGCATCGGTCACCGTCGGCAGGTCGCCCCGCCCGTAACATGCCGGACCCGGATTGGCCCCCGCGCTCTCCGGCCCCGCCCGCAACGACCCGCCGGCGTCGATCGACGCAATCGAACCGCCGCCCGCGCCCACCGTATGGATATCGATCACCGGCGTGCGCACGGCGTAACCGCCGGGATAACTGAGGGTGCGGATCTTCACACCGCCGTCGAAAAGCGACACGTCGGTCGAGGTCCCGCCCATGTCAAAGGTGATAAAGCGATCCACTCCCGTCGCGCGCGCCAAACCCGCCGATCCCACCACCCCGGCCGCCGGCCCCGAAAGGATCGTTCGTACCGGTTCGTCACGCGCCAGTGCCGGTCCAATCGCGTTGCCGTCCGATTGCATTACGCGCAGCTTCGCACCGCCCCAGTCGGCTTTCGAGGGTCTTGAGATGCTCGGCTCATCTTTGGAGCGACATACGCGTTGATGACGGTGGTCGAGAGCCGTTCAAATTCCCGATACTCGGCGAGAATCCGATGCGATTTGCGATAGTGGACGGCCGAAGGGGAGCGATCGCGCGCGCGATAGGTCTCCTCGCTCCTCGGGTTTGCGTATGAATGAAGCAGGCAGATTGCGAAGGACTCCGCACCGCTCACGTTGCGCGGAATCTGGCGAATCTGCCCGTCAAATCCGCCGGCGCTCAAAGGGCTCACGATCGTCCCGTCGAACAGCGTGCGCCCGCTCACACCAAAACGCAGGGCGCGCGTCACTATTGGTTCCGGTCGCTGGCGGCGCGAGAGCATAGATTTTCCTGCGATTCTGCCGTCCAATCTCAATCAGGTCTTCGAAGCCGGCGTCGGTAAAAAGGGCGACTCGCGCACCTTTTTTCTCGTCTGGGCGTTGGTCGCCACCGTCGAACTGTAAGTAACCCACTGGCCACACCCGACCCTGAGGCTCGGCTTTAAGCCCCGCGATCGCTTCGTCCGCGGGGTCGCCCGGCGTGGACAAAATCTTGTGGACGATGGTCTGGCCGCCGGCCACCGCCACTAGGTCGGTGAAATTACCGCCGGTGTCGATTCCGACCAGAATCGGCTGCTGCGCCCGCCGATTTTTCTGCTCAGCCATTAAGGTTCATGAAGGATCGCAGAAGTCTGCCCGCGCACTCTCGTGCGCTGCCGCCTCGATGTCAAGCCGTGGCTTCCCACCGAATTGCGCCGGTAGTCGTCTGGAAATCGTCGCGAATGTCGGCAAGGCGTAATCACATTCTCAACAGAATCTTGAAGTTCGAGGATCCATGGCAGCCTTGAAAGCCGTATCGTAGTCGTCAAGCGGGTAGGTTCCATCGATAAAGTGGCGGGGTTCGACCTTCCCGGACGCTATCGCTTCGATCGCGGGCTCGAACCGTCCGCAACGGGAGCCGACCACCGTCACCTCGTTAATAACTATAGGGGCAAGATTGAGTGGAGCCGCAGCTGCTGCGGTGCTTTTGAGGATGAGCGAGCCGCGCGGGCGCACCAACGTCAGCGCGCGGTTGATTCCGGCGCTATTTCCGGTGCAATCGACCACCACGCCAAAACCGGTCTGAAGCTTATCTTCAAGCTCGACTTTAAGTCCCAACGCCTGCAGACGCTCCAATTTCTCCAGATGATGCCCCCCGACGATTGGTTCATAGGCTTCGGCCTTGAGCACCGTCGCGACAATCGCGCCGAGGCGTCCGTCTCCGAGCACCAGAATCCTGGCGTCGCGCGGAAGAGAGACCTGGTCGAAGATTTCGTAGGCGGCGGCGACCGGTTCGACGAACACCGCGGCTTCGTCGGTGATCTCGTCCGGGAGAGTGCGCAGGTTGCACTCCGGCAGGGTCAGGTAGTCCGCGAAAGCGCCGTTACGCGCGACTATCCCGAGCACGCTGCGGTTGGCGCAATGTCGCCCGAGACCATCGACACACGCAGCGCATCGCCCGCAAGCCGCGTTAATCTCGCCCGCTACTCGTTGTCCAACCAGCGCCTGGTTCGGACTGGCAACGACTTCTCCCACGAATTCATGTCCTGGCACGCCACGGTAAGTCATGTAGCCGCGAATGAGTTCGAGGTCTGTCCCGCAGATTCCTGCCAGCTTCACGCAAACCAGGCTTTCGCCAGCGGAAGGTCCCGGGTCGGGATAGTTTGAGATGCGGGTGAGCCGGTCGTTGAGGACGAGTGCGCGCATTAGAGCGGTTCAGGGCCGGTAGAACACACCGCGCTGGTGGGGTTCAACCTTTGCGCACATGCGGCTCAGGTTGGCCCCACTTAACCGGGTCCGGCCCAGTCAGGCGGCCGGTTTTTCGGCTGCCGGCTTGGCGGCGGGAGTTTCGGTTTTCGCGGCGGAGCTTTCGCTCTTGCCCTCGGAGGTACTCGAGGCGTTATTGGTACTCGCCGTCGAACCTGACGAGTCGCTTGAGGTTTCAGATTTGGTGGTGTTGCCGGACTTGGCGTAATCCGTCGCGTACCATCCACTACCCTTCAGCACAAAGGAGGTGGCCGAGATGATCCGCTCAACTTTTCCCTTGCAAGTCGGGCACTTTTTGAGGGGATTCTCGGTAATCCGCTGGGTTACTTCAAAGACTCCGCACTTTGCACACTGGTATTCGTAAATCGGCATAAGTAGTCGCGTTTATTGGTATAGGCCGCTTTGACTCGCCTATCTGGTAGCTAATCATCGAACCCGGAATTGTCAACGCGGCGCCGGGATTTCGCCGGTTCTTCGTTGCAAATTTGATTCTACGCGAAATCGGCGCCGGATGTTGAGTACGATCCACGAAAAGTATGCGGCCGGAGCCGGTTATGTGTGGATACTGCGCGGAGGTAGAGCAGGTGCGATCTCAGGGTCGCGCCGGCTCTCGATGAAGCGGCCACACCATTATTTCCGAGACGCGCGGTTCGTCAGCCGTATCCGAATCCCGGGGTTAGCAGATTCGCAAGTGTGGGCAGCAGCCACATCTGGAGGAACCAGATTACGGCAATGACCACCATCGGCGCGAAGTCGATTCCGCCGAAGTTGGTAGGGATATATTCGCGCACGAAGTCGAAGACCGGTTCAGTGATCGAGTAGAGGAACCGCACGATCGGGTTGTACGGGTTCGGTTCGATCCACGTGATGATCGCCGCGATTATCACGACCCAGATGTAGAAACCCAGCAACTGGCTGAGAATGTACGCGATACTTTGAGCGAGACTTAGATGAGGCACGGTTGGAGACTGGTTCTTTCCTGCTCTACGAGCGTCCGAGCTCGCGCGAACGCGCTGCCGCGGCGTGCAGAGCAGCGGCCACAATATCAGAAAATCCGGCTTCAGCGAACTTGCGCAGGGCGGCTTCGGTAGTACCCCCGGGCGAGGCGACGATGCGGATCAGATCGGCGGCGGCCAGCGGCGATTGCCGCATGTTTTCCTCAGCGCCGCGAAGGGTTTTTAGCGCCATTCGGGTCGCGAGTTCCAGCGGCAGGCCTTCGGTAACGGCCGCGTCGGCCATCGCCTTAACGAAAAGATAAACATAGGCGGGGCCACTGCCGCTGAGCGCGGTGACCGCGTCGAGGAGGCCCTCATCGGCCAGCGCGAGGGCGTCGCCAACGGCGCGGAAGATTCGCAAGGCGAAGGTTTCGTCAGCCTTGCTGGCTGCGCCCCCGCGTACCAGCGCAGCCATCCCCTGGCCGACCATCGCGGGGGCATTAGGCATCACGCGGATTACGCGCGCGCCGACGCCGAGGCCCTCGGCCAGTCGCGCGATCGGAATGCCGGCGGCGATCGAGATGAACAGGCGATCTTTGAGTTTGACCGCTCGCGCGGCTTTGCTCGACGATCCATTTGCGGTGGCCGCGGCGGCATCGGTGGCGGAGGCGAGCTCGCCCAGGACCTCATCGATATTCTGGGGTTTGACCGCGAGCAGAATCGCGCGAGCGCCGCGAAGCACTTCGAGATTGTCCGCGGTGGAATCGATCTTGAGTTTGCGCTTGAGCTGTTGGCGGCGGGATGGCACGACGTCGGAGGCGATCAGATCGGCTGGCTTGAAGATCTTTTTCTCGAGCAGGCCGCGCATCAGGGCCTCGGCCATGTTACCGCCGCCGATAAATCCGAGCTTCTTCATTTTCTCTCCCCGAAGATGGCGCGGCCGACGCGAACGATGGTGGCGCCTTCTTCGATAGCAACTTCGTAATCGTTGGTCATACCCATCGAAAGCTCATGCAGCGCGAGCCCGCTCGCGGCGGCGAGGCGATCGCGCAATTCGCGCAGGCGGGCGAAATAGGGACGGGCCGAAGCGCTATCGGCGATGGGCGGCACGGTCATCAGGCCGGTCACTTCGACCTGGTCGCGGACGGAATCGATGAGCGCTTCGGCTTTTTCGGGGGCGACTCCGCTCTTGGAGCTTTCTCCGGCGACGTTGACTTCGACCAAGACGGGAAACGGCGAGGCCGGATGCAGCCGATGCAGCGTCGAGGCGAGACGGGCGCTGTCGAGCGTTTGTATGAGGCAGAAGGTCTGCAGCGCGACTTGCGCCTTGTTGGTCTGAAGATGGCCGATCAGATGCCAGCGGATATCCGCGCGAGCGGAGAGCGCCGCGTGCTTGGCGACCGCTTCCTGGACATAGTTTTCGCCGAAATCGCGCACGCCCGCATCGTAAGCGGCGGCGATATCGTCGGCGCCCTGCGTTTTACTCGCGAGGACGAGTCGAACCGAGTCCGGCTCGCGATGCGCGCGATGGATCGCCTCGCCAATGCGCGAGCGCACGTCGGCGAGGCGTGCGGCAATCTCAGTTGCGGAGGAGGTCTCGATCATCCCGGTTGATCGCGTAGTGCGCGCAGTACCCGTAGTACATTATCCACCGGCAATCCCATCACGTTGTCGCGCGATCCTTCGACGGCGGAAATGAAGCCGGCGCCCGCACCTTGAATTCCATACGAGCCGGCCTTGTCGAAGGGTTCGCCGGTCTCGAGGTATGAGTCGATCTCTTCGGCCGTGAGTACGCGGAAGCTGACGCGGCTTTCCACCACCGCGCTTTCGATCACGAGGCCCGCGCGCGCGAAGGCGAAGGCGGTCTTTACGACGTGGGTATTTCCGGACAGCAGCCGCAGCATCCGGCGCGCATCATCCGGGTTTCTGGGCTTGCCGAGAATCTCGCCGCTGCATTCGACGATGGTATCCGCACCCAGCACGATCGCGGCGGGAAGAGTCGCGAGACGCTGAGCGCCTTGTCGCCGGCGACGCGGTGGGCGAAGTCTCGCGCGTTTTCGTGCGCAGCGCGGATCTCCTCGACACCGCTTTCGAAGACTCTGAAAGCGATCCCGGCGGCGTCGAGAAGGGTCTTGCGCCGAGGCGATCCGGAAGCGAGGATCAGTTCTGGTTGCTGCATTTGCGTGCGAATGGACGTAGAGAACTTGTTGCCAGAGCACGCGGCATGTCGCAAGGGCCAGCGGGGGATGATGGAACAGAAACGCGATGGGCGGTTGGTACGTTGGTGGCGGAAGATCAGGCGAGTCCGCACGGGCGATTCCCTAAATTCCAAGAGATCTTCGACCGGAGCGTGGCGCGACGCCGATGCGGTGGCGGGCGCCGCGACCATCGCAATCATCGCGGCGGCGATCGGATGGGCGCTGGTGACGCCGCCGGGCGCTGGCATCGATCGGGTCCTCGGACGCTTCACCTTTGCCCAGCTGTTGCCGTTCGAGCGCAACAAGGTCGAGCCGATCGACACGCGCAAGGCCTTCGTCGAGGGCTACCAGGCCTACCAGCGCCGCGACTACGTCGCTGCGATCGAGCGGATGCAGTACGCGGCGCGGAACATGCCCGAGCTTGCCGATTACGCGTTGTATTATCTGGGCGAGTCGCAACGAGCCAACGGCGACAAGGAAGGCGCCGCGCAGACCTTGAGCGAACTCGTGCAGAATTATCCGCAGAGCGTGTTGGCGGATACGGCCGGGCTGGAATATGCGCGCCTTGAACTCGATTTCGGTCATCCCGGCGCGGCGATCGTGGCCAGCTCGCGAATTTCCGGGCGCACCACCAACTCCGCGACGGAACAAAACGCTCGAATTCTGATCGCACAGGCACAATATGCCGCGGGAAATTTTCGCGCCGCCTACGACGAGGCCCAGGCGCTGCGCGAGCGCTATCCGCGCGGGGCTAACGACGCCGTCGCGCGCGCGCTGTCGAGCATGGTTCTTGCAACAGCATCCGGGGGTGGCGAACACCGAATCGTTGCGTTACCGAATGACGGAAGCGGGACTGCTGCTGCGCGAGGGGCAGCTGTCGCTCGCGCTGACGCAAACGCGACTGGCAATCGCGATGGGTCCGCCGCCTGCGACTTATGCCGAGCTGGTCTGGTACCAGGCGGCAGCTTCGAGGGGCAGCGTGGAGGAGGGCAGGGCGGCATTGGCGCGCTACCTCGCGGTTGCACCGGCGGGACCTCACGCGACCGCCGCGCTCAACGGCCTCGCGCATTCATACTGGCGCACCAACGACACCGCGCAGGCACGCGTTTACTTCAACCGGGTGGTGCAACGATTCGGCAGCGGTACGGCGGCGCCCCGTGCGATGTTCGAGATCGGGCGCACCTATGAAGACGATGACGCCCTGGACTCCGCCCGCGGGGCGTATATCGCGCTTACCCAGCGCTACCCGGCGAGCGAATCGGCCGACGACGCGCGCTTCCGCGCACCGTTCATGCTGTACATGCTCAAGCGTTACGGATCCGCGGCGCAGGAATTCGCCGGTGCGCGTGCGCGAAGCCATGATCCCTCCGATCGCGACATGTTCGGCTACTGGGAAGGTCGTGCGCTCGAAAACAGCGGCGACGCGGCGGCTGGCCGTTCCGTCCTCACCCTGGTGGCGACGAGTATCGACAGCAACTACTACCCGGCGATCGCGGCGATGAGGGTTGGGCGCGGGCCGGAGTCTTTTCCCGCCGCGGAGGCGCCTGAAATCGTCGCGGTGAGTACCCCGGCAACGGCGGACAGCGCCGCCCAGTTTCATCTGCAACGGGTCCTGGCGTTGCGCGAGATTGGATTGCGCGCAGTCGAGCCGGCCGAGTTGAGCGCGCTCGAGATGCATACCGGCGGCAATCCGACCCTGCGTAACTTTGTCCTCCGCGAACTCACTGATACCGGCGCCTGGTACGACGCCCTCCAGATGGCGCAGCGAATGGTGAAGCGGGATGAGCTTGATCCGCTGATGGCCGAGCGGCTGCGCTATCCGCGCGGTTATTGGGATTTGATCGCGGGCGCGTCGGGGCGTAACGACCTCGACCCGATGCTGGTCTCCGCGCTGATCAGGCAGGAGAGCCTGTTCAACCCCAATGCGCGATCGGTCTCGGATGCGCGGGGCTTGATGCAGCTGCTGCCTTCCACCGCGGAGCATTACGCGTCCGCGGCGGGGGTGAGTCTGTGGCCGCTCGATCTTTTCGATCCGAGCGTGAGCGTGCAGATCGGCACTACCTATCTGCGGCAGCTTTTTGCGATGTTCAACGGGGATGCGTTCAAGGCGGTCGCCGCGTATAACGGCGGCGAGCACGCGGTGGCGGGCTGGGCGGCGAAGTATCCGGGCGACGACGATCAGTTCGTCGAGAATATCGGCTTTCACGAGACCCGCGACTACGTCAAGAAAGTGATCGGGGGGCTGCGCGAATATCGTCTCCTCTATCACGCATGCGACGGCGGCAGCGGCGCTTCCGGGCGATTCGAATCCGCAAGGATAGTCACTCGATTCGGCGCGGCCATGAGCGTACCTATCGCGCTGCGCGCGGCTTCACCTCGATAAGAACGCCGACCATCGCCGGAGTCTACGTCGGCGAACAATTCCTCGATATCGCGATCGTGACAGGCGGGCCCCGGCGCCTGATTGTTGCGGCGGATTCGTCTCGACGACCTCGGCGAAAACGAGAATGCTCGAACCGTAACGAAAGCTTCCGAGCGTGATCGCGACGATCGCGTCACGCCTGCGCAGCGCCGCGCCCGAACTCGCGAATGCGATTGCGATCGTGCGACTCACCGGCGTGGCCGGCCGACTGCGATCTTTCCCACGAAGGGTTGGTAAAGCGTGAACGCGATGCGGCGAATTACATTTCGCCAGCGAACGCGGACGCGAAATCGATGCGCATCTGCGACGCCTGGTCGTGGCCCGTGCGCCAGTGGAAAATATCCGGCCGATGAGGCCGCTCGCACTCTTTCCGACACCGGTCTTCGATTACTTTGCGCGCCAACTCCTGCACGATCGTTGCAAACCGCATCTGCGGGCGATTGGCCATGAACTCTTCGCGCTGCCGCGGCAAGGAAGGCGGCGACGGCTTATCGGCGGCACTTTCACGCGCTTCATGATTGTGGGGTTCGCCGCGCATCGGGCGCTGCGGACGATCTGCGCTGCAAGTTTACGAAGGTTATCCTGATCTGCAATTCCGCCTATGGTGCGACGAACCTGGATCTGCCTCCGAAGAAAGGGCGGAAGGCGATTGCGGGCAAGCCGCGGGTGACGGCGGCGGCCGCGTTGGCGATGCGGCTCGAGATCATCGAAGCGTCTCGCCGGTGAAATTCGCGCGGAGATCAAAACGATCGACGAAGCCGACGCCGCGGTACTTGCGTTGGGAGCTGCCGCGGCCGCGGATCGTGGCGTGGTCGGCGTAATCGAAGTTCCCGCCGAGGGCAATTTCATGATCGCGATGCCCTCCGATGTCGCGCTGCCGGAGCGCGGTCGCATTTGCACGCTGAGTGCCTCTCGCGCTACCTAACACGATCTGCTTTTTTCATACGGAACGCGCCGAATGTAGTTGATCTGGTTCGTCGGTAAATGGAAGCTTGTGGGGCACGTCAGAGAGAGAAGGAGGTCAGGAACATGATGAACAGGACAAACTGGTTGTATGGAACGCTCGCCCTGACGGGCGGTTTGATCGGTGGCATACTCGCGCTCGAAGATCTCGCCGACCGTGGCAATGGCGGCCAAACAGGCGCGATCGATCAAGGCGCAGCAGTTTGTGCTGACCGACCGGGACGGCATGCAGCGTGGAGTTATGGAAGTGACGACCCGCGGCACCGCGGACCTTGCGTTGCTCGACGGGAGCGGTCGCGATCGTGCGGAAATGCGCGTTGCCAAGGATGGTAACGGCGGTATCGCCTTTTACGATCAGGATGGGCGCCGCCGGCGTGGTGGTGGGCGAAGCGGAGAGCGGGCGTAACGGCATAGCTATCTACGCCAGCACCGGACGCCAGATCGCTACACTCTCTGTGGCGAGCTCCGACGAAGCGAGCTTGACCCTCTACGATCCGAACAACGGACGGGCGCGAGCCGGCCTTGGGATCACGACCGACGGTTCTCCCGCGCTCGTGCTGTTCGACGACAAAGGCAAAGATCGGTTGGAGCTACATATCGGCGCCAAGGGTACTCCGGGAATCGCGCTGGCGGACGAGACCGGCAAGACTATCGCCGGGATGCCGGAACGTGAACCTACGACGCAACAGCAGAATCAGAATCAGTAGTTGAAGATCAGGGGAACAAGCAGCTGGCCAATCGGAGGCGTCCAGGCCCTCCGAAAAGCCGCGCCAGACGGGTATTCTTTGCATTCGAGGGGATTGGCTATGCAGTCAAACAGAAGGCTGGTTGCAATTGTAATAGCGGCGGTGATGGCGTTGGGGGTGGTCGGATGCTCTGGCCAGCCCCTTTCCACGCGTGAAAAGTCCACCGGTATCGGCGCGTTGGTCGGCGCAGGCACCGGCGCGATAATCGGAGCCGCGGTAGGATCGCCGGCGGCAGGCGCGGCGATCGGCGGCGCGATCGGCACGGCGGGCGGTTTTCTCGTCGGCAACGAGCTGCAAAATCGCGATACGCAACAGCAGCAAACGCAATCGCAGCTGGATCCGCAACAGCAGCAGATCGAGCAGCAGCGGCGCGAGATCGAACAGCTGAAATCGCAATCCGAAACGGAATGACGCCACGGCGCGGCTAGTGTGCCGGCCAGGCTTGTATTTTCCGGGGCGGCGCTGCGGCGTGGCTGATCAATCGATGACCGTTGGCCCATGAGCGACGGTCGTTCGCCCTCGCCGATGGCGTTGCCCGGCGGACTCTCGCGGTCCGAGGCGGTTCATACCTTGAGTCGCCAGCTTTCTCGGCTGGACGCTCGACGCTTTCGACTTCTTCGTACTGGTCTTCGTGCTGCTGGCGATCGCGGCGGAGTTCCATCGATCGGTTGCGGACCTCGCGTTTACGATTACGGCGACCCTGGCGCTGCGCCCGATCGGAGCGCTGGCCTTCGGATGGCTCGCGGACCGCTATGGGCGTCGCGGCCCGCTGATGGCGGATATCATCCTTTTTTCGGTGATCGAATTCGCCGAGCGGCCTGGCGCCGAGCTATCGATGGTTCCTGGTGTTGCGCGCGCATCTACGGAATCGGGATGGGCGGAGAATGGGGGTAGGCGCATCGATTGCGATGGAGGCGATTCCGTCGCGATGGCGCGGGTTGCTCTCCGGGATGCTGCAAGAGGGCTACGCGGTTGGCTATCTGCTCGCGGCGGGGGCCTATTTCCTGATCTTTCCGCATTTCGGTTGGCGTCCGATGTTCTTCATCGGCGGAGCGCCGGCCCTGTTGACGCTCTATATTCGCAGCAAGGTGCCCGAATCAAAGGCGTGGGAGCGAATGCGTCCGCGCCGCGGGAGAGATCTGCGAAGCGCAATTCGCCGCCACCTCGGACTGTTCGCCTACCTTGTCTTGTTGATGACGATGATGAACCTGGTTTCGCATGGCACCCAGGACCTTTACCCGACTTTTCTCGAGAAGGGACGAGGGCTCGAGCCGCGCACGGTCGCCATGGTCGCGATCATCTACAATGTCGGTGCGCTGGCCGGCGGGCTGATCTTCGGCTGGCTCTCGGACCGATGGGGCAGGCGTCGCGCGATGGTCGCGGCGGTTCTGATCGGTGTGCATGGTGGTGCCGCTGTGGATATATCCGCAGTCGATCGTGCTGCTGACTGTCGGCGCGTTCCTGATGCAGTTCATGGTGCAGGGCGCATGGGCACGATCCCCGCCCACCTGGTGGAACTGTCGCCGTCGGCGGTGCGCGGGCTCTTTTCCGGACTCGCCTATCAACTCGGCGTACTTTCGCGTCCAACGCGGCGTTCGTCGAGGCGCTGATCGCGCAGCATCTGGGCTATGCGACGGCGCTGGCGATCGTGGCCTCGACGGTCCTCCCTCGACGCGATCGTTATCGCGCTCGGTCACGAGCGCAAGGGGTCGACCTACATGCGGCATAACGACGGTGCTGCGGCGGGTACCCATTCAGGCGGGCTGCAGCCATCATCGGCTGTCCCGTCATCGGCCCCTCGTCCAGCTTTTCCTTCGAAGCAGATTGCGCTAAACGACCCTCAATGCGGGAGGTAACAGCAATGAAATTCGGAATCTTCTACGACATTTCCGTGCCTCGGCCCTGGGACCGTGAGAAGGAGAAAAAGTCTTCGACAATTGCCTGGAGCAAGTCCAGTTAGCCGACGAGCTCGGATTCGATCACGGTGTGGTGCGTCGAGCATCACTTCCTCGAGGAGTATTCGCATTGCTCGGCTCCCGAGATCTTCCTGACCGCCTGCGCGATGAACACCAAGAAGATGCGGGTGGGTCACGGCATCGTCATCTGCGTCCCGGAATTCAACCATCCCATTAAGATTGCCGAGCGCACCGCCACGATGGACATCATCTCGGGCGGCCGCCTCGAAGTAGGAACCGGGCGATCCGCGACCTGGAACGAGTTCGGCGGCTTCCGCGCCAGCCCGGACGAGACCAAGAAGACCTGGGACGAGTTCGTCCGTTGCCTGCCGAAGATGTGGACGCAGGACCGTTTCGGCTACCAGGGCCGTTCGTGGAGTATGCCGGTCCGCGCGATTCTTCCAAAGCCCTATCAGAAGCCGCATCCTCCGATGTGGGTGGCGGTAACCAGTCCGGGGACCGAAATCGATGCGGCCGAGCGTGGCCTCGGCGCACTCGGAATCACCTTCGGCTCCTTCAAGGAGCAGGAAGACAAGGTCAAGATTTACCACAAGATAATCAAGGATTGTGAGCCGGTGGGCTCGTTTGTCAACGACAAGATCAGCACCGTCAATTTCCTCTTCACGCACGAGGATACGGAGACCGGCAACAAGGTCGGCCGGCGGCTGCTCGGCACTTTCAATTTCCTCGCGGCGCAGCTGCTGGCGGCGCGTGAAGCCTATCCCAGCAAGTCGTATCCGTCTCTCGGGCTGCTGCCGACCCTGCGCGAGCAGGCGGCGGGACCTGGCGATGAGGCGGGTGTGCCCGAGGGAATCGCGATCGGCGATCCCGAGCGCGTTCTGCGCGCCTGCAAAAAATGGGAATCGGTCGGCGTCGATCGGGTGAACTTCCTGTTGAACGCGCTCGAGACCGTGCCGCAGGAACAGGTGCTCAACAGCCTGCGCGTCTTCGCCAAGCATGTGATGCCGCACTTCCAGGATTCGAGCACGCAACAAGCAGCCGCGGGAGGCGGACGATAATGCCGCGCTCGGGCAGGATGGCGGTCGAGCCGTTTGCGGCCAAAACCGCGCGTGAAATCCACGGCTTCAAAACCGGATGCCTGGACGCTCAAAGGCGCCCAGATTCTCAACATCCATTACGAGATAAACAACGACACCGTCGAAGACCTGATTCCGGTTACGATGCGCCCGGCGATCCCCGCGTATGCGATTTTCAACGTGACCAAGTACCCGGATAGTCCGGCAGGTCCCTTCTCGATCGCGGAGATCCGCGTCGGCAGCCGGGCGGGCGTGCGTCCGCGGGGCTTTGTCTTGCGCAGTTACGTCAGCACCGAGGCGGCCGCCAACGAACTGTCGCAACGCTGGGGCTATCCTGCTGTCGTCGGCAAGGTCTATCTGCGCGCATACCATGATCGCGTGGTCGCCAACGTCACCACGGCCGAAGGCAAGAAGGCCCTCGACATGGAGATGATCGACCGCGAGTTCATTTCCGGCAACGATATCCAGTACATCTCGAGCATGCATCTGGCGCGCAACAAGGAAGACGGCAAGCTGGTGGTCGTGCAAGTCGACCCCGAATGGGTTCTCCATCGCGCCGAGCGCGGTCGTCCCCACATCATTTCGGTCGATTCCCAGTCGTGGGGCGCCGGCGACATGTTGCGCGCCGACTATCCCATCTCGGCGAGCTTTTCGACCAGCGACGTCACGCTTTCCAAGGTTCGCTACTTTTGCGATCCGGCGCAGGACGCGTTCAAGGGAACGACCTCAGTCGCGGCTTAAAAGGCGAATCAGTGCGCAAAGCTACGGCCGGCGGTTGACCCGTCGGCCGTTTTCTTTCAGCACGAGTCTGTATTGTCCCGACGCTACTTCTTGACGCGTTTCGCCGTCCGGTAGTCGCCGAAGCTTGCGAGTCGCGTTCGTCGAGCGCCGTTTTCACGTCCTGGCGCATTTTCGCCATATATTCGCGCGACGACGGCTGATGGAAACATAACGCCTGAATTTCCGTCGCCGATCGCATTGCAGTGCGCGCGCCCATCATCTCCATCGCGCGATGCACCACGCGCTTGTTGAGCGCCTGCAAGTCGCGCGGAATCTTGGCCACGCGTCGCGCAACTGCCAGGACCTCCTCATCCAGCTTCGCGGCGGGATAAGCGCGATTCGCGAAGCCCATCTGCGCGGCCTCGATTCCCGAAATCGAATCGCCTGTCAGCATCATCTCCATCGCATCGCGCATCCCCATCAGCCACGGATGGTAGGCGGTGTCCGGCGTGGACATCGCGCGCACCGGCGGATAGCCGATCTGCGCATCCTCGGCGACATAGACCAGATCGCATGCGGTGGCGAGTTCGGTCCCTCCGGCGAGACAATAACCGTGCACCTGCGCGATTATCGGCGTCGCCATGTCCCACATCTCGAACCATCCATCGACCAGGTGGCGCGGCCAGATGCCCTCGCCCGGCGAGACGACGCGCGGCAGCGGCTCTCCGGTGATTGCGAGAGATCGTAGCCGGCGCTGAAGCATTTGCCGTTACCGCGAATGATGATCGCGCCGATCGCGGGATCGACGTCGGCCTTGCGCAGAGCATCGAAGAGTTCGCGGCGCAAAGCATTCGAGAGGGCGTTGCGTTTTTCGGGGCGATTGAGCGAGATGACGACGGATCCCGGCTTCGGGATCATCGGTCTGGATAAATTTGTAGTCGGGCATGATTGTCACACCTGTCCTGTGGATTCGCAGAGCGACCACGCGACCTCGGCGATACCAGGGACGCGCACATCGTAAGTCGCGAAGATCGGATCGTCGGCCTGGCCGCTCAAATAGCGCGAGTAACTGCCTTCGAGGATGATCGCGAGCTTGAACAGGGAGAAAATCTCGTAGAAGGCGAAGTCACGCATCGCGCGTCCCGATTTCTTTTCGTAGAGTTCGACCATCTCACCGCGTTTGTAGTAGCCGGCCTCACCTTCCATGCTCGAGACCACGCTGCGACGAATCTCGCTATCGGACGGATCCGTCCAGTAGGTCACCATCCATCCGAGATCGGCGAGCGGGTCGCCGATCGTCGACATTTCCCAATCAAACAGCGCGATCGCTTTCGGCGGCCTGACAGCGTCGTCCCACATCGCATTGTCGAGCTTGAAGTCGCCGTGAACGATGGTCGAAGGCTGCGTCTGCGGCATGTGCGCCTTGAGCCATTCCTCGATTTTCGCCATTACCGGCAACGGCCGCGTCAACGGCAAGGTCCGCTCGAGCTGCCCGATCCATCGGCGCAATTGCCGCTCGATATAGCCGTCGGGGCGGCCGAATCCTTCAAGACCGGCCTTTCTGCCAGTCAACCGCCTGCAACGAGATAAGCAAGTCGATCATTCCCTCACTCACCGCGCGCCGCTTGTCCGCCGTGTCGGCGAAGCTCACTTCATCCGAGGGAACCAAGCCCGAACGGATCACTCTGCCGCGCATGTACTCCATGAGATAGAACGGCGCTCCGATGTACGAACTGTCGTCGCAACTCGCATATACCCGCGGCACCGGCACCGGCGTCGACTGTAACGCCTTGAGCACGCGGTACTCGCGCAGGACATCATGAGCGGTCGGTAGCAGGGGGCCGCGCGGGGGTCGTCGGAGGGCCCACGAATTCCCCTCGAAGTGGACGAGATGAACTTCGTTGGAGTGACCGAAGGATATGTTCTCGGTGCGCAGATCCGCGGGATCGCCCAGGCGATTGTCGCGGATGAAGCGTCGCAGGCCTTCGGCGTCGATCGTTGCCGAGGGGCCGGTTTTCTCCTGACTGCTGTCGACCATTCGTTTCGAGTTCCCCTGTTGGAATTAGGCGTGGGTCTGTTCGATAAGGCTATAACGCCTTGGATGAAAAGGCCGCAAGAGGCCGCGAAAACTTATGCGCAAGTGGGCTGGAACGGGTCCGTCAGGTTGTGGAGAGGCGCTAGGCGAGGACGGTCCCGCGAGGGAGTGCCCGATGGCGGCTTATTGCCCGATGGCGGGTTATTGATAGTCCGGTAGCACGCTGGTGTGCATCTGGAACGGATTGCGGCCGAAGGGGCTCTCGCCAATTGAGCCGAGACCGCCGAGCGTGAGCTGAAACTGAAACTGCGTCTCGCTCGGATTGACCGTCTTGGTGATACCCATGTCGAAGGACCAGCAATCACAAGCTGACTTGAGGCGCACACCATACTCCGCCGAAAGCATCTTGTGGGCGACGAAGTCGTACGACGGTGCGAAGTAGAGACCCAGCCGATCGAAGAGATCGTAGTAGGCGCGCAGTACGAGAAATTGGCTGAAGCCCGCGTTGACGCCGGGGGTCGACTCCGGACCCGGCCCGATATAGTCGTAACTCGCCTGCAGGAACGAACCTTGTTCCGCTTTGCCCTGGTAGACCGCTGATTGATTGTTCGTCCACCATGGCTGGAAGTTCACGTAGGCGCTCGCATAGCGAATCTTGTTGCTTTGCGGCTCGTAGCCCAACTGCCCGGCCATCGACCAGATCCGTGTCGGGAACAGAGTGCCGGTGATATCGAGGTCCGAGAAGCGCGGACCACCGGGCGCTATCGCATGATTCGTGTCGTAGGCCTGGAGCAGGCTGAAGCGGAACAATTCCTCGACCGAGCTCCCCGCCGCGGTAGTTCGCGCTCGGAAAGGGCTGAAGCTCTGCGCCGAAAACTGCTGATCGCTGTCCTCTGCCTCATCGCTGGGCGGCGTCGGCGCGGCCGGCAGCTTGATGTAAATCCGCGAGGTCACGCCGTAGGTGATCAGGCTGCGCGATTCGATTCGGTCGATCGAGTCGAAGAGCGGCAGGTCATGCTGATTCACCTGCGGCACGTAGCTGTAGGTCACCAATGGCTCGATCGTATGTTTGATCTTATCGACGTACTTCCAATGAAGGTCGTAGATCTTCTCGATCTCGCTGCCGATACCGAGGCTGCCGTCGATCATCTCGCGATGCTGAAAGCCGCCGTTGCCGGCAATCGGACCCAACGTTAGACCGTTGTTGTACTGCAGACCGTCCGTGCCCACCGGAATGACGTTGATCTGGCCGCCACCGACCGAGTACAGGGTCTCGCGCACTCCCGAGCGTGCCCCATCCCATAGAGGTACTTGCTGAGGCGCCACGGTATCGTCACTTGCGGGCTGACGTCGAAACGCTGGCCGCTGACACCCTCGGCACGCCAGAAGTTGTCCGCTTCGACGTCGTAATCGCTATAGGCGAGGCCGCCCAGCAGCTCCTGGCGGCCACTTATCAGCCCCTGCGGCAGCGTCTGCAAGGCGAATTCCTGCGGCTGGATAAGATCCTGGTTCCAGTCCCCCTGGACTCGCGCGAAGCCGTTTTCGTAGCTGTAAAGTCCGCCAAAATCGGAGTTGGCGTCGCGCAGCGAAGCCATGCTGTTGGGGAATGCGATGCCGGGGCCAATCGTGCGCGACAACGTCCATACATTCATTTCGCGCAGCAGAAAGCTGTCGCTCACCGTCATGCCGTCGCCGTAGAGTACCAGATCGTCGGTCAGATGCTGCCGGAACATTCCGATGACATCGTAGCGATCGATCGGAATATGGGGGTCGGCGACCTGGTTATCGATGATGTCGTCTTCCCGGTTATCTTCGCTACGCAGACTTTCGTTGTAAAACGCCCCGTCCGCGATGAAGTAATCGTCTTTGCCACTGATCAGGCGATATTCCGCCAAGCCACCGACCCGCTGTGAAGTCTCCAGGTCAGTCGCGAAGGTAGCGTCCGAACTTTTGTTGATCGCCCAGTAGTAAGGTTGCACCAGCTGAAAGCCGCGCAGTCCCGATTCGCCGAAGCGCGGCGCCAGAAAGCCCGAATGGCGATCCGTGTCGGCGGGAAACACCGCGTACGGCGAGTACGCCACGGGGTAACCCAGGATATTGAACTCGGCGTCATGCGCCTTCGCGGTACCACCCAGATGCGCATCCATGTCGTCGGCGGTGATACTCCACGCGGGCGTTCCGGGATCGCGACCGCAGGTAGTAAAGAAGCCGTGCTTGACCAGGTAATGCTGGCCGCTGACCTTGGTGATCTGCTTGCCCTTGAGCAGGTAGCTCTTGTCTTTGTTGGTGATCGTGCCGTCGGTCAAATCCACGGTCTCGTCCGCCAGGTTCATCGTCCCCGCACTGCCCTTCATATCGCCGAGCGGGTCGACCATGTGCACGTGTCCCGTGGCGTGGAGCAGATGCAGCCGGCGCTCGTATTCGACTTCGTCGGCAGTGAGTACGCTGTGTCGTTGCGTGATAACCGCGTCGCCGCGCACGATGAAGGTGTCGGTCTTGTAGTTGTAAACGAAGCTGCGGCCGGTGATATCGACCGGTCCCTTGTGCGTGCTCTGGACGAAACCGCTGAAGCCGTTTTCCTGTGTGTAGGCGACGCCCGCGACTCCAAGCGCAATTGCTGCGCTGAGCCCCAACAGAGCCTTCGATTTACGCCGCGGCTTCAGAAAACAATCCCCGCCGCCCCTGACGCACAAGAAACCACGGATAAACCTCCCCCACCAGGTAGACCGAACCGGTGACCAACACTACATCATCGCGCGAAGCGTTTTCCATAGCGTGGGTGATCGCTTCGAGCGGTGAACGCACAATTCGTGACGGTACGTGACGCGCGAACACCGGCAGCAACTTTTCCGGTTCGATCGGACGCTTTGGCGTGGCCCGCGTCAACGTCGCATCGCTCACCCGAGGACCCAGCATCTCGGCCATTCGCTCCCATTGCTTGTCCTCGAGGCAGCCAAATACCAGCCGCGGCTTCACCTCACGCCCGAGCTCCACCTCGAAGGTATGGAGCAGCGCCTCGATCGCCAACTCGTTGTGCGCGCAATCGAGAATCGCGGTCGGCTGGCGCGTGACTATATCGAAACGCCCGGGCCAGACCACCTCGGCCATTCCGCGCCGGATATCTTGCTCTTCGATTTTCCATCCCTGCGATCGCAGGTTGTCGATCGCCGCCAGTGCGATCGCCGCGTTCTCATGCTGAAATGGGCCCGCCAGCGACAGTTCCACCTGCGCCAGCTTGAGATCGCGGCCGTCGTAGTCCAACCGATGCGCCGGCGCGTGCGATCGGTACGTGAAGTCCCGCCCGATCAACATCAACGGACTTTGCCGTTGTGCCGCGATCGCGATGAGCACTTCGCGCGCCTCCTCGGCGCGCGCGCCGATTATCGTCGGCGTCCCCTGTTTGATGATCCCGCCTTTTTCGCCGGCGATCGCCGCGATCGTGTAACCGAGACGATCCATGTGGTCGAAACCGATCGGCGTGATCACGCTCAAAATCGGTTGCACCACGTTGGTCGAATCCAGCCGGCCGCCCAATCCCGTTTCGATCACCGCGATCTCGACCTGGCTCTCGGCGAAGTAGAGGAACATCAGCGCCACGGTGAATTCGAAGAACGTCAGCGCCAGGCCCGCCCGTTCGTAAATCTCGCGCAACCGCGTGATATAGCCGAGCATCTGCTCGCGTGGCATTTCGACGCCGTCGATACGCGTGCGCTCGGTCAGGTTGACCAGGTGGGGCTTGGTGTATAGTCCGCATCGATAACCGGCCGCGCGCAGCACCGCGTCGATCATCGCCGCCGTCGAACCCTTGCCCTTCGTTCCCGCGATATGGATCGCGCGCAGTTTGCGATGGGGATCGCCGATGAGCGCGAGCGCGTGCTCCATCCGCTCGAGCTTGTAGATTTCTCCTCGAGCTTCGAGTGAGTAGAGCCAGTCGAGAGTTTCGCTCATCTGCTCCATCTGCGGCGCGATTCTATCCCGCCGGCAATCTGCTCGAAACCCCGCAAAGATACCTTCACACAACATCGATGACGGTCGACCAAACAGACCAAAGAAGCAACTCTGCCGCGATCAGGATTCATGCGTGAGGCAAATGACTTCTCATCGCGTCTATTACCATCTGTGTGCGTCGGCCATCGATAGCTTGCCGTCGCTCCGATTTTTAAGCCGTGATAACTTTCTTCTCGACACGTGATGCCTTCGATCAGCAAGCCACCCGCACTGCGTCCCGGCGATACCATCGGTGTCGTTGCTCCCGCTGCCGCCGTTGACCGCGAATTCCTTGAACGGGGCGTCGGCGTCCTGACCGCAATGGGCTTTCGGGTGAAGGTCTCGAGCCATGCGCTCGATCGCGACCGGATTCTCGCCGGCACCGATCACGACCGCGCGGGCGAGCTCGCCAGGTTTTTTCGCGATCCCGAGGTCAAGGCGATCTTCGGCGCGCGCGGTGGTTACGGATGCGGTCGGTTGTTGCCGCTGCTCGACTTCGACGCTCTCGCACGCACCCCCAAAATATTTCTCGGCTTTTCCGACGCGACCTTTCTGCTCAACGCGCTGGTCGATCACGCCGCGATGATTTCCTTTCACGGCCCGATGGTCGCGATGGATTTCGCGCGCGGCCTTTCGCCGCGATCACTCACGCACCTGACGCGCCTGTTGAGTCCGCAAGGCGCCGGGTTCGATCTCGAAGCCGTCGAAGTTGTGCGGCCCGGAGTGGCCGAGGGTCAATTGATCGGCGGCTGCCTCTCGGTCGTGGTCGCCTCGTTGGGCACACCCTGGGCGCCAAATTTTGCGGGACGTATCCTCTTTCTGGAAGATATTGGCGAAAAGGCGTATCGAATCGATCGGATGTTGGTACAATTGAGTCAGGCCGGCGCCTTCAAAAAAGCCGCCGGTGTCGTTTTTGGCGCAATCCGGCCAGTCGACGGCAGCGAACAGGAGCGAGCCTTGCTCTCTCATTTCATCGCCGATCAGACTGCCGGTCTCGAATGCCCGGTATTATTCGGAATCGAAGCCGGTCATGGCACTGAAAATCTGACCTTGCCGTTCGGTGTGCGCGCCCGGCTCGAAAGCTCGAGTCGGCGCTTGTCAATTCTCGAAGCGGCGGTCAGTTGATCGAAGCGCCCGCTGCGGTCGTAATTACCACCGCCCACGCGGGCGCTCGTGACGGGAAGGGGATACGGGATTGGGCTGGCGCGAAGTTGAGCAAGCGATCAACGATGCCGTCGAGCACGGTGCGATTCCCGGCGCTACCATCGTAGTCAGAAAGGGCGACGCGATCGCCTTCGAGGGCGCCTTCGGCCATCGATCGCTGATGCCCGAACCGTCGCCGATGCGCCTCGAGACCGTCTTCGACCTTTCCTCCTTGACCAAGCCACTGGCGACCACTGTGGGCGTCATGATGCTGACGCGGGACGGCAAGATGCGTCTCGACGAACGCGTCACCCGCTTCTTCCACAACTTCGGCGTCCACGGCAAAGCCTACGTCACCTTTCGCCAGTTGCTGGCGCACTGCTCCGGCCTCGCCGCCTGGCGTCCCTACTATCAGCAGATCGCCGACGTCGAGCGCGGTGGCAAGGTCAACTTCATGGCCAGCCGCGGCGCCAAGGAATACGTCTACGAAGCGATCCATCGCGAAAAGCCCGAATGTCCGCCCGGTACCAAGGTCAACTATTCCGACCTGAACTTCATCCTGCTCGGCGAAGCGGTCGAACAAATCTCCGGCGTCGCCCTCAATCGCTTCTGCCGCGACAAGATTTTCCGTCCGCTCGAACTGCGCGCCACCGATTTCATCGACATCTCGCTGGTTCGCACCCGTCGGCTTGAACCGGTCCCCGAAATGTTCGCGCCGACTTCGGTCTGCGCCGTGCGCAAACGGCTGCTGGTGGGAGAAGTCGAGGACGAGAACGCGTTTGCGATGGGCGGGGTCGCCGGTCACGCCGGACTCTTCGCGCCGGTGAAGGAAGTCGATCGCGTCGCCCACGAACTGATCCGATGCTACGCCGGACGCTCCGACTATCTCCCGCAGAAGATCCTGCGCGAGTTCTGGACCCGCGATAAAGCCGTGGCCGGCTCGACTTGGGCGCTCGGATGGGACTCGCCCTCGTCCGAATATTCGAGTTCGGGTACGCGCTTCTCTCCCGCCGCCGTCGGCCACCTCGGTTTCACCGGGACTTCGATCTGGATCGAGCCCGATCGCGAAATCGCCGTCTCGATTCTGACCAACCGGGTGCATCCGCGGCGCGACAACCAGGCTATCCGCGACTTCCGGCCGCGGATCCACGACCTCGTGATGGAGGCGCTGGGGGAGGCGAAATAACCGGATCTCGTGATGAGTATCTCCTGATCCGTATCACGCACGATGCGGATCACGCATGATGCGTAGGATGACGACGCGCATCCGCTGACGATCGCGTCTTGCTTCATTGGCGCGCGAGGAATGTGGTGGTGAAGGTGGAGGAGGGGATTGATGAGCGCAATGCCGTCGGAAATCGCAACTGAATCGAGCGCACGTCTCGCGCGCATTCCACGCCAGGTGCGCCGCGTCCATCTGATCGGCGTCGCCGGCTCCGCCATGACGGCGCTGGCCGGGATGCTGGCGGCTCGCGGCTTTGAAATAACCGGCTCGGATAATCAGCTCTACGAGCCGGCCGCGTCCATCCTGAAACAACTCAACATCACCGTGCGCCATAACTATGCGGCCGCCAACCTCGACCCCGCACCCGACCTCGTCGTCGTCGGCAACGTTGTCACCCGGACCAATCCCGAAGCCGTCGCGCTGCTCCAATCGCCGATCCCATACGTCTCGATGCCCGAGGCGCTATGGCACTTCTTCTTGCGCGATCGTCGGGTCCTGATGGTCACCGGGACGCACGGCAAAACCACCTCGACCGCGATGATGACGCAGGTGCTCTGCACTGCTGGATGCGATCCCTCGATGCTGGTCGGCGGGCTCGCCCGCGACTTCGCGACCAACTACCGTCTCGGTGCCGGACCCGACTTCGTCATCGAGGGCGACGAATACGACACCGCCTTCTTCGACAAGGGACCCAAGTTCCTTCACTACCGTGCGCAAGGGACCATCATCACCGCCGTCGAATTCGACCACGCCGATATCTATCGCGATCTCGACCACGTGAAATCTTCTTTCCGCGCACTGGTCGATCAGATGAACCCCGGACGCGTGCTCGCGGTCTGCGCCGACTTTCCCCATGCCCTCGCCGTCGCCGAGGGCGTCCGCGCCAAGCGTCTCACCTTCGGCCTTCACGCCGGCACCTTCCGATCCGAGGACGTCCGTATCGCCGCCGATGGCGCCTATTTCTCCATCGCCCGCAACGGTAAAACCCTCGCCCGCGAGGTCCATCTGCCGATCGGCGGCCGCATGAACGTCGCCAACGCGCTCGGCGTCTGGGTCCTGCTCAAGGAATTCGGTATTCGCGACGACGAACTCGTGCGCGGATTGAAATCGTTCAAAGGCGTCGCCCGCCGCCAGGAAATCGTCGGAACCGCCGCCGAAATCACAGTCGTCGACGATTTCGCCCACCATCCGACCGCGATCGCCGCCACCCTCGAAGCCATCGCCGAGCGTTTCGCCGGCCGACGTATCCTCGCGGCTTTCGAGCCACGCTCCAACAGCGCACGCCGCAGCGTCTTTCAGGAGGGCTTTGCCACCGCCTTCGATCGCGCGACGCGGGTCTATGTGGGCCCGGTCTTCTTCAAGGAGAACGATCCGATTCCGGCCGCCGACCGCCTCGATACCGAAATCCTTGCGGCGCATATCGGCAAGCGTGGTCCGGCCGCGATTGCCTGCGGCTCGACCGACGAAATCCTCGAGCGCATCGTCGCCGATTCGCGACCGGGCGACGTCGTTCTATGCATGTCCAACGGTCCCTTCGAAAATCTCACCAGGAGGGTGCTCGAGGCGCTGCGCGAAAAGCCCGCGGCTTGAATCGTCAGCCGGCGAATCGCCGCAGCACGTCGTCCAAATCAGTCTCTCGCAGCGACGGACGTATCAACTCGGCCGCGTTCAGCTGCGCGGCCGACGCCGTCTGGCAAACCGCCAACACCCGCATACCCGCCAGATGCGCCGCCTCGATTCCCGCCGCCGTATCCTCGATCACCAGGCATTCGGCGCCGACGATCGACGGTCGCGGCCGCAAGATAAAGCCGAACCGGCCCAACCCGGTCAGGAAACCGTCCGGCGCCGGCTTGCCGTGTTCGACGTCCTCGGCGGCGATAATATCGAGAAATAGCTCGCGGACTTTGCCGCCGCCCAGGATCATCTCGGCCTCGTTGCGCAAGGTCCCGGTCACAAGCATCAACGGAAAGCGCCGCGCGCAATCGCGCACGAAGTCGGCCGCTCCGGGTACATTACGTCGCGGCCCGTGATCATCGCCTGGTACAGCGCGGCCTTGCGCTCCATCAGCGCCCGGACCTCGGCGAGTGCGGCGTCGCGCCCACCCTCGCGCAACAGCACCGCGAAGACATCGTGATCGGTGTAGCCGATCAGGCGGGTGAAATAATCCTCGCGCGAGACCGCGATCCCGTCGGTCCGCAATATCTCCTGGAAGGCCTCGAAATGGATCGGTTCGGTATCGGCCAGGGTGCCGTCGAGGTCGAAGATAACCGCCCGAATCACACGCCGCCCTCCTAAGGGCTCGGCGGTTGCGACATCGGACTTCTTGGAGCCGCCGGCGTAAGCCCCATCGGCATCCCGCTCGAAGCGCCGCTGGTCGCCCGCGGAGCGACCGGAGTAACCGGCGTCTGCTTCATTTCGCCAGTCTCGTCGTTCGGCGTCTTCGACCAGTTGAATTGACGCTTCGGCACCAGCTGTGCATTGGTCGATACCACCGTCTGGTCCACCGTCATGATGAAAGCGGTGGAGGGAGCGGGACTGGTCAGAATCGACGGTGCGATCGCCTGCCGTTCGAAAATCCGTCGCACCGAGTAAGGCCCGGCCTCGTGTACCGGTCCCACCGCCACGTCGACGTCGCCCACCACCACCGAGTTCATCAGGATAACCCCGCTCTCGGTGCGAATATCGTAGACTCCTGGCGGCAGTTGCGCGGCAAAGGAGCCGTCCTTGTGGCTTGGCGAGAGATAAGTGTCCTGCGTGACGACATTCTGGAAATGCAGGTCGCGGCTCGGGTCGGGTGTCGCGCTTTGGAAACGGTCCAACGTCCCGCTCACGCGCGCAGCTCGCGCGACCGTCGGAACTCCCGCAAATGCGGCCAGCCCGGCCAATGCGACGATTACTACCGCCGGACGACGCCGACGACGCGAAAACTCGCTGGATAACCTCGAAATTTTCATTAGCTCCAGTTCACTGCGCAAGTAAGTACCACAGATTTTGCAATTCTCACGGTTAGGGTCAACTTCGAACCTGGACGCCCGCCGCTATCGACTCATCGCCCGTGCCCACGCCAATAGCGCAGTTCCCTTCGATCTTGCGGACAAATTTACCTGCCTTCGCATAAATTGCCCACCCGTCTAATCAGTTACCGCCCCTCTAAATACCCGTCCAAAAAAATTATCTGACGAATAAATTATCCATGTAGGCTCGCGATAACGCCATCAACCCCGGCTGGCTATTACAATCCGAGCCATGCCTGCGGCTATCTTTCAATTGCCATAGCTAACCTTTCCAAACATTATTGGGTTGTCGTGAGCACCGCTCGATCTTCAAATTCCGCCGAACGCGTCAGCTATACTTCGAAACCGTGACTTGGTTCTACGCAGATACCGGACGCTTGCTCGCGATCATCGCGACCAACCTGATGCTGAGCGGGGACAATGCCCTGGCGGTAGGTCTGGTCGTCCGCAAACTGCCCCCCGCCCGGCAAAAAATCGCCATGTCGGTCGGTATCACCGCCGCGATGGTTTTGCAGATTGCCGCGACCCTGACCGTCGCCTCTATCCTCAAATTCCCCCCGGTCGCGCTCGTCGCCGGGGTGCTGCTCGCCGCCGTCGCGATTCGCCTGCTGCGCAACGATTTCGCCGCCGACCCGCTCAGCGCCGGCCAGTCGGCTAGCCTGCTGCGATCCATTGCGATGGTAATCGGCGCCTATCTGCTGATGTCGCTCGACAATATCGTCGCAGTCGCCTCGATCGGCGTCGGCGCGCCCTTAATTGTCTGCCTCGGACTCCTGCTCAGTTGCGTGGTGCTGGTGTTTTGCGGGCTCCTCATCACCACGCTAATGGAACGTTATCCGCTGATAGTCACGCTGGTCGCGGGACTCCTCGGATGGAGATCCGGGACGATCATCGCCGCATCGCTTCGCTTCGTTACCGGCACGCCCTATCCGAAAGTCGTTCCCTTCCTGCTACCGCCGTTGGTCGCGGCGCTGGTGATCAGTTCACCCTGGTGGCGTCCCAAGAACTCCATCGAACGCAAACAGGCCGCGCAACTCTAGGACGCCACGGGTCCACCGATTCCATGCGTAGGCGCGCGTAGCGTCGCGAACCCGCTTCCGCTTGATCGAAGCGATAGACTATACGAAGCTGGCCGCACTCAGTAGGCGTTAGCGTGGAGAGACGGGAATGTCGGAGCTGAACGATTTTAACCAACGCATAATCACCGAATTCCGTGCCAACCAGGGCAAGGTCGGCGGCCAGTTCGAGAGCGTTCCACTGATTCTGTTGACCACCACCGGCGCCAAAACCGGACGCTCGCTGACCAAGCCGCTCGCCTTCACCCGTGATGGCGACCGCATCGTCCTGATCGCCTCGTTTGCGGGTTCGCCGCACGATCCGGCCTGGTTCGTTAATCTGGTCGCCCATCCGGAGGTGACCGTCGAACTCGGCAGCGATCGCTTTCAGGCCAGGGCAGTCGTGACCAGCGGCGCGGAAAGACAACGATTGTTCGACCAGCAGGCCGAGAAGTTGCCGGTTTTCAACGATTACCAGAAGAAGACCGCCCGGCAGATCCCGGTCGTAGTGCTTAATCGACTGAATTGAGCGCGGCGCACACAACCTTCACCGCCACCGGGCCTTCGAGAGGATTCAGCAATGAGTAAAGCCAGCGAATCAGTCACCCTTTACCATAATCCTGCCTGCAAAAACTCGCGCGGCGCGCTCGAGATGCTCAAGACGCGCGGGATCGACTTCGAAACTATCGAATACCTCAAGACGCCGCCGAGCCGCGCCGCACTCGAACAGATCATCCAGATCCTCGAGGGTCCGGTCGCCGATTTGGTGCGCAAGGACAAGCGCTTCGAAGAACTCAAGCTCAAGGCCGAAAACTACGCCAGCAAGGAGGCGGTGATCGCACTCCTGCTCGAGCATCCGGAGCTGATGCAACGTCCGGTTGTCATCAAGCAGGGAAGGGCGCTGATCGCGCGACCACCGGAAAAACTCGAAGCTTTGCTTTAAGAATGTATCGTTGCCCGTAGGCGTCTTTGCAGCGGCCTGAATCGCAGCCAAAGTCGGCGGACATCCGCGCGATTATCCGCCGCGCCTTGACCCATTTGGTGCTAATTTGACGCGGTCAGTGACAGAACAATCCAAAAGCTAACGCAGCCTAACGCTACCCGCTTTCTATCTGTTCCCACAGGCACGCCCCTTTCATACGATTATTTTTGCCGCTAGCGAAATCGGGTCCGTCCCGTTTGGTGTCGTTACGGCCAAAGTAACCAGCTGGGGGGGTGGTTGCAGTGGTTTTTCCGCGAATATTTCGTTTCGGTTGCGCAGTCCTCGTGACTGCAACGATAGGCGTCTGTAACAACGCGTCGGCCGATGAGACGATCGTCGCACGGGGCAATCAGGCCGGCTCCGTGCTGGTCGCCAAGCCGACCCGGCTCATGTTTGGAACCCAGACCGCCGGCGTTATCAGTACCGATACCAAGATCATCACCCTGCAGAATTCCGGCTCCAAGACCCGCCAGATCAACTCCGTCGAGACCAGCGGCAACTACTCTATCGCCGGCAACACCTGTACCGGCTCTCTTACACCGAACGGCAAGTGCCAGATCACGGTGGCGATTACGCCACGATGCCCGGGAGCGCAGCCCGGAGAACTCTCAATCCTTCACGACTCGGATTCTACTCCGCTGGTGGTGAAGCTTTCCGGCAAAGGCGTCGCTCCTGCGGGCTCGTCCTCGAACCAGGTATTGCTGACCGGCGGGCTCGACCTCAACGGCCCGCTCGCCACGGCGGAACTCTTTGACCCGGGGTCCTGTAAATTCGCCGCGACCGGCAAGATGACCGTCGCGCGGGCCTTTCAGACCGCGACCTACCTCGATCCCGCAGTCGTTTCCGGCCCCGAGGCCGGCGAAGTGCTGATCGCCGGTGGCCAGACCGACTCGGTCGGCGACGTCACCGCCGCCGCCGAACTGTACGATCCGCAAACCAAAACCTTCGTTAAGACCGCCTATTCGATGAACTCTCCGCGCGCCGGCCATTCGGCGACCCTGATGACGAGCGGACCATTGGCCGGAAAGGTCCTGCTGATCGGCGGCGAGAACATGCAGGGCAGTGATTTCAAGGCGACCGCCACCGCCGAAATCTATGACCCCGCCAGCGGTACCTTTACGCCGACGACGGGCTCGATGAACGTGGCCCGCAGCCAGCATCGGGCGACGCTTATCTCCGGATGCAATTGCGCGGAAGAGGGCGAGGTCCTGGTGACCGGGGGCTATGATGTCGATCCCACCGGCGGTCCCAACGACACCGCCGAAATCTTCAATCCGGCCTCCGGAACCTTCACTTGCGTCGGTGGCAGCGGCTCCAAGTACGCCTGCGCCGGTGTGATGAGCTCTCCCCGATGGGAGCACGCGGCCGCGATGCTCGCCAATGGCACGGTCCTCATCAGCGGTGGCGACGTCGCCAGCAATTCGACCTTTCCCGGCGACGCTACTCGCACCACCGATATCTACGATCCCGCCACCGGCGCGATGACCCACGGCCCCGATATGCATCTGCCGCGCAACGGTCAACAGGTCGCGCTGATCTCGACCGGGACGTTGGAAAACCAGCTGCTGGTGACGGGCGGCTTCGGCGATCATATGCACAACACCGCTTCGAGCGCCGAAATCTACGATTCGACCGCGAACAGCTTCCAGTGCGTCGGGCCCCGGCCGAAGGCGAAGCTCTGCGGCAACGCGATGATCGATCCGCGGGCGACTCAGGCGGTGACCGGCTTCTCGGGCGGAGTCCTGGGCGGCCTGATCCTCATTACCGGCGGAATCGATATGGGCAACCAGGCGGTTCTGCGTAGTGCCGAGCTGTACAATCCGCAAGCCAACGGTTTCGTCAAGGTTGGCAACATGGTCTCGCCGCGCAACGAGCATACCGCGACCGAACTGCCCTAGTCGGAGATCAAGCTAGAGTTGATTTGAAACGTGTGCCCGGCGCGCATAGCGCGTCGGGCACATCGATCTGTCGAATAGATCGCCCTGTCGGAATAGGTCGCCCTTTCGGAATAGATCGCCGGGCGCGATGAAGGGTCAGGCGCTTTTGCGTACTTTGCCGCTGCGGATACAGCGGGTACAGGCGAGGATGCGCTGCACGCCGCCGCCGACCACGGCGCGTACTTCCTTTAGATTAGGATTCCAGCGCCGCTTGGTCTTGTTGTTGGCGTGGCTGACGTTGTTACCCACGGAGGGGCGTTTGCCGCAAATCGCACAATGTCTCATCGAGCTTAACCTCGGAACCACTCAAACTAGCCTAAATCCCCCGCGCGATTAAAGACCCCACCCACCGTGTTGGCTGAATTCGCGGCAACGCCTTTCAGATGCTTCGAATGTCCAAGTTTCACCGATCGAGAGAATCAAGTACAATCGCAAATACAACCAAGCCCCAAGTCATCGCTCGATGAGCGAAAAGGTCAAGCGGATGTCGACAGATCCGATGATGACCGAATCCGGCGCCAATTAACGAAACTATGGAACTCGGAAATACGGACCAGATCCGTTTCGCACAAGCTGTTGGCGCCGCCCAAGCGCTTTTCAAGACCACATCGATTCCGCGGATACCGTTAGAGAAACTTGTCTCACAGTTACGTACCAAGCTCCTGGAAGTAAGGGCCATGAGTCGCGAAGTTCTGGAAGCTGCTCATCGCGGTTTGGATGCGGAAGATGACCATAACGACGAAAACTTAGTGAAGGCTGTCGCGGCGATGGAGCTTTATCTAGAGCAAATGAACGTGCTTTCCAAAGTCGCGACGATGGCATTCGCAAACGGTCGTCTGCGTAAATGGCCGGGATTGGTGAGCATATGGCGTGATATCGAGATCGCCGCAGCTGAAATCGATGAAGCGCGAGAGATCATGACCGAGAGTTTGAGCCCGGGGTTTTGTAGGGATCTGGCGGAATCGAAAAAGGCAGCCGAACTGCAAATCAATAGTTGAAAGTGACGGTAAGTCGCGAGATCGCGGTCTGTTACGGTCCAACCTACGAGCGGGATCTAAAGGCCCTTCGGTTGGATGTCGCAACTCTCGAAGAAATTCAGGCCACAATCCAGCAAATCAAAGCCGCGCTCCGTGAGAATCCCGGGAACCCTGACAAGGTGCGAGCCGGACTACCTGTCCCTAAAGACCATCACGAGACTTGGAAGCGTCGTATTGGCAGACCCGGCGCGAACATGGGTAAGCGAGGCGCACTTCGATTGCTCTATTGGTGGCGTAGGTCGCGCAACGAAATTGCGCTACTTCGCTTGTATTACAAGCGAGATCTTCAAGATCTGCCTCAAGTTGAAATTGACAAGGCCAAAGCCGCGATTCGGGCGTCTTTCTCCAACCTGCACTAGCCGTTTCTTTCAACTCGACTGCAGTCCCTTTTTCGAAGATGTTGGAAGACATGCCCGGCCACTCCACGTCGTCGAGCCTCCAAACCGCAGCCGCTGCCTACTACGATTCTTTCGTTAACCGTCGACATCTGTCCGCTGGTGATGCCCTTATGAGTCTCGCGGAGGGCGCGAGAGCGGGGTGGGGCTGTGGGCATCCGTGAGGCGAAAGACTGATGGCGCCACGCTCCAAGCTTGAGTCCGTTGCGCAAAAACTTCAGATTGAAGGCTGAGTTTTGCCAGCGTGAGCGAACGTATCGTTCATATTCTGCCTGAACAGGTCGCCAGCCAGATCGCCGCCGGTGAAGTGGTCGAACGGCCGGCCTCCGCGCTCAAGGAAATGGTCGAGAACTCCCTCGATGCGGGCGCCCGTGCGATCCACGTCGAGCTCGAACGCGGCGGGATCGGGCTTATCGCGGTCGCCGACGACGGCCTCGGGATGGGCCGCGAGGACGCCGTTTTGAGCCTGCGCCGGCATGCCACCTCGAAGATTCGTGACGCCGCCGACCTCTGGGCGGTGCGCACGTTCGGCTTTCGCGGCGAGGCGCTCGCCTCGATCGCCAGCGTTTCGCGTCTCAAACTGCAGAGCCGGCGCGACGGCGATCCGCACGGGATCGAACTGACGGCGGAGGCCGGGGATCGGCTCGAGACCAATGCCTGCGCGATCGCGACCGGCACCCGTATCGAGGTCCGCGACCTCTTCTTCAATACGCCCGCGCGGCTCAAGTTCATGAAGACCGTCGCCACCGAACAGGGGGCTGCCGCGGAGGCCGTACAGCGCTTGGCGCTGGCCAACCCCGCCGTGGCCTTCCGGCTCGCCGCCGACGGCAGGACGCTCTTTGACTTGCCGCGCGCGAGTTCGGCGCTCGAGCGCGTGCGCCAGATTCACGGCGGGCGTATCGCCGATGCGCTGCTTCCGTTCGAGCTCGAAGGCGCCGCGATGCGCGTGTGGGGGCTGTGCGTCCACAGCCAGGATTCGTTTCCGACGCCGCGCCTGACCCTTACCTTTGTCAATCGGCGCGTGGTTCGCGATCGGATGCTGATGCGGGCGATGACGCAGGCCTACCAGACGCTGATTCCGCGCGGCCGCTACCCGGCGGTGTTTCTTTTCCTCGACCTGCGCCCCGAGGAGGTCGACGTCAACGTCCATCCGATGAAGACCGAGGTGCGCTTCCGCCGCGGCGGCGCGGTTTTCGACCTCGTCTACCATGCCCTGCGCGCGCGCCTGAAGGACCAGGTCGCCGCGATCGAAGGGGCCGGAACGCGCGAGCCGAATCTCGGCGACGGCGCGATCGTTGAAGCGCCTTTGTCCGGTTCGGCAGCGGACAACGCGGTCATCGTTGCCCGTGATGGGTCCGGCCTCTTGGCCGCGGCGGACGAATCAAAGTTCCGCACGGGAGAGGCGCCGGCGTCCTCGCGAAACGGCGATCCACTGCCGTTCGCCATCCAGCAGGCGTCGCGTCCGTTGCGGCTGGTCGCCGACTCGCCTTCCGCTGGACCAGCGACGCAGCGGCCGCTCGGCTTCGGCTTTCGCCGCGACGTCAGCGCGGGCGAAGAGACGGCGGAACAGATCGCCGGAATACCCATCTATTCGCGTCTCAAGATTTTAGGGCAGATTTTTGCGGGTTTTGTCGCGCTTGAAGGTCCCGACGGATTGATCCTGATCGATCAGCACGCCGCCCATGAACGGGTCACCTTCGAAAAGCTCCGCGCCGAATTACGCGCGGGCGGTGTGCGCACGCAACCGACGCTCGCGCCCGAAGTGATCGAGCTCAATCCCGCGCGATCCGCGCAGGCGCTGGCCGCATTGCCCGAAATCCGTGCGCTGGGTTTCCAGGTCGAGCCCTTCGGTCCCGCGGCGCTGCGGCTCAGCGGATCGCCGGCAGTCTTTGGCCTCGAGGGCGGACGCCGCCTGCTGACCGAGATGATCGATAGCGTAGGTGAGAACGGGTTTCGCGCGCGAGGCGAAGCGGCGTTCGAAGACCTGCTCAAGACGCTCGCCTGTCATGGCTCGGTGCGCGCGGGACGGACGCTCGAGCTGCGCGAGATGGCAGAGTTGCTGGCCGAGCTCGACCGCACCGAATTCAAGAGCAATTGCCCGCATGGCCGCCCGGTGCATATCGAATTCCGCCGTGGACAGATCGAGCGGATGTTCCGCCGATAATACTTACGATGCCGGCATTATCGACGAAGCTATCCGCAATGGGTGCCTCAAGCGCCGCCAACTCGGCGTTTCGGTCCGCGGTCGAACCGGCTGCGCGTCCCCGCGTCGGCTTTATCGTCGGATCGACCGGGGTGGGCAAGACCGGGTTTGCGATCGAACTGGCCGAGCGCCTGGACGGCGAGATAATCAACGCCGACTCGCGCCAAATCTACCGCGGGATGGATATCGGCACGGCCAAGCCGACCCCGTCTGAGCGCGCCCGCGTAACGCATCACCTGGTGGACCGCCTGGCGCCGGAAGATCCGCTCAACGCCGCCGCTTTCGCGCAGATGGCCCACGCGGCGATCGACGAGGTCATCGGGCGCGGCAAGCGTCCGCTGGTGGTCGGCGGCAGCGGCCTCTACCTGCGCGTCCTGCGCGGCGGTATCTTCGCCAGTCCGGCGCCGGCGCCCGGGCTGCGCGCCGAACTCGCGGCGCAGGCCGAACGCGAAGGTTCCCCGCAGATGCATCGGCGGCTCGGCGAAGTCGACCCCGAAGCCGCCGCCAGGATTCATCCCAATGACGTCAGACGGATCGTGCGGGCGCTCGAGGTTTTCGCCTCGAGCGGGACGCCGATCAGCCGCTATCAGCGCAGCCATCGCTTCGCCGAGTGCGCCTTCGAGAGCCTGACGATTGGACTTCTGTTGCCGCGGCCCGAGCTCTACGCCGCGATCGACCGCCGCTTCGACGCGATGATGGCGACGGGGCTGATCGACGAGGTCCGCACCCTGATGGCCGCGGGGACCAATTCGCTGGCGGCGGGTCTATCGACGATTGGGTATCGCGAGATTGCGATGTATCTTCGCGGCGAAATCACGCTCGAGAGCGCGGTCGAGCGCGCCAAACGCGAAAGCCGCCGTCTCGCCAAGCGTCAGCTCACCTGGTTTCGCGCCGATCCCACCACGGTCTGGATCGATCCGCGCGACGGGATAGGGCGGGCAGCGCAGCTGCTGGAGGATTTCTTCAAGCATGGGAGGGGCGATGGCTGAGGACGCCAACGAAGCGAACGCGGGCGGCGGCGAGGCCGCAGCCCGGCTCGAGCAAATCAAAAGCGAAATCGCGGTCGCCAAGGCGCCGCAGCGCCGCCGGCTGTTGCTCGAACAGAAACGCCTTGAGGAGGAGTTGCGCGCGAAACTGAGCGCGATCGACCGCGTGCGGCTAGCGCGCAATCCGGCGCGGCCGCAGACGCAGGACTATATCGAAGGGCTGGTCAGCGAATTTATCGAGCTGCACGGTGACCGTCGCTACGCGGATGACGGCGCGATAATCGCCGGGGTCGGCTACTTCGGGCAGCGGGCGGTGGCTATCGTAGGGCATCAGCGCGGACGATCGACCGCTGATCGAATCCGGCGAAACTTCGGCAAACCGTTTCCCGAGGGTTATCGCAAGGCCGCACGTATCTTCGAATTGGCGGATCGCTTCGGCTTGCCGCTGGTGACCTTTATCGATACCCAGGGCGCCGAGCCGGGAGTGCGGCGCCGAGGAACGCGGACAGGCGGAGGCAATTGCCGCCAACCTTGAAATCATGGCGCGGATGACCACGCCGGTAGTCGCCTGCGTAATCGGCGAGGGCGGGTCGGGCGGAGCGCTGGCGCTGGGAGTCGCCAACGTGGTGCTGATGCAGGAAAACGCCTGCTATTCGGTAATCACGCCCGAAGGATGCGCCGCGATCCTGTGGCGCGAGGGCGGACCTGAAAAAGTTGCCGACGCGGCGTCGGCGCTTAAACTCGGAGCGGCGGATCTGCTCGGCCTGGGGGTGGTCGACGAGATCGTGCCCGAGCCGCCCGGCGGGGCTCATCGTGAGCCCGATCGGGCGATCGAAGCGCTCGGCGCCGCTATCACCCGTCATCTGGGAAGGCTTGCGCGGATACGTCCGGGGCAGCTGCGGCGTCAGCGTGAAGCGCGCTTCAATGCGATGGGCGCGGCGTTCATCGGAGGGCATTCCATCTCCGCGCGTTGAAAACGGCGGCCCAATCGGTTAGCCCTTTCTCCCGCAATGGCTGCGGTCTCCAAGAAACCCGCGAAGAGCGCGGATGAGCTGGCCGATCTGCGCAAGCGGATCGACGAAATCAACCTGACGCTGGTCGAACTGCTGTCCGAGCGTGCGCGCGTCGCGCAGGCAATCGGGCATCTCAAGGTCGCCGACGGCGCACCGATCTATCAACCGGCGCGGGAGCGCGAGGTGATCGAGCGGGTCGTGGCGCACAACCCGGGACCGCTCAGCGGCGACCATCTGCGGCATATCTTTACCGAGATTATTTCCGCCTGCACCGCGGTCGAGCGGACGATTCGTGTCGCCTATCTCGGTCCCGAGCACACCTATTCGCACGAGGCGGCGCGCGGCCGCTTCGGCGCCAGTGCGAGCTTCGAGCCGCAACCGTCGATCGCGGCGGTCTTCCAGGCGCTCGACAACCAGCGCGCCGACTATGGCGTGGTGCCGGTGGAAAACTCGACCGAGGGTTCGGTGGGACTGACGCTCGACCTGCTGATCGACACGCCGATGGTGATAATCGGTGAGATCCTGCTGCCGATTCGTCACGCGCTGGTGTCACTCTCGGGGGAGCAGGCGGCGATTCGACGAATCCTGTCGCATCAGCAGTCGCTCGGGCAATGCCGCGATTACCTGGCGGCCAACCTGCCGCATTGCGAACTGGAGGCGGTGGCGTCGAACAGCCTTGCCGCCAAGCGCGCGGCGCAGGAGCCGGATACCGCGGCAATTTGCTCGACGGCCGCGGGGATGGCGTATGGGCTCCAGGTGATCGCCGAGAATATCCAGGACGTGGCGCAAAATACCACTCGCTTTTTGGTGCTGGGACGTGAGGAAGTGCCACGATCCGGCGCAGACAAGACCAGCCTGCTCTTTGCGTTGCCGGAACGTGCGGGTGCGCTTCATGGAGCACTCAGCCTCTTTGCGCGCGAACGTATCAATCTGACGATGATTCAGTCGCGGCCGCAGCGCGATCGTCCATGGGCCTATATTTTCTTCGTCGACCTGCAGGGTCATCGCGAGGACGCGAAATTAAAGCGCGCGCTGCGATCGCTGACGCGACGAGCTCTTTTCTTAAAGGCGCTAGGATCGTATCCTGAGGGAAGGTCGGCCGGCGCCTGATGACGTCGGCCGCAGGTTTATCCTCCTTGATCAAAGCCGAAGATTTGGTTTTGCCCTCGGTTGCGGCGCTCAGGCCGTACGAGCCGGGCAAACCGATTGAAGAAGTACAGCGCGAACTTGGGGTCGAGCCGGTGAAGCTCGCCTCCAACGAGAATCCGCTGGGGCCGTCGCCCAAGGCGGTGGCGGCGGTGCGCGCGGCGCTCGAGGAGCTCAATCGTTATCCCGACGGATCGTGCTGGGCGGTCGGGCAGAAGATCGCCGCACGCCATAAAGTAGGCGCCGATCATATTTTCATGGCCTCGGGATCGGTCGAGGTGCTGAACCTGCTCGCCTTCCTGTTCCTGCGCCCCGGTCTCAACTCGGTCTTTTCCGAGCATGGCTTCGCGATCTATGCGCTGGCCACGGCGGCCGCGGGCGGCGAGAGCAGGGCGGTGCCGATGAAGGAGGGCTACCGCTTCGACCTCGAAGCAATCGCAGCGGCGATCGACGGCAACACGCGCCTGGTTTTTCTCGACAATCCCAACAATCCGTGCGGGACGATCTACCGGCGCGCGGAATGGGAGCGGTTCCTGGCGCGGGTGCCCGAGCGCGCGATTATCGTGGCCGACGAGGCCTACTTCGAATTCGTGCGCGACCGCGACTACCCCGACTCGCTGGCGTATCACGACGGGCAGCGGCTGATCGTTACCTTGCGGACCTTTTCGAAAATTTTCGGGCTGGCCGGACTTCGCGTCGGCTACGCGGTTGCGCGCCCGGATATTATCCGCATGCTGCACAACGTTCGTCAGCCGTTCAACGTGACCTCGCTCGGCCAGATCGCGGTGCTGGCGGGGATGGACGACGACGATCACGTGCGCAACACCTTGCGCATGAACGCCGAGAGTATCGCCTATCTCGAAGGCGAATTCGCGCGTCTTGGGGTCGCCTACGTGCCGACCAACGCCAACTTTATCCTGGCCGACGTCGGCGACGGTCAGGCGGTCTTCGAGCGGATGCTCAAGCTCGGCGTGATCGTGCGGCCGATGGGCGGCTATGGGCTGCCCCGTCACGTGCGGATTACGGTCGGGCTCGAGGCCGAGAATCGCCAGCTTGTAGCAACGCTCGCCAAGGTGCTAACCCCCGACCTGATGCCCGAGCTTTTTCGCCAATTGACTATCTGCGGAGTGGGCCTGATCGGCGGATCGATCGCACTCACCGCGCGCAAGCAGGGCCTGATCGGACGTATCGTCGGATTGGGCCGCACCCAGGCCAACCTGGACCTGGCGCTCGAGCGCGGCTTGATCGACGCCGCCACGCGCGATCCGGCGGAGGCCGCTCGCGACGCCGACCTGGTGATGCTGGCGACGCCGATAATGACCTTTCCCGCGACGCTCGCCGCGATGACGCCGTATCTGCCGGCGGACGCGGTGATCACCGATGTCGGCAGCGTCAAGAGCTGGGTGGTGCGCGAACTCGAGCCGCTGCTGGGTCCGGCGATGGCGCTGGTCGGAGTGCATCCGGTGGCCGGCAAGGAAACCACCGGCGCCGGCGCCGCGGTCGAGGATCTGTTCGTGGACCGGCGCGTGATCGTGACGCCGTCGGCGCGCAGCACGCCGGCCGCGCTGGATAAAATCGAAACTTTATGGCGCGCCAGCGGCGCCAGGGTCGAACGGATGACGCCGGCGGCGCATGACGCGATCCTCGCGCGCGCAAGCCATCTGCCGCAGATCGTCGCGAGCGCGCTGGCGGCTGCGCTCGCCGACGAACGGGTCGACGGCGGCTGGGCGGCGGAATTCGGCGCGGGAGGGCTGCGCGATACCACGCGGATCGCGGCCTCGTCGGCCGAGATGTGGCGCGATATCTGCCTGACCAATCGCGAAGCGATCCTCGCGACGCTGGCGCTCTATCGCGGCGCCTTCGACGAGTTCGCGCGGGCGGTCGAAGCGCGGCGATGCGGGCGAACTGGTGAAATTGTTCGAACGTGGACGGCGGATGCGCGAGCAGATCAAGTGATGCGTCGAAAGTTATTGAAAAAAAGATTTTGCGGAGCAGCGGACCATGAAGCGGCGTGAAGCATGGCGGCAATAAGGCGACGCCCGCGTCCGCTCGTCGCTATCGACGGACCCGTCGGCGCGGGCAAGTCGACGGTCGCGCGCGCGCTGGCCCGGGTGTTGGGGTTTACCTACCTGAATACCGGTGCGATGTACCGCGCGGTGGCGATTGCCGCGGTCGAGCGCGGGATCGATCCGGATGACGTCCCGGGCTGGCGGCGCGTCTGGCGCCGATACTCGCGCGATCGCGATTGGCTTCGACGGCGAGCGCGTGCTGCTCGACGGCCGCGACGTCAGCGGAAAGCATTATCGCAGCCGGCGATCAGCGAACTGGCCTCGCGCCTCTCGACCCTGGCGGTGGTGCGCGATCGCGCTGCACCAGGCGCAGCGCGAGGCGGGCGTGACGGCGGGTATCGTGATGGAAGGACGCGATATCGGCACCGCGATCTTTCCCGATGCCGAATGCAAATTTTTTCTCGACCGCCGAAGTCGAAGTGCGCGCGCGCCGGCGTTTCGACGAACTGGTGGCGAAGGGCACCGATATCACCTTCGAGCGGTGCTGGCGCAATTGCGCGAACGCGATCGGCGCGACCAGGAGCGCGCACTGGCGCCGCTGCGCCGCGCCGCCGACGCGATCGTGATCGATGCGACCCGACTCGACGTTAATGAAGTGGTCGCAAGGCGATGAAAGACG
Organism: uncultured Pseudomonadota bacterium; assembly: GCA_963804355.1. Classification (GTDB taxonomy): domain Bacteria; phylum Desulfobacterota; class Binatia; order Binatales; family Binataceae; genus JASHZA01. The sequence continues at coordinate 51,175 of CAWDQC010000021.1, read as the reverse complement.
CGTGTAGTAAGTGTTGGCGCGACGAAAAGGACTTGAAACGAACTTAGCTCCCTTGTATGGATTGCAATAGTCTCGAACTGCCCGGAAGGTCCCACTAAATGGAGAAAGATTTGTCTGACAAAGCGAACGGAGGAACGAATGATTTCGAGTCGCTGATGGAACAGAGCCTGAGCGCGCCACGCACAGGTGATGTGCTTACCGGCACGGTTCTTCTCGATCACCCGCGATAACGTCATCATCGACATCAATTATAAATGCGAGGGCCAGGTGCCGCTCGCCGAGTTCCTGGATCACGAGGGCAATGTCGCGATCAAGGAAGGCGACGAGGTTGATGTCTATTTCGAGGGCACCGAGACCGAGAACGGCACCGTGATGCTCTCGCACGCGAAAGCGGAGAAGTTCAAATCTGGCGCGAGCTCGAACGCGCGTTCCAGAACGAGACCGCGGTCGAGGGCGTGATCCTCGGCAAGGTCAAAGGCGGCCTCAGGTGGATATCGGCGTGCCGGCCTTCCTGCCGGGTTCGCATGTCGATCTCCGTCCGGCGCGCAATCTTGATCGCTATGTCGGCCAGCGCGGCCGTTTTCAGATCCTCAAGTTCAATCGCGCGCGCGGCAACGTGGTGGTCTCGCGCCGCAGCGTGATCGAGCGCGAGCGCGCTTCGCTCAAGGAGCAGACGCTCAAGGTGCTCGAAGAGGGCGTGATCCTCGAAGGCACGGTCAAGAACATTACCGACTACGGCGCTTTCGTCGATCTCGGCGGTCTCGACGGCTTGCTGCATATCACGGACATGGCCTGGGGCCGCCTGCAGCATCCGTCGGAAGTGGTCAAGGTCGGCGACAAGGTCAAGGTGGTCGTCTTAAAGTATGATTCCGCGCGCGAGCGGGTTTCGCTCGGGATGAAGCAGATCATGGCCGATCCCTGGACCAAGGCAGCGAAGGCTATCCGCTGGGCGCGCGCTTTCGCGGCAAGGTCGTGAGCGTCACCGATTACGGCGCCTTCGTCGAGCTGGAAAAAGGTATCGAGGGCCTGATCCACGTCTCCGAGATGACCTGGAGCAAGCGCGCGGTGCATCCGTCGAAAGTCGTCAATGTCGGCGACACGGTCGAGGTGCAGGTGCTCGGCGTCGACGAGGCGCAATCGCCGCATCTCGCTGGGCTCAAACAGACCGAACCGAATCCGTGGGAGGCGCTCGCCGAGCGCATCCGGTCGGCAGCCATGATCAAGGGCAAGGTCAAGTCGATCACCGACTTCGGCGTGTTCGTCGAAATCGAGCCGGGAATCGACGGACTGGTGCATATCTCCGATTTGTCGTGGACCAAGAAGGTGCGGCATCCGTCGGAGATCTGCAAGAAAGGCGACGAAGTCGAAGCGGTGGTGCTCGGAATCGAAATCGAGCAACGAGCGCGTCAGCCTGGCGTCAAGCAGCTCACGCCGGATCCGTGGGATAGCGTCGCGCAGCGCTATCCGCTCAACACCCGGATCAACGGCAAGGTCAGTTCGGTCGCGGACTTTGGCGTGTTTGTCGAGTTCGAAGAGGGTATCGAGGGACTGATCCATATCTCGCAGCTCTGCAACGAGCGGGTCGACAAGCCGTCGTCACTGTACAAAGTTGGCGACGAGCTCGAAGCGCTGGTGGTGCAGGTCGACACGCGGAGCGGCGTATCGGACTTTCGATCAAGGCGCTCATGCAGCACGAGGAGCGCGAAGAGATGCAGGCGTATCTCAAGCGCGAGCACGAGGCGCGCGTTTTTCGCTCGAGGATATCCTTAACGAGGAGCTGCGGCTGGATCGCGAAGACGGTGAGCGCGCGGCGCGCGGGACGCGGCCGCGATCGTTAGTAGACTTCGCTTGCAGCGCTGCGCGGAGGAGCGCGCGCGACGATCGATGACCAAACGCGGAATTATCGAAGAGCTGCTGGCGCGACGCCATGGCTTCTCGCACCGCGAGTCCGAAACGATCGTCAACGCGATGTTCGATGCGATGGCGCAAGTGCTCGCGCGCGGCGAGCGGATCGAGATTCGCGGCTTCGGCAGTTTCGGCGTAAAACATCGCCGCGCGCGCCAGGGACGCAATCCGAAGACCGGCGAAATGGTCGAGGTCGCGGCCAAGCGTATTCCGTTCTTCCGCGCCGGCAAGGAACTTAAGGTCGAGGTTAATGGCGCGGCGGAGATCGAGCGCGGCGCAATCGCGCCTGAAGCCGCGCGGCAGGGCTGGCCAGCGGCTATGGGCGCCGTGGCGCTCGGCTTATCTGCCGCACGCCGGCGCGAAGTCACGGCGATGTATTTTCTGTTTCGGCACGCTTGACGCCGAGCGGCCGGCGCCAGCCTGGTGCTCTACGCGGGGCCGCTCGCACTCGTGATGCTCAACCGCTATCCTTATAACAACGGCCATCTGATGATCGCGCCGCGCCGCCACGTCGCTTCGCCGGAACTACTGACCCGCGAGGAGCGGGGCATCGATCGGGGAGACTGGTCGCGCTGTCGTGCGTCGCTGCGCAAAGCGCTGCGATCCCGCCGGGCATCAACGTGGGCGCGAATCTGGGACGCAGCGGCCGGCGCTGGTTTCGCCGACCATATGCACTGGCACGTGGTGCCGCGCTGGGACGGCGATACCAACTTCATGCCGGTGTCGGATCAACCCGCGTGCTCTCGCAGCATCTGGAAGAAAGCTTCGCGCTGCTTGCGCCGCATTTTCAAAGCGATCGACACTGCTTTATCCTAAGCAGCGAAGTCGCTTGCGGCATTCATCATATGGATCAAAGCTCTGCTGAAACTTGCAACCCTCGGTGAACTTGAAGCGTGCCGGCTACCAGACCGTGCCGGTGCGCATGGAAATGCGCAATAATCTGCTCGACGCGCTGCGCGACAAGGAACGGGTCCTGCCGGGAATCGTCGGCTACGACGAGACCGTGCTGCCGGAAATCGAGAACGGTGTCCTCGCCGGCCATCACATGATCCTGCTCGGCGAACGCGGGCAGGCGAAGTCGCGGATTATCCGCGCGCTGGCCAGCTGCTCGACGAATACGTGCCCGCGGTCGAGGGCTGCGAGATCAACGACGATCCGTTCGCGCCGATCTGCCAGCGCTGCCGCAGGCTCATCGCCGAGAAGGGCGACGCGACTGCCGATCGCCTGGATCGGCCGCGAGCTTCGCTATGCCGAAAAACTTGCGACGCCCGACGTTTCGGTCGCCGATCTGATTGGCGAGATCGATCCGATCAAGGTCGCCGAGGGGCGTTATCTCGCCGACGAGGAGACGATCCATTACGGACTTATCCCGCGGACAAACCGCGGCATTTTCGCCATCAACGAGCTTCCCGACCTGACCGAGAAGGTGCAGGTCGGACTGTTCAATCTGATGGAAGAAAAGGACGTCCAGATCAAAGGCTACAAGATTCGGCTGCCGGTCGACGTGGTCTTCGTCGCCAGCGCGAATCCGGAAGACTATACCTCGCGCGGCCGGATCATCACGCCGCTCAAGGACCGTTTCGATATCCAGATTCGCACGCATTATCCGAAGACGCTCGAAGACGAAATCGCGATCATGGAGCAGGAATGCAGCTATCCGTTGCGCTCCGAGATGCCGCTGCGGGTACCGCAGTTTCTGAAGGAAATCCTCGCGCAGATCACCTTCGAGGCGCGCGCGTCGAACGAGATCAACCAGACCTCGGGGGTTTCGGTGCGCGTCACGATCAACAATTTCGAGTCGCTGATTTCCAACGCCGAGAAACGCGCGATCGTCAACGGCGACAACGAAATCGTGCCGCGGATCTCCGATCTGCATTCGCTCTATGCCTCGACCGCCGGCAAGCTCGAACTCGAATACGTCGGCGAGGATAAGAAGGAGGACGACCTGATCGAGCGGCTGGTCAATCGCGCAGTGCTCAAGATCTTCGATCGCTACCTGAAGCTCGATGACCTGAAGAGTGTCAGTCGCCTATTTCGAGGAGGGATGGGGTGTCGAGGTTTCCGATCGCTCGCCGTCAGTCGGAATACATGGACGCGCTGCGCGAGGTGCCGGGCCTGCGCGAAGCGATCGATCAGCTCGGCGCTTTCGAGACGCCGGGCCTGATGGCGACCGCGAGCGAATTCATCTTCGAAGGCCTGCATCTCCATCAGAAGCTCAACAAGGAACGGCAGGGCGGCCGCTTCTCGTATCACGCCTGAGGCAGGCATCTCGCGATGGTACATCACGCGCTATACGCAGTGGGACGGTACTCAGAAGCTTAAGCTCGACGCCGACAAGGTCTTCGAGAAGCTCGCCGAGTACCTCTCCTACACCGACGACGTCCGCCAGGCGATGGACTGGATGATGCGCCAGGGGATGGATTTTGACGGCGTCAAGGTGATGGGGCTCGAGGAATTTCTCGAGCAACTGCGCCAGGAGATGCGCCAGCGCTATCGCGATTTCAATCTGCGCAACGCGCTCTCCGAAATGGAGCAGCGGCTCGAGGATATCCTTAATCGCGAACGCCAGACGCTCGAGTCGAAGCGCGGGCAGAAGCCCGGAATCGAAGAGAAAGAGCGCCAGCTGCAGCGGATGCCGCGCCGGCTATCCGAAGCCTTGCGCAAGCTCGAAGAGCTACGAGTTCGAAGACGCCGAGGCTAAAGCGGATTTCGACGAGCTGCTTGCGGAGTACGACAATATTCGCGACCTCGAAAACTTCCGCGATCGCTTCAACCACATGTTCCACGGGCCCAAGAGCCTCGACTACGAGCAGGCGCTCGACCTGATGCGCGAGATGGAGCGGATGCGCCAGCTCGAACAGGACCTGATGCAGGGCAACTTCGAGACCATCTCGATGGAGGATCTGCAGGAGACTGCTCGGCCAGCAGGCCCATGCAGGATTTTCAGAATCTGCGCCAGGTGATGATGCTGCTGCAGCAACTCGGGCTACATGGTGCAAAAGGGCGACCACATGCAGCTATCGCCCAAGGGCGTGCGGCGCATCGGGCAACTCGCGCTGCGCGATATTTACCAGGGCCTGCTCAAGGATCGCGCCGGCAGCCATGTCACCGACCATCGCGGCATCACCGAGATGCGTCCCGATGAGGTCAAACCTTATGCGTATCGGCGATCCGCTCAATCTGAACCTGGTCGGCACGCTCAAGCATGCGCTGGCGCGCAAAGCGGGCGTGCCGCTCGAGCTCGACCCCGGCGATTTCGAGATTTACGAGAACGATTACGGCAGTTCATCGTCCACGGTGCTGTGCCTGGATATGTCGTGGTCGATGAGCTGGGAGGGCCGGTTCGCGGCGGCGAAGAAAGTCGCGATGGCGTTGGAGACGCTGATCCGATCGAAGTTCCCGCGTGACTTCTTTTCGATCGTCGGCTTTTTCACACGCGCGGTGGAGCTGAAGCTCAAGGATCTGCCCGAAGCCTCGTGGAATATGGGCGACCCGTTCACCAATCTGCAGGACGGCCTGCGGCTCGCCTCGGACTTGCTCGGGACGCCATCCGTCGCGCAACCAGCACATCATCGTGATCACCGACGGCCAGCCGACCGCCTATTTTCTGAACAAGCGGCTCTACTGCGAATGGCCGCTTTCGTTCGGCGGTATCAGCATGCGCGCGGCGCAGGAAACGCTGAAAGAAGTCGAGCGCGTGACGCGCAAGGGGATCACGATCAACACCTTTATGCTCGACGATTCGCCGAGCCTGCGCGCCTTCGTCGAGAAGATGACGCAGATCAATCGCGGTCGCGCGCTCTATACCCGCCCGACCATCTGGCGAGTATATGCTGGTCGATTACCTGTCGAAGAAGCGCAAGCGGGGCTGAAGACGGGGTCCGCGCGGATCGTCACTTAGGCGAGGAATCGGGGTTGTCGGGGGCGACCGGCTCGTTGAGGGCATCCTCGACCGACTTCGAATCTTCCGGCTGGTTCCATTCCGCCATATTCCATCCCTGTTTAAAGGCTGCCACCCGCTGCTCGGAAGAGCCATGCCGGTTGCTCGCGACTGCGGCGCCGCCGGCGTATTCGTCTCCGGTCATGGTCCAGAAGGGGGTCAGGTCGGTCGCGCGAATCTTGAGCTTCTCCAGCGTATAACCGGCGAAGCGATCCGCCTCGAGCTCCTTGATCTGGACCGGAACGTTGGCGCGCGATGCCTCGGAATCGCGATGGTATTCGTGGCCGGCTTCGTGCGCGAAAATCGCCCACATCATCGGCGCGACCGCGTTGGGATCGTTGACGTCGAGCCGCATCGCCATCAGCGTGCTCATCGCGGTCACATTATAGAAAATGCATCCCCCGGCCGACGCATGCGGTTGCTCCAGAGCGACTGACTGGTAAACCTCGAAATTACTGCCCCACAGCCGCGTTAATTCGATCGACGATCGCCTGGACCCCCGGGGCGGCGGGAGTCGCCTGCTCACCGCATACCGACGTCGCCTTGGTACTCGTCGCGCGTAAACTGGCGGTGGGCTGCGCGGCCGCTGACGGTTGATCCGCGGAAACGTCGGGAGTCGAACTGTGCTGGATGACTTCCCAGTCGTCCTGGGCAAACACGGCGGCGGCTGCGATCAGGATGGTGAGGGCGGCCACGGCCGCGACGAAAATTATCGGGCTACGCTTGCAGAAACGTACAATACGACTCGTTAACAGCAATCGGCGCACAATAACATGTCACCGGATTGCCTGCCGAGTGTCAATAAAAAATTGGAAAACGGTTAAAATGCTACAAATTTGTCAATAATTCCGGCGCGGATCGGCGCCGATGGTTCCTTTTGGCGACGCCGAAGCGGCTCGGCCGTTCGAGCCGGTCGATTCGCTCGGTGCTTCCGGCGGCGCAGTCCAGACGCCGCCGATACTGCGCAGGACGATATCGTCAGCCTGGTCGCCCGCCGCTGCGATGAGACGCTGCATCGGTTCCTCGCGAGGTTCCTTGGAGAGTTTGAAGGTCCCCCAATGGATCGGTACCAGGTAGTGCGCGCCGGTCTGTTTGAACATCGCCCACACCTGCTCAGGATTGGCATGGTTTCGAATCCAGGGGTCGTAGGCTCCGATCGAAAAGGCGGCAATTTCTGGCGGATTCTGCTGCAACTTGGCGAAAATATCGGTTGAGGCGCTGTCGCAGGCGAGCAGCATGCGCACGCCCTTTTTCTCCAGGACGTAGCTGTTGAAGCCATAGTCGCGTCCCCACGGCCAGCGCCTGCCCCAATGGCGCGCCCCCATAGCAGTGACGGTGAGGCCATCGACTTCGGTGCTGTCGCCCCATCGAAGCTCGCGCACGTCCGCAAAGCCCAACGGCCGAATCAGATCCGCGCATCCAGTGCAGGCGATTACCACCGCGGTTTTCGGCAACGCCTTGAGCGAGGGCAGGTCCAGGTGGTCCATGTGCGCGTGGGTGATGAGGATGACGTCGAGGCCGGTCAACTGTGCCGGGCTCAAGGGTGGCGAGACCAGGCGGTGCGGTCCGACGGTAAAGAGCGAGTCGAAAGCCAGGCCGACTCTTTCGAACAGGGTCGGGTCGCTGATCACGCGGACCCCGAGATAATTCATCAGCAGAGTTGCATGACCCAGGTTGGCGATAGTCACGCTGGTCGATGGCCATTGGGCGGGATGGAGCACGCTTTTTTCCATGATCATGTCGTCGTCCGAAGTGGCGTTGTGAAAGTACGCCGAGCCAAGCACTACCGCGATTCCCAGCAGCAGGACCGGTACCGCATACAGGAGCACTCGCGCGATTCGACTAGAGCGCCGTACCGGCATTATTCGCTAGGTGGTGGGGGGAAGCACGGCAGCTTCTTCTTTACTACATACTGATAGCCGCGACCGTTCCAGGTAAAGGTCCCGGTGCCCGAGCCGAAATTGACCGTCAATGCGACCAGGCGATCGCGCTCGACGTCGCTTTGGGGCTCGCTCGCGGCATAGGCGAGATAACCCGAGCCGGTCTCCGGGAGGGCGCCCGCGAGCGGCGGCGTGAAGTTCATCTGCATGAAATTTATCGCGGTCTGCCATCCGCCCGGACCGGTATCTTTGTCGAGGACTGGAGCCCATTGCGGTTCGTCAGGTGAGCCGCCGAGACGCAGTTCCCGATATTGCGGTGCGCCCGAGGTGCTTTTGCGAATCTGGACGACGCCTGGAATTTCCAGTTCGAGTTCGTCGCAGCGCTCCTCACGGTCAACTTCATCCTCGTTGGGATGGTCTTCGTCGGCATCGTTCTTCGACTTCGAATGAGACGATATAGTCGCGGCCTCGGCCAGCTGAACCGCACCCGAGCCGACCGCCTCAACCGCCCCAATCCCGAGCGGTGCGAGTTGGAGCGCAGCCGCCCAGCATCCGCAACTTCCGATCGCGAGTACGACCCCGCCGGCATAGAGCGCCAGCCGCATCAGCGGATATTTCGCAAAAGCTGACGCGAGCCCCCCGGAATGCCTCATTTTTTGCGGCCCAGCACCATCGAGGAAGTAAAGGGAGGCGAGGGCAGGGCTTCATGTTTTACATCAGAAAATCCCGCCGCATCGAGCCATTCGCTGACTTCCGCGAGGCTGTAGTCGCGGCCGCGCGTGGTCAGCAGCAGGTAGAGCGAAAAGACCGCACCGGCCGAGGGCTCGGTTAAGGCGTCGTTCATCAGATGGTCCTTGATTACGATCAATCCGCCGCGATTGAGCGCGCGGAAAGACTTGGCCGTCAGGGCGGTGTTGGTCTCCTCATCCTCGCTGTGGATGATGTTCGACATGAAGATTACATCGAGCCCGGATGGTAGTTCGCCGGCGCGGTAATCGATAGCCCGCAAATCGATGCGGTCGAGCGCCCACGGCGCACGCTCCGAGATTACTTGCCGAGCGACTTCAAGTGTTGCTGGAAGATCGTAGATGGCGCCGCGTGCGTGAGTATTTCGCCGCAGCAGCTCGATCAGATAAGTACCGGGGCCGCCGCCGAGATCGACGATGGTGTGGGCGAATCCAAGGTCGAGATGATTCGCGACGTAAGCCGCGTCACCGCGTGCGCGGACGAGACTATCCATCGCACGGATGAAGCGCGCGGTCTCCTCGGGCCGCGACTGGTACATGTCGGGGGAGCGCCCGGGTTCGCCCGTGCGAATTGATTCCTCCAATCCGCCCCAGGTCTCCCACAGGCCTCCGTCGAAAAGAATCATGCCGCCGAGATATTCAGGCGACCCTTCGAGCAGCATCGCGCGCGAAGCTTCGGTGAGCCGGTAACGAGCGTCGATTCAACTCGAGCAGGCCCAGCGCCACCAGCGCGTTGGCCAGGAGCATCGTCGCGCGTGGATTACAGCCCGACGTCCGTGCGAGCCAGGCCGCGTCGTGGCTTTCCTCTTTGAGGAACTCGAAGAACCCAAGTTTAAGTGCGACTTGAATAGCCCGCGCTTCGGCATGTCCTCCGGCGAGACCGGCTAGCCGGGTGAAGTCCATCAAAAATCCCTCGAACGCACACCCTGAGCGCAGTCGCAGAGCGCCGGTGCGGGAGCTTCGCTTGCGCGCGTTTGTAGGAGCAAGTTCAACTAGCGGATGAAGTCCTCGGTGATGTAGAACTTGCCCGCCGAATTCTTGCCGATACCGACGGCGCTGGCCTCGAAGCGCTGCGAGAGCAGGTTGTCGCGATGAGCCGGACTTTGCAGCCATCCCTTGACCACTCGAGCGGGCAGTTCGGCGATATCGGCGACGGTGTCGGAGTAGAGGTTCTCGGCCAACTCCTGGTAGCCGAGGCCGACCATCCGCGCGCGATCGGCCGGTGTGTCACCGTTGGGGCCGTCGTGACCAAGGTAATCGCGCATGGCCATGTCGACGCTGTGTCTGCGGGTGGCGGCGAGAAGACGCGGAGAAACTGCAAAGGTTGTGCGCCGGCTCGGATGCGTTCGTCGTTCACCAGCTTTAGGATTTGGAGTTCCTGCGCGGTCACGGCGGATCGCAGACCTTCATCTTGGGTGGGGGCGCCGCCGTACCCATGAAAGGTATTCACGCGGGTGGCGAGCGCTCCGCAGACACCAATGGCGATCCCGATCGATGCAACCCGAACCGCGCGACGGTGGCGCAACCCTTTTTTGCTGGGGAAGGGAATGATCTTGGCGGAGCGTTTGGGCGTTCTTGCAGCGCCGCGGGCAGACGAAACCTTCATGGCCGAATCACAGCCTCCGACACCGACCGACGCACGCGACGAACAACGCCGTCGTCGCCGTTTCAGAGATACTGCACAGCGGAAATACCGTCGTAAATGACAGTTTTGCCGTGCGTGGAGCGCTTGTCAACGCAGCCGCGAAGAGGTCCTTTCCGCCTCGAAGCGGGCGCTCGAAGGTGGAGCGCCTACGGCGTCAGCACCAGCTTACCCACCGATTGCCGCGATTCCATGAAACGATGCGCCTCGGCGGCCTGCTCCAGGGGATAGGTCTTGCCGACCAGCATCTTCAACTTGCCCTCGCGCATCAGATTGAAACATGCCTCGGTACCTTCGCGCATCAGGTGATGCTGCGAGGAGGCGGTCAGCAGCACGAACCCGCTGACCTTCACCGCGTTCTGGAAGAGCCTGAAGACGTCGAGTTTTTCCGGCGGTCCGCCCGCACGTCCGTAGAGGATGATGTGACCGAAGGGCGCCATGCAGCTAATCCCTTTCTCGAAGGTCGGTTTGCCAACCGCGTCGAGATTGAGGTCGGCGCCCTTGCCGGCGGTGATTTTCATCACTTCCTTGGCAAAGTCGTGAGTCTCGTAATTTATCACTTCGTCGGCGCCGTACTGCCTCGCGATCTCGATCTTGCTGTTGCTCGAGACGGTGCCGATCACTCGTGCGCCCGCCGCCTTCGCGATCTGCATCGCGACGATCCCTACTCCGCCCGCGGCGGAATGGACGATTACTGTCTGTCCGGGAGTCATGTGGTGACCAGGTGTGGATCATGAACCACGCCGTCATGGTCTGGATCGGAAAGGCCGCGCCCTCCGCGAAGTCTGACCGAATCAGGCAGCGGTATGATTTGGTTGGCGTAGACCAACGAATACTCGGCGTAAGCCTTGAGACCGATACCGGCGACGCGCATCCCAGTTTGAGGCCCTGGACCTCGGTCCGACTTCATCGATCACGCCGCAGACTCCATCCCGGGCGTATCGGGCAGTTTCGGCTTGATCTGGTAGGTTCCCTGGCGAAAGAAGTTGTCGGCAAAGTTGATTCCGATCGCATGATTGCGCACCCGGACCATCCGCGGCCGCAGTTCGGGCTTGGGAATATCCACCAATTGCATTACTTCGGGACCGCCCGACCTCTTTGAATTGAATCGCTTTCACCGATGCTACCTCCCTGCCGCGAGCGTGCCGCCGGACGGCGGCTTGTGCAATTTGGGTTAGCAAAATCGCTTCCTGCTGTGCAACGAGGTAAACTTCAGACACGATGCTGGAACTGGTGATCTTCGACGCCGACGGCGTTTTGTTCGATTCGACCGACTCCAATACTGCCTATTACAACGCGATTTTTGCGCTGCTCGGCGAGCCTCCGATGAGTCCCAGCGAAGAGAAGGCTGGAGTCTCCATGTCGGCGCCGCAGGTTTTCGAATTGCGTGCGGGCGGCGACAGTCGTCGAATCGAACAGATGCGGGCGATAGCGCGCACGATGGATTCGACCCCTTTCTTCAACCTGCTCCGGCCGCATCCGGAATTGCGTGCGTTTTTGCTCGAAATCAAGCGTAACTACCGCTTGGGGCTGGCGACGAATCGGTCGGCGACGATTCCCGCGGTCATTGACTATCTGGGACTCGACGGGGTGTTCGACGCGGTCGCGAGCGCGGTGACAAAGTGCGTCCCAAGCCGGCACCGGATATCGTGGAGTTGTGTCTAGCGCGCTCAGGAGTGGCCGCCGAACGGGCGGTTTACGTGGGCGACAGCGATACCGATCGGATTGCGGCTGAAGCGGCGGGCACCCACTTCATCGGAGTGGGAGACCGCGCGAATCATAAGCACTGGATTAAGATTCTTGGGGATTTGCCGCAGGCGCTCGATCGGCTTCTGGACGCGATTCAGCAGCTCAACGCGAAGGACAAGCGTGAAATCCGGCTGAAAGCGGGATCTGGTGAGTCGCTGATCAGGGCTTCGGACGTTTGCGGGGGCGCGGAGCTGTTGATAGGGCAGCCGGTGAAGAGCCATCCCAGCCATCAGGCGGTCGATCTTTATGTTAAGGTTGGTCAACTGACCGTTTAGATGGTCGAGGCGGGCTTTAAGCTCACGAAAGTCGCGTTTCGACGGCAAATTAACGAAATCAAGGACGCTCTCAACGTTGCGGTCGAAGCTTCGCTTGTTGCTTAAGAAGTTCTCCCCGGCGCGCCCGAATCGTCGTCGCAGCCCTTCGTTCGCCATCAGTTCGGTAAAGAAGCTGGATACACCCTCTTCGCTCATCTGTCGCAGCTTTGATATTAAGCTGTCGGCTTCTCCACGTGGCATGAAGGTAACTATATCCGGACGGCTGGCCAGGGCCAAACGATGCAATTACTCGCGACAATCCTAGGTGCCGCCTCGGGGTTCCTGATCATGGGCTATCATGATCAGGCGCCAGAGATCATCGCGACCTCGCTGGTGGTCGACGCCTCGCTGGCGCCGCTGACCGGGGTGATAGCAGCGCATCGCGGATGGTCGCCGGCGCGTTGGTCTATCATCGGGTTTCCTTTTGGGGTGTGGGCACTGGGCCTGGTCCTGCTGCTGCGATCGACGCGTCGCGAGCGGAGCGACCGTCCGTTTCCGCCGTCTGATGCCGCCTGAGCCATGCGAGCGTTGGCGCGAACACGTCGGCGTCGGCATGAGTGCCGCAGATAACGTCGAGATGGCCCCAACCTTTTAAGGGCGTCACGGTGACATCTTTGCTGCCAGTGGCGGTGGCGGAGTCGCTTACTCGCTGCGGCCAATCCGGAGACATGTTGGTGCTGCTGAACGCGAGGATCGGAATTTTTGCGATCGCGCGGGTATTCACCGGTATGTTCCCGGCGTCGCCGTAGTCCTGGATCGCCGGCCAGTAACGATCGAAGCCGAGCAGCACTCGTGCGATCACCTGCAGATTAGTGAAGCCGCCATATGGGTTGGCGAGCCCGCCTTTGCCGCCAAACGCCGCTGACGAATAGATGACGTGAGCGAGGTTATCGCCGGCGGTTTTGAACTGGGGATCGGAGCGGCCTGGCCGGGATTTTCGATCACCATCTTGAGCAGGGCCTGCCGCTTGTCCCAGGTGAGATGCTTGCCGGCGACGTCGGTAGCGTAAACGTCCCCCGCAGGCGCGCCCTTATGATTATTGTTCATGGCGATACCGTCGAAGAGGACGAGACCCTGAACGTGGGCCGGATCACGGGCGGCGTAGGCGTAGGCGAAACTCACGCCGCGGCTGAAACCCGCGATGAAGATGCGAGGCCGTCCGGTTTTCGCGATGACGAATCGCGCGGCGGCGTCGATATCCGCTTCGAACAATTCGTTGGTCCAGCCCTTTAACTCGCTGAGCTGATTGATCGGAGTTTGCGGTGGAATAAAATGAGTGCGGTAGTCGAGCGCCCAGAAATCCACACCGTGCCGCGCCAGGTAGAGCATCAGCGAGTAACGAGGATCGTCATTCGCGACTTCGCCGTTCATGTTGGTGCCCGGCAGATAGAGCATCACGATCGAGGAGCGAGCGGATCCCGTCGAATCGAGAACGTAGCGATGAAGCCCGATATGGTCGAAGGCCGAAGATCCACGTGAGTCGCGAAAAACCGTCTCGTGTACTCCTGGCGCCTGCGGGAAGATGCGTGGGTTTCCCACCTGCTCGAACTGCGGGGCCGCCGCGAAAGAGATTCGTGGGGAGAGAATCGCGAGTGCGAACAGCGTGAGAATAATCGTGCAGGTCAGGCGAAAGAGTCGCCGAGATTGCGTAGTTCGCGCGGAATTATACCTGTTCGCAGGATTCATCGATTGCCCTCGCCGAAAGGGGGATGTCACCGCCAGGCGGGAGCATAGGGAGTTGCCGCACTTTCTCGCAATGGGTCATCTAATACAGCGTCGATACGAGGCGTTGACCAGCCACGGCTGCCGTGCGAAACCAAACTGACGCCGCGGCGCCGAGTCACGCTTGGGGATCAGACGCTGCGCGACCAACACCAGACACAGGGAGTTTCGCCAATGGACGGCAAAATCGGATTTGGCCTTTTCTCACCGCAAGCAGGAATGTCGTACAAGGCGATGCTCGATCGCGCGGCGCATACCGAAAAGCTCGGCATACCATTCGTACTGGCTGGTGGACCATTTCTGGAATCGCGGGGTTCCCGATATCGACGTGCTCGAATGCACCACCGCGATGAGCGCGCTCGCGGCGAATACGCAGAAATTGCGCATCGGTTCGCTGGTGCTATGCAATTCCTTTCGCAATCCCGCGCTGCTGGCGAAGGCGCTCTCGACTATCGACAATATCAGCGGCGGGCGTCTCGAAGTGGGACTCGGTGCGGGCTGGATGGACGAGGAGTATCGCGCCTACGGGTACGAGTTTCCTTCGATCGGCGCGCGACTGCGGCAGCTCGAAGAGGGCGTGCAGATCCTGAAAACCATGTTCAGTGCGAAGAAGTCGAGTTTCGCCGGCCGCTACTACCAGGTCGCCGACGCCCACAACAATCCGCAGCCCGTACAAAAGCCGCATCCACCGATCACGATCGGCGGCAGCGGCGAGAAGACGATGCTGCGAATCGTCGCGAAGTATGCCGACCGCTGGAATTGCCCGGCCGGCTATCGCAGCTTCGAACACAAACTCGGTGTTCTGAAACAGCATTGCGAGGCGGTCGGACGCGATATCAATTCGATCAATATCTCGGAGCAGTTGTTGGTGTGCATCGGGGCGAATGACGCGGAAGTCGAGGAAAAGTGGAAGATCGCGCAGCGTCTGCCGTTCTGGCGTACCGGTATCAAAGGCACGCCGAAGCAGATTGTCGAGGCCCTGCGCGATCGGGTGAGCAAGGGTATCACCTTTTTCACGATAATTTTCGGCGATATGAATACGCAGCAGAGTATCGAGTTGTTCGGACGCGAGGTCATGCCGGCATTCGCGTAACGCCGACGCGTATCGCGCTGGTTACAGGTTCGCGCAGTTTGCGTGTATAAGGTCGGTAGGTTCCACAACTGACGCGGGAGGGAACACCATGCCGCTTTACCTGGACGAAATCTATTTCAACATCTCGAGCAAGGAGTCCTTTAAGCAGGCGGTCGATTTGATCGGAGGCGCGATCAAAAGCGGCTTTCCGCCAGGGGTGACGCTGAAGGGCGGGCCGTGGGCTTCCAACGAGGAACCCAAGATCGTTCTGGTCCTCGATATCCAGGACCATGCACTGACGTTCAGTCCGTTCAGCGGAGCGATGGCCCGCGGAATCGTTTCGAAGCGGCGGCTGACGCCGATCGTGGATTGGGCGACCGCGGAGAAGACCGCGAAGGAACTCTAGCTCGCTCGTCGTCTGCTTCTGCCAACAGGGGCCGGCATAGCGCCACGGAGGACGGAGAATGTCTTACGACCTGTTGATTAAAGGTGCGCGGATCTGTGACGGGACCGGCGCTCCTGCCTATTCCGGTGACGTCGCGGTCGAAAGCGGGAAAATCGCCGCCTCGGCGAGGTTACGGGCACAGCGCGCCGCGAGATTAGCGCAAACGGCCTGGTGGTCGCGCCGGGCTTCGTCGATATCCACACCCATTACGATGCGCAGGTATCGTGGGATCCTCTCTTCACCTGCTCCTCGTGGCACGGCGTTACCAGTCTGCTCATGGGCAATTGCGGTGTTGGGGTCGCGCCGGTGCGGCCGCAGGAGCGCGCCACGATGGCGTGGGATCTCGTCAATGTCGAGGCGCTCCCGCACGAAGTCCTGATGAATGGCGTGTCGTGGGAGTGGGAGAGCTTTCCCGAGTACATGGGCGCGATCGAACGTCACGGCGTCGCGCTCAATACCGCTTTCCTGGTGCCGCTTTCGGCGTTGCGTTTCTATGTGATGGGCGAAGAGGCGGCGCAGCGCGCGGCGACTGCCGAGGAGACGGCGCCGATGGCGGCGCTGTTTCGCGATGCGATGATGGCGGGGGCGTACGGCTTTTCGCTCAGCCTGGCGCCGCAGCATATCGGGTTCCAGGGGCGACCGTTGGCCTCGCGGATGGCGAGCCGGGAGGAACTTGGCGCGCTCTGTCGGGTGATGCGCGAACTTAACCGGGGCATTATCGAGATTTTGCCGAGCCGCGGCGGCGCGAGTATCTCCCCTTCCGACGGCGGTTTCGAACTGCTGGTGTTTCTCGCCGAACAGAGCCGGCGTCCGCTGACCTTTCTCGCGATCCTCGATCTGCCGGGGACGCCGCTGAAGACGCACGAGGAAACTATCGAACGGCTGAAGCCGCTGCTCGCGCGCGGATTGCAGATTTTGCCGCAGGTCACGCCACGTCCAATCCAACAGTATTACACGCTGCGCGATCCCTTTATTTTCGCCGCGCTCGATTCGTGGAAGGGCGTGTTCAATGGTAGCGCCGAGGAGCAAAAGGCGCTGTTCCGTTCCGCCGAGTTTCGCCAGGCGTTCAAAGCCGAACTGCGCCTGGGCGCATCGAAGGCGGTGTTTCGCGGCCGCTGGGATCGCGTTCACGTGGTCAGGGCGGAGAAGGCCGAGAATCAGCTCTTCCTCAATATGAGTATCGCGGATCTCGCGGCGACGTTGCGCAAGGATCCCGAGGATGCGTTGCTCGACCTCGGCCTCGACGAAGATCTCGCGCTGGGGATCACGCTTTCTGTGATCAACGTCAACAAAGAGATCGTGCACAAGTTGTTGCAATTGCCCAACACTTTGATCGGGTTGTCGGACGCCGGCGCTCACGTCGCACAGCATTGCGACGCGGGGCTTTCCTCTTATCTGCTGTCGGAATGGGTACGCGAACGCGGCGCTTTGACGATCGAGGAGGGAGTGCGCCGCTTGACCTCGGAGCCGGCGGAATTCCTGGGACTGCATTCGCGAGGACGTATCAAGGCCGGATTCGAAGCCGACCTGGTGCTCTTCGACGCGGATCGAATCCGTCCGCTCCCGCCGGAATGGGTCAATGACCTTCCGGGCAAGCAACCGCGATTGATCGAGCGCGCGGAAGGAATCGAATACACGATCGTGGGCGGACAGGTGCTGTTCGCCGGCGATAATTATCAGGGCGGAATGCCCGGAAAGGTGCTGCGTAGCGCGGCGGGTTGAGCATGAACGGTGCGGAAATTCTGATTCGGACCGCGCTGGCCGCGGGAGTCGATGTATGTTTCGCCAATCCCGGCACCACCGAGATGCCGTTGGTCGCGGCGCTCGATGCGGTTGACGGGATGCGCGCGGTGCTGGGCCTGTTCGAGGGCGTATGCAGCGGCGCGGCGGACGGTTATGCGCGGATGGCCGATAAGCCGGCGCTGACGCTTGACGCATCTCGGGCCGGGCTTCGCCAACAGTATCGCGAACCTGCATAATGCGCGACGCGCGCGTTCGCCGGTGGTCAATATCATCGGCGACCAGGCGACGTGGCACCTCGCGGCCGACGCGCCGCTGACCTCCGATATCGTCTCGCTGGCACGGCCGGTCTCCGCCTGGGTGCGCAAGTCCGCATCGCCTGACAGCGATCGCGGGCGATACCGCCGATGCGATTGCCAGCGGCCGGCACGCTCCCGGCCATGTCGCGACGCTGATCGTCCCTTCGGATTGCCAATGGAGTCCGGCCGACGGTCCCGCGGCTCGCCGCAAGATCGCGGCCCTGCCGACGGTTGCCGACGACGCGATTCGCAAGTCCGCCGAACTGCTGCGTAAGCACGGCGCGAAGTGCGCGCTGTTCATGGGCGCCAACGCGCTGCGCGCTCGTGGCCTCATCGCCGCCGGCCGGATCGCCGCGAAATGCCGGATGCCGGCTGATGTGCGAGACCTTCCCCGCGCGAGTCGAGCGCGGCGGCGCGATGCCCGCTGATCGAGAAGCTGCCGTACTTTCCCGAGCAGGCGCTGGAGTCGCTGGGAAAATCCGACGCGGTGGTGCTGGCCGGCGCGCCGGTCCGGTCGCCTTTTTCGGCTATCCGAATGTCCCGAGTCGTGATGATTCCCGAGGGCCGCGCATGGAGACGCTGGCCGCGCCCTATGACGACGCGGCCGCGGCGCTCGAAGCGCTGGCCGATCGTCTGGGCGCGCCGCGACGACGCCGCGGCGCCGGCGGTCAAGCGGCCGGCGCTGCCCACCGGCGAGCTCAACGCGGCGACGATCGGCGCCGCGATCGCCGCGACCATGCCCGAAAACGCGATCGTGATGGACGAGGCGGCGACCACCGGCCTGCCCTTTTTCGCTGCCTCCGCTGGCGCGCCGCGCATACCTATCTGGCGCTCACCGGCGGTGCGATCGGACAGGGTCTGCCGTGCGCGACTGGCGCGGCGGTCGCGTGTCCCGATCGCAAGGTTATCGCCTTTCAGGCCGACGGCAGCGGCATGTACACGTTGCAGGCGTTGTGGACGCAGGCGCGCGAACACCTCAATGTCACCACGCTTATCTGCAACAACCGCCGCTATCGCATTCTGCAGGTGGAGCTCGCGCGCGCGGGTGTCACCGAGCCCGGACGCCAGGCGCGATCGCTCACCAGCCTCGCCGATCCCGAGATCGATTGGTCGCAGATTTCGTCCGGGCTGGGCGTTCCCGCCGTTCGTGTCGAGCCGGCCGAAGACCTGATGACTCAACTCGAGCGCGCGATGGCCGAGCCGGGGCCGATCTGATCGAGATGCTGATATAGAGCCCGACGCGACGCTCACGTGTAACGCAGGCCGTCGGCGATCTCGGCAAGATCTTTCAATGTGCGCGGCTCGCGGCCGAGATCAGGAGCGACTATCAGTGGCGTTTCGCGCGGGATACTCTCGCGCAGAGCTCGATCGAGACCGATTCACGCCGTTTGAGCGCGGCAAAATCGGCAAGATTACGCAGCAGCTTGCGCTTGAGCGCTTCCGGAATTGCAGCCGTTTCCAGCTCAGCGGACTCCGCGATGGGCGCGAGTGTACGATTCACCGCGACCGCTCCGGCGCGAAGTCCCATCTCCTCGAGTGACACCACGAACTCGCGCGCCTGCTCGACGCGTTCCGGCTCGGCCGTTGTAACGACGACGATGAGGCTGTCTTCGGCGCGCAGAAGCGTCTGCGCTTCGGAGGCACGATCGGCGAAGCCATCGTACATCCCTTCGAAACCGCGAACGAAAGTCTGGACGTCGGCCAGCAGGTGCAACCCGGTCAGCCGATCGAACGCGGTGAGGACCGCGCGAGCGGCCAGATCGAACACCGCCATCGGTCCGCGCATCAGACCGCGCGAGACATTGAGCAAGGTGACGGCGCGCGATCCCAGCAGGTCGAGCATCCGGCGTGGAGCGTCGAGAAAATCTATTGCCTCCTGCGCCGGGGGGTATCGAGCACGACCAGATTGGTCGCGGGGTCGCGATGGATTTCGAGCAGGCGCTCCATCGCCATGTAGTCGGCGACGCCGGCCAGCGCGCCCGAGAGATTCTGGTAGATGCGATTGTTCAGGATTGAATCGCGGCGTTTCCGAAGGCGCGTAGCGCTCGACTAAATGATCGAAGGTCTGCTTGGGATCGAGCCGGAAGGCCTGCAAGCGTCCGCGCCGCGCCCGGAATCCATCCAGAGGGACGTCGCGCGGCTCGGTCGCGTCGCCCGCGATACCCAGCGCGTCGAGCAGACGCGGGGCGGATCCACCGTCATCACGTTGACGTTGCGACCGGCCAGCGCGGCGTTGAGCGCGAATGCGGCACTGAGGGTGGTCTTGCCGACGCCACCCGGTCCCAGACATATGACGAGCCGATAGCCGCCGAGATTGAATTCGCGCGCCTTCATCGCAGAAGCGGCTCACGACCTAGCGAATCGGCGAGAATCGCGACCTCGTCGCGTCCCGACCGTTTCACTGAAGAGCAGTGGCAATTCGATTACCGTCAGACCGGCCGCCTTCAACGCGCGCCGCGTTCGTGCCGCGTCATCGGCGATTTCGCGGCGACGCTCGGCCATCCGGGTGGTATCTCCCAAGCCCCGAGCCTTGGCGATTTCCGCCTTGGTGAACATCGAATCGGCCACTCCGTTCAGCACCGTCGCGATACAGCTGACGCCGAGATGATCACGCAATTCGCGCCTGCCTCCAGGGCTTCGCGCAACGCCAGCTCTTCGGGCCGCACCGTCAGCACGACCCCGAACCGATTCGGATCGACGAGAATTCCTCGACGGTTTCCGCCAGCCGGTTGAGGGTCCCGCGCGGCGCTATCCGCCTCACCCCGCGTGGACGGACAGCAGCTCGATCGCATTGCCGGTCGAGGGCGCATCGATCACCGCGTAGCCATCCTCCAGCGCCGCTTCGCCGGCCATCAAGCGCATCCTTTCCATCGTCAGAAATGCTTCGAGTCCGGGCAAAGCCGCAGTGACGTAGCCAAAGGTGCGGCTCCGCAGCATCCGGCGCGATATCGCCTTCAGCGGGACGATCCCTTCGATGAACCCCTCGAGTTCGCGGCGCGGAGTGAGGCCGGTTAGCTCGAGGTTATCGTCGACGGAGACGTGACCCGCGCCATTGAGACTTACCCCGAGGATTCGTGCGACAGTGCGTCGCCGCTCGAGGTCGGCGATCGTGACCGGGCGACGGCGTGAAATCGCGGTCGCGATCGCAACCGCCACCGTGCTCTTGCCCGTGCCCCCCTTGCCGGTTACGAAGATTAGACGGGGCAGCTCCATAGCTGGAATTTAGGCATGCGGTGCGCGACAGTCCAAGACGTCGGGACAGCGCGGCGTATCGTTAATTCAACGAGCCAAGGCGTAATCCGAATATGAGCACCGAACGCATCGCATCGCCCGCTAAAAGCCAGCACGACAGATCCGATCCGCCCGCTCTGATGCAGACGCTGTGGCTGGCGATGCCGCGGGAGCACATCGCGGAGTTCAAGGCGTTAGTCGAGTCCTACGACAATCTCGCCACGCTTCGCACGGAGATTCCCCGACTGCATCACCTACGGCTGTACTTCGCGCCGGAATCCGCCGCTGAGGTCGAAGCCCTCGTCGATTCGTTGACGGATCGGTTCGCGATACGCCGCCTCAGACCGCCTGACGAGGCGTGACCGCCACGGCGAAGTCACGACCCTCCCAGTGATTGTCCTCCAGCCACAGGAAGGTAAATCGTACGGGCGCGATCCGCCAGCGCGACGTCGATATCGGCGAAGTGGATACCAATCGAAGTCGACTGCGAGGGGTGTCGTGCACCGTATGCCATTCGTCTTTGCTCCAGTGAAGCGTGAAAGGAGCGGTCGCCTGTATTCTGAGAGTTGAGCCGGCAGCGATAGCGCTAATCTTGCGATTCCACTTCCAGATCTCCAATGGGACGCGCTGCCGTACCCGCCGGTATCGCTCCGCGACTTCCGGTATCAGATCGAAAACTTGGCCATCGCTGACCGATCGCAACAGCTTGATATACTCCGCATGTGCCCACATCAGCGGCATCGCCGCACCGGTCGGCTTGCCCGTAACCATCATCGCCTGCGGATTGTCCGGTCTGTCCCAGATCTGTTCGGGCAGCAGACGCGTCGGCGTGGCGAACGCCTTCGATCGCGCGAAGATAGAGATCGCACGTCGCGCCCGGCGGCGAGTTCGTAATGGCCCGCGCTCTCCGGTGAGCAGCGGCCACGGCCTTCCGCGCCCCATCCTGAAAGCGCCGCCGTCGTCGCGCTGACCGTAGCCGTCGTGGTTGTAGCGGCGCCAGCAGGGACCGGCCGGAAAATCGGCCTTGCAGGCAGCCGCATCGACCACGCGCAACGAGTCTTCGATCAGCGCATCGCCGGCCTTGCGAATTCCGTAACGGACCAACTCGAGGAAGCCTGGGTCGACGATTTCGGCGGCCGCGAACTCCTAGCGTTCGCCCGGTGGACGGTTGTGAATCAGATACGTCCCGTGATCGGGATCTTCGTCCGGCATGCGGTTGGTCCGGATCGGTCGGGATTGATGCGGACGTAATGCCGCTTGATCCCGGGCACGAGGGTGCCGTGGTTGGTCACGGTCCAGGCTCTCGACGTGCGATTCGATATAATCCGCATACTCGGCAGAGATAGTGGGAGGTGGCTCGTCGCCGCGCTTGCGCCGCGACATGCCCGACGCGCAGACCAGTGCCGCGATATTCGCTGGCCAGCGTCGACGGCGAAAGGCCGCTGTTTTCCTCCCATCGCTCTCTGCGGTGTGCACGCAGCCCTGGACGATCAGATAGCGGGCGGCGGCGCGCACCATCGGATAGGGATCGAAATCGGCGAGCGCTCCCAGTTTGCACAATCGCCACGCCAGCATCATCGGAAAAGCCACCTCGTCGAGCTGGATTCCGCTCCAGTATGGCTCCCCGTCGACCCAGAAGTTCTGCGGGAAGCCGCCGTCGCGGCTTCTGCGTAGCAGGCCAGGTAGATCAGCGCGCGCAGAGCCGAGTGGCGGTATCGCCGGCCGCCAGCAATCCGGTCGCGCTGTTGACCATGTCGCGGGTCCAGACCAGATGATAGCCGCCCAGATCTTCGTCGCCCTTGATTTCGCCCCACGGGATGCTCAGCGACGCGATCATCGCCCCCGGATAGTTCTTGTCCTCGTGCGCCAGCAGCAATTCACAGCTTCGACGATAGAGCTCACCCTCGTCGCCACAAGTTTTGTCGCAGCGGATGGAGCCGGCGACAGATGCGATCCCATTGCTCGAGAAAGCGTCCCGCGATGTTCTGGCGAAAGGCGTCCCGAGCGACTGGAACAGGTTGGTCACCGCGCGATGGAGGGTATGACCAAAGCCGAGGCCAAGGGTGAAACGATACCCGTGGCTCATATCGATCTCGCCGGTCAGGGCGATGTTCCCGTTGAGAACGGCGCCGCGATATTCGCTTGTCTAACTTGAAATTGTTCGACAACATCCTGCCATCCGTCGGTCGTACCGACGTATCCGCATGAACGCTGCACGAACGGCACATTCGCCGCCAACGCGAGCCAGGTTTGATCCTTGTGCGCGGTCAGAAACTCCCTGCCCGAGGCATAGGTGACGTTGCCGTGATTACCCCATCCGCCGACCTCCAGATGGGGCGCCAGCAGGGCATAGACAGTGCAGCTTTCGCAGCAAATCCGCATCGCCTTCGAGATGCGTATCGAGCAGCACGCACGGCTGATGCGGATCGCGAAATCACCTCCATCACGATTTTGTAGCGTCCGGCTCGCGATCGGCGTTGATGATGCGCACGCCCAGGCCCTGTTCACCCAGGTACTCGACCGAGGAAATCAGGCTGCGATGCGGATCGTGAAAGAAGGTCTCGCCATCGGTCACTAGAAACTGCAGGTCACGAATCTGTGGCCGATCGAGGGTAGGGTAGTAGACCTCGCTGATGACGCCATCGGAGACCGTGTACCATACGCTGCTGGCGACGGAATAAGCCGTGCCAATCACGTCCTTGGCGCTATAGGTCCATCGCGGCGGGATACCCGGGCCGCCGGTGGCCGTCGGATTGTTTGCGAGAGTTGCCATCAATTCCCCCCCGACTTAGGCGTTGCGAGTGTCTTGCGAATGTCTGCCGCGCCCCGTGACGGTTCCGGCGTTTTCGCGGCGTTGGTTGCCGTCCGCTCAATGCCGACCAAATTGCGATATGAATCCACAGCCCAAGCAATGGAATCGCCAGCAATGACATCATATCCGGTCGGCGCCAACGAACGCCATTACCATCATCACGAGCACCGCATAGCGGAAGTAGCCGATCATTGCGGAGAGCCCATGCGGGTCGATGAAACGTATAAACGAACATCGGCATTTCGAGTATTATTTCAAGGCCAGCAGCCTGGTCAAATAGTACTCACTGATATGAGCTGCGTTACTCGATACTCGCGTATTGCGCCAGAAAAAATGCATATCCGATTCGGAAAACTACCGCCCAGCAGAAGTAGCCACCGGCCAGAGTGCCGCTGGCAAAAACACGAACGGCTTCGCTAGTCGGCGCTCTGCCGCATAGAGTCCCGGCGCGACGAACTTCCAGATTTCGAGGAACACCGCCGGGCTGGCGACGAATCCCGCGATCAACGCCACGCTTGCCAGCTTGGCGAAAAAGCCTCGACCGACCCCGGTGCCGATCAGCATCGACCTGTTGTGCCGGCGAATCCCCATGCCGCCAGTCAGCAGCCGAACACTTGTCGCGAACGCGTACGCCAGAAGGAATCCGATCAGGACTCCGATCAGCGAACGAATCAGCCGCGAGCGCGAACTCCGTCAGATGCTGGATCAAGGGCATCCGGGCATCGTCGGAGCCCTGGGACGGGACCCCGGTCAGGTTGCGGTCGTCGCTGCTGGCAGCCATTCGATGAGGCTAAATCGGATCGGCGGGTTCCGCTGGCTTGGATACCTGGGGTTCCCGCAGGCTGCGGCGGCGGTGGCGAGGCCATCGGCGTGGGTTCGTCGATCGTACTCAGTTCGCGCATCACGGTGTTGCTGGCCAGACGCAATTCTCGCAGGACTTTCCCCGCGGCTCGCGCCACCTCCGGCAAATTCTCCGGGGGGATTACGATCAGCGCGACAATCAGTAAGACTGCTATTTCGACTATGCCCAAACCGTTACCGCTTCTCTAAAGGCTCGAATCGCGCGCAAACTCCGAGCACTTACGCGCTACTTCAGCTACAATGATCACGATCGCACCTTAGAGAGTCAACGATGAACAAAACCGCGCTCGTCGCCGACCGCCGCTATTTGAAACATTTTGCCGGCCGCGTCCATCCCGAGCGTCCCGAGCGCGTTGCCGCCATGATCGACATGGTCGAGCATCTGAACCGCCCCGACCTTGAACTATATTCACCGCGCCAGGCCTCCTTCGACGAGCTGGCCCTGTGCCATCGCGCGGATTATATCGGCGCCGTCGAACGTACCGAGGGGATGGATCGCCTCGACTTCGATCCCGATACTCACGCCTCGCCCGATACCTGGAAGACCGCCAGTCTTGCCGCGGGCGGTGTCCTGACCGCGACCGAAGCCGTGCTCGACGGCGCCGCCGCCAACGCCTTTGCCATCGTACGTCCTCCCGGCCATCACGCGATGCCCCAGGGCGCTATGGGCTTCTGCTTTTTCAATAATGTGGCGATCGCCGCCTCATGGCTCACTCGGGTGCGCGGGCTGCGGCGCGTGTTGATATTCGATTGGGATGTCCATCACGGCAACGGTACGCAGAACATCTTTTATGAATCGCCGCAGACGCTCTACATGTCGATTCATCAGTTCCCGTTTTATCCCGGCACGGGATGGCTCGATGAGATCGGTGACGGCGCGGGACTCGGATATACGGCGAATGCTCCATTGCCGGCGAACTGCGGGAACGATGAATACCTTTCTGTACTTGATGAACTCCTGTTGCCAATCGCGCGATCGTTCAAGCCCGAGTTTGTTCTCGTTTCGGCCGGCTTCGACTGCCATTACCGCGACCCTTTGGGCATGATGCGCGTAAATGAGGAAGGCTTCACGGCTATCGCGCGCAGGCTCAAGCGTCTCGCCGCCGAATCCTGTGGAGGGAAGCTAGTCGCAGCCCTCGAAGGCGGCTACGATTTGAGAGCTTTAGTCGATTCGGGCAGATCACTGATCGAGGAGTTGGGACGCGACGCCGACGAACCGATAACTCCGGCCGCACCGGCTCCGAGAGCAATGCCTATTCTGGAACGAGCCAGGTACTTTCTCGGACCTCACTGGGACTTGGACTAGTCACTGAGGGACGCGCGTGCGGGGGGGAGTAGGCGAGTCATCCAGGTTGGGGGCAGGAGGTGGGGACGTGACGGCGCAGGGACCAGACTCAAGTGCGCAAAGACCGCGGCTCATCGCAGTCGCCGGTAGCCAGCCAGCGGAATTCCCACTCGACTACGACGAGATTCTGATTGGTAGTGCGTCCGGTAACGATTTGGTTTTGCAGGACGCGACCGTCTCCCGCCATCATGCCCGTCTCGCGCACGACGGCAACAGCTATAGCCTTACCGATTTCGAAACCATCAACGGCACCTACGTCAACGGCCAGCGTATCGATGGCACGTTCGCGATCTCCTACGGCGACGAACTCGGCTTCGGGACTGCTCGCTACGCCTTCGACGACGGCATCCCAGATCATTCATACGCCGCCGCGAGTGCGACGAATGGCGACGGTGACCGGCTTATCGACCTGCCGCTCGAGAGGTTTACGCGGCCGCCGCAGAGGTACATTGGCGGCCGCAGCGTCGGAATGTGCGGAACCGTATGTCGAGCGGACCGATTATCCGGGCGAAGCCCCGATCGAAGAGCCGCTTATGGCCCGGCCGCCCGTGACCAACGGCGCACCTACTCCGCTTCGCCCGCAATACCCACAATGGCAACCCGATCCGCCCGATCCAGACAGGCGCAATTGGCTACGGCGGGTGCTCATCGGGACGGTAGTAGCGGGCTTGTTCGCCGTGGCCTTCGTGCTGACCAAATACGCCGTGCGACACGGTCCCCGGCTGCAGTCGGAGCAGCCCGAAGAAGATGTGGCGATGGTGCCGAAGACGCAGGCCGGGGCCCGGATGACCGTGACGGCGACGCCCATCGCCTCACCGATGCTGCCAATCCCACCCAGGCAGCAGCATCCGCCTCGCCGCACGCAACGCCTCGTCCGAGACATCCCAAGGCCGCAATCGCACCCCTGCCGCCCGAGAGCGCCGAGGAAACGACGCTGTGGCTATTGCCGCTCAACCGCTATCGCGGCGTCGCGCACTTGCTATTCGTCAGTTCGGATCCGGCGATGACGACCGGTGCGCGCAATCATGCGCGTTACCTGATTAAGAACTATCGCAAAGAGCTCAAGAAGGGCTTGAACCTGGGCGCGCTGAGCCACACCGAGGATCCCCGCCAACCAGTGGTACACTCCGGAAGGGAGCGCCGCCGCCGCCTACTCCGATACTCACTTCGCGATGGGTTCCGATTCTTTCCGCCCGCCGTCACGTTCGTGGGCCTTCGATTCCTGGATGACCGCGCCATTCCATCGCTTGTGGATCCTCAACTCGCGATTGCGCCGTGTCGGTTACGGTGAGTATTGCGAACGCGGCGTATGCGGCGCCGTCCTCGAGGTACGTTCACCGGCGGGTTTTGCCCCGGGTCCGGTGGTTCTGCCTTACCCCATCGAATTTCCCCCCAATGGATCGATCGTACGGTTGACCTCCGCTCAGGGTGAATGGCCGAATCCGCTCGCTTCTTGCCCCGGCTATTCCTTCCCGAGCGGACTTCCGATCACCCTGCAGCTCGGGGAACTCGCCCCCACGGAATTCTCAGGTTATACTTTAACTCTCAACGGCACCGCGCCAGCCGCAATCGATGCCTGTGGCTTCAATTCCGCCAACTATCACAACCCCGATCCTGTCGCCGAGAGACAAGCTCAGGCGACGCTCCGCAATGTTGGCGCAATTGTTCTGATCCCTCGTGCGCCGCTCGCCCCGGGCAGCTACACCGCATCGATCAACGCCGCCGGGCAGCAATACACCTGGTCCTTTACCGTCAGCCCCTGACCGTCATCGCATCGCCGCGCGCTATCAATAGCGTTGAGGGTGAGAGGCTGCGCGTGCTATTTCCAAGGTTTGGGCGCTAAACGCCCGTTCGGAGGCCTGCATGAAACTGTCGATGTTCCACCTGATGCCCTACCGCGACCTGCCCGCGGATTTCGAAACGAAGTACCACTCGGTATGGGTGGACCCGCCGTTTTGGGATTTGGCCCAGCCCGATCGTGTCGGCCAGTACTACAACTGGACCCTCGATGAGCTCATTCATGGCGCGAAATGCGGCATGGATGGGATCTGCGTTAACGAGCATCACCAGAACGCCTACGGATTCATGCCGAGCCCGAACCTGATGGGATCGGTACTCGCGCGCGCCACCAACGGCACCGACGTCGCGATCGTCCAGATGGGCGCGACGTTGCCGACCACCAACCCTCCGATCCGCGTCGCCGAGGAATATGCGATGCTGGATTGCATCAGCGGCGGCCGCATCGTCGCCGGGATGCCGCTCGGCAGCCCGATGGACGTCAATCTCTGCTACGGCGTCAACCCGATCGAACAGCGCGAGCGCTATTACGAGGCGCACGATCTGATTCTCAAGGCATGGCAGTCAAAAGAAATTTTCGCCTGGAACGGTAAGTATTTTAAATTGCCGATGGTCAACCTGTGGCCGCGGCCGATTCAGCAGCCGCATCCCCCCGTATGGGTTCCCGGTAGCGGCAGCCTGAGCACCTGGGACTTCGCCGCCAAGCACGACCATTGTTACTGCTTCCTCAGCTACTACGGTAACAACCTCGGCAAGCGCGTCATGGATGGGTTCTGGGAGTTCGTCGCCAAGTCTAATCTCGAAGCCAATCCCTATCGCGCCGGCTTCCTCCAGTTGGTCGCGGTCTCCGAATCCGACGCCCAGGCGGAAAAAGATTACTACCAGCATATTCGTTACTTCTACGACAAATGCCTACACGTGCTGCCCGAATTTATGGGTATCCCGGGTCATCAGGATTATCGCAGCCTGGCCAATAGCGTTAAGAATCTCGCGCCGATGCAGGCCAAGCTCGTCAACGAAATTCCTAACTGGAAATTCAAAGACTTCGTCGATAACCAGTTCGTCATCTCCGGCGGACCCGCCAGCGTGCGCGATCAATTGAAGGAAGCCGTCAAGAAGCTGCGAGTCGGCAATCTGATGGTCCTGCTGCACATCGGTTCGATGCCGCACGAGTTGACGCTCAAGAACATCGAGCTCTTCAGCCGTGAAGTGAAGCCTCATCTGAGCAATCTGTGGGACGAAGACGGATGGGAGAACAAGTGGTGGCCGTCAGCTCTGAAAGCCAACCGCAAAGTCACCGCATCGAGCCCGTCGATCGCCGCGGAGAGTCGCGCCGGTAAATAAATGACTCGCCGTCGGACGCGGTATTTGGGTCGGACTTGGATCGGCTCAAATACCGCGCTCGCGGCTCAACGATAGACGCGCCCATCGCGCGCATGAAGCCTTCGACCGGCCGATATCCGGGTAAGGCGCACCAAGACCAAAGCGGAGAGTGAACCGATAGTTATGGCCGCAACTTCCGAACGAACAGTCAGCCTCTCGGGATGGTAAAGTCACAGCACACGTCAAAGTCGCCGGTCATGGACCCGCGTTGGTCTTCCTTCACAGCGGCTATGGATTGATTTGGAGCGACTTCCTCGATCTCCTCGCCAAGGATTTCACGGTGTACGCCCCGGAACATCCGGGCACCAGCGACGGTGACCCCGATGCGGTCAAAGGCCTCGACGACTTCTGGGACCTGGTCCTCCACTACTACGAACTGTTCGATAAACTCGGGCTCGAGGCGCCCACCGTCTGTGGCCATTCGTTCGGCGGGATGGTCGCCGCGGAGCTGGCCGCCACCAATCCGAAGCGCGTGGGCAAACTCGTCCTCATCGATCCGCTCGGACTGTGGCGCGACGACGCCCCGATTAAGAACTACATGGTCGCCACGCAAGCCGAGTTGGATCCGCTATTTTTCCACGACCAGAATCACGCTTCGCGCAAGCTGGTCTATATGAATCCCGAAGAGCCCGATTCCATAATCCGTGTGACCTGGGCGCTCGGATGTACCGGCAAGTTCATCTGGCCGATTCCCGATCGCGGCCTGCGCAAGCGTATCCATCGCATCTCCGCCCCCACGCTCGTTATCTGGGGACAAGAGGACGG
This sequence comes from uncultured Pseudomonadota bacterium, assembly GCA_963804355.1. Classification (GTDB taxonomy): domain Bacteria; phylum Desulfobacterota; class Binatia; order Binatales; family Binataceae; genus JASHZA01. The sequence continues at coordinate 21,527 of CAWDQC010000021.1, read as the reverse complement.
CCTCACCAAACCCGTCTATGCCGAGGACTTCCGCAAGCTGATTCCAGGCGCCCGCGTCGAGATGGTGGCGAACGCCGCCCATATGGCGCCGCTCGAACAACCCGAGGCAATCGCCAAATTGATAAGCGGATTCGCCAAGCCGTAGACGCCACCTCCGCCTGAACATAAAGTAGAACTTTAATATAGTTGCGCCGCGCGGATCGTCCGATCTCGCGGCGTATGCCGGCGGCAGGCTGTTCCTTTACTTTAAAATCCGCGCTTGCCATTGCCGCGTCGCCAATTAAAAATCCAATCATGGCGCTGCAGAGCGGACAACGGCCGACTCCCACACCGGCCGGCGTCTCCGCGGATCTGCGGCTCGTCCCCATCGATCCCACGGCAGCGCGAGAGTTGGCGCTGGGGCGCGAGGAGATCTCGGTCGGCAGCGCGCCCGACAACAACTTGTGCTCGCGGGTACTACCGTCTCGCGCCATCATGCGGTACTCGCCCGTAACGGCCGCGAGTATCGCGTTACCGATCTTGGCTCGACCAACGGCACCTACGTTAACGGCCGCCGTATTCGCGATTCCGCGACCGTCCGATCCGGCGACGAGATCCGCTTCGGTGCCGCCAGCTACGTTCTGCGGGACCTCGCCGACGCCGCCCCTGCACCGGCTTCGCCGCGCTCGCGCTGGACTCGCACGGTCATGCTCGGCGCGATTGCACTCGCCTTCGCCTTCAGTTTCGGACTCGCCGAGTTTCTGCTCAACTTCGACCGTCTCGAACGTGTGACCGATAGCAATGCCGCCTCGGCGGATTCATCCGGCGCGATTTCGAGTGCCAGCGTTTCGGCGAACTTGAACGCCTCGCCGGCCACGAACGCTGACGGTTCTGGCGCCGACGCCGCCGCGAGTTCGGCGGACGCCTCGGCGGTTAAAGCGGAAGAGCCGGCGCCTTCTGCTGACGTGATGAAATGGCTCGGGCCGCTCAACAACTATCGCGCGATGACCGGGCTCCCGCCGGTCACTGCCGACGCCAAGCTCAGCCAAGGCGACTATCTCCACTCGCTCTACCTGGTTAAGAACTACGCGGACGATATCCGCAAGGGCACCAGTCCGGGTGCACAGATGCATACCGAGACCGCCGGGAATCACTGGTACACCGCGGATGGCCTCGCCGCCGCGGGCTCCAGCGATGTCGACGAGATGTGGAATCCTCATGCCACGCAGGCGCAGTCATGGGCGATCGATAGCTGGATGGAGGGGCCGTTCCATCGGTTGTGGATTCTCAATCCGAACCTGCACAGCGTCGGCTACGGCACCTATTGCGCGGCCGACGTTTGCGTCGCTGCACTCAACGTCCTTACCGATCCCGACCCTATACACACCAAGCCGAAACCGCTCGATACCCCCATTCAATATCCGCCCCACGGTTCGACCACCCACGGTTCGAGCATTACCCCCGAATGGCCCGATCCGCTCACCAGCTGTTCCGGCTACGATGCTCACGCCGGGATGCCCATAACGCTCCAACTCGGCGCGATGTATACGCCGGCGCTCTCGCACTATGCGCTCACCAAAGACGGCGCCCCGTTTGAGGTTTGTGGATTTGACGCCGACACTTACCGCAATCCCGACGCCTTCGCGCAAAATCGCGCCCGCGACGGGCTCAGAAATTTCGGCGCGATCGTCCTGATCCCGCGCGCCGCGCTCACGCCGGGCGCCTATTCCGTTTCGATCACCACTGCCGACCACACCTATTCGTGGTCATTCACGATCGAGCCTTAGGAATTGGCCTACTTCGGAGACCGGTTAGCGTTCGTCGCCAATCCCGTCTAACAATTGATCGTCGCGAAATTTTCGCAGCGGGAGTTCTTACGCATGCCGCTTACGCTCGACGGCCTTACCGTTATCGATCTCACTCAAAACGTTGCCGGGCCCTATTGCACGCAGTTGCTCGGCGATTTCGGCGCGACCGTGATCAAGATCGAGCGGCCGGGCAGCGGCGACGACGCGCGTCGTTTCGCTCCGCAATGGCATGGCGAAGCCGTCGCCTACCTCGCCTATAATCGCAACAAAAAGAGCGTCTGCATCGACCTAGACCATCCCCGCGGCCGCGAAATCGTCGCGCGTCTCGCTCGTTCCGCCGATATCTTCATCCATTCGATGAAGCCCGGAAGTCTGGAATCGCGCGGCCTCGGTTACGACGATCTGTCCAAGGAAAATCCACGGCTCATCTATGGCTCGATCAGCGGCTTCGGCGAAAAAGGTCCGATGCGCTCGTTGCCCGGTTACGATCCCTTGGGGCAGGCCTATTCAGGCATCATCAGTGTCAACGGTCATCCCGGATCGCCGCCGGCCCGCGTCGTCGTCCCGATTATCGATATGGGATCGGGATTGTGGCTCTTCAGCGGAGTTCTTGCCGCCGTGATCGATCGCGGCAAAACCGGGAAAGGCGCCAAGGTCGCCACCAGTCTGCTCGAAACCGGAGTTACCTGGACCGCGTTGTTGATGACCGCCTATCAGGCAACCGGCGTAGTGCCGGGACCCGAAGGGTCGGCTTCGCCTGCCGCCGCACCCTACGAGGCCTTCGCCACCTCCGACAGTTGGGTGCTGATCGCAGCCGGCAACGATCGCCTTTTCGTGAAACTGTGCGCAGTCCTGGAATGTCCCGAGGTTGCGCATGACCCGCGCTTTCGCTCCAACGTGGATCGTGTGCCGCGTCGCGGTGAACTACACGAGATTCTCGAGCGTGCCACTCGCCGGCATACCTCTATGCAACTGATGGAATTGTTGCGCGAGGCTGGCGTCCCGGCCAGCACCATCAACTCGATGGACCAGGTCTATGCCGACGAGCAGGTCAACACGCTAGGGATGCTGCCGCCGGTCGCCCCTGATTTTCGCATTCCCGAAATGAAGTTCGTCGATATTCCCGTGAGCATCGATGGCGAAAAATCGATCAAGCGCCTGATGCCGCCGCTGCTGGGTGAACATACCGAAGAGGTCTTGAAGGGCGCGCGCTACACCGATGCGGAAATCAAATCCCTGCGCTCCGAAAAGATCATCAACTAGAATTTCGTGCCGGGCGGAGGAGAGTAGAGAAGGGCAGCCTCAGAGGCATTTACCAACGGCTCGATGCGTCCCGCGCAAAGGACGCCGCTACTTCACGGACTGGCGGCCTGTTGCTTCACTTCGAGTTGCCCACCCACCCCATTTCCGGTCGCCAGCAAAGCACTCGCGCCGACCGTCAGCACGAACGCCCCGACCCGCATCGTCGCCGCGAAGGTATTCGCCGGCAACACCTCACCGAACGCTACCATCCCGCCGAGAATCGGCACCACGTTCGAGCATGCCGACGACAACGGCATCGCGATGATCCCGCGCGCCTGGTGAAAGGAGTTCTGCAGCATCACCAGCCCCGCGATATTCGCGACGATCGTCAGGTAAAACCAGGGATTCAGAACAATCTGTGCAACGCTCGAGGGGTTGAAGCTGTCGGCCAGCGCCTTGGTGTATAGACTCCCCAAGCCGAAGACGATTCCCGAAGCTATCGCCGGAGCCGCACCGCTGGTTCTGAGGCGAGCGTCGATCGAGGGCGCCGCGGCGGCGGCGATTCCGACCACGCTGAGCACGGTCAGTCCGGTCGAATCAACTGCGCCTTGCGCCGCGCCACTTCCCAACGACCACGCCAGCAGCAGCATCGCAACCATGATTCCGCATATTCCCACCCATTCGCGTGGTTCGGCACGTTCGTGCAAAAAGATCGCGGCGAATACCACGAACAGCGCGATACCGCCTTGCATCATTACGGCGATCAACGAGACCGGAGCGGCGAGAGAAACCAGGTAGACTGCGTAACCGGCGATCTGGACCGCGAGCCCGCCGAGCCAGATTGGATCGCGCAGCCATCGTGCGATCGCGCTCAACGTGCCCGCGCCGCGCGCCAGCGGCAGCGCCTCACCCCGGCTCTTCATCATGAGCAAGCCCACCGCGAGCAACAGGCTCGAGATCAGTCCGAGTGTCAGGAAGAGCCAGAGCGAACGATCGCTACCCATCAGCCTCTTGCATGGTGCCGTTGCGCTGAACCCGTAGCCGCCGTCCGCTCCAGCGAACCTCGTTGCCGAAGAGGCTGCCGAACCAGATGCCGGTCATTACCAGGTCCTTCACCGGCACCAGCCATGAGTAGCGGGTAAGCTCGGGAAGCTTCAGCACCTTGCGAACCATCAGCGCCGACATGCCGATTCGCGACAACAGCACCGCGGCAAGTGCGCCGACTGTCCACGAATTGAAGCCGGCGGCCGCTAGCAGCATCAGCGCCCAGAACGGCCCATGCGTAACGATCGTGCCGATACTGATCGGACGGGTGGTGCGATAGGTGCGCGCCAGCGGATCTGATGGTGCCAGAAGTCGGTGAAGTCCGCCTCTTCGCAGTTGACCGTTACAACCGAGCTGGAGAGCTTCACCTTGTAGCCGTGCTGACTCGCCATCTGCCCGAGGAAATAGTCGTCGGCAAGGCGATCTTTGATCGCGCGAACCCGCCGATTGCCTCCAGCACCTCGCGCTTCATGGCGACCGTCGCGCCGAGCGCATAGCGCATCGGTTCGACCGACGAAGAGAAGAGCACCATCGGCGCAAAGTCGGTGTTGACGAACAACGCCTCGAGCGCCGAAGCCGTGGTGCCGTTGGGGCGCGCGCGATAGAGAGAGGTTACGATCCCGACTTTGTCGTCGGAGCAAAGTTCGGCGACGATTCGACGCAGATGGTCACGGTCGACCTCCACGTCGGAATCGCTGATGACGAAAACCTCGGCCTTGGTCGCGCGATCCGCCATCCGGATGAGCTTGCCGACTTTGCGGTTGGTGCAATCCCGTTCCAGGCCCACCAGCAGCGTTACCTGCGCGAAGCTGTAGCGTGACTTGAGGGCGACCGGCACTTCCGCGGCCGGATCTTCATAGTTGGCGACCGCGAAGAGGTATTCGACGCGCGGGTAGTCGAGTTCCATGAAGCTGGTCAGATTTTCGACCAGGCATTTGCGCATTCCATGTAGGGGTTTGAGAATTGCGACGCGTGGCGCGATCTTCGGCAGCGGCAACGGCGGATCCGCGCAGCGCCGTGCGAACAGCAACCCCGCGACAGTCGCGGCCACGTAATAGGAGATCGAGGCAACCACACACGCCGCGGAAAGCCAGATGATGACGTTCATTGAAGCAGTCGCGCTATACATCGCCCATCACCACGCGCACATCGTATCGCCGGATTGAGCCGGGTCTCATTGCGATTTGGATACCTCGAGCATTTCTGCCCGGTTGTCCCACCTTCGCCTACGTGGCAGTCGATCCAAATTCGGCAACGGCCGGTGCGCGTACTTCAGGCTGCCTCCGCGCTTTGTTGGGCCTGGCGCGTCTGCGCGCGGCGCTGGCGCATCGTCGAGAGGAACTGCGTTCCTTCTTTGAGCAGACGCTTGCATTCCTCCCCGGAGCTGACCATCTTGCGCACCGCCTTGAAGATGTAGCGCGGACGGAAATAGAAGCTGCGGTAAAAGCGCTCGACCGCCCGTAAATCTCGTCGCCGCTCGAGCCCCGGGTATTCGACGGTGCATTTCTGATAACCCGATTCATCGAGCAACGGATCGACCGCGAGATAGCCGTTTGCAGTGACATACTCGAACAGTTCGGTGCCAGGATAGGGCGACGCCAGCGAGACCTGGATCGTCTCGCAATCCATTTCGCGCGCGAACCGCATCGACTCTTCGATGGTATCCTTGGTCTCGCCGGGCAGGCCGAGGATGAACGTGCCGTGAATCAGGATGCCGATCTCGTGGCAGTCATGGGTGAAGCGGCGCGCGCGATCGATGTCGCACACCCTTCTTGATGTTCTTGAGGATCTCGGAGTTGCCGCTTTCGTAACCGATAACGAACAGGCGCAGCCCGCCGTCCTTCAGGATTTTGAGAGTTTCGTAATCGACGTTCGCGCGCGAGTTGGTCGACCAGGTGATACCGAGCGGCTTGATCAACTGCGCGATTTTGCGCGCGCGCATCGGATCGGCGGTGAAGGTGTCGTCGTCGAAGAAGAGCTCCTTCATCTTGGGGAACTTGGCCTTCATCGCGACGACTTCTTCGTAGACGTTCTCGGGACTGCGCACGCGGTACTTATGGCCCTGCGTGACCTGCGGCCACAGGCAGAAAGTGCATCGCGCCGGGCATCCGCGGCCGGTGTACATCGAGACGTACGGATACTGGCAATAGGGGCTGTTGTAGTGCAGATAATCGAGGTTCTGGTCGTAGACCTCGGTGACGAACGGCAGCTTGTCGAGCTCTTCGTTGGTCATATCGGCACGGTCGGGATTGTGGCTGATCAGGCCGTTGCGCCGATAGCTGATGCCGCCGATTTTGGACCAGTCCCATCCCTTGCGCGACTTCGACCATCGAGTGGTCGAATTCCTTGCGCGCGGCGATATCGATCGCCTCGCTCAGTCTTCAGCGTCTCTTCCGGACGCGCCGTCGGATGGCCGCCGACGAACGCGATCATGCAATTACGATTGGCCGACTTGATCGACTCGGCCGTCCGCACATCCATGCGCAGCGACGGCGTCGAGGTGTGAATCACGACGAAGTCGTAATTTTTGGCTTCTGCCACCGTCTTTGCAGGCGTGTAGCCGTGCGGCGGCGCGTCGAGCAACCGCGCGCCCGGGATCATGCCGGCCGGGATAGGCCAGCCAGGTCGGATACCAGAACGACCATACCTCACGCGTCGCCTGATAGCGCGAGCCCGCGCCGCCGTCGAAGTCGTCATAGGAGGGCGGATTCAGGAAAAGGGTCTTCATCACATCCATGCGCAACGTTCGCCCCGCAGCCTGTCCGAAAGGTTAGTGGGACTATACAAACGAGAGACCTTGCGCGCAAGATTGGTTCATTTTAGCCACGGCTCCTTGGCCATTCCGCCGAGAGCCTATCCGCAACCGCCCTCGCCAATCAGGGTGAAATATTTCATCGGGGGCGAAGTGGCGGCGACGGGCGTGGCGGTATTCGCTGAAGTTGTCGATATCTGACCTGATCAAGTAAATATTTGCTTGATAAATATAATCGATACAAAGCTAAGTCGCGACTCACGAAGTAATCCTGGAGGTCAATCGTGATGAATGACCGTGACGTCACCTACCTGGACCGATCGACGCCGTCCGCCATTTCAATCGGTTCGATACCCGCCAGCTGGGGTTTCTCGAAGAAGGGCTGCTGCGGAGCGATTTCACGCTGACCTGAGGCGCGCATCCTGTACCAGCTGGCGCATCGGGACGAAATGACCGCGACCGAGATGTGCGACGAACTGGGTCTCGACGTCGGTTATTTCAGCCGAATCCTCGAAGAAATTCCTCGTAACGAGCGATTCAGTCGCGGCAAATCTCGGCGGTCGACGCGCGACAGGCCGCGTTGAGCCTGACTGCTCGCGGGCGTGCCGCGTTCGAGCCGTTGAATCGTGCCTCCCAGAAGCAGATCGCCGGTTTGTTGGAAGGGCGCTCGGAAATTCGGTGAGGCGAGCGATTTGATCGACGCGATTCGACTATCGAGTCGGCTCGTTCGGCGAGCCGTCCAGCTCCTGCCGTTCCATACATCCTGGCGGCCGCATCAGATTGGTGACATGGGTTGGGTGGTGGGATCGGCAAGGAATTCTCTACGCGCAGGAATATACGGTCGGGACGAAACCTTTCCGAGCGCTGGTCGCCGAAATTGTCGCGGCGTTCATCAAGAACTACGACCAACGATGGGAGCGATGCTGGATCGCGGAACGGGAGGGCGAATCTGCCGGATCGGTATTTCTGGTGCGCGAGTCGGCCACCGTCGCCAAGCTGCGGCTGCTCTACGTGGAAAGCGCGGCGAGAGGTCTGGGTATCGGCGACACCCGGTGGAGGAATGTATCCGGGCGACGCGGCAGCATAGGGTTACAAGACGCTGACCCTATGCAGACCTACGATGGTGCCCGGTCTCCGCGCGTCGCATCTACCAGGCCGCCGGATTCCGAGTCGCGCAGGAGCGGCACCATTCTTTCGGACACGATCTGGTGGGACAGAACTGGTCGCTCGATCTTTGAGCGATGAGCGACGTTGAGAGTCACGCGCATTCGCGTGCGATACATTTCGGACCCCTCGCGATATTTCTGAGGCTGGGTGCCGTCCGCGCGATCGGCGCAATTCAGCACTAATTCCCGCTGTCGACCGTGGTGTCGGAGCCGCTCTTGATCGGGGCGGCCATGAAGCCGATCACGCCGGTCAGACCGCCGGTTAGCGTGGTCGCGAACCATAGCAGGCCGAGCGCGATAGCGTCGGGCTTCGCAATTCCGGCATAGCCGAACAGCACCAGATAGGCGGTCTCGCGGATTCCGAGGCCGTTGAAGGTGAGCGGCAGACTCGCGAAGACGTTCGCAATCGGGACGCACAGCAGGAATGCGGCGAGCGAGAGGTCGATCCCGAGACCGCGCGCGAGCAGGTACTGACAGATGGCGAGTACCGCCTGCAAGATCAGCGAAAGGACGATCGCCGGAGTGAGCGCGATCGGACGATCGAGATACACGATGGCGGGACCGGCGAAGCTGCGCGCGCGAGCGGGAAGTCGATTCACGACTTTCGCGATGAGCGGACCGGCGAGAAATCCCGCAAACGAGACGATCCCGATCGCCACGGTGGTCCGCACCATCGCTCGCGGAAGCGGCACGCTGGTAACGGCAACGGCGCAAACGGCCGCCATCCAGAAGAGCGCGAGAAGCCCGAGACCACGGTCGGCGGCGACCGAGGCGACTGCCTCGCCGATCCGGGAGTGACGCCGACCCAGGTAGACGGCGCGCGCGGCGTCACCACCGATCAGTCCCGGAATGAACAGATTGGTGAACATGCCGACGAAGTAATAGGCGAAATACTCGCCGAACTTGCCGCCGAGACCCTGCGATTCGCGCCAGAAGTTGCCAGCGAAAGGACGACATCACCTGGCTCGCGACGTAGAGGGCAACGGCCGCAATGAAAAACGCGGGACGTTCACGCGCGAGCGTCTTCAGGATCGGTCTGGCGTCGAAATGCCAGAGCAGGAGGGCGACGACGGCGATACCCAGCCCGGCGCGCAGGATAAACCCGCCGTATGCGCGCTTGCGCGGAGCTTCGATCGATTCGGGGACTTGGTTTGGATTGGTTCGGGCATTACTCTTTGCGCGGATGATCGCGAGTTTTTTCCCATCCGACGCAATCACCTGATAGGGGGCGAGCACCTGTTGCAATGGGGGCAGCGCCCAGCGGTCGATAACCAGCACAGTCGGCTGCGCTTCGTTCCACAACCTCATCAGATCGGTGCGGCTGGTGAAGAAATATTTCGAGGCGTCGGCGGCATGAGCGGCGCCATAGGCGAGTTCAGTTTTCGCGCCCACCAGGATTACCCGACGGTGGCAGTAGAAGGGGAGCGATTGAACGTAGCGCGGGTAACATCCGAGCGCTGCGCCGGGTGCTCGCGTTTCGATCTCGCGCGCCAGTCGCGCGTATGATCGTGTCGGCTCGGCCAGAATACGGCCGTAGCTGGTGACGATCAGTACGGCCGCCGCCGCGGCAATCAGAATCGCCAGTCCTGCGGAGAGGCGGCGGTTCCAGAACGCGGCGAAGCATCCGAGGCCGCCGACGATTACGAATCGCACCCCCCAGATAGAGTGCCGAACGCACAATTGTCGGTCCCGCACTGGCGAAGCGATTTGCGTAAGCCGCCACCATGATTGCGGCGACGCCGGCGATTCCGAGCAGCGGGCCGATAGCGGCGAGGCGGCGCGGGTCGGGAATCGAACGGCGCGGCGATCCTTCGTTGCTGGCGGCGTGATGATCCGCGAACGCCATGATGGCGTCGGCGATCAATACCGCTAATGGCGGAAATGCCGGCAGGATATAGGGAATCAGCTTGGCGCTGGCGAGCGAGAAGAGCACCAGGATCGCGGCGGAGGAGATCGCGCAGAAGCGACGCGCGGGATTCGGTTCGAGCGATCGCCAGGGCAGGAAAGGGACGGCGATCGTCCACGGCAGCATCCCGGCCGCGGCCACCGGCAAGTAGTAATAGATCGGTTCGCCGTGGCTGTAACTCGATTCGAAGAAACGGCGGAAATGCTCGCCGACAAAATAGAAAGCGAAAAAACCCGGCTCGCGGATGGTGACGGCGACGAACCAAGGCAGCGCAATTACGAGGCCGACGAGCAATCCGCTCAACGCATGAAATCGACGGATCGCGCCGCGCAATTCGCCTTGCCACCAGAGGAAGATCACGCCCGCGATAAATGGAATGGCGACGCCGACGGGTCCCTTGGTCAGCGTTGCCAGTGCCGCCGCGACGTAGAGCGTCCACCACCAGCGCCCGCCTTCGCGCCATTGAAGGTAGAAAGCGAAGAGTGCGACCGTGATCATCGTGGTCAGCAGCATGTCGGTGGTCAGCACCTGCGCCATCACGGCGTAGAGGCCGCTGGTGGCGAGCACCAGGGCGGCAAGGATCGCGCGACGGCGATCGAAGGCGCGGGCGACGAAACAATAAGTAACGATCACGCCGAGCAATGCGGCGAGAGCGTTAGGCAATCGCGCGGCGAACTCGTTGACGCCGAACAGGCTCATCGAGGACGCGGTGAGCCAATAGAGCAGGGGAGGCTTTTCGATGTAAGGGACGTAGTTCAGATGGGGAACGATAAAGTTGCGCAACGCCAGCATCTCGCGCGCGATCTCCGCATAACGCGCTTCATCGGGCTCCCACAGCCCATAAGTGCCGAGATGGAAGAAGAAAATCGTCGCGGCGAAGGCGGATACCGCCGCCATCGCAAGGATGTCACCGGCGAGCGTTCCGGGCGCGGGCGCAGCCGCAACCGTATCATCGCGGAGAACAGGGGTATGCGCTTGGGGCTGCACGGCGACTCAAGTCTAACCGCGGCATTGCGCGTATCACAGTGGGGAGTCGAGGTGCGTATCGCCCTTCGATCGATGATGCGGGAGCGTGCTAGTAGCCCACCGCGCCGCCGCCCTTGCGCGGGTCGAACGCACCATTCAGATCACCCGGACTAATACTGATCGCGTTGACGGCGCCGAGTTCGGGCACCATCTTGAGATGAAACCCCATCTGCCGCAGCGCGTCCGTCGTCTTCGCGGGCATGTTCGCTTCGACGAAGACGATATCGGGTGCGGCTTGATAGTGGATACGCGGCTCGTCGACTGCGTGCTCGGGATCGAGGCCAAAGTCGAGCGAATCGAGCGTGACCTGGATCACGCCGGTGATTATGGTCGGGCCGCCCGAGCCGCCGGTGACGAAGGCGGGTTGGCCATGATGAAGCGCGATCAGCGGCGACATGCTGGACAGCGGCCGTTTGCCGGGCGCGATCTCGTTGGCCTTGGCGCCGACCAGCTTGAAAGCGTTGGGAACTCCCGGCGCGACGCTGAAGTCGTCCATCTCGTTGTTCAGAATGAGGCCGAGAGCAGGGATCATCATCTTGGAGCCGAAGATCGTGTTGATCGTGGTGGTGACGTCGACGACGTCGCCCTGTGCGTCCACGATCGAGAAGTTCGAGGTCCCATGGTCGTGGGCGGGCGGCGGTTGGGTGCTGTCCTGGCGCTGAAGCGCGCTGGCGCGAGCCTTGGCCAGATGACCGGGGGATAGCAGCTTGACGATCGGAACGGTGACGAAGGCCGGGTCGGCATAGAGGTCGCGATCGATGAACCCCTGACGCATCAGGGCGATCAGCTGCGCGAGGTAGGGCGGCGAATCGACGCCGAGGCCGGTCATGTGCCCGCGTCCGAACATCCCGAGCACTTCAAGGACCACGCCCCCGGACGACGGCGGCGGCATGGTGTAAAGCTCGTAGCCATCGTGGCCCAGGTGGATGGGCTTGCGCCAGATGGCCGTGTAGCCGGCGAGATCCTGCGCGGTGACCAGTCCCGCATGATCCTTCATGTAAGCGGCAATCTGCGCGGCGACGTCGCCGTGATAGAAACTTTGCGCCGGATGATCGCCGAGATGCTCCATCAGGGTCGCGAGGTTGCGATTGTAAGTGGTATCCCCGGCCTTTAGCGGAGCGCCTTTGCCATTGAAAAATACCGCGTGGAAGCCCGGATCTTTCGTGATCTCATCCGCGGTCAGGCTGACATCCCGAGCCATGTGCGGACTCAGCGGAAAACCGCCGCGAGCCAATCGGATCGCGGGGACGGCGACCTGCGAAAAGCTCATAGTACCGAAGCGTTGCAACGCGGCCTCGAGTCCGGCGATCTCTCCAGGGACGGCGACCGCGAGCGGGCCGTTGCGCGCGAGATCCTCGTCGGGTTTGCCGTCGCGCAGGTACATCGTGGCGCTGGCGGCTGCGGGCGCGCGTTCGCGATAGTCGAGGGCATAGAGTCTGCCGGTCTTTGCCCAATAGATGAGCATGAAACCGCCGCCGCCGATTCCGCAGGATCCGGAATTGGTTACACCCAGCGCGAGCGATACCGCCGCCGCCGCGTCAACCGCGTTGCCGCCGTGCTGAAGGATTTCCAAGCCGGCCTGAGCCGCAAGATCTCCTTCCGCCACCACCATCGCATGGTGCGCCTGCGCCGCGACGGCCACGGAACAGTTGGCGCCGACGAGAAGAATCGCGTTCGCGGACAGACAGATCAGGATGCGCGTCAATGCGCCGAATCGATACCAGCGGCCCGATAGCATCCGCTGTTACTAACAGCCGAGGCTAAACAAGGAAAGTCATGGTCGGGGCGGACCTCGAGGTTTCATCGTGAAACACGACAACCTGGGCGATTCCGAGAAGTTAGATTTTCGATGCGTGACGTGCTTTGATCGCTGGCACGCAATGCGCCGGGAGGATGACCGATGGATCTGAAAGATATCGTCTACGAGAAGTCGGAGCGGGTCGCCACCGTTACCTACAATCGGCCCGAAAAGATGAACGCATGGACGACGCGGATGTTCGATGAGCTGCGATCCGCCCTCGACGATGCCGACGGCGACTCCAATATCGGCGCGATTATCATCACCGGCGCGGGCAGAGCCTACTGCGCGGGCGCGGATATGGGTGGGCTGAGCCGAGCCGCGGAAGGGACCGAGCGTATCGGCGGTCTCGGCCGGCCGGCGCCCGGCACCGAGAATCTCGACCCCAACTACCGTGGGCGTTTCTCCTGGATGCTTTCGATAAAGAAGCCGATCATCGGCGCGATCAACGGGCCGGCAGTCGGGATGGGCTTCGCCAATACGCTCTATTGCGATATTCGCATCGCATCGGATAGGGCGCGCATGGGTCTCATTTTCGTGCGTCGCGGACTCGCGATCGAATTCGGTAGTTCCTGGATGCTGCCGCGGCTGGTCGGTATCGCCAATGCGATCGATCTCGCCGTGACCGGCCGCCTGGTAGACGCGCAAGAGGCGCTAAGAATGGGATTGGTCAGTCGGGTCGTTACGGCCGAGGAACTGATGCCGGTAGCGCGCGAATTGGCGACGGAGATCGCGACACAATGCTCGCCGTTGGGCGTCGCCCATGCCAAACGTCACGTCTACAACCATCTGTTCACCGACCTGGCGACGGCGCTCAAGGATGAAGACGAATCGGTGGGCGTGATGGCCGAATCGGAGGACTTCAAGGAAGGGATTAAGGCCTTTCTGGAGAAGCGCGCACCGCGATTTCCGGGCCGCTAGACGTATCGTTGCGCGAGACCAGGTCCGTATCGTAGCGCGAGATTCTTCGCTTCGCTCAAATAGCGCAGCAAGTCATTTCGGGCGCGTTCTGCGGAGCAGGGAGACTTTCGCTACGATTATGGTCGTGGTCGAATCAAGCCTGCCGCCGATGAGTTCGTCGCAGCGACTACTTATCTCTGTCGAGTGGATGCTTGAACTTGCGATCGGGGTGACGCACGGTCAGCACGGGACAATGCGTTTTGCGCACCACCCGTTCGGCCACGCTGCCCATGAGGACATGCGCCAGGCCGCTGCGTCCGTGCGTGCCGATCACGATCAGGTCGACATTCTCGTTTTGGGCGGTGGTCACGATCTCGAGGAACGGCGCACCGACACGAAGTAGTCCGCGGACCTTGAGCTGTTTCTCGCGCAAACGATCGACGGTCTTGTCGACCTCGCGGAGAGCGAGTAACCGCTGCTCCTCGGCGATGCGATTCATCGCGCCCAGGTCGAGGCCAGGGTTGAGTTCACTCACCATCACGGGAGCGAGCGGCTGGTCGACGTGCAAGACGATGAGCTCGGCCGAGAACCGTTGCGCCATCTCGACCGCATAGGAAAGAGCGTAGTTCGAGTCGTCGGAAAAATCTGTCGCGACAAGAATTTTGCTGATATTTGGCACTGGTTGAACGATACGCCGGGTATCGTGCTTCATCAAGGGTCGTTTCCGCGGGTAACCATCGCGCGGATGACTAAATCTTTCCTCACTGCGGCGCTCGACCGGCGGCGGCGGCCTGCACTAGAATCGGGGACGTGGCTCAACGTATTTCGCCGCTGGCTCGATCAATTTTCTTTGGCGACCTCGAACGCGCCGTCGACGAGCTTTTCGAAGACTTGCTCGTATCGCGCTGGCGCGGGCCTATTGTGGCGCAGGGATCAGTTGTTGATCGCGGCCCACATTACGAGGTTCGGATTGCGGCGGCCGGCGCCGATCCCACCGTGATCGAAGTGGAAGTGAGCGAACGACGGTTACACGTACGCATCCCGGGAATTCCCCAACCTATCGACCACGGCTTCGAGCTGCCGCTTCCGGTGGAAACCTCCGATGTCATCGCACGCTGGAGCCACGACGTCCTCGAAATCACGCTGCCGAAAAAGCCCGGACGCAAGATCAAGGTCGAATAGCGCCGCGCTTCTGTTTCGCAAACCTGGCGGTCTCTAATGGCACAATCGGCTGATCACGCGGATTCGCAAAAGCTGGCTTCACTCAAGCCCGCGGCGACCCATCCTGAACTCAAAGCGTCGGAGCTGCGCGGTATCGCGCCTTTGTCGGCGGCTGAGCTCGAAACGGCCGCCGATGACGGCGCCGGAAACGAGCTATTCGGACAGAAGCGGGCGATGGACGCCGTGCGCATGGCGATCGGCGTCGATGGGCCCGGCTACAACGTCTTTGTCAGCGGCCTGCGAACCCTGGAGGAACGCGGCGCGATCCTGCGATTACTCGAGGAACGAGCGGCGCAAATGCCGACTCCTGGCGACTGGGTCTACGTCAATAATTTTCGCGCTCCCGAAGCGCCGGTCGCGCTCTATCTGAAAGCAGGGCAGGGGCGGGAACTCCACTCGCGGATGCAGGAACTGGTCAACCTGATGATTGACCAGTTGCCCAAGGCGTTCAGACGCGAGGACTTCGACCAGGAGCGTGCCGGGCTGCGCGAGAAATACAACAAACGGGCGCAGGAACTGTTCGGTAATTTCGAAACGCGGGCGCGCGAACGCGGCTTCGCCATTCAAAATTCCCCCAACGGCCAGGTCATTTTCATCCCGCTAATCAAGGGGAAGATGCCGGAATCTGCCGAAGAATTGCAGCGCGAGATGGAGGCGATGCCCGAGGCCGACCGCGATCGGTTGACCAAGGTTCAAGGCGAGCTGCAGAGCGAGATGATGACCCTGATGATGCGTCAGCAGGAAATCATGCACGAGCTGATTCAGGACATCCGTACCATCGAACGGTCCTTTGCCTCGCGACTGATTACCCCTTCGATCGCCGCGCTGAAACAGCACTTCGATAACCCCGACCTGTCCAATTATCTCGACCAGGTCGCGGAACACATGCTGAGCCATCTCGAGAATTTCCGCGAGACGCCACCGGAGGGCCGCGGTGGTCCCCAGGTTCCTCAGCCTCAGCCGCCGCCGCGCCCGGAGGACGGCGGGCAATTGTTCGAGTATCAGGTTAACCTTTTGGTCGACAATTCGGGCCGCACCGGCGCGCCGGTAATCTGGGAAGACGCGCCGAACTATCGCAATCTTTTCGGTACGATCGAGCGTTGGGCCGACCCTCTCGGCCGATCGGCGACGAATTTTACCCGTATTATCGCCGGATCCTTCCTCAAGGCGCACGGCGGCTTCCTGCTTTTCGATCTCGACGACGCGGTGGTCGAGCCCGGTGTCTGGAAAACCTTAAAGCGAAGCCTTAAGACCGGCCGGATGACCCTTGAGACCTTCGAACCGCTGCCCTTCTTCATGGTGAGCGGGCTCAAACCCGAGCCGATCGAGGTTCGTAACAAGGTGCTCGCGATGGGTGGGGCATATCTCTACAACATGCTCTACTTTTACGACCCCGAGTTCCGCGAGCTGTTCAAGGTCAAAGCGGAAATGCGCCCGGTGGTCGACGCCGACGTCGAGGCCGCACGCCGCTACGCCGCCCGTATCGGAGCGCTTCAGCGACGCGAGAATCTGCCGCCGTTTGAGGGCGACGCCTTGCGGCGGCTGGTCGAATTCGGGATGCGCCTGGCGGGAGACCGCGACCGTGTCGCCAGCATGATGGAACCGATTGAGGACCTCGCGCGCGAAGCCGCTTACTTCGCGCGGGCAGACGGCCAGACCAAGGTATCGGCTGCGAACGTCGATCGCGCGCTCAATGAACGAGTCCAACGGCTTAACTTTATCGAGGAAGAGATTCGCCGGCTGATCGCTAACGAGACCCTGATTGTTCACGTGACCGGCACCAGCGTCGGCCAGATCAACGGCCTCGCCGTGCTCGACGTCGGTGGCTACAGCTTCGGCCGTCCTTCGCGGGTGAGCGCGACCGTCGCGCTGGGGCAGGCTGGCCTTATCAACATTGAACGGGAGGCGCGACTTTCGGGTTCCACTCACGACAAGGGAATCATGATTCTTGGCGGCTTCCTGCGATGGCGTTTCGGCCAGGAAGCTCCGGTCGCGATGACCGCCAGCATCTGTTTCGAACAGTCATATTCGGGTATCGACGGCGACAGCGCCAGTTCGACGGAGCTATACGCACTGTTATCGGCTTTAAGTGGTGTGCCACTGCGCCAGGACCTCGCCGTTACCGGTTCCGTCGATCAGCGCGGGACGGTGCAGGCGATTGGTGGGGTCAACGATAAAATTGAGGGCTTCTATCGCGTCTGCAAGGCGATTGGCCTTACCGGGACACAGGGTGTGCTGGTGCCGCGGGCGAATCTGCGCAACCTGATGCTGGATTTTGAAACGGTGGACGCCGTTGCTCGCGGAATCTTCCATATCTACCCGGTCGCCACTATCGACGACGGTATCGAGATCCTGACGGGCATCCGCGCGGGTACGCTCGACGAACCCGATACGATCAACTTCCTGGTGGCCAGCCGGTTGAGCGAGATGGGTGAGAAGCTGCGTCGCCGACCCTCGACCGAGACGCGGGTTATCCACGAACAGGCTGACCCGACAACTCCGCCCCAACCTCCAGCGCCTCCTGGGCCGCCACGCTGAGCGCCGCGGTGAAAAACATCTCTGGCGTCGCGACGCGCACCGTCGATCCGCTTCGAGCAACCATCCCAGATGATTCGCTGAACGGTTCGCGCGGCTAACAAGATGGCAATCGATCTGCGTTTCGACCCCAATGAAGTCGCCCTCTTCAGCGATCTGTACGAGCTGACGATGGCGGCGAGCTATTTCGCGCTCGGCTACAACGGCCCCGCGAGTTTCAGCGTGATTGCACGGCGATTACCGCCCAAGCGCGGCTTTCTCGTTGCCGCTGGAGTCGAGCGCCTGCTCGAATCACTCGAAGAATTTCGCTTCGAGCAGCCGGCCCTCGATTACCTCGAATCGCTGAATCTGTTTTCGGCTGAATTTCTGACCTTCCTGAGCGACTTGCGCTTCAGCGGCGAAGTCATTGCGATGCCCGAAGGGACACTCTTCTTCGCCAACGAGCCGGTGCTCGAAGTGCGCGCACCGCTCATCGAGGCTCAACTGCTCGAGACCCTGGTGATGAACCAGGTGGGGATGGCCTCGCTGGTCGCGAGCAAGGCGGCGCGTTCGGTAATCGCCGCGCGCGGCCGCCGGCTAATCGATTTCGGGATGCGCCGAAGCCAGGGCCTCGACGCCGGTCTGATCGCCGCGCGATCGTCGTATCTTGCCGGATTCGTCGGAAGCTCTAACGTTCTGGCAGGACGTCGTTACGGTATTCCGCTCTACGGCACGATGGGCCACAGCTACATCATGGTGCATGAGCGTGAGCGCGAGGCCTTCGAACATTTCGTCCAGCTTTTCCCCAAGCTCAGCACGCTGCTGGTGGATACTTATGACAGCGTTCGCGGCGTCGAGAACGCCGCCAAGGTGGCGCTCGAACTCAAGCAGAACGGCGTGAAACTGCAGGCGATTCGCCTCGATAGCGGTGACCTTCGCGACCTGAGCGTCAAGTCACGTCGCATCCTCGACCGCGCCGATTTGCGCGACGTCGCGATCTTCGCCAGCGGCAATCTGGACGAGTATCGAATTCAGGAACTGATAAGCGCCGGCGCACCGATCGACGCCTTTGGCGTCGGTACCGCGATTGTCGTCAGTGGTGACGCCCCGGCGCTCGACATCGCTTACAAGCTGACCGAGTACAATGGAGTGCCGCGCCTCAAGACCTCGCCGGACAAAGTTACCTATCCCGGCCGCAAGCAGGTGTTCCGTGCTCTGAACGAAAGCGGTGGCAGCTTCGGCGATCTGATCGGATTAGCCGACGAAGGCGCTACCACCGTGGCGCATGAGTTCAAGCCCGCGCCCGCCCAAGTCGCGACGCTACTGGAGCGCAGCTTCAGCAGCGGTCATCGGCTCGTCCCGCGGCCCACGCTGAGCGAATCGCGCGAGCGCCTGCTCGAATCGATGGCAAAGCTGGACCAACGTTACAAGGACCTCGAAAAGCCCGAACCTTTTCCGGTGAAACTCACCGCCGCCCTCAATGCGATGCTGATCAGCGAGCGCCTCCGCGCCGAAAAGCGCCAGGACTAGGGGAAGGTTATTCGATTTCTGCTGCTGTTTGATCCGTGGCGCAGCTTATCCAACCTCGCAGATCCCCTCTGGTAATCTGACGGCTTGAGAATAAGCCGGGATTACTTGGCGGGGGTGGCGAGCGTGTGGCGCGCGGATTCGAGCGCCCGCGCCGCTTCGCGCAGACAGCTCTCCGTTGTCGGCCAGTCGATACAGGGGTCGGTCACCGAAACGCCGTACGCGAGCCTGGATCGGTCGCGCGCGAGTGGCTGATTGCCCGAATTGATATTGCTCTCGAGCATCGCCCCCATGATCGCCTGGCTGCCGCCGCGGATCTGTTCCACCAGCGCGCCGAAAACCCCTGGCTGCCTGGTGAAGTCCTTGGAGGTTTGCGCGTGCGAGCAATCAACCATCACGCGGGGTTCGAGTCCCGCTTTGGCGAGCATCCGTTGGCATTCCTCGATGCTGTTGGCGTCGTAGTTCGGCGTCTTGCCACCGCGCAAAACGACGTGGCTATCGGGATTGCCGGTGGTGCGGACGATCGCGGTCGCGCCTTCCTGGTTGATGCCGAGAAAAGAATGCGGCCGGCGCGCCGATTCGACCGCGTTGACCGCTACTTGCAGATTGCCTTCGGTCGAATTCTTGAATCCCACCGGCATCGAGAGACCGCTCGCCATCTCGCGATGGGTCTGTGATTCGGTGGTGCGCGCTCCGATCGCGGTCCACGAAATAAGATCCGCGATATATTGCGGCGTGATCGGGTCGAGCAGTTCGGTGCCCGCCGGCAGGCCCATCCGATTGATATCGATCAGCAAGCGCCGGGCGATTCCGAGGCCGGTCTCCAGTTCGCAACTGTCGTCCATGAAAGGGTCGTTGATGAGCCCCTTCCATCCGATAGTGGTGCGCGGTTTCTCGAAGTAGACGCGCATGATGATGAAGAGCCGGTCGGCGAGGGCGCGGCTCAGCCCGCGCAGGCGCTGCGCATAGTCGAGTGCGGCAACGGGGTCATGGATCGAGCAGGGGCCCACCACGCAGAGCATCCGGCTGTCGCTGCCGTTGAGAATCCCCCGAACCGTCTCGCGTCCTTCGGCGACAGTGTCGGCGATCGCATCATCGATCGGGAGTTCCTCCTTTAGCACGCGTGGCGCCGCCAGCGTGGCCGTGGAGAGAACATGAAGATCCTGAATTTTACGCATCGTTAGAATTGCTGTACCTGCAATATTCTTAGCGAAATCACCCCGACAGGACAAAGCACGGACTTTTGCCGAGGACTCCATCAGGCGCAATGCTCGGCGAGCGTGTCGCGAAACCACTGGAATAAAGCCAATAAATCTGTGGGCGAGGTGCTTGCGCACACGATTTGCACTGGGATAATTCGGGTTTTAGCTGACCCGCTCGCCGCGGCGAGCCAACCGATGGATGCCACCGAGATAAACGCCGACGCCCCCGGCCCGCAACCCAACCGCGCCGCTTCCGACCCTTCCGGCGCATGGTATCGGCGGGTCGCACTATGGCGGGCCTTGACCGGGATGGCGATCGCGCTGGCATTGGCCAGCGCCATGGTTGCGCTCGAAATGTCCTCCGAACTCCTGCAGCGCAGTTCGTACTACCATCATCGTCTGCTCCGTCTGACCGGACACATTCACGAGATGCGCGGGCAAATCGACACCGCCGACCGCCAGATTGCCGACATGCGTGATGACGTTGCCGAGCGCCAGGATTTGCCGCTTATTCTTGCCGCTGCCGACGTGCGTCTGTTTCGGCTCAACCCGCCCGCCGGCGGCGTCGGCAAGGGTTTCGTCGCGATGAGCCGCAAGGTGGGGAATGCGGTGATTGAGGTTACCGATCTTCCGCAGCTCAATGCGGAGCAAAACTATACTCTTTGGTGGATTTCTGCGCGCCATGCGCCGTCCAGAGCCGTTGATTTTCGTATCGCGGCCGATGGTCATGCGACGGCGGCGGCAAAGCTGCCTTCGCCAGAAGAGCAAGTGACAGCGGCGCTGGTTACAGTCGAAACCGCTGGCGATCGTCCTACGCCCGGCGGCAGTATCAAGCTTCGCGGCGTTGCTTCGAAACCCGTAGCCAAATCCGCGACGAAACGAAAATAACGATTCACCCACTGCCACAAGGGTTTCGGCGACATCCTTTCGTTCCAGTGTCGCGCGTGGAGACGGCGGAGCTGGTCGTGATGCTAACGCGATCGCTGGAGAAAAATTGCCGCGGTAGTGCAGGTGATGCGAAAAAATTCTCGCCAATTTACAAAAATTTTCAAAAATTTTGTCGCAGGCCCGTCGAAACCTTGAACTCTTCGCGCAGTTCGTTCACACTGGCCGGCAGCTTCACTCGATTCGTTTCACTTCAGACCTCTCGCACATAGCGGTCCGAATTACGCCAAGAGTTTGGCGCGGATCCTGTGGATAAAGAGAACGGAAAACGTAGCGGGAAGTTGACAGTGCGGTCATGAAGCGATAATGTTTCCGTTTGCCTCTAAAAAGGTCGGTCTTTGAAAACTGAATAGTAGTGCATGCCTTTAATCGGGCGGCGGGGGATCGAAAGGAATCCGAAGACCGTCCGATTACTTTGTTTTTTGTTAGGAGCGGTCAGTCCACTGCCTGCGCGCACTTAGCCGTGCGTCATGGCAGATGAGATAATGAGCTTAAAT
>CAWDQC010000020.1:0-17074 GCA_963804355.1 uncultured Pseudomonadota bacterium | reverse complement strand
TGCAGTTCGGTCAGGATGAAACTCGAATTCACCGTCAGCCCGTCGCTGCTTCGTTCCTCCACTTCGATATTGGAAATGAGCCGTTTGAGGCGCGGCGCCTGCTCCTTGAGCCAGAGTGTGTCCTTCAGCCGCTGGATCCGATTACGCAATTGTCCACGGCGGTCATAAACAATGGAAACCGAGCGCATCGGGTCGATATCTTCGGCCCCCGCCGGGATCCAATAGGTGGCATCGTCGAGCGCCCATAGCGCCAGCCATTCGTCGAAACTGTGGGCGTCCATCAAACGCGCCTCGTGGAAGAGAAAACGCTCGACTGCGTAGCGATCGACTGGCATCGTGTACTCCAGCGGAAGCCGGCCCGCGGCGGGCTGTTGGTTCGGGTTAGCAAAAAAATCCTGCTACCGCCATGACGCCTCGCCGGGTGGCGATTGAAACTCTGACCCTAGGCTTTCGTCTAAAGAACATTGGAGGATTTCGCTATCAAATCAGACGCTTGCCCCCGCCACATGCAAATAGGAAGATCAGCTTTGCGCGATTACGTGCTCCAGGTCGGGGGCTTGCTCGTATGCCATTGAATCAGAACCGCTGGAGGCTGACGGCGGTGTTGGTGATGCTGATCACGTTGGGGATCTGCCTCGTCGGCGGTATCCCCGCCTTCGCGCAGCAGGGAGGGGTGATTCCTCCGTCATCGCCGCCGGGCCGCAGCCAGGGCGGAGCGGTGCTCGAACTGCCGACGTCGCCGGGCCATCAGGGCGGAACGACCGATTCGATACCCTCTCAAATTGCGCCCCAACATGGACAGGAGCTGACCGTACCGTCGCGCGAACTACGCGGCCAGGCCGGGTACGAACAGGTCACGGTTACCGTTACCGACCAGCAGGGACGCTACATCACGAATCTGCAAAAGGGAGATTTCCAGCTTTACGTCGACGGCCAGCAACGTCCCATCGAGTTCTTTCGCCAGGACCTCAACACTCCCGTCTCGGTCGGTATTCTTGTGGACACCTCGGGCAGTATGGAGCCCAAGATAGCTCAGGCGCAGGCGGCGATTACGGAGTTTATCCACGACCTCAACGCCAGCGACGACGTTTTCTTATTTGCCTTTTCCGATCGGCCGTTTTTGCTCCAACCCTTTACGACGAATCATTACCTGGTGCTGAGCCGGCTCGTGCTCCTGCATGCGTATGGACAAACCGCCCTGTTCGATACGATTCTCGATGGGCTGCTGATGGTCCATCATGGGCATTACGACAAGAAGGCACTGCTGGTCATCACTGACGGCATGGATAATACGAGCCAATCGGATTTGAATCGCGTGATCGCGCAGGCCCGCCGGATGGGAGTTCTGGTCTACTCGATCGGAATCGGCGACCCTAACGCACCCTCGTTACCCGGCCTCGCAATTGGGCCCTTCATCGTCAACGGCGATATCGACCAGGTCGATGCCAAAACCTTGACCGCCTT
The DNA here is from genome assembly GCA_963804355.1 of uncultured Pseudomonadota bacterium. GTDB lineage: Bacteria > Desulfobacterota > Binatia > Binatales > Binataceae > JASHZA01. The sequence continues at coordinate 15,610 of CAWDQC010000020.1, read as the reverse complement.
GTCTACGGAGACGGGTGCGAAGACCTACATTATTCGCGAAGTCGGCGATGGACGCGCCCTGCGCGATGCTTGCGCGACGATGAGCCGCGAGCTGCGCGAGCAATACACAGTCGGCTTCGTTGCTCCCGACCCCGGTCGCGGCGGTTATCGAAACCTGCGAGTGGACGTGCCGAGTCGTGCCGACGCCAGCGTGCGCGTACGCAAAGGGGTGACGGTCGGTGGATCCGGGTCCGAATCGGCTTCGGCCAGCGATCCGACAACTCCCTGACGATTCGTCTACGCTTATATTTCTGGCAAGTCTCGGCAGCGAGGCGGTTGACCGTTGTTACCGGTCAATCCACCCGCCGCGCGAAATAATTTCTTTAGAATGGGATACGGCCCGAGAGGATCGCCGAGTGATTGTACGTCGGATGATCCGTCACCGCGACCTGGTAGCCGAACCCGACGGTGACACCCACGCGCTCATGAATCGGAATCCTGCCGACGACGATTCCCGGCGTGAGGAACACCTGCGTTTGCCCCTCGCGTTCGCCATTGGGCCACCAGGTGTAGTTCACCTCGAACTCCGGCCAGAAGTACTTGAAGAAGCGATACTGAAACGCAGTGTTCCAGGCGAGCGGCATCCCCAGGCGCTGTAATCCGCCGTCGGGCAGCGAGATTCCCGCCGTCGTCTGCACGTCGAAGTCGCCGAATCCTTTGCCGCCGGCAATCGTCGGCGTGAAGACACCGTGACGCTGGCTGTTGCCGTCATCGCCGGTCGGAGCACTGAAGCCCATGAATGCCGTCAGAATGTAATTGCCGTTCTCTTCGTTCGCCGAAAGTATCCGGTATTTGACCAGGAAGGTCTCGTCGGCCCAGCCGTCGCTGTCTTCGTGTGGAATGTGCCCGTTATGCGCGACCCAGGCCGGGATACCTAGAATCACCTCGATGTTCTGATATGGGATCAGCTCGATCCCCTTGCCGCCGCCGAAGTTGTCGGTTGCCGCACCGTGGGGATTCGCCTGCCAGAATTGATCGTAACGAAATTCCTGTTCGAGGCGCGGGGTGACCGTCACCACCGGAGTAACCCAGTGCGGTTGCTCGCTCTGAATTTGTGTTACCCGTTGAAACCAGTTGGTGAAGAAGTTGCCGATCGCAGACCCGAAATCGGTGCCGCTCGAGGTGCTCGAGCTTTGCGCCGCGCAGGGTCCGGCCATCAATGATAACGTCGCAGACAAAATCGCCGCCTGCACCATCCGCCATTTCGAAAAAACTTTCATCTTTGGGCTTATGCCACTGTCAGAGCAATCTGACAAGTATTATGGCAACGTGAAGATTCGATTAAATCCGTCGATGCGACACGTAGCAATCCGATTGCGCCTAATGGTAGTTTCAGGATTCCTAAAGAACTCAACGATTGAGGATCGCGGACGCAGAGCCAAAATCACGGCCGCGTCGCTAGCGCGAGCTATGGAGCCTTCGAAGCCCCTCCGCACCCGATTTGGGCGTCGATGCGCATACGGATGAGAATTGAGGAGGATGGAAAGCTTAAACAGTTGCTTTAAGCTTTGAGCCGAAGTGAGGGCCCCCGCGACTTTACTACCCTTCTTTGCTCTGTTACCTTCGATGGTTAATCCAAGAAAAAGGGAAAGAAGCGAGACCTGATGCCTTTCGAGGCCGCCCGCAAGCGGGAAATCATAACAGCCCACGCCAAGAGCGCCAATGACAGCGGCTCGTCGGAAGTTCAAATCGCGCTCTTCACCGCGCGTATCGAATATCTGACCGAGCACCTTAAGTCCCACGCGAAGGACCATCATTCGCGTCGCGGCCTCCTGCGACTGGTCGGCAAACGCCGCCGGTTGCTCGATTACCTGCATTCGCAGGACTTCGGCCGCTATAAAGGACTCATTGAGAAGTTGGGTATCCGCAGATAGGCCCGAGGCCTTGCTGCTCCACGCCCGCTCGGACGCGGATGCGGCAACGGCCCGACCAAGGTGTATCAGGCAAGGGGCTTGGCGGCACACGTGCCGCGACGAAGAGCCTCCTCTCCGCAGGTGTAATCAATGTACCGAAAGCTAGAGATCCAATTCGCCGGCAGGCCGCTGTCGCTCGAAACCGGCCGCTTGGCCAAACAGTCGCACGGCGCCGTCCTCGCCCAATATGGCGATACGATCGTTCTTGCGACTGTCGTCTCTGCCTATCAAAGTCGCGACAAAATCGACTTCCTGCCACTTACCGTGGACTATCAGGAACGAACCTTCGCCGCCGGGAAAATCCCCGGCGGTTTTTTCAAGCGCGAAGGACGCCCCTCCGAGAAGGAGATCCTGACCTCGCGCCTTATCGACCGTTCGATGCGTCCGCTCTTTCCCAAGGGCTACGACAAGGAAACCCAGATAATCGTCACCGTCCTTTCGGCCGACCGTGAGAACGATCCCGATATGCTCTCACTGATCGCGACCTCGGCCGCCCTCGAAGTTTCCGATGTGCCGTGCAATGGTCCCGTCGCCGCCGTGCGAATGGGACGCGTGGACGGCAAGCTCATCGTCAATCCGAACGGCGCGGCAATGGAAGATAGCGACGTTTCGATGGTGGTCGCGGCCAAGCCCGACTCCATCGTGATGCTCGAAGGCGGCGCCGTACATCGTCGAGGAAGAGGCGATACTCGAGGCTCTGTTTACCGCCCACGAGGAGATGCGCCCGGTCTTCGAGATGCAGGAGGAATTGCGTCGTCTCGCCGGCAAGCCAAAGCGCGAGTTCACGCCCAAGGTGCTCGATCCGAGCGTGCTCGCCGCCGTCAAGGATCGCCATGGCCGCCGACCTCGAGAACCGCTCTCAAGATCAAGCGGCAAGAAGGAACGCAACACCGCACGTCTACGCCCTTGTCACGACCGCGTCGTCGAGGAGCTCGAAACGCGCTTCCCGGAACGCAGCAAGAGAGCTCGGCGAAGCTTGCGAGAAAGTTCTGCGCGAGCGCGTTCGCCGCGTCCATCCTCGAACAGGATAAGCGTATCGACAATCGCAGTTCGACCGAGATTCGCCCGCTCAGCGCGCAAGTCCAGGTGCTCCCGCGTACGCATGGTTCCGCGATCTTCACCCGCGGCGAGACCCAGGCGCTCGCTACTGTCACCCTCGGAACCTCCGCCGACGAGCAGAAAATCGACGCGCTCATGGGCGAGCGCTACAAAAAGTTCATGTTGCACTATAACTTCCCGCCATTCTCGACCGGGGAAGTTAAGTTTCTGCGCGGTCCCTGCCGCCGCGAGATCGGACATGGCGCGTTGGCCGAACGCGCGCTCGCTCCGGTGCTGCCTCACCGAAGAGGATTTCCCCTACACGATTCGCGTCGTCTCCGAGGTGCTCGAGTCCAACGGCAGCTCCTCGATGGCCACCGTTTGCGGCGGCAGCCTCGCACTCTTCGATGCCGGCGTGCCGATCAAGGCCGCTGTCGCCGGTGTCGCGATGGGTTTGGTCAAAGAGGGCGAGCAGGTCAGCGTGTCCTCACCGATATTCTCGGTGACGAGGACCATCTCGGCGATATGGATTTCAAGGTCGCGGGTACTTCCGATAGGCATCACCGCGATCCAGATGGACAACAAGGTCGGCGGCGTAACTCGCGACGTGATGCGCCAGGCGCTCCATCAGGCGCGTGACGCCCAGTGTTCGTCCTCAGCGTGATGCAAAAAGCGCTGGAGCAGCCGCGCAAGGAAGTTTCGACCTACGCCCCGCGAATCGTTACCCTGCATATCAAACCCGACAAGATTCGCGACGTCATCGGCCCCGGCGGCAAGGTTATCCGCGGACTGGTCGAAGAGACCGGTTGCAAGATCGATATTGAGGACGACGGCACGGTTCTGATTGCCTCCGCCGACGCCGCCGCGATGGAAAAGGCGATTAACTCGATTCAGGCGATCACCGCTGAACCCGAGGTCGGCCGCATCTATCGAGGGCAAGGTGCGGAAAATTGTCGAATTCGGCGCCTTTGTCGAGATTATGCCCGGGACCGACGGCCTGCTGCACATTTCGCAGCTCGCCAAGGAGCGGGTGCGCAGGGTCGAGGATGTCGCTCCACGAAGGCGACGAATCATGGTCAAGGTGCTCGACGTGACCGTAGCGGCAAGATTCGGCTCTCGCTGCGTGAAGCTCAGGAAGAAGCCGGCGGCGGAAAAGCGAATTAACGAGCTGCGGGCGGATTTGGCCCGGCCATCGGCGGCGGGTTTGGCACCGGTTGAGTCTCCGATCTTTTCTCACGGAACGAAGCGGGACTCGGGTAAGCAATTAGCTCATCAACTGCCTTATAGGCGGACACGTGGAAAAAAGCGTTCTTCCAAATGGAGTTAGGATTCTGACCGAGACGATGCCGCAAGTGGTCTCGTGCGACAATCGGAATCTGGGTCGAAAACGGTTCACGTTACGAAGAGGCCGGCGAAAACGGCGTCTCTCACTTTATCGAGCATCTGCTCTTCAAGGGCACCAAGAAACGGACCGCCGCGCAAATCGCCGAAGAGGTCGACGCCGTCGGCGGCATTCTCAACGCCTTCACCGGCAAGGAATACACCTGCTACTACGCCAAGGTCCTGGGCGAAGACTTGCCGATGGCGACCGAACTCCTCGCCGACCTCTTTCTTGAATCCGTCTTCGATCCCAACGAGATCGATCGCGAGCGTCAGGTCGTCCTCCAGGAGATTTCCCAGGCCGAAGATACGCCCGACGATTTCATCCACGACCTCTTCAACCTTCACTACTGGCGTGGTCATCCGCTCGCTCTGCCGATCTTCGGCTCGGTCGAAAGCGTCAATGCGATCGATCGCGAAGCCTTGATGACCCTGATGGCTAAGCACTATCGAGCCGGCCGTGTATTTATCGCTGCCGCCGGCGCCGTCGATCACAACCGCCTGGTGGCTGACTGCACCCGTCTGTTCAGCTCGATTGAAGGCGACGGCAAATCTGAAGCCATCAGTCCGCCGAGCGAAAGTGTGATGGTGTTGAACTATCCCAAGAAGCTCGAGCAGGCTCATATCTGTATCGGCGGACCGGGAATCAGTCACGTTGACCCGCTGCGCTACGCCTCGTTCGTGATGAACACCGCTCTCGGCGGCGGCATGTCGTCGCGATTGTTTCAGGAAGTGCGGGAAAAGCGCGGCCGCGTCTACAGCATCTTTTCCTTTCTCTCGGCCTTCATCGATTGCGGATATTTTGCCATCTATGCCGGTACCAATCCGGAGTGGGTCGACGAGGTGATCGAAGTCACCCTCGGCGAAGTTGCGAAGGTTTGCCGCGACGGGCTCACACCCACCGAACTCGCCCGCGCCAAGAGCCAGATTAAGGGCAACATGCTGCTTGGCATGGAATCGACCGACAGCCGCATGAATCGGCTGGCGCGCAACGAGATCTATTTCAAGCGCGATCTGCCCTCGAGGAATTGGCGCGCGGTATCGAAAACGTCACCAACGATCAGATCGTCGAACTTGCCTCTTCCTGCTTCCGTCCCGATCGGATGGGTATGGTGCTGCTGGGCGATCTCAAGGGACGCGAACTCGGCCCCGAAATCTGGTCGCCGCTCAGCTAAAACGCGGTCCGCTACTGACCCTCGTCAGGGGATAAGGACGATTTTGGCCACACCGCCCTTTTCGGCGGCGGCGTGCGCCTGCGCGGCGTCTACGAGCGGCACGATTCGATCAATCGGTATGGTCAGCCTGCCGTCGCGCACCGCTTCGGCATAGTGCAGGGTCGTTGCGGTATCCACCTTCGCGTAGACGGAATTGATCTCGATACCGGGGTGAATCGCGGCATCCTGAGGCGTTGACGGAAAGCAGCCGAACGCGCCGCCCTGCTTGACCTTGGCGATCAATTTGAGAGCGATCCTGCCGCCGATGGTGTCGGCGACGCAGTCGACCATATCAAGCTTGTCGATCTCCGCGTCGTCATCGATAGCAACCGCCTCGACCACCCCGTGAAGCTTCCGTGCGGCGTCGAGCTTGCTGCCCCGCACGCCGGCGATAACCCTGGCGCCGATCTCCGACGCCGCGAAAACGGCGGATCGGCCGACCCCGCCTAAAGCTCCGCTGATGATCACCGTCTGCCCGGGTTTGACCTTGGCGCCCAATCTTACGAGCTGCTCGCCGGTGACATTCACCAACGGCAGCGTCGCCGCGGTCGTCACCTCCAAACCATCGGGGATTTTGACCAGGTCGCCGGCTTTGACTGCGCAAAGTTCGGCGTAGGTTTGCGCCGCGAGCGCCATGACGCGGTCGCCGCGCTTGAAACCGCTAACGCGCTCGCCCACTTCGCGAACCACGCCCGCGAGGTCTATCCCCAGGATGTGCGGAAACTCGATCGGGATGAGCTCTCTGATTACGCCGGACCGCAGCATCCAATCGACCGGGTTGATGCTGGCGGCGGCGACGCCGACGACCACTTCACCGGCGGCGGGCTTAGGATCTTCCACCTCCTCGTAGCGGAGCTTCGACGCCGGCCCGTATTCATGAAGGACCACTGCCTTCATGCTTCACCTATATTTTAATCTTTTGACCGCGGAGAAATTCGCAGTACCAATCAATCCGCAATCGCGCTGGCGCATCCATGCGCGATCACTCCAGACCTGTCCTAGCTTTAATCCCCGAGGCGGCTTCTCGTTACTATGGGCAGGTGGCGGTGCCGTTACAGATGTTGCCGCCCATGTTCGTTCCCCCGACCACCGTAGCTAGGTTGCCGGTAATGATGTTGTTCAGGTAGCCGCTCGTCGCGTCGGTCACGCTGATCGCATCGCCGCTCGCGTTGCCGGCTATAACCGATCCACTGATCAGGCATCCGGTTCCGCAAGCCACTCCGTCGCCACCCGAGGCGCCCACTCCATTCGCGATTATCCGGACGTTTTGCACGGTACCGTTATTCCCGATCGATACCCCTGCGCCACCCATTCCGGTGATCGTTCCGTTGCTGACAGTCACGTTATTCTGACCGACCGCGTCGACGCCCATCCCACTTCCGGCGGCCGGCCCGATAATCGCAAAGCCGTTCAGGTTGATCGACACGTTCGACACTGAAACCTTGATTGCGTCCGGGAGAATAACGCCGACCAGCAGATTGGCGTCCAGAATGTAGCTGCCCGATTTCGTTATCTTGACGGGAAAGCCGCCCGCGGGCTTCACTAATTTCATCTGTGCATGAGCCGGCGCGGCGGCGAACGCGATTGCGAAAACTATCGCCACGAGAAGTGCGCTAAAACGTCCACGAACCATTCTACCTCCTCCTTCCCGCGCCTCCGTTAGCGGACGCCGGCGGGTTCGACGTGTGTACTGTAGCCGCGCTGCGATGCGGCTTCTAGCCTGTTCGCCGAAATGCGACACGCAGTTGCGTGCGGCTTGAGGATTTGACTTAGTGTAGTCGCGCCCGCCGCGCTTCTTCGATGTCCGTACCCGTCGTCAAGATTCAACGCCTTCGCAATGGCGCGCAGCCCCTGCCGCGTTACCAAACGGGCCACGCCGCGGGCCTCGATCTGACCGCCGATCCCCGCCTCCGCGACGATTACCCTCTCGCCGCTGCAGCGGCTGGCCGTGCCTACCGGTATCGCCATCGAAATTCCCCCCGGCTTCGAGGGGCAGGTGCGTCCACGCAGCGGACGGGCACTCGAGGAAGGCCTCACCCTGGTCAACTCGCCCGGTACTATCGACGCCGACTACCGCGGCGAAATCAAGGTCATTATGATCAACCTGGGTGACAGCGCCGTTGAGATCCGACCCGGCGACCGTATTGCCCAGTTGGTGATCGCCCCGGTCGTCCGCGCGGAGCTGGTCGAGGTCGAAAGGCTCGAGCCAAGCAGACGCGGTGACGGCGGCTTCGGCCATACCGGCCGCTAATCGCGCGATATCAATCGTTAGATGTCAACCGTTATTCGATGAGCACTTCCAAAACCACCGCGAAAGCCAAAGAACCCAAGGTTGATAGCCAAAGGGTCAGCGACGGCAAGCTGGACCATCAACGCAAGTTCGACCCTCAAGATGACGCCCTGATGGCGGTGACGCCGATCGACGGGCGCTATCGTTCGCGCACACGCGCGCTCGAGCGATATTTCAGCGAATACGCCCTTATCCGTTACCGCCTGCGCGCCGAAGTCGAATGGTATCTTTCACTCGCGGCGAACCCTGAAATCGACGCACTCCCTGCCATCGCCGCGTCGACCGCCAAACGGTTGCGCGCGCTCTACACCGAGTTCACGCTTGCAGACGCTCGCCGGGTGAAGGAGCTTGAGGCGGAGACCAACCACGACGTTAAGGCGCTGGAGTACTTCCTCAAGGAAAAAATCGCCGCACTCGACGTCGGTTTGCCCCTTGAGATGGTGCATTTCGCCTGCACCTCCGAAGACATCAACAACCTCGCCTACGCGCTTCTACTAAAGGAATTCGTCGAAAACGAACTGCTCCCGACGCTGGATCGGATTACCCACGAACTCGCCTCGATAGCGCATCGCTATAAAAGCGTTGCGATGGTAGCGCGGACGCACGGGCAGGAAGCCTCGCCAACCACCGTCGGTAAGGAGTTTGCCGTCTTCGCCTATCGCCTCGGACGCCAGGTGAAGCACCTTCGCGACCAGGAATACCTCGGCAAGGCTAACGGCGCGGTGGGCAATCTCAACGCGCATCGCTTCGCCTACCCGAACGTCGACTGGCTCGCTCATTCACGCAGTTTCGTCGAGAGTCTCGGCCTGGTCTGGAACCCGCTGACGACCCAGATTGAAAGCCACGACTTCCTCGCCGAGCTTTTCCACACGGTCGTGCGAATCGATACCGTTCTGCTCGGTTTCGCCCGGGATATTTGGGGTTACGTCTCGCTCGGCTACTTCACCCAGAAGACCGTCGCGGGCGAGGTCGGCAGCTCTGTGATGCCGCATAAGGTCAACCCGATCGATTTCGAGAACTGCGAGGGTAATCTCGGCCTCGCCATCGCGCTGTTCGACCATCTGGCGACCAAGCTGCCGGTCTCGCGATGGCAGCGCGATTTGACCGATAGCACCGCGGTTCGCGCGGTCGGCACCGCCTTCGGCCACGTCGTCGTCGCGTTGAGTTCCCTCGAACGCGGCCTCAAGAAACTGCAGCTCAATCCCGCTCGCGTCGCCGCCGACCTGGAAGGCGAAAAAGGATGGGAGATTCTGGCCGAGGCCATTCAGACCCTGATGCGTCGTTATGGCCTTGAGCGTCCTTACGAGCAATTGAAGGATCTGACCCGTGGCCGCTCCGTTGACCGTCAGATGATCGAGGAATTCATTGCCGGGCTTCCGCTCGATGCCGAGGCCAAAGCGGTGTTTGCGCGCCTCGAACCGAGGAACTACCTCGGCTACGCGATCGAACTGGTCGAACGCTTCGCACCGCTGCGCGACAAGGGCTGACCCCACTCGACCCCGCGCCGTCGACGGTCGCCAAAAAAAAGCCCGCACTTTTCTAAGTATACCAGAGCGGTCGGTCCAGCGCTGGCGGGATTGGGAACGTCTTGTTATCGCGCCTCATCGTCAAGAGGCGGCTGTCGCTATCCACAGATTTTTTTTTGGATCTCCGATTGTGTACAAAAGCTCGCTCGTGTGGAAATTCGCGCGAGCAATCAACGTTAAAAGCTTCGCTTACGTTTTGCCCCTCGGGCCTCCCAAGCTAAGATAGAGAGCCTAGCGGTTACGCTTTATCTCGACGGAGGATCTCGTGGCAGACACCCCGGAAAAGCTCGAAATGTTCTACGAGGGCAAGGCCAAGAAGCTTTACTCGACTCCCGACCCCGACCTCGTGATTGCCTATTTCAAGGACGATGCGACCGCGTTCAACGCCAAGAAGCGCGGCACGATCGAGGACAAGGGCGTCATCAACAATCGCATGTCCGAGCTCTTCTTTGGTCTATTGGAGAAGAACGGCGTCAAGACGCATTTTGTTAGCCGCCTCAACGATCGCGATATGCTGTGCAAGCGGCTCCAGATCGTTCCGGTCGAAACGGTCGTGCGCAATATCGTCGCGGGTTCGATGGCCAAGCGGCTGGGACGCGAAGAAGGCGAGGATTTAAAAGCCCCGATCGTCGAGTACTACTACAAGAGCGATCCGCTGGATGATCCGCTGATCTATGGTGAGCACGCGATCCTCTTCGGCTGGGCGACGGAAGCCGAACTCGACACGATTCACGCGCTGGCGCTGAAGGTCAACGATATTCTGCGCCGCTTTCTCGACGAACGCGGAATCATATTGGTCGATTTCAAACTCGAATTCGGCCGGCACAAGGGTGAAATCCTTCTCGGCGACGAGATTTGTCCCGATACTTGTCGTTTCTGGGACAAGGCCACTCGCAAGAAGCTCGATAAGGATCGTTTCCGGCGCGACCTCGGCGACGTCGAAGACGCCTATCAGGAAATGTTGCGGCGGGTAGAGAACTAGACCGTACACTCAACTCAGGATCTGCAGAGCGCCATTGCGAATCAAGGTTTTTGTAACGCCGCGCGCGGGAATTCTCGATCCGCAGGGACGAGCGACCGAAGGCGCGCTCAAGAGCCTCGGCTTTCGCGACGTGAATTCCGTCCATATCGGGCGTTATATCGTGCTCGATATTGATGCTCCCTCTACCGCAGCCGCCGAGGAAGCGGCGAAAAAAATGTGCGAGCAGTTGCTCGTTAACCCGCTGATCGAAGATTTCCGCTTCGAGGTCGAGGGCGCATGAAATGGGGCGTGGTAAGTTTTCCCGGTTCGCTCGACGACCGGGACGCGGTCTACGCCCTGCGCGAAGTTCTCGGTCAGGATGCGATCCGGCTGTGGCATAAGGACGAGGATCTGCAAGGCGCCGATTGCGTCCTGCTGCCAGGCGGCTTCAGCTACGGCGACTACCTGCGATGCGGCGCGATCGCACGTTTCTCGCCGATAATGCAGAGTATCGCGCGGTTTGCCGCCGACGGCGGGCTGGTAATCGGAACCTGCAACGGCTTTCAGATTCTCTGCGAAGCCCATCTGCTGCCCGGCGTCCTGACGCGTAATCGTTCACTCTCGTTCGTCTGCGACCAGGTCGTGGTGCGAGTCGAAAACGCGCGTTCGCGTTTCACCTGCGCCGCCCAGCTCGGCGAACTTCTGCATCTGCCGATTAAGCACGGCGAAGGACGTTACGTCGCGCCGGAAAGCGAATCCGCCAGATGGAAGAACGTGGGCAGGTGCTCCTGCGCTACGTCGACGCCAATGGCGTCGAGACCGATGAGGCGAATCCCAATGGTTCGCTGCACGGTATCGCGGGGGTCGCCAACGATCGTTTCAATGTTTTCGGCCTGATGCCGCATCCGGAGCACGCGGTCGAGAAGACTCTGGTTGGCGGCGACGACGGACTCGAGCTGTTTCGTTCGGTTATCGAGAGCGCCCGATGAGCGCGGTATCACTCATGGGCGAGCCTGCCGTAGACCTTGCGCAGGCTCACGCGCATGGGCTTACCGACAGCGAATATACGGCGATTCAGGATTGTCTTGGACGAACCCCGACATTTACAGAGCTGGGCGTATTTTCCGTCATGTGGTCGGAACACTGTTCGTACAAGTCCTCGCGCAAGCATCTAGGATGCTGCCGATGCACGGTCCGCGAGTCGTCGGCGGTCCGGGCGAGAACGCCGGTGCGATCGACATAGGCGACGGCTGGGTTGCCGTCTTTAAGATTGAGAGCCACAACCATCCGTCGTACGTGGAGCCGTATCAGGGCGCCGCTACCGGCGTCGGCGGTATCCTCCGCGATATCTTTACGATGGGGGCGCGGCCGATCGCGAACATGAACTCGCTCAAGTTCGGCTCGTTTGACCATCCACGAACGCGCTACCTGCTGAGCGGAGTCGTCGGCGGAATCGGCGGTTACGGTAACTGCGTAGGCGTTCCGACGGTGGCGGGCGAGGTGATGTTCGACGCGGCCTATGACGGCAATATCCTCGTCAACGCGTTTAGCCTTGGTATCGCACGAAAAGGCGAGTTGCAGAGCGCGAGGGCGCGCGGCGTCGGCAATCCTGTGCTCTACGTCGGTTCGGCGACCGGCCGCGACGGTATTCATGGCGCCAGTCTGCTGGCGTCGGCGGAATTCGACGCCGAAAGCGCGTCGAAACGGCCGACGGTGCAGGTCGGCGATCCGTTCACCGAGAAGCTTTTGATCGAAGCCTGTCTGGAAGCGGCGAAGACCGGCGCGGTGGTCGCGATTCAGGACATGGGAGCGGCGGGGCTCACTTCGTCATCGAGCGAGATGGCTGGACGGGGCGGACTCGGGATCGAGCTTGACCTCGATCGCATTCCGTTGCGCGAAGAGGGCCTCACGCCCTACGAGATTCTGCTGTCGGAGTCGCAGGAACGGATGCTGCTCGTGGCGCGAACGCGGACGTGAGCAGGAACTTGCCGCAGTTTTCGAAAAATGGGATCTACACGCGGTCGTGGTCGGACGCGTTACGGATGATGGCCGCTGGCGCGCGGTCTACCAGGGAAAGTCGTCGCCGACATTCCCGTCGGCGCCCTGAGCGAAGATGCCCCGGTATACGATCGTCCGGCCACGACGCCGTCGCTTTGCCGCGAATGCAGGGGAAACCGCTTTCCGTTCCGGCGCCCGGCGCGGCGTTGCGGGCGCTGCTCGGGAGTCCGAATGTCGGATCGAAGACGCTGGGTCTTATCGCCAGTATGACTCGATCGTGCAGAGCAACACAGTCATCGGACCGGGTGGCGATGCGGCGGTTTTGCGCATCAAGGGATTCGTGCCGCGGGCTGGCGATGAAGGTCGATTCAAATCCGCGGATGTGCGCGATCGATCCGTATATCGGCGCGGTCGCCACGGTGTGCGAAGCCGTTCGCAACGTGGCGTGCACGGGCGCTCGTCCGGCCGGGATTACGAACTGCCTCAACTACGGCAATCCCGAGCGGCCCGAGATAATGTGGCAACTCGATTCGAGGAGTCGAAGGTCTGCGCGACGCCGCCGAGCGCCTTCGACACCCCGGTGATCAGCGGCAACGTCAGCCTCTACAACGAGACCGAGGGACGCGCGATCCCGCCGACGCCGACTATCGCGTGGTCGGCGTATTCGACGACGTCGCCAAGCATGTGAAGCAACACTTTAAGTACTGCGGGCGACGCTGATCATGACCGTTTCGCACGGCCAAACCAGCCCTCGCAGGCAGTGAATATGCCGATCTGTTTGGGGCGGATCGGCGCGCTCGAAGCTATCGATTTGACACGCGAACGCAAGCTTATCGAGGGCTTGGTGGAATGCGCCGATCGCGGGTTGATAAATTCAGCCCACGACGTGGCAGGCGGCGGATATGCAGTTGCGCTGGCCGAAGCCTGCTTCAATCCGGACGGAATTCTGGGAGCTGAGGTCGAACTTGAGCTGCTCGCGCGGAAATGACAAGCGGCTTTTTGGCGAAGGGACATCGATGGTGATCATTTCGGCTGCGCGACGAATAACATAGGACCCTGTAAGTGAGGCCTTTCTGCCACTCGAAGGTCGCGCTTGGCTGGACTCGTCAACGCGACTGCACGGATTAAGATCGTCTCGGTGATCGATGAAGATCTGAGTATCTGCAGGGCTCTATGAAGAGGCGTTGCCTGGGAGGATCGGGGTTAATGAGCAATGAAGCCGGCCCGTCATCGGTTGCAGTCGAGGAGTCCAAACTCGACAGCTTCCATGATGAATGCGGTGTCTTCGGCGTTTACGGTCATCCCGAGGCCGCCAATCTGGTTTACCTGGGTCTCTATGCGCTCGCAGCATCGGGGACAGGAATCCGCCGGCATTGTCTCGTCGAACGGCAAGGCGTTGATCGCGCATCGCGGGATGGGTCTGGTCGCGGACATCTTCAACAACGACGTGATCGGCCAGCTGAAGGGACCAGCGCGATTGGCCATAATCGCTATTCGACGACCGGTTCGACTTCGCTGAAGAACTGCCAGCCGCTGGTGGTCGAGTATGCGCATGGCGGTCTTGCGCTCGCGCATAACGGCAATCTGGTCAATTTCGACGAACTGCGCGAGCGTCTCGAGGCGAACGGCTCGATTTTTCAATCGTCGTCGGACAGCGAACTGATTATCCATCTGATTGCGGGCGCGCATGCGCCCGACCTGCCGGGCCGGGTGATCGAAGCGCTGGCGCAGGTGCGCGGCGCCTATTCGCTGGTGTTGCTGACCGAGAACGGCCTGATCGCGGCGCGCGATCCGTTCGGCTTTCGTCCGCTGGTCATCGGCAAGCTCAACGATGCGACGATCGTCGCGTCCGAGACCTGCGCGCTCGATTTGGTGCGCGCCGAATATGTGCGCGAAGTCGAGCCGGGTGAGAGTGATCGTGATCGACGATGATGGGCATGCGATCGATCCGTCCGTTCGCGCCGACGCCGGACCAAGCGCTGCATCTTTGAGTACGTTTACTTCGCGCGGCCCGACAGCTTGCTCTACGGGCGCAATGTTTACCAGGTGCGCAAGAAGCAGGGGCGGGCGCTGGCGCGCGAATGTCCGGCCGAGGCCGATATCGTCGTGCCGGTGCCGGATTCGGTAATGCCGCCGCGCTTGGCTTTGCGGAGGAATCCGGCTGCCCGTTCGAAATGGCGCTGGTGCGAAGTCATTATGTCGGCCGCACGTTTATCGAGCCGCGCCAGTCGATTCGCCATTTCGGCGTCAAGATCAAATTCAACCCGGTCGCGGAGTTGCTGCGCGGACAAGCGGATCGTGCTGATCGAGGATTCACTGGTGCGCGGGACCACCCTGCGCAAGGTTATTCCGATGCTGCGGCAGGCGGGCGCCGCGAGGTCCATATGCGCATCGCGGCGCCGCCGACTACGAATTCGTGCTTTTATGGAATCGACACGCCGACGCGCGAGGAGCTGCTCGCTTCTCATCAATCGGTCGAGGAAATCCGCAAGTATATCACCGCCGATTCGCTGGGTTATCTGAGTTGGGACGGACTGTATTCTTTCTTGGCGGCGAGCGCGAGGGCTTCTGCGACGCCTGCTTCACGGGAAATATCCGGTAGAGATTCCAAAGGACCGCTCGCCGCATCAGCTGCATCTGTTCGACGCCGGCGACCATCTGAACGGCGCGGCGATGCGACGCTAGGCGGCTGCGAACTCCGTCATAGAGATCGCCGAGCCGGATCCGCGATACAAACAATAGTCGTTGTTTAACGTGAGGCCGGTTTTGTCAACGCGGGACTGTTTGCTGCGTTGCGCGAGCCGATGCGATTGGCGCCATCCCGGATCAGACTCGACGCCGTCCCACCCGCAGCGTCAGGGATCGCTGCCGGTGGCGACGGCGTCGGAGAGCGCGATGTCTCGATCAATCGGTCAGCGGCGCGCGGGTCACTGTAATCGAGGCGGAACTATCTTGCGAATCGAAGGGGACGCAGAGACTGTAGCCTTTATGAGTAAAATGAGCGCATGCCGAGCCAGAGACGGCTCCGACGGGGCGCTCATCTGAGAATCCTTGAGATCGAGACTGAGGATAGACTTGTGACTGCGACGGTAGAGCGTGTAGTTATGGGACGGCCGTCAGGCTACGGTCTACATGGCGACTATCTAGCCTGGAGCCGTGGCGTCGAAGTCGTAGAGATCGTCGGGCATATTCGCCGCGGCATAGGAGCGCCCGACAGCAATACACGACGAACGAAGCAAACGTGCACATAG
>CAWDQC010000019.1:0-31554 GCA_963804355.1 uncultured Pseudomonadota bacterium | reverse complement strand
CAGCGAAGAATCCCCATGGACGCTCACTCGGATCGCGCACCTCGTCCTTCCTCGTGCCTCCCGCCGTGGAACGCTCCCTCCGCCGGATCCTTCCGCGATAACCCTCGCTCGCCGAACCCTTCGATGCCCTCCTCGAGCGCCCGACGCGTCACGGAGTCCATCCCGAGTCTCTTTGATCCGATGATCGCGTACCAAGTCATTCTGAGCGGAGTCCTCGCAGCGAAGAATCCCCATGGACGCTCACTCGGATCGCGCACCTCGTCCTTCCTCGTGCCTCCCGCCGTGGAACGCTCCCTCCGCCGGATCCTTCCGCGATAACCCTCGCTCGCCGAACCCTTCGATGCCCTCCTCGAGTGCTCTATGCCCACCGAGCCATCCTGAGCCTCCCGCTCCAACACCCCCGCACCATGTCGCCCGAGTCCCTCCGAGCCTCTCTTATCCAATGATCGCATACCAAGTCATTCTGAGCGGAGTCTTCGCAGCGAAGAATCCCCATGGACGCGCCACCCGGATCGCGCTTCTGTCCTTCCTGGCACCACCCGCCCAGGGGACCTCTCCCATTGCTTCGCATTTTGCGAAAAAAACGTCAGTCGGCGCTGATCGGAAAAAGAGAGCCGATAGCCGATGTTTCATAATGACTTCTTGGCTTCCAATCGACTGCACTCCACGGCCTGAAAACGTCCTTTATCTCCTTAGAGTTACATTAGCTAATCATTAGGAAACGCTCTCTTAATGACTTTATAATTTCTCTCCTTAATCACCTCCCCCGATGCTACCTTGAGTCTCGCCGATGTATCCCCTCGATACGATTGTCGCGCCCGCTACTGCTCCCGGCCAGGGAGCCGTCGCGATCGTGCGACTCTCTGGTCCGCGCGCCTTCGCCATCGTCCGGACGCTGTGGCATCCGCTTCATCCGCCCTCCTCGGTAGCCTCCGAACGCCCCGGCGATCCCTGGCGGCTTCATCTCGGCGAGATTCGCGACCCGCGCGATAACGCGACTCTCGACCGCGCCCTCTGTGTCCTGATGCCCGGGCCGAGGAGCCTCACCGGCGAGGACGTCGCCGAGCTTCATTGTCATGGTGGCGTCTACCTTGTCCGCCGAATCGTTGCCCTCGCCACCGACGCCGGCGCCCGCATAGCCGATCCGGGTGAATTCAGCCGCCGCGCCTTCCTCAACGGACGCATCGGCCTGACGGAGGCCGAAGCGGTCGCCGATCTGGTGAGTGCGCGCGGCGAAAATGCCCTCAAACAGGCCATCGCGCAGCTCGACGGCGTCCTCGCCCGCCGCGTCAACGGCCTCCGCGATCGGATCATCTATATACGCGCTCATCTCGAGGCCGAGATCGACTTCGCCGACGAGGATCTGCGCCTCCCTTCGCGCGATGAAATCGCCGCCGACCTTTCCGGGCTGCTCGCCGACGTCATTCTCCTGCACGACAGCTTCGCCCGTGGCCGTATCGCGCGTGAGGGCGCGCGCGCCGCGATCATCGGCAAGCCCAACGCCGGCAAATCGAGCCTTCTCAACCTGATGCTCGGTTCCGACCGCGCCATCGTCACGCCGATTCCCGGAACGACTCGCGACGTTATCGAGGATTCGATTCCAACTCGGCCCCTGGCCGTTGATTCTCGAGGATACCGCCGGGATTCGCGACAGCGTCGACGAGGTCGAACGCCTCGGCGTCGATCGCTCGCGCCGTCATGCGGCTGACGCCGACCTGATTATCGCGGTTTTCGACTCCGCGCGGCCCTTAGAGCCCGAAGATAACGCCGTTATTGCCCTCTGCGCGGGCCGTACCGGCGTTGCTGTACTCAATAAGCGCGATCTCACCGCCGATGCTCGACGAAAAATCGCTGCGCGATCGCGGCTTGACTCTGCCGGTCGTGGATTTTTCCGCCATAACCGCGCTCGGCTTGCCCGAATTGCGCGAGATAGTCGAACGCACCGTCGAATCCCTCTGCGATACCGCGCGGGACGACGGCATCGCTATCACGCGCGAGCGTCATCGCGCGGCGCTGGCGACCGCTCGCGACGCCCTGGAGGCCGCACGGCGCAATCTGCCCGCGATGCCGCCCGAAATTATCGCGGTCGACATCGGCGTCGCCGCCGAAGCGCTCGGCGCGATCACCGGCGAGGTTTCGACCGAGGACATCCTGGACGCAATCTTTAGCAAGTTCTGTATCGGTAAATAGTCCGATGTATACCAATCACTACTCACGAGATCATGGCTACAAGGGGAATATTGATGCGCACCGCTTGCGGTTTTGACATCCAGGTGATGTCCCGGCTGAGGACGCAGCGGAGGTGGGCGATATTCTGGGTGGCGGCCTACGTGCCCTTCGGCCTGGCCCTTCTTTACTGCGACGCCTCGGTGGTCTTCGGCAGCCTCGCGATGCTCACGTGGTTCGCCGTTGCCGCCGTCGCCCTGGTGCGCCTGCGGCTCAACGATTGCCCGCGCTGCGGCCTGATGTTCTATGCCGAGAGTGTCTGGGGCATGACCAACCTGGCGATCCCCTTCACTGCGCAGTGCATGCATTGCGGTTTCGAGGTCGACGGTTCCGACGACGAACCGATCCTGTAACTGTCCGATTGTCCCGTCGGTGGCGATGTAACTAATCTCTACAAAGTGTAGAGTCATGCAGGGTGGCGCTTTTCGCTGCCGCCTGCTTGTCATCATCGGTGCGGCCGCGTTCCTGTCGGGCTGCTCTTTGCGCGCGCGCCGCGGCGCGCAATAATCCTTCTCGATGACCTACGAAGTTATCGTGGTTGGCGCCGGCCATGCCGGTATCGAAGCCGCTCTCGCCGCCGCGCGGATGGGCGCGCGCACGCTCATGCTCACCCTGAACCTCGACCACATCGGCCAGATGTCCTGCAATCCCGCTATCGGCGGTATCGGCAAGAGCCACCTGGTGCGCGAGATCGACGCACTCGGCGGCGAGATGGGCGTGGCGATCGACGAGACCGGGATCCAGTTCCGCTTCCTCAACACACGCAAGGGTCCCGCCGTCCGAGCACGCCGCGCGCAGGCCGACAAGGCCGCCTATCGCACCCGGATGAAGTGTGTGCTTGAGACGACACCCAACCTCCATGTCCGTCAGGCCAGCGTCGAACGGCTCATCGTCGACGACGGTGCGGTACGCGGCGTCGAGTCGCAGCTCGGCGAAGTCTTCGAAGCACCGCAGGTGATTCTGACCACAGGCACCTTCCTCAAGGGATTGGTGCACATCGGACCGCGCAACTATAACGCCGGCCGCGCCGGCGATTTCGCCGCGATGGGCCTGAGCGACAGTCTCGCGGCGCTGGGCTTTCGTATCGGCCGGCTCAAGACCGGCACCTGCCCTCGCCTCGACAGCCGCACTATCGATTACGCCGCGCTCGAACCGCAGCCCGGCGACGATCCGCCGCCGCCCTTTTCGTTTCGGACCGCGAAAATCACGCAAGAGCAGCTGCCCTGTCATCTCACCTGGACCAACGAGAGCCACCCACGAGGTGATTCGCGGCTCGATCGACCGCTCCCCGATGTATTCCGGCGCGATTACCAGCCGCGGACCGCGCTATTGCCCCTCGGTCGAGGACAAGGTGATGCGTTTTCGGGACAAGGATCGCCATCAGATCTTTCTCGAACCCGAGGGACGCGACACCGTCGAGGTCTATCCCAACGGGCTCTCGACGAGCTTGCCGCTCGACGTGCAAGTCGCGATGGTGCATTCGATCAGGGGACTCGAGTCGGCGGAGATTATGCGCCCCGGCTATGCGATCGAATACGACTACTCCGACCCCACCCAGCTCTATCCGACGCTCGAAACCCGCTTGATTCGCGGGCTTTTCTTCGCCGGACAGCTCAACGGCACCACCGGCTACGAGGAAGCGGGCGCGCAAGGGCTGATCGCGGGTATCAACGCCACCTTGGCGATACGCGGAGAGCCGCAAATCGTCCTGCGACGCGACCAGGCTTATATCGGCGTGATGATCGACGACCTCGTCACCCGCGGAATCGGCGGAGAACCCTACAGAATGTTTACTTCGCGCGCGGAATACCGCCTTTTGCTGCGCGAAGACAACGCCGATCGGCGACTCTCGCCGCTGGGTGAACGGATTGGCCTGCTGAGCGGCGACGCCGGGGCTCGGATGCGCTCGAAAGGCGAGAAAGTGGCGGCTGAAATCGCCCGTCTGAAGGCAGCTCTGGTCCCGACGAGCGACGAAGTGACTCGCGCGCTCGTCGCCGCCGGTTCGAGCCCGCTCAGGGAGCCAATTCGCGCCTTCGAGCTGTTGCGACGCCCCGAAATCGGCTACGCGGACCTGCTGCGTCTCACCGGGCTGGTTCCGACGCTCGATTTCGACCAGGCGGCGGAGCTCGAGACCGAGGTGAAGTACGAAGGCTACGTACGACGCCAGAACGAGTCGGTAGAACGGTCGCGACGCCTGGAAGAGACGCCGATTCCTGCCTGGTTGGACTTCCATCGCGTGCCCGGACTGTCGACTGAAGTGCGCGGAACGGCTGACGAGCGTTCGCCCGGCTTCGCTGGGACAGGCCGCGCGAACCCCGGGCGTTACGCCGGCGGCGGTGTCGTTGATCGCGGTTCACATCCGCTCCGGCGCCGCGCGCGCGTCCGCGTGGCGGATTAACGAGACAACCGGGGGAAGCCGGCGATGAATGTTTCACGTGAAACATTTTTGTCAGCCAGCCCCGAGGGCGACGTTCCGCGCGAATGTTTCACGTGAAACATCCCGAAGCCAACCCCGAAAACATCGGCCGCGAGACGCGCACCCTGGTTGAGCGCTGGGTGGCAGAGCATGCAGTCGATACGCTCGACCCTCTTTTCGGCCAGCGAATCGAGAAGCTCGCCTCCGCGATCGCCTTGTGGGGAAGTCGCATGAACCTGACGGCGGAGCCGTCGGACCCCGCTGAGCTGGCGTTCCATGTGCTCGACAGCCTGGCGCCGCTGACCCTGGCCGCGGGGCCGGGCGGCTCAGTTCTGAGAGGACTCTTCGCCCAAGATGCAGCGCGTACTGGATCTGGGCGCAGGCGCTGGGTTTCCTGGGTTGGTCCTGCGGCCGCGTCCCCCGCGCAGTTCGTTCTTGCGGACGCGCGACGGAAGCGCGCGAGCTTTCTGACGGTGACCGCAGGCGAGATGGGGTTGCGCAACGTGCAGGTGCAAGCCGCGCAACTGGCGCCGGAGACGGTGAGGTCCGCTGACAAGTTCGCGGCTCAGCGATGGCTTCGAGGTCGTCGTCGCGCGTGCCTTCGCTCGTCCGGCAGAGTTTCATCGTATGGCGGCAGCGGCACTGAAGCCGCGCGGGATGGCGATACTATACGCGAACCCGGGACAGGGGTTGGCGGTGGAGTTCGGCCCGATCGCCTGGGATGGGCGAGGTCGAAGCGCTCGCCTACTCGGTTAGACGCGGTGGCCGCGGTGTCGACCGATTCTGGCTGTATGGAGTAAGAGCGAGGCGCCTGAGAGCAGTTGAAGAGTTCGGGCAATGTTTCACGTGAAACATCGCCTTTGACAGTTTTCTTGTAAGCACCAGTGGCAGTGATAGCCGCGCTAGTGATGGACAGTGGCTCTCTCGATGCAAGTCATTCTGAGTGGAGTATGCGGAGCGAAGAATCTTTCCGAGGCCCCAACTTTAAGAAAGCGCTCATCTACTAGCCGCAAAGCACGGAAGAGCGTCGGCGCCTCGAGTGCTGCCGCCTGCACACTCGGGCTCATGACGCGTTAGCGGTCCGAGATCCTTCGCTCTGCGGATTCCGGTCAGAATGACTTGAATCGAGGTTCCGACCTCAACGCTCCAGATTCTTCGCTGCGAAGACTCCGGCCAGAACGACTTGCTTTGAGATGACTGCGCGCAAGTTCTCCACAGGCTGGGGCCAAAAAAAAAGGCCGCAATCGCTCATATTGTGGATTTTTCACGGTCGATGTTTTGATTTTGTTTCCTATACATGGTTATATTATCGCCAACGTGCCGGTAACTAAGGTGGGGCTCTTCTCCGGCGCCTTGAAAGCTCGGTCCATTGTCAGACAGGGATGTTTCACGTGAAACATTCCGAAACCGTGTGAGTATCCCAACTCGCACGCGCGTAGTGTGGGGTGGTTGTGGGGCGCCTCGTCGTCATAGCAAATCAAAAAGGTGGAGTAGGCAAGACCACCACCGCGATCAATCTCACGATCGCTCTCGCCTCTCCTGAGCGCCGCATCCTTCTTATCGATCTCGACCCCCAAGGCAATGCCTCTTCCGGGCTGATGCCTCCCGGCCAGATCGCTGCCGCCAAATCATCGGGCAAAACTATCTACGAAGCCCTGGTTGGCCGTATCGGAATCACCGATGCCATCTACAAGGTGCGGGAAAACGTCTTTCTCGCCCCGTCCGGGCCGGATTTGGTCGGTGCGGAGATAGAATTGGCCTCGATGGAAGGTCGCGAACGTCGTCTGATGGACCTTCTCGCCCCAATTCGCGATGAATATGCCTTTTTGCTCGCCGATACCCCGCCGTCGCTCGGATTATTGACGCTGAATGCGATGGTCGCGGCGGATTCCGTGATGGTTCCGATGCAATGCGAGTATTACGCGCTCGAAGGCTTATCCGCTCTGCTCGGCACCGTCACCCGCGTGCGTAAGGTGCTCAATCCCGGCCTGCAAATCGATGGCCTGGTACTTACCATGTTTGACTCGCGCAACCGGCTCAGCCACGAGATCGCGCGCGAAGTTAACAAACATTTCCCGGACAAAGTCTTCCAGAACGTGATCCCACGCAATGTTCGGCTGTCGGAAAGCCCCAGTCATGGTCTTTCCGTGATCGAATACGATATCAAGTCGGCCGGAGCCGAGGCTTATCGCCAACTGGCGGTAGAAATGCTGCGGCGGACTCTCGGCGAGGATGCTGTAACTGAAGCTGCTACCCGGGAGGGTGCGCTGCACGGTGTGCAGACCGACGATGCTCCCGGGCGGAGGATGTGGAGTTTGCGGGCGCTTTTTGCGCGCGAAGGTGAGCGAGGAAGGAGAGGGGGATGACACGAAGAGCCTTGGGTCGAGGACTCGATGCGTTGATCGGGGGCAGCGAGCCCGAAGTCGAAAACGAAGAAAGCCAGGAAGTCGAAACTAACGGCCACGCCAGTGCGCCCGTATCCCACGGCGGCCCATCCATCACGATGGTTCCGCCCGACAAAATCGTCGCCAGTCCCTTTCAACCGCGGCGATATTTTGATCCTGCCAAACTCGAAGAACTAATCGGCGCTATCAAAACCCAGGGTGTGATCGAACCGTTGGTGGTGCGTCCCACCACGGGCAAAGACGGAACCGCGATCTACGAACTGATCGCGGGCGAGCGACGCCTGCGCGCCTCCCGTGACGCCGGTCTCGCGGCAGTACCGGTGATCGTGCGCGAGCTCGACGACCGTGGCGCGCTCGAGATGTCGCTGGTCGAGAATCTACTGCGCGAAGATCTCAACGCGATCGAAGAGGGTCGCGCGTTCATCCGCCTGAGCAAGGAATTCAGCCTGACTCACGAAGAGATCGCCGATCGTATCGGCAAGTCACGTCCCTACGTGACCAACATGATTCGCTTGATGGAACTGCCGTTGCCGGTAATCGACATGATCGGTCGCGGCGAGTTGACCGGTGGCCAGGTGCGGCCGCTGCTCACGATGGGATCGCCCGAGGCGCAGGTCGCGGCGGCGCGCAGTATCGTCGAGGGCAAGATCTCGGCGCGCGGCGCGGAAGAGATCAGCGCGGTCGCACGCGAGGTGCGTAACGGTGGCGGCGAGCGGGCAGTCTCCGAGAACGACGCGAATCTGAACGCGCTGGCGGAATCGATGCAACGCGCGCTCAAGCGCAAGGTCCGAATCATACGGCAGCGCGGCAAGAAGCCGGGTCGCGTGGAAATCGAATATTACGACGAGGAAGATTTGAACGGGCTGGCCGAGATGTTGACGGAAAGTCCGAGAGGCGGTGCGGCGCGGGTGGTTTAGGCGAAGTTTTGGATCATACAGAACAGCGTTTGATTTGGTGCGCCTCGATGAGAAAAATTTCGCCTCCCCTGCAGAGGCTCGATAGGATTCTACGCCGGATCGTCTCGACGCCGAAGGTGGATATCGAGCGAATCATGGCCGAAGAAGAACGGAAGAAGAAAGACCCTCCGATCAAGCCCGACTCCAAGCCGGAGGGCGAATGAATCGGGGTTCTAGCAGGCTCTCTGGCAGAGGGTGAACTTCAGCGAGTAGCGTAGGTCTTGCCGTGGCGAAGGAGCAGCAGCTTGCGCGCGCCGGTGGTCGATTCGAAGACCGGCGTGAGGTCCAGCGCCTCGTCCTTATGCGCGGCCCATACGGCGGCCGGCACAATCACGTATCCAGGCGGCGCGTCGCCGAGCTTACCTTCAATCTGCGGCGCATCACGGTCGAGATAAAAGAGCAGCGGGGCGGGATCGTCGCCCAGGCCGAAGCTGTAGAGCGGCTCGCCGGCGCCGACGATATGGTTAATCTCGGTCGCAGTCTGCCGATATGAGTCGCTACCGCAATCCTTGATCGCCTTGTACGGCAAATAGAAGAAATTGAAGACGATCAGTACAAGGCAGGTCACGCCGACCGCGTCGCGGAAGAGTCGTCCGATCGCGCCCGTCCGGGCGAGTGTGCCGAGCCACCAGGCCAGCATCACCGCGGACGCAGGCCACAGCGGGAGCAGATAGGCGCGCCGCTTATAAGCCGCAACGCTAAAAAACACGACGGTCAGGATCCAAAAGAGCGCGAAAAGCCGGACGCACGCCCGTGATCGATCGTCGTAAACAGCTAAGAGAGATTCCTCGCTGCGCAGACTCCGCTCAGTGTGAGTTTGAAGTCGATTCGACTCGGAATCAGTCCCGAAATCTGCAGTTTCCTGTGGTGATCCACTGACCGGCTGGCCAGCAGGTTGTTGTCTTTGCCCGTCTCTCCGGAACGTCCTCAAAGAAAAATAGACTGCGAACGGGACGAGCAGGCTTAGCGGCGCAGAGTTGAGCAGAATAGGCTTCACGTAGTACCACGGAGCCATCGCACCGAGTGAACCGAAGAATCTGCCGAAATTCTCGCTGCCGATCTGGCGGTGGAGAAAGCCGAAACGCTGACCGAACAGACAGGCGGCATACCAGCTTGCTCCGATGAGTATCGCGACGAGGAGAGGGCCGGGAGTGGCGAGGGCGCGCAGGTCGGCGAAACGCCTCTCAAGGATAAGAAAGAAGCCGCAGGCACCGATCGGCAAGATCGCGCCGACGGGGCCTTTCGAGAGGACCGCCAGGCCGATCGAGACCGCGAACAGATAGCGGAAAGCGTTCGAACCTGGCTTGTTTGGACGGGACATTAGCCACCACATGAAGCTGAAGAGCGCTAACGTCTCGAAGAAACAGAGGGTCATATCGACCCGTCCGATGCGTCCCTGCTCGAGATACTGGTAGGAGGCGCAGAGAATCAGGCCGGATAGGGCGGCGTCGAGGGTGCCCAGGAAGTTACATGCAAACCAGACGGTCAGTACCACGCCGAGAATCGCATATATCGCGACGGTAGAACGAAGGTTTAACGCGGTGACTCGATGGATTCCGGCGACTCGATCCAAGGCGACGGCGGTCCAATGAAAGAGGGGCGGCTTGTACATCGGGGAGCGCGCGTTCTCGAGGGGGAAGAGCAGCTCGCCGTGTTCGACCATCTGCTGAACGAAGACACCCTCGACCGCTTCGTTCGAACCGCAGACGTCGGGAGCGCCCAAGCGATGGAACGTCAGAGCGGCGGCGAGACCCGCGAACATCAGGACCAGGACAACGGCGAGGCGGCGGGAGACCGGCGGAGGCCAAGTCGGTGTTGAAGTGGACAGCGGGGACATCGGTATCGTTCGGGTATTGTGAGGTATCGATGAGCGAGCCGCGCCGGTCAAGGACGAGGCTGTCGAGTGCGAGTTAGCATCGGGGGGTTGTAATGATCGAAGTACGCGGCGATCGGCTCATCAGTATGGCGGTCCCTGCGGTCGGATTAAAGACTCGTCGTGGGGAGCGCGCAATAAGAATTGCGCGCGGAGAGATTCTTCGCTGCGCGGACTCCGCTCAGAATGACTTAAAAGATTCGACCAGGATGACCCAGAAGTCAGCCGATCGAGATGACGGTGGTGGAGTCCATTCAGAACGACTTCGAAGTGAGCGCTATTAAGATGATAGAGGCGCGGGACGTTGCGCACAGTGACGGTCTCCGCGTCAGTTCTCGCGATAGTTGGTACGACCCTATCGAATCGCGACCCGCTTAAAGAGTCGTCGTGGGGAGGGCGCAATAAGAATTGCGCGCGCGGAGAGATTCTTCGCTGCGCGGACTCCGCTCAGAATGACTTCAAAACTCCGTCCGGAATGACGTCGTAGATGGGCCTATTAAGATGATAGAGGCGCGGGAGTTTGCGAAGAGTGGGCAGTAACCGTCTCAATTCAGGATCAGTCGCTGTCCGCGCGTCAATTCACGATCCAGTTGCGGTCTTGCCGTCAATTCGGAGTCAGTCGAGGTCGTAGCGGAAGATCGAGAGGCGGGCGATGCGGTCGCGGTCATACCCGCGCCATTTCGAGTGAGCGACTTCAGCGGCGGTGGCTGCGCGAAATTTGAGTCGCGCGAAAAAGTGAGCGGCCCGCTCCTCGGAAGTGCAGGCAAAGACGTAGCGCAGGCGGCGCTGGCGGGCCTCCTTGAGGACTTCGTTGACCAGTTCGGCGGCGACGCCTTCACCCTGAAAGCGGGTGAGGGTGTAGAGCGCGGTGATCTCGCCCGCGCGTTCCTTGCGATAGGGCTCGGTCAGCAGCGAGACAATCCCCGCGAGATGTTCATCGGCGATGCGATAGCCGTAGCATGAAGGCAGCAGGCAGGCGATTTCGTCTTCACTGCGGCGAAGCAGGAAGCCCTCGTTCTGGCCACGGATGATTAGCGCCTCGACTTCCTCGAAATCATCGATTCGAAACCTGTCGCACGCGGCCGTATCCGGTCTCGGTGAAGAGCGTGCCGGTGCCAAGGAAGCTGAACAGCTCTTCGTAGACCTCGCGCGGCGAGGTGAGATTGACCGAAGGGACGCCGTCTTTGACGGCGCGGCCGGCGGCGCGGACGATGGCGCGGCGGGTCTTCGACGGTTCGTGCTGAAGGGCGCGGCGGAGACGATGGATCTCGACGAAGGAATGACGTTCGCCCTCGGCGTTGGCGAGTCCGCCCGCACGATCGAGCAGGAGCAGTTTGAAGACACCGAGGCGGCTCGCGAGTTCCTGGGCGAACACCACCAGGTCAACCGGATCGGCGGTATCGGCGCCGGCGACGACGATCGAGCCTGCGCGCAGTCCATGCCAGATCTCGGTGACAGCCGAGTCGGGAGGATAGGGCCGCGAGCGCAGTCCCGTAGCCGGGTTGAAGACCGGCGGTTTGCTGCGCGGAGCGAGCCGTCCCAGCCGGCGCATCAGCCGCGGCAGTGTCCGGGCCGAAGCAACGACGATGCATCGGGTCTGGTTGCGGCGAAGCTCGCGGAAGGTTCGCACGAGAGAATCGAGTTCCGCGAGGCGCTCACCGGCGGGAGGCACCAGGGCGAAGAGCAGGCTCTTGCCGTAGAATTCCTCGAGATAGAAGGTTTTCTCGGTAAAGAGCGGCAACGCAGAGCGGGTGGCGGCCCTTATCGAAAGCGCGTCTTCGTTCATGGGGGTTATTCGCTGCGAGGGCTTATCGATCGGCAAGGCTAAGCATGGGGCGGCGCCGCTGCGCGGACCGCGGGCTGAATTGAGGATACGGAATGGGGTGGTATTACGAGATTCTTCGCTGCGCAGACTCCGCTCAGAATGACTTGGGTGGGGACTCCGTTAGGGGCGGCTTGAGAGGAGACTCCGCTCGCAATGACTTGAATCGGGCACCTGCTCAGAATGACTTGGGTACCGACTGCGCTGAGGATGATTCGGGTACCGCCCCCGCCAAGAACGACTTGGGCATGTACATTTGCGGCGACCATGGTGCGGGTGGCGGCTCTTATCGAAAGCGCGTCTTCGTTCATGGGGGTTATTCGCTGCGAGGGCTTATCGCTCGACAAGGCTAAGCATGGGGCGGCGCCGCTGTGCGGACCGCGGGATGATTGGGGATACGGAATGGGGTGGTGTTGCGAGATTCTTCGCTGCGCAGACTCCGCTCAGAATGACTTGAGGGGGGCACTCCGTTAGGGGTGGCTTGAGGGGCGGCTCCGCTCGGAATGACCGGAGTGCGGACGGCGCTGGGAATGTCCACGGAGGCGGCCTTACCTGGAATGACTTCGACGGGGCCGCGGCTGGCTATGACTTTGGTGGAGTCGGTGCTGAGAATCACTTGGGTGTCACGCCTGCGCCGGGTTGGGCAATAACCAAAAATCGATCGAAGCGAGATCGACGGCCGGGAAAGAGTCATCAAGTTCGGATAGCCGCGACGCTTATTGTTTGACGGAATCTATTGCCGGCGGATTCGCCGACTGACGATTCATCAGGGGCGCACCGGGTCGCGAGGAGGCGACTTCACTCAGCATGGTCTGCGAGAAGACCTCGAGCAAGACGCGCTGCCCTTCTTCCCATACGCGGAACATCCGGCAGAGCGGCTGGAGGCTGCAGATACTGCTGCCGTCGACACAGAGATTGAGCATGATCGGGCCTTCGACGGCCTCGATTATTTCGCGAAAGGAGATGGTGTCGGCCGGGCGGGCGAGCTGGTAGCCGCCGCCGGGGCCGCGGCGTGCGCGCACGAGACCACGGCGCATCAGATCGCGGACGACCTTTTCGAGATAATACTTGGGGATATGCTCGCGCCGGGCGATTTCGGTGCCGCGGGCGACACCGGCGGGATTGTCGGCGAGACAAATCATCGCGCGCAGGGCGTACTCGATCTTGCGCGGTATCTGCATCAGGCTCATAGCAGACCTCCGTTGCCGGCGAGTGCGCCTGCGGCCGACTTGCGTTTGGGACCGGAGCGGCGACCGCTACCGAGGCGTCCGTCGACGACCCTTTCGACATATTTGACCAGCATGTCGCTTTCGACGTTGATCGCGGCGCCGGGACCCTTGTCGCCGAGCGTGGTCATCTTGAGGGTGTGGGGAATCAGGGCGACCTTGAAACGCCGACCGCGAATCGCAAAGACGGTCAGGCTGATGCCGTCGATCGCGACCGAGCCTTTTTCCACCAGGTAGCGGACTTCGTTCGCACCGATCTCGAAGGTATAGAGGCGCGAGTCGCCTTCGGATTCGATCGAGACGACGCGGCCGATACCGTCGACGTGACCGGAAACGAGATGGCCGCCGAGCAGCTTGTCGAGGGTAAGGCAGCGTTCGAGATTGACGTGGTCGCCGGGTTTGAGCGAACCAAGAATGGTACGGCGCAAGGTTTCTTCCGAGACGTCCATCGCGAGCGCGCCGCGATCCTTGCGGGTGACGGTCAGGCAGGCGCCGCTGACGGCGATCGAATCACCGATTTTAATCCGTGCAAGGGGCAGGGCGGTGCGGATCGAGATGACGGCGCCCTTGGCCGAACGTTTGACGCTGTGAATCTTGCCGAGATCTTCTATTATGCCGGTAAACAAGTCGAAGCCCCCAAAAGTCCAGAAAAATCATACTTTTTCGCTACGGCAGGCGCAACCGTAGCGGTGAAAAGAGAGGCCAGGTTGCGGCGGCGTAGCGGCGGATTGATAATTCGCGCGTGGATAACTCGCGGGGTGTGAAAAATGGGTGCGATCAGGGATGCGGCGGAAAAATTTTGGAACGGCGAGCTGAACGTCCGCGGACAGCATCCGCTGATGCCGACGGGCGAATTCGAAGAGATCGCGGCGAACGTGGTCTTTTACCGATGGTTCGCGAATTTTGTCGCGGTGAAGGGCGAAGAGGGTCTGGTGCTGGTCGACACCGGCGCCTTTTTCAACCAGGAGGCGACGGTCGAGATGGTGCGAAAGTTCGCGCCCGACCGCGTCAATACGGCGATCTATACGCATGGCCATGTTGACCATGCGTGCGGGATGCCGGCGTTTTTGGCGGAGGCGCAGCAGAAACGGACGGCGCGTCCGCGAGTGGTTGGTCATCGGGCGACGGCGGCGCGGTTCGATCGCTACAAAAGGACGGCGGGCTATAACTCGGTAATCAACACGCGTCAATTCAGCGCGCCGTCGAAGTGGCCGACCGAGTTCGTCTATCCGGATACGTACTTCGACGATCGCGTTACGGTCGCGGCCGGCAGCGTGAAGTTCGAATGCCATCATGGACGTGGCGAGACCGACGACGCGAGCTGGGTTTATATTCCGCAGCGCAAGGTCCTGTGCACGGGAGACTTCATCATCTGGGCGGCGCCAAACGCTGGGAATCCGCAAAAGACGCCGCGCTATGCGCGCGAATGGGCCGAAGCGTTGCGCGCGATGGCGAAGACGGGCGCGGAGGTGCTGTTGCCCGGGCATGGGGTGCCGGTGTTCGGCATGGTGCGCGTGCGGCAGGTGCTGATCGACACGGCGGAGTATCTGCAGAGCCTTTATGACCAGACGATCGCGATGATGAACGAGGGGCGGCCGCTCGACGAAGTGATCCATACGGTGAAGCCGCCGGCCAATCTGGCGGACAAGCCCTACCTGCAGGCGGTTTACGACGAGCCGCAATTTATCGTGCGGAATATCTGGCGGCTCGAGGGCGGATGGTACGACGGGATACCGTCGCATCTGAAGCCCGCGCCGGAGGCGGAGCAGGCGCGGGAGGTCGCGGAGTTTGCGGGCGGAGACGGAGAAGATCGTCGCGCGGGCGACGGCGAAATTCGAGGCGGGTGAGCTGGCGATCGCGGCGCATCTGATCGATTGGGCCGCGATGGTCGCGCCGGACGACAAGCAGGTCCACGAGGCGAGGGCGAAGATTTATGCCGCGCGAGCCGAGCAGGCCTCGTCGACGATGAGCTTCGGGATTTTTCGGCGCGGCGGCGGTCGAATCGGCACAAAGGGCGGGAATCACGTTAGCGGAGAATCCGCGGCGTTATTGAGGGGAGATCGGCCGGCAAGCCACGGCGCGGCGCACCGACTTCGCCACAGGGTCAGATGATTTGGGATACGGAGCAGGGTGGTATTGCGAGATTCTTCGCTGCGCAGACTCCGCTCAGAATGACTTGGGGGGGGTTCCGCTCGAGCCATCGTAGAGGCGGATCCCTCCGTCGGAACTCGCTCGTCGGCAGTTCAGATGTGCCTCGAGCACCTATCCACTCTACCGACGAGTCGCCCTCCGAGAACCCGCTCAGAGCTTAGGTTGCGGGATGGGGCCGCGGACGGATTCGTAGGCGGCACCGACTTGCAGCACCGTCGATTCGGCAAACGGTCTGCCAACGAATTGCATCGAGAGCGGCAGTCCGTCGCCGGAGAGTCCGGTCGGGACCGCGAGCGCGGGTTGCCCGGTCACGTTGAACGGCGCGGTGAAGCGCAGCACGGCGGCGACCATGTTCGACCGGCTCGCCGGTAGGCGAGAGAGCGCGGTCCGCCGACGTCGATGCGCGGCGCCGGAATCGCGGCGGTCGGGGCGACGAGCACGGCGCATCTGTCGAGCGCCGGTCAGCGCCTCGGCGAGTATAACCGGGCGGGAGCGCTGGGCGCGGACGTAGTGTGGCCGGCGGCAGCATCATCGGACCTTCGAGGATCCGTCGGACGTCGGCCGTAGTCCTGCGGGCGCGTCCGCATCCATTGCGCTCGTGATACTCGGCGGCTTCGGCCCAGGTGATATTGGTGGCGATCGAGGCGTGACATGATCGATATGCGCGGTAGCGAGACTTCGACGACTTCGGCACCGAGCGAATTCGCAGCTGCGCGCACGGCGGCGTTGAAGGAGTGCGCGACCTCGTCGGTCAGGCCGGTCGTAACTTCCTGCGATGATGCCGATGCGGACGTCCTTTGAGGTGCGTCCGCACGCGGACAGCATAGTCGGGAACAGGCTCCGGCTGGAAGTGGCGTCGTTGGGGTCGTGGCCGGCGATCACCTGGAGCATCAGGGCGGCGTCGCGGACGGTGCGCGTGATCGGGCCGGCATGGTCGAGGGAATCGGCGAGCGGGAAGACGCCGTAGCGGCTGACGCGGCTCCAGGTTCGTTTCATCCCGACGCATCCGCAGAAGGCCGCGGGAATGCGAATCGAACCGCCGGTATCGGTGCCGATAGTGGCGGCAGCGCTTTTGGCGACTATCGCCGCGCCGGAGCCTCCGCTCGAACCGCCGGGCATGCGATCGAGGTTGTAGGGATTGCGGCAGATTCCCCAATGCGGATTGGTGTTGGTGGCGCCGGCGGCGAATTCATGGAGGTTGAGCTTGCCCGAGCAGGATTGCGCCGGCGTCAGCCAGCCGTGGCCCATACCGTGCAATCGAAGTCGGGGACGAAGTCGGCGAGGATTTTCGAGCCGGCGGTGGTGCGGATACCACGCGTATGACAGAGATCCTTGAGCGCAACCGGAATGCCGTGGAAGGGTCCGCGCCAATTGCCGGCAGAGATTTCCTGTTCGGCTTTCTTCGCCGCGGTGCGCGCGACCTCGTGGTTACGGTGATGTAGGCGCGGAGCTTGCGTCGGTCCGTTCGATACGGTCGAGATAGGCTTCGGTGAGTTCAACCGGTGAGAGCTGCTTCGTGCGAAGGCTGTCGGCCAGGGTCGCAACGTCAAATTTCAACAATTCGTCGTGAGCCATCAGAAGTACCTCGGAATACTCGCGGAATCTTTACTTGCGCCCGGCGATGCGGGTGGCTTCGCTGATCAGCGTCGGATAGCCGAAGGGCGGTTGCAGTCCCGGCAGGCCGAGGGTCTCGAGGACGACGGGTATAGGAGGCCATCGCACCGATCATGTGTGCGACCGCAGCCGCGGCCTCATCGGAGAATTCGTACTCGTACAGTTCGCGCGCGAGAGCTTTGACCGTATCCGGTGTCAGACGGGCCATGATGATACTCCGTGCGGATCAAGTTCAGTTTGGCGAACGACTTGAGCAAGCGGCGAACGCTGAAGTCGAGTAATCCTCCTCGACGGCGTTGGGAACGATGATGGGCAGGTCGGCGCCTTGCTTGCGGTACTGTTCGAGACGCTCGAAGCATCGCGCTCTCCGGACCTACGAGGGCCAGCGCGTCGACCATCTGTTCGGTGACCGCCGCGGCCATCCCTGGCATCTCGCGTTTTTTGGCGGCGGCCATCGCGGTTGGCGGCGCTCTCGAAGCCACTGCGCGCGAGCAGTCGATTGTAGAACGGCAACGCCCATGTAGAAGGCCAGTCCACGCTTGGCGGCGCCGTAGGCGAGCTTCAAGTCGTCGTGCATGAAGACCGGCAAGCCCGACGGTCATGGCAATATCGGAAGGCTTGCGCCTTGTTGGCGATGGCGATCTCGCGGGCGGCGTCGATCGATTTGCGCATACGTTCGGGGGTGCAGAGATAGAGCATGAGGCCGTCGGCGAGTTCACCGCCGAGGCGGGCGGTCTCGAGCGCGAGGGCGGCGTAGTATATGGGGATGGGTTTTTTGGGTTGGCGGAATTTCATCCCGAACATTTCGGTGCGCGCCGTCAAGTGTCGCGAATCATCGACGGTGTCGCGACGCAGGCGGTCGCGCGCGTTGCCCATGTCGATGCCGCGGGCCTCGAGGGCGGGACGATGGCTGACGCCGAGACCTAAGATGAAGCGGCCGTCGGCGGCGTCCTGAATCATCTCGGCGGCGGCGGAGCACAACGTTGGTTCGCGCAAGTAGATATTGACGATCCAGGTGCCAATCTGAACGCGCTTGGTGCCCCGCGCGATGCCATAACAGCACATCAGGGCGTCGTTATTTGCCTCGGGTACGAAGATGCCGCTCATGCCGGCGTCCTCGGCGGCGCGACTAAGTTCGAAAAATTCCGGAAAGGGAATACCGGACATTGGGGAGAGCGAAAAGCCCAAATTAGCCATGATCAAGTTCCTTTCGCCGATGTGAGTGTCCTTCATAGCGCAGTGGACGGAAAAGCAGTTAGCGCCGAGGCGCGTGGCGCAAACCACGTCGGTCACGAAACTAATGCTTCGGCGTGCGGGCGCGTGATAGGCTCGAAAGATAACGCGAATCGATCGCGACCCCGCAACATCCACTGGGATTCTCCAACAAGCTGACCACGTTACTACTATGAGCGACGAGCAAAATACCCACGAGCGCAGACGCCAATCGATTGATCAACGAGCAAAGTCCCTATTTGCGCCAGCACGCATACAATCCCGTCGACTGGTATCCGTGGGGCGAGAAGCGTTTGACGCGCGCGCGCGCCGAGAACAAACCGATACTGCTCTCGATCGGCTATTCGGCGTGTCATTGGTGTCACGTGATGGAGCGCGAACGTTCGAGAACGAAGAAATCGCGCGGATGATGAACGAGCGCTTCGTCTCGATCAAGGTTGACCGCGAGGAACGTCCGGACCTCGACCAGATTTACATGGACGCGGTGCAGTTACTGACGGGCCGGGGCGGCTGGCCGTTGACGATGTTCCTGACGCCGGACGGCAAGCCGTTTTACGGCGGCACCTATTTTCCGCCGACCGATCGGCATGGGCTGCCCGCGTTTCCACGAGTACTGATGGGAATTTCCAACGCGTATCACGAGAAACCCGAGGACGTCGGACAGAACGTCGAGCGCTTGACGCAGGCAATCAGCGAGAACTCGAAATTTGCGGCGGTCGAAGGGGAGATCAAGCCGAATCTGGCGATAACGGCGGCGCGCAACCCGCGCAGCATTACGACAGCGTCAATGGTGGAATCGGCGGTGCACCGAAATTTCCCAACACCTTCGTGTTCTCGCTGTTATTGCGAATGTTCGACGAAGAGGGCGATTTGGGCTTCGGCGAGATGGTGCGGCATACGCTGGTGAAGATGGCAAAGGGCGGAATCTTTCGATCAGATCGGCGGCGGGTTCCATCGCTACAGCGTCGACGAGCACTGGCTGGTGCCGCATTTCGAGAAGATGCTCTACGACAATGCGCTGCTGGCGCGGCTTTATCTCGACGCCGGCCGCGCCTTGAACGAGGGCGAATTCATCCAGATCGCGCGGCAGACGCTGGACTACGTGCTGCGCGAAATGACCAGCCCTGAAGGAGGATTTTACTCCTCGCAGGATGCGGACAGCGAAGGCGAGGAAGGCAAGTTCTTTTTGTGGACGCCGGAAGAAGTCAGCCGCGTGCTGGATGGCGAACTGGCGCCGATCGCAATGCGCTACTTCGATATCAGTACCGAAGGAAATTTCGAAGGCAGCAATATCCTGCATCGCACCATCGATCCGGCGGAGGCGGCACGCCTGTTCAATAAAAGCGAAGAGGAGGTGACACAGGCGATCGAGGCGATTCGCGGAAAACTGTTCGCCGCGCGCGAGGCGCGGATCAAGCCGGGGCGCGACGAGAAAATTCTGGCGGCGTGGAACGGGATGATGATCAGCGCGCTGGCCGAAGGGTTTCGCGCGACCGGAGAAGAAAAGTACCTGGCCGCGGCGAGGCGCGCGGTTGATTTCGTGATGACGAAATTGTGGGACGGGCGCGCGCTGCGACGATCGAGCAAAGATGGTATCGCGCGTTTCAACGCCTACCTCGAGGATTACGCACTAATCGCGGGCGCGATGATCGATACGTACGAGGCCACCCTCGAGCAACGTTACCTCGAACTGGCGCGTACGATTGCCGAGGTAATTATCGAGCGCTTTGCCGACGCGGAAAACGGCGGTTTCTTCTTTACCTCGAACGACCATGAGGCGCTAATCACGCGGTCCAAAGCGGCTTTTGATGGATCGACGCCGTCAGGGAACAGCGCCGCGGTCGAGGCGCTGCTGCGGCTCCACGCATATACCGGTGAGGGGCGCTTCCTCGAAGCGGCGGAGCGGACCATTAAGCTTTTCGCGGCGATGGTGGAAAAACAGCCATTCGCATTTTCGCACATGGTCGAGGCGATCGATCTTTACGAGCGCGGGCCCACGGATATCGTGATCGTCGGCGACCGATCGAGTGCTGAGTTCCATGAGTGGATCGAACGATTAGGGCTGATATACGTGGCGAATCGCACTTTGTTCGCGGTCGATCCCAACCATACGACGGAGACCCTGGTGCCGGAGCCGGCGCAGGGCAAAGCGCAAATCGATGGACGCCTGACTGCCTACGTTTGCCGCGAGCGCACTTGCTCGACGCCAATTACCTCGTTCAAAGAACTGGAATCGGAGTTGATGGGGTAAGTCGCGCCTATGGAGAATCCCGCACCCGCGGCGTCTGGGGCCGATTCGTATCCGTTCGAACCGATCGTCGTTAATCGGCCGCCGCTGGCGGCGCGTTCGACGGTGAAGGTGGTGTCATTAAACGCGAAAGGCGGGCGCCATCTGAGCGGTATCATCGATTGCTTGCGGAAGCCGCCGCTGAACGGGGCGGACGTGATCTTCCTGTGCGAGGCCGGTTGGCGGCACCGGCTTTCCGGCGGTCACGAAGTCGCGGCCGAGATCGCGGCGGCGCTGGGAATGAGTTTCGCGTTCGAACCGCAATTCGCTTTGCCGCGCGTGGGTGGACCGCCTGAGTCGTTTCTGGGCAACGCGATTTTGAGCAGCCGGCCATTGAGCGAAGTCCGGTCGGTGCCGTTGACGCATACCATCCGGGCGCGAAGTATTCGAAGATTCATCGGAACCGCGGCGGGCGTGGCGGCAAGCGCGGTGTTCAACGGCAAGTCACTCGCGCTAGGCGTGGCGCATCTGAATAGTCGCGGAAATCCGGTTGGGCGCGAATTGCAGATGCGCGAGTTTCTTTCGAAGTTTTCGGTCGACGGCCCGGCGATCATTGGCGGCGATTTGAACACGACCACCGTCGGCCTTCGCAATCGCGACGAAATGATGAGAGCGGTCCGTCAATTCTTGTGGCAACCCCGGCGACTATGGGCGCCCCAGCGATGGGAGCCACTGTTCGAGCGGTTGGCCGAGGCGGGATTTAAGGTGGACGGCGCGAACGTTCCGGGGCAACAGACTTTTGGCTTGGTCGGCATTATCCCGCCCCCGCTTCGGCTCAAACTGGACTGGATTGCGCTGCGTGGATTGCAGCCGGTGCCCGGTTCGGCGGCGGTGAGACCGGCGCGGCTCTCGCTATTCGGGCCGCGGTTGTCGGATCACGACTTTATCGTGTGCGACACGCGCATCTGAGGGTCATTCGAGTAGGATCGTCGCATCGAGATTCGCTGAATCCGTTCTACCTGTAATCGACGGAGATTGTGTCGCCGTTACGTCGCGACTTCCGCGCGTCCGTCGCGAACGACCGCGAGCCCACCCGCGTTGCTGGTCTCGTAGGCAAAAGCCAGCCGATCGGGGTGAACTTCCGCGGGCCAGACGGCGGTCATAATCGTGTCGCCGGGAAATACCGGGCGCGAAAATCGCACCGTCATACGCTTGAGACGCTTCGGATCGCCACCGCAAAGATTGTCGATCATCACTTTCGAGGTGAAAGCCATGGTGCAGAGGCCGTGCAGGATAATCCCTGGCAATCCGGCCATTTTCGCGACGTTCTCGTCAACGTGAATCGGATTGCGGTCGCCGGACGCCTCTGCATAACGGAAGGTCTGGTCGGTATCGACAGTTTGATCGACCATTAGCAGCGGTTGCCCACGGGCGGCCTCGTCGGATGAAAGCTTCGATTCGATCGGTGTACCTGAATCGCGGCGGCCACGGATGAAAACGGTGAAAGTGCTGCGATTCACGGTCTCGTCGCGCTGATTGCGGGCTTCCAGGGAGACCGACATGACTTCGCCACCGGCAGCAGATTCGATCGAGGCAATCTTCGAGGTTGAAGTGATAAGGTCTCCCGCGCGAATAGGCGCGAGAAACTCCATATCCTGGGCGCGATGGAGCAAACGCAGCAAATCGGCGTGTAGTTCGGGTCCGTCAGCGCGCTGAGCAGTGGAATCCAAGTGACAACTACCGCGAACATCGGCGGCGCGACGATTCCGCCCGGAACCGCCGGATCGAAAAAGTGCGGATTCAGATCATTGTAAGCGCGGGCGTATTGTTGAAGCGCCTCCAAAGCGACCTGGAAGGGCGAGGCGGAATAGCATTTTCCTATGCACGATCTATTCAGCGCCATCACACAGCCCGTTTTTCGATAGACATATGATTAGTTACAAAGATAGCAAGTACGATAGTCAATTGTAGTTATGGCCTCCGACAAAAACCGCCTTCAGATTCATCCGCGAATCGAGTAGCAACAAGTCGGCGCGCGCGCGAAGACGCAACCTCGCGCGATCGCGCAGAGCAAGAACCGCGGCGGGATTAGCAGCGGTTGTTGCGGCCGCGCCACGCCACTCGAGGCCGGCCACGTCGCGCATCAATCGAACACCCTCGAGCATCGTGATATTGCTGCCTGCCAGCGTTCCGTCGAGCGAGCGGATAGCGCCGCGATCAAGCCGCGCACCATGCATGAGTTCGCCGGATAGGTCCGAGGAATGACTATTGTCAGCAGCAGGCGCCACCCGGTCGCTCGTGAGGATGACGCCGCGTTCGCCGCGGGAGTGGAACAGCAATCGCAACATCACGGGATCGACATGCACGCCGTCGGGAATCACCGCAGCGTAAGCGGGCGATGGGAGCAGAGCACTGGCGACGATCCCTGGATCGCGATGACGCAGCGGACGCATCGCATTGAACACGTGGGTGAACATTCGTGCGCCGGCGGCAATCCCGGCTGCTGCCTGTTCCGCGGAAGCATCGCTATGCCCGAGCGAGACCGCCACGCCTTGGGCATTGAACCTGGAGATCGCGTCAATCGCACCGTCGAGTTCAGGCGCGAGTGTGATGAGCCGGAGGTTTTTGAGCCGGAGCACGCGTTCCAGATCCCCGGCCAGGGGCTGGAGGTTAAGCGCAGGATGTGCGCCGAGGCGTTCGGGTGAGATGAACGGACCTTCGAGATGCATCCCGAGAATTGTGGCGCCCGGGAGCGCACCGCCGCCCTCGTTGTGCCCCATTTCCGTCTGTGCCGCCATCGCCTCGCCGATGACAGCGTCGACGCGTTCGATGCGATCCAGCGAAGAAGTGATAACCGTGGGGAGCCATCCGGTAGTGCCCTCACGTGCCAGGTGCTGCGACAGCCTCAGCAGATCGGCAGCGGTCGCGGACATCACGTCGATTCCGTGCGCGCCGTTGATCTGAAGGTCGATAAAGCCGGGCATGATACGGTCGTCGGCGCGATGGTTTTTGCGTAAAACGCCAGAGATTCGTGAGTTGAAGTCCACAACGATGGGTATCCCGGCGGGCGAGACGCCGCGGAGTGTACTGATAGCGGAGCGGATGCGCCGCCTAGTTGGCACGGAAACGTTCGGCGAGCAGCCGCGAAAAGCGCGGCAAGTAGACCAGGTCGAAAGTGAGATCCTTGCCGGGGAACATCGCGAGCGCAGCGCCCTTGAGAGCCCGGACGTGATCCCACGCCTCCTCGAGGGTCATCGAATCGTCCTGCGCGATAGTGGCGAAGGTGAGATCGACGAGGAACCGCAGCCGGCGGATCATCTTGTTCTCATGTTCGATACGAGCGGTGCGTTCGTCGTTGCTCATGGCAGAATCCCGAAAAGATGGTGTCGCCCGATCGGCGGCGCGCACGCATTATAGCGCATAAACGGGCGGTATGTCGTGGCACCTTGTGTTGTTGGCGGCGCGGTGTCAACCTCATTTCGGCGTGGCGCAGACCCGGCTCAAAAGCAGCTTCATTTACTTGGCAAACGCAGTGACCGACTTGCGCGGGAATTGGGCCACGCTCGCGTTGGTACTCACGCCCCTGGTGCTGGTCGCGGCCACCTGCCTCCTGCCCGACGTCCTCAACCTGCAACACGACCTGGCCGTCAGATTTCAACGATTCGAACCTGGGACCCGCAATGTCGTCCTGAGCCTTGCGCAGATGCCGTATGAGCCGGCGGTGGCGCAAACCAAGCCGCTTTTTCCGTGGTGGGCTCTGATGCTGTTCCATCTGGTGACGGCGATCATGGCCTTTACCGTCAACCTCGTCGTTCTCTGCACGATCAGGCGGATTCAGGCGGGAGTGCAGCGGCCGCGAATCATCAACGAGGCGATCGAGATTTATCGCGAGGCGATCGGGCTGGTAGGAGCCTTTCTACTGGATACTTCTACTGCAGCTATTGGCGATCGGGGTCGGCTTCATCCTGCTGATAATACCGGGCTTCCTTATGATTGCGTGGCTCTATTTTGCACAGTACGCGCTCGTGTTCCGCGGCGATCGCGGGATGAGTGCGTTGATGCGCAGCTACGAACTGATCCGCGGGCGCTTTTTGCGCGTCGCTATTCGAATCGTGGTCTTCCTCGCGGTGTGGTCGGGATTCAATTCGTGGGTCGGGGGAACGTTCTTCGGCGTGAGCCTGTTGCTGGGTCCAATTGGGGTCTTCACCGGCACGCTGTCGACGATAGTTTTCCTGGTGGATCTGCTTGCGACCGGAGTTGGTTTCGCAACGACTGCATTTTTTATCGTAGCCGGTGTCAGGCTTTACCAGGACCTTGAACAAATGTACGCCGAGCGCGTCGCGCCCGCAGCCGACGCCGCTCTGACTCCGACGGCGCCGCTTCCGAGCGTTGGCATCTAGGGTCTAGGCGTTGCTGGCGAGGCGGGCGAGGGTCCGCACGACCACCTGAAGCGGCGGCAATCCGATTGACGGTAACGTTCGCAGGTCTGCCATCTGGCGAATCACTTCAGCCGCACGCCGCTCACGTCCCCGCGCGATACGATCCGCTATCGGGGAATCGAGATTATCCTTCTGATCGAGCAGCGAGCAGCACAGTTGCGTACGCGCCCAAGTCAGCTCGGCGCGGAGATCGCGCGCCGCGAGTACGTTCCCACCGGTTGCTGGAATTGATCGAATCGATAGCGCCTTCTAGGGAGGCGAATTCCAGATGTTCGCTCAAGCCAAAATAGATGTGCGCCGTCGACATCGGATCCAGCCCGCGGGCGAAACTCAAGCTGACGACATTCAGCAGGTGATCCGCGAAGGCGAGGCGCGCCAGCTCGACGGCAAGCTGTTCCTGATGCACAGCGGCGCGGAGTTCGCGATATGTTCGCTCGAAACGATCGCGCTCGCCGCCGGTTAAGGCTTCTTCAAACTGGGTCGACAACTGATCAAAGGCCGGTTTGAAACGCGCGACGATATCGCTAATCGATATCGCGACATTGGAGCTTCCCGCGGCCCAGGAGCACGTGCGGCGCGCGGCGTTCCCGAGCGCGATAAGAGCGTCCAGTTCGGCTTCCGCGGAGAGGTCACCGGCGGTTTCCTTGAGCCGTTCGGCACGCTCGCGCAGGTCCAGCACGCCCGCCGCCGCGAGATAGGCATGAAACGCAGCCTCCGGTTCCAGGCCGTTATCGCGCATCAGGTCGAAGATAAAAGTCGAGCCCATGAGGTCGACAATCTCGTTGACCACGCGCGTCGCGATGAGCTCGTTGTGCAGACCGTGATGCGGAATGTCTTTGGCAAACGTTTCGGCTATCGGTACGGGGAAATACGGGCGCAAAAAACGATCGAGCAGGTATGGATCGGCCGCTAGCTTGGTCTCTGCAAACAACGAAGTGAGATAAATCTTGGTGCAGGCGCTGACGACGGCGAGCTCGGGTCGAGTCAATCCGGGAAAACGCGATCGCCGTTCGTTTACCTGCTCGATCGTCGGTAGTCCCGCGGTGTGATAGCGCAGGAGCCCTCGCTGTTCGATTGCGGTGAGGAGATCGTAGAAGACAATGGTCTGCGCGCGGCTGCGATTTTGCTCGAGGCTGAGCGAAAGCGCCTGGTCGTGATTGTCGCGCAGAACGCTGGCCGCGACTTCATCCGCGACGGCGGCAAGCCGGCGATTGCGAGCCGGGCCGGCCAGTTCTCCGCGTGCCAACGCCGGTTGCATCAGGATTTTCAGGTTGACTTCATGGTCGGACATGTCGACGCCGGCGGAATTATCGATGGCGTCGGTATTTATGCGGCCACCGGCGAGCGCGTACTCGATCCGCGCCTTTTGCGTGAAACCGAGATTGCCGCCTTCGACGACCACTTTGCAGCGCAGTTCGTGGGCACAGATACGGCAGGAGTCGTTGGCATGATCGCCCACCTCGGCGTCGGTTTCGTCGCTGGAACGCACGTAGGTTCCCACGCCGCCATTGTAAAAGAGGTCGACCTCGGCCCGCATAATCGCCTGTATCAAACCGTCGGAATCAAGTTCGGTCGCTTCGCATTTGAGCGCCGCGCGAATTTCAGTGGACAGGACGATGCGTTTCAGGCCGCGGCGGAAAACGCCCCCGCCCTGACTGATCAATGCCGGGTCGTAATCGCTCCACTGGGAGCCGGGCTTATCATAGAGCCGCTTGCGTTCCGCGTAGCTTTTGGCTGGGTCAGGATTGGGGTCGATGAAGATGTGGCGATGGTCGAAGGCGGCGATGAGCTTGACGTTTTCCGACTGAAGCAGCCCGTTGCCGAAGACGTCGCCCGACATGTCGCCGATGCCCACGATCGTAATCGGTGCGCCGCGGCGAATCTCCCGGCCCATCTCGCGAAGGTGGCGCTTGGCCGATTCCCATGCGCCGCGCGCGGTAATACCTAGCTTTTTGTGGTCGTAGCCGTGTTCGCCCCCCGAGGCGAAGGCGTCACCGAGCCAAAAGTGCCGCTTTTCAGCGATTCCGTTGGCGAGATCCGAGAAGGCCGCGGTGCCCTTGTCGGCAGCCACGACCAGGTAGGGTCCGTCGTTGTCGAATACCCTGACGCGATCCGGGTGTACGACCCTTCGATCGACGAAGTTGTCGGTGAGATCGAGCATCGCATCAATCAAGGTCGAGTATGCGTCGATCACCGCTTGCGGATCCGCGACCCGGCCTGCTGGCGACTTGACGATAAATCCTCCCTTGGCGCCGACCGGGACGATGATCGCATTCTTGACTGTCTGCGTTTTCATAAGGTCGAGAATCTCTGTGCGATAATCATCGGGCCGATCGGAATATCGAATGCCGCCGCGGGCGATGCGGCCTCCGCGCAGGTGACAGCCCTCCATCCGAGGGCTGGCCACGTGAATCTCGTAGAGCGGCGGAGTATCGGGCAAGTTGGGAATTTTCGCGCTCTCGAACTTGAGCGCGATGTACGGGTCGGAATCCCGCATCGGGCAGAAATAGTTGGTACGTACGGTCGCCTCGACCATCGCGAGCAGCGTCCGCGCCAAGCGATCGTCGGCGATATTCTCAACCGCACTCAGCGCCTCGAGATAAGCCGCGCGCAATTCGTTAATTTTGTCGGTTGGATGTTCGTGGTCGGGGTCGAACCGCGCCTTGAAAAAGTCGACCAGCAAGCGCCCGAGTTGCGGATGAAGCAAAAAAGGACGGCGAGAGGCCGGACGCCCGGGCACGAGCTTCATCTGCATCGCGGCTGCCAGATAGGCGCGTATCAAGGCGACTTCACGCCAGGCCAGCCCGGCGTTGAGAGTCAGCGAATTCATCGCATCGTCCTCGGCACGGCCTGTACGCACGGCGACAAGCGCGTCAGCAAGCAGGGCCGCGCCGGGCTTATGCTCGAGCGCGTTGCCGTCGAGGGTGCGCGATCGAAAGGCCTGCACGTATGCGGGCCGCAGCTGACCGTCTATGGTGAGGTTGAAGCGGTGCGCGTCTTCCGACAGAACCGAGATGCCGAAATTTTGCAGCACTGGCACCAATTCCGACAGAATGGGCGCTTCGCCAAGCTCGTAAAGGCGCAACTCGCTGGTATCGGGACGGTCGGCGGTAGAGGCGGCCGAACCGATCAAGACACTGAAGCGGTCACTCGCGAGGAGGTGATCAACCTGTTCGATATCGCCGAGAGCGAGGGCCACGGAAGTTACGGCTTTGTATTGGCCGCTCAACGCGGGAAGCCATCGCGAGGCGATCGCGTGTGCGCGGTTAGCGCCGAAATGCCTGATCAGTTCCTCGCGAAGCTGAGCGTCCCAACTGCGCGCCAAGCTGGCGACCTCGACTTCGAGTTCGCTCACAATCGTCTCGTCGGGAGCAGGAGCGGCGAAACAGAAGTGCAATCGCGCCGTATAGCCTTCACCGATCGCGAGGTAGTAGTAGACGATCTTGCCGCCCAGCCGTTCTTCGAGGGTCTTCTGGATTCGAATTCGGACCTCAGCCGAAAAATCCTCACGCGGCATGATCACCAGCGCGATCACGTTGCCGCGTACGGCGTCGACTTCGATCGTGAGTCGGACTGAGGCTTCGCTGTCGACGTCCAGGATTGTTCTGAGCTGTGAGCGCAGCTC
Organism: uncultured Pseudomonadota bacterium; assembly: GCA_963804355.1. Classification (GTDB taxonomy): domain Bacteria; phylum Desulfobacterota; class Binatia; order Binatales; family Binataceae; genus JASHZA01. Next base: position 3,341 of record CAWDQC010000019.1, on the reverse strand, counting down.
ATCCTGTCGAGCGCGAAATAGTTCCTCTTTAGGAAAACTGTTGAAAGCCGCGACCAACGCCTTGTAATCGTGCGTTCCCGGCTGCATCTGCTCGGAGGCAATCAAATCGGCGAGCTTTGCGCGCAACACCGGCACGTGCTGCGCCTCTTCGGCGTAGGCCCGGGAAGTAAAGAGGCCGATGAAACGGTCGAAGCCGATCGGTTCGCCGGACGCGTCGACGCGGCGAATCGTGACGTCGTCCATCGGCGCGCGGCGATGAACCTCCGATTCGACATGACACTTGCCGACGATCAGGGCGCTTCCATCAAACAGAAGTGCGCGATGAGCGTCCTGGAGCTCGTTGAGCGCGACCGGTGTGGCGTAGCGCGACCGCGCCTCCGCCCGCATTATTCCGAGCCCGGACGCCTGGTCGGCCATGATCGCGCGCCGTCCGTTCATCGCGGCGACGGTGTAGTGGCGATAACCAAGAAAGACGAAGCTTCCTTGTACCAACCAGCGGAGGAAATCACGAATTTCGACGAGCTCACGTTGAGCCGCGGTTTCCTCGCAAATCTCGAGCGCGCGGCTGGTCATCGCCGCGAAATCCGTGGTGACGTCCTGAACCTCGGTCAGCACCCGGCGCAAGTCGCTCTCGATCGCGTCGGCGTTGGGCGCGTTGGGAACGATTTCGATTTCAGTGTGGGTAAATGATTCCGGCTGTTCGCCTATCGATGCCTGCTCGAAGGAAGTGATCAGGCCCTGTTCGTTCCGCGACACGTGAAAGCGCGGATGCAGCAAAAGCCTGACTGGAATGGCGTGTTTGCGAAAATATTCCTGGATCGAATCAACAATGAACGGACAATCGGGCATCACCGTTTCGACCGCGAGCAGACCTTCGCCGGAGCCGGCCGGACCAACGCGTACGGCAGTCGGTTCGACACGCTTCTCGAAAAAATCGTAGCCCTTCTCGGCGAGCGCGAGACGTTGCGCGTTGGGGAAGTCGTTATCGAGATCCGCGGGCAGCCGTGCGAACATCTGCTCCGCAAAGCTCTTCACGCGCTGGGTGCGTTCGTCGGGCGGTTCTGGTCGAGTGATTTCTTGTTGTTCGGTTTCCGAAGCCAAGTGAGGTCACCTGAGAGGTTGGGATACCCTGGGCGCGGAACAACCGGCCACTGACCGATTATAGGGTGTCGCGCGCGTACCCGGCTACCCAGGCGCGCCGCGACAGTGGGCGGTATAGACAGTGGGACGCTATAATTGGCCGCGATGCCGGAGCTTGAAGTTACCGCGATGACTTTTGGGCCCTATGGAGTTGGGCACCTCGACGGCAAGACCATTATGGTCGCGAACGCGGCGCCCGGTGACATCCTCGAAGTCGAATTGGCGTCGAATAGGCGGGACTACTCGCTTGGGCGTTTGAAGGCGATCGTCAAACCCGGGAGCACGCGTCGAGAACCGCCGTGTGCCTTTTTGCCGCGATGTGGCGGCTGCGACTGGCAGCAAATCGCCTATGCCGACCAGGTGCGGCTCAAGGGAGAGCTTATCGCGGCGGAATTCCGTCGAGGCCTGGGAATCGAGGTCGACGCTGCAAACCTTGTCGTTCCCGCTCCCGCCGAATTTGGCTATCGGTCGCGAATCCGATTGCGGACCGGCGCCGACGGCGGGCTAGGCTTCTATGAGTTGGGAAGCAACGCTTTCGTCCCGATCGATCGTTGCATGGTGGCCGCGCCCCATCTGCGACTTCCTCAAGAACTGGCGAAGACGCTAGGCAGGCGTTGTAAGGAAATCGAACTGGTAGAGGGCGCACAAGGTCAGGTTATTGTCGCGTATCTCGAGGGATCGCCGCGTGCAAACGAGGTGGCGAGCGCGCTGCGAATCGTCGAGTCGGATCCGAACACCGCCGGAGTGGTTCTGCGCGGCGACCATGCTCGGCAGGTGGTTGGCAATGCCACGATCAACCTCGAAGTCGAACCCGGGTATGAAATCGAAGCGGATGCGGATCTCTTTAGCCAGGTTAATCGCGAGCAGAATCTCAAGCTGGTCGCGGCCGTGATGGAAATGGCGGCGATCGACCAGGGCAGCCGCCTGCTCGACCTCTTCTGTGGCGCCGGAAACTTCAGCCTGCCGGCGGCGCGTCGCGGAGCAGAAGTAACGGGTGTCGATACCGACGAGTTGTCTATCGCCGCGGCGCGGCGCAACGCCGAAAGGCCGGGCTTTAGTTCGGCGCGATTCTTCGCGATGCGCGCGGCCGAGACTACACATTTTCTCACGCGCGCCCGCTATCGGCCCGCCACAGTTACGATCGACCCTCCGCGTACCGGCGCAGCCGAGTTGATGGGATTAATCGCCGGTTTGCGGCCCCAGCGGACGGTTTATGTTTCCTGTGACCCATCCACCCTGGTGCGCGACTTGAGGACGCTCTGCGCCCACGGTTACAAAATTACGCATATTCGGGCCTTTGATTTCTTTCCGAATACCCATCATGTGGAAGTCGCAGTACTCGCGCTATTGACTTAGGCGTAAGGCGGTCCCTAATCTGATCGTGGGTGGTTTCGCGCCTTCCCCGCCCGAGGTGTTTACCGAAGCGATGCCCAACAAGCAGGAAAAACTAGCGCGTCCGAAGATTACGATCATTCCGGGCCGGGGCGTTGCCCAGACGATAAATTATTTGCTCGAAGATCGGGACGATCTCGAGTGGATTATTGCAGTCGGCCGCACCAAAAATGGCGAGTTGTTCTTTTACGACACCGGCGGCGACATCGTCGAGGATCTGGGAACGCTCGAGTATCTCAAGGCACGTATCGTCCGTGCCCATTTCGGCGACGAATACGAATAGACGGACGCGGAAGGTCTGAGCCGCGATGAGCGCGCTTCCGTCGCAGGTTCGACGGAAAGCGGGCGCGCCGCTGGGTGCCCCATTCGTCATTGTTATGATTCTGTTCGCGCCCGTTGCGGTACGCCGCGCGGATGCGGGTCAGATTCAGACCTTACCTTCCCAGCAGAATATCCCGCAGGTGCAGGGTACCCCGCTTCACTTCAGCGGCAACCGGGGGCACCTTGCCAATTCCTCCGAACTTGCCGAAGTCGCAAGGCAATACTCGCGAGATACCCTTGCCGCGGGTATTCCACGGATGCTGGCAGGGCGAAGTTGCGCAAGTAGATTCCATCGAGCCGCTGCAAGCGGATGCCGGGCGTATCGCGTGGCTGACTAAATCTTACACGCTCTGCTACAAACAGACGGGCCTCGGCGGGCGTTGGGAGCTAACCTTCGCCGAAGGGTCCGTGTCCGACCGCGCTGTCGCGCGTGATCAGCGGCAATCGATCAAGGTGAAATCGGTGACTAGCCCGCAACGTGCGAACTC
>CAWDQC010000018.1:0-139537 GCA_963804355.1 uncultured Pseudomonadota bacterium | reverse complement strand
CGTTGCGAGTTCAGCAATCAGAAGGGCGAACTGGTAGCCGAGGGTGACAGCTGGTGCTTTCGGACGGAACGCGACACGGCGCGCGAGCGCGGTACGAAGTACGACGAGACCAAGAAGAAGGCGCCGGTACATTACAGTCGCGAGGATCTCGCGAAAATCTTTTCGCATTACGAGGCCGAGGAAGTGCGCGGCGCGACTCCGCGCTATATCGAGGATGTGAAGCCCGGCGACAAGTTGCAGACGATCGTGAAGGGACCGATGACCGTGACCGGCTTTATCGCTTTCGCGCAGGGCTGGGGCGGCCTTTACGTCCGCGCCAACAAGCTCGCCTGGAAACAACTACAGAAGCATCCGGGGCTGGGGATCGCGAATAAATTCGGTATCCCGGACGTTCCCGAACGGGTCCATTGGGAAGACGACCTGGCGACGCTGGTGGGTACGCCGGCCGCGTACGACTACGGTCCGGAGCGGTGCTCGTGGATGTCGCACCATCTTACCAACTGGATGGGTGACAGCGGCCGTCTGCGAAAGATCGACGTCAAGATCCGCCGGCACAATCCGGTGGGCGACACCATTTATATAGGCGGCGAAGTGACGCGGACTTTCGCGGAAGGCGGCGAGCATTACGCCGAGATCGCGCAGAAGGCGACCAATCAGGACGGGGAGTTATCGGTACTGGCGACAGGAACGGTGCGGCTACCGTCGCGCAGCCGGCAGTAATCGAAGGCGCGGCTTGACAGGTGGAATTTGCGCGGTCTAGCGTTGCGACGATCCAACGAATGTTTGAGTGGTCGCAGACGCTGAAGGCGGCGCGCGTGGTCGGTCAACCGAGAATCCTTTCTCCGGCAAGAGGCGAACAGTGGCAAACGGAAAAGTAAAGAAGATGTGGGCGCTGCCAGGCGCCGAACTAACGGCTCCGGCCTCGCTGCTCATGCATGGCGGCGATGACAGCCTGCTGCAACTACCGTGTCCGTCGTTTTTGATCGAGCACCCGAAGGGTTTGGTGTTGTTCGACACCGGATGCAATGCGAAGATTATCGATGACGCCGCGGGTTATTGGGGCGACGTGGCGCAGGCGCTACCGATCAAATGGAGCAAATCCGACACGCTCGATAAGCAAATCGAGGGCGTGGGCTACAAGGCCTCGGACGTTAAATACGTAATCCTCTCGCATGCGCATCTCGACCATTCAGGGGGATTGACCTACTTCCCGAAGGCGAAGTTTATCGTCGGCGCGCGCGAGCTGGGTTATGCCTACTGGCCCGACCCCGATCGGCGATGGGCGTTCATCCTCAATGATTTCCTGCCGACGCGCGGTTACGATTGGCTGGAGCCCGCCCACGATTTCGACCTGTTCGGCGACGGCTCTTTGGAATTTCTCTACACCCCTGGCCATACGCCGGGTGAGTGTTCGCTGATGGTGAACCTGCCGAACCGCAAGATTCTTTTGACGGGAGACACCGTGCATCTGCGCGCGGCGCTCACGCAAGAAGCGACGATGGGAATCGACACTGACCCGATAGAATCGGTCAGATCGATCAGGCGTCTCAAGGTGCTGCGCGACATGCATGACGCGACCCTGTGGATCACGCACGATCCGGAGGACTGGAAGGAGCATCCGCACCGTATCGAATAGCGGGTTCGGATCGCGATGCCGATATACGAATGCCGTTGCGAGGCGTGTGAACTCACCTTCGAGGTGCTGGCACCGTTGAGCGCCTCGGGGATGAAGGGGCGACGCTGTCCCGAATGTGGGCGGCATGCGCGCCGGGTAATCTCGCAAGTGAGCTTCGCGATAAATAAGAATGGCGGTGAGCCGCGCGACAACGTCGTCGCGGGACGTTCGGACGTTACCAAGTTGCGCGTGCCGCCGTCCGCGCGTTTGTGCTGGATGGATGATCGATCGGCGGCGCGGCTTGCGGCTTACAAACATGGCAGAGGCGCCGAATACGACGATACCGTTGCCGGACGGGAAGAGTTACGAAAGAAGCGCGGCGTATCCGAAGATAAACCAGTACCGCATTCTCATCACGATTCGCCTTTAGCCGACGCCAAGGTGTACGCGCGCAGAAAAGAAGCTGCGCGCAAGGCCAAGATCGCGGAATCGAAGACTATTACCGAGCGGCGGGGTCCGTCGGCATAGCGTGATCGATACGCGCGTACTTCGCGCTCATTTAAAAGGTCGAGAACCAGCTTGTCACAGCCGACCATCGTCGTAGCCGGAACGGGCTTTACGTCGATTCGCCAGTTTTTCAGCGAGGAATATCCGCAAGCGCGCCTGGAGATGATCGAGCCAGCAGAATTGCGGCGGAGCGGATTTGCGGCGGATGCGCTGATCCCGGCGATGGCGCGAATCGATGGCGATTTGATGGACCGGATCCAGGGATTGCGCCTGATTCAGCAGTGGGGAGCCGGGCTCGAAGGTGTCGACGTCGCCGCCGCCACGCATCGGGGGATCGCGGTGGCTAACGTGCCCACGGCCGGCAGCGGCAATGCGGAGTCAGTGGCAGAATGGTGCGTGATGGCGGCAATCGCAATCAGCCGACGGTTGACGATGGCACAAGAGTCGATTCGCAGCGGCAAGACCTGGGGCGCGCCGCGGGGTCGGGCATTGATGGGTCGCACGGCCGGAATAGTAGGATTAGGGGGTATCGGTCAGGCCCTGGCGATACGATTGAAGCCCTTCGGGATGCGGCTGATGGCTATTCAACGACGTCCCGACCGAGGGCTCGCGGAGCAACTAGGTATCGAATGGCTAGGTGGAAAGGAGCAACTGCCAGAACTGCTTCGTCAGAGTGACTATCTATTTCTTTGCGTGCCGCTGACCGAGGAGACGCACGAACTGATCGACGAACGCGCTATTGCCATGTTGCCCGACCAGGCCTGCATCATCAATGCGGCGCGCGGGAGTTTGCTCAGCCACAAGGCCCTGCTACAAGCGCTGGCGGAAGGACGCCTGATGGGCGCCGGCCTGGACGTCTTCGAGCAGGAGCCACTGGATAACGCATCGGCCCTACTGGCTCGCGCGGACATCGTCGCGACCGCACATATCGCGGGCGTCACCGACGTTTCGTATCGCGGCATCGCGCGCGGTGTAGCCGACAATGTGCGGCGCTTACAGGCGGGCGAAGCGCTGAAAAATTGCGTCAACGATCGGGAGATATTTTCCGCACGCAGGCTCTGATAAACAGGTTCAGGTTCGTTGCGCAAAAGCCATAAGGAGCACGAGGCCTTGGACTTCACGATCCCAGCCGAAATCAAGACATACCTTTCGGAACTCGACGCGTTCATCGAGAAGGAAATCAAACCTCTCGAGCGCGAAAACGACAACATCCGATTTTTCGACCATCGTCGCGAATGGGCTCGTACTGATTTCGAACGCGGCGGACTGCCACGGCACGAATGGGAAGCACTACTCGGTGAGATGCGCCGTCGGGCCGACCGGGCGGGACATTATCGCTTCGCGTTGCCGAAGGAATACGGAGGCAAGGACGGTTCCAACCTGGCGATGGCGATAATACGCGAGCATCTCGCGGCCAAAGGCCTGGGCCTGCACAACGATTTGCAAAACGAAAGCTCGATCGTGGGGAATCTCCCGACTGTCCTGATGTTTCGCGATTTCGGCACCAAGGAGCAAAGGGACAAGTTCATCCCGGGCATCCTTGACGGATCGATCAGCATCGCATTTGGTCTGACCGAGCCGGCGCATGGCTCGGATGCGACCTGGATGGAAACGCGGGGAGTGCGGGAAGGCGACAGCTGGAAGATCAACGGCGCGAAGATCTGGAACACGGGCCTTCACGTTGCGACGCATGATTTCGTGTTCGCGCGCACGAGCGGACGTGACGGGGGCGCCAAGGGAATTACCTGCTTCATGGTTCCGACCAAGACGGCAGGCTTCAAAATCGAAGAATACCTTTGGACATTCAACATGCCGACGGACCATCCGCGCGTCTCACTCACGGACGTTTCGGTGCCCGCCGACGCGATCCTGGGCGACCCGGAGGACGGTCTAGCGGTCGCGCAGCATTTCGTCCACGAGAATCGGATTCGGCAGGCAGCATCGTCGTTGGGAGCGGCCCAGTACTGCATCGACGAGAGCGTGAAGTATGCGAAGGAACGGAAACCGTTCGGACGCGCGTTGGCATCGAATCAGGCGATCCAGTGGCCGCTGGTGGAACTGCACACCGAGGCAGCGATGTTGCGTTCGTTGATCCATAAAACCGCATGGGAAATGGACCAGATGTCCAAGCCGGAAGTTGCGTTGAAATTGTCCGACAAGGTCTCGATGTGCAACTACCGCGCGAATCGGCTGGTTTGTGAGGCGGCGGATCGTGCAATGCAGACACATGGCGGTATCGGCTATTCGCGCCACAAGCCGTTCGAGCATATCTACCGGCACCATCGACGCTACCGAATCACTGAAGGCGCCGAAGAGATCCAGATGCGACGAGTCGCGCAAATCCTGTTCGGCTTTGGTCAGAGAACGCAATCAAGCGAGTAGAGTCAGCGAACCAATCGCACCGATGACAACGGACGACTTCACAAGTCGAATACAGTCGTTAGTCGAGCGGCGAATCGGATCCCCGGGTACGCTCCATGAACTTCGCCGATTAACCGGCGGTGCGAATCGAGCCACCTGGTCCTTCGACGCCGACGTCGGCGCGAAACGCGAATCGTTCATCCTGCAGCAAAGCACAGAGAGCGAAGACCCAGTCGCCGGCGTTACTCCCGAGGTCGATTCCGACCAACAGGCCAGATTGATGATCGCCGCAGTTGAAGCTGGGGCGCCCGCGCCGCGCGTGCGAGCAATTCTCGAAGCAGAGGACGGACTCGGGCGCGGCTACATCACTGAACGTGTGGCGGGGGAAACGCTCGGGCCGCGAATTCTTCGCGACGAACGATATGCTGGCGCGCGCAAACTAATGGCCAGCCAGTGCGGCGAGATTCTCGCAGCCATCCACAGTATCGAACCCTCAAAAACGCCGTACTTAATGCGCCAAAATGCCACCGAGCACGTGGAGGCGCATCGCGAAGATAGTCGATCATTTCGGATTTCATCTACCGGCCCTCGAGCTGGCACTGCGCTGGGCAATCGAGAATATCCCGAAACACCAACGACATACGGTGGTTCACGGCGACTTTCGACTGGGAAATCTAATTGTCGGTGAAGAAGGAATTCGCTGCGTGCTCGACTGGGAACTCGCGCAAAGTGGCGACCCGATGCAGGATTTGGGATGGCTATGCATACGAACGTGGCGCTTTGGAGGATCGCAGCCGGTCGGAGGTTTCGGCTCGCGAGAAGATCTGTTCGCGGCATATGAGAGAGCGAGCGGTCACTCCGTAGATCCAGCACACGTCCGATTTTGGGAAGCGTTTGGAAACGTCAAATGGGCCGTCGATTGCTTGCGCCTGGGCGCGCGAGGAATCGAGGAAACCGGCATCGAGCGTTCGGCGATTGGACGCCGAATCGAGGAGCCGCTCTGGGACTTCCTAAATCTGATTGAAGGGCGCGACTAAGGAAACGATTATGCCGCGAAGTTTGCCGGATGGCGCGACACTGCTCAAAGCGGCCACGAAGTATCTGGAAGAGGAACTCCTTCCAACCCTAACCGATTACCATCGGTTTCAAACCCGGGTCACCATGAATGTGCTCAATCTTGTTCGCCGCGAACTCGAGTTATACGACGGACAGGCAGTTGCGGAGCACACACGACTTACGAATCTGCTGGGCTACGACGCCGATACCGAAACTCTGAACGTCGATTTGGCCGAGCAGATCCGTAGAGGCGCCATTGCCGTTGATGACGACTCTTTGCGCGCGCACATCCGGCAATCGTTAGCCGATGCGCTGGCGATCAACAATCCACGATGGCCAAACAAATGAAGAGTACTTCAGCACCGGAACTAGGTTAGTTGCTGAATCACGTGGGTGTTGAACTCATCGATGACCGTACGATCGCCCGCAATCGCGACCTGGTTGACGCCAGCCGCCGCCATTTTGCGAATCCGCACCTGAAGTTCCTCCGCCGAACCGGTCAGAGTCGTCTCTTTGATCATCCGCTCGGTTACGAGCGGGACATGTTCGGGCTTAAATTCAGCACAATAGCCTGAATAGAGGTCGAGGTGGCGGGTCTCGATTGGTGCGTCGGGCGTGCGATACGCGGTCTTGAACGCCATCAAACTCTCGCGGATATCGGCCGGCAATTCGTATGGGTCTTTTACTGATAGCGCAAAGATGTTGCATTCGGACGTGACAAGTGGGCCTACGGCTCGCTGGACGTCGGCGAAGCTCTCGCCCGGTTTGGTCAGATGGAAAGCCGTGGTAGCCACGATATAAAGATCCTGCAGACGCCGTCCCGCCCGTTCAGCGCCCGCGTCGGACGTGACCGAGTGTATACTCGAGCAGACTGTCGCCGACCACGCCAAACAGGATTACTCCATCGCCAATTTCCCCAGCGAGTTCGAGTGATTTCGGGCCGCTTCCGGCCAGATACACCGGGATTGAGTCGCGAAGGTTGATTAATCCGGCATCTGGATCGAGAAACCGGATTTGCCGCCGTCGATCGCCTTCCTGATATTGCACGGTGGCGCGATTCCAAAGTCCTCGACATACTTCCACATGGGTACGCAGCTCAGCGAGTTTGGCGGCGGGCATGCCAAGCGTGCGTCGGGAGGTATTGCCCGTACCGATACCCATGATCACGCGGCCCGGTGCGAGTACGTTGAGCGTGGCAAAGTTGCACGCGGTCACCGGAGCAATTCGGGAACTCGGGTTGGTCACGTTGGTGCCGATTTTGATCGTGCGCGTATCGTTCGCGGCGAGGGCGAGACACTGAAAAACGTCAGCCCAGACCATCTGAGAATCGGCCAGCCATGCGTGAGTGAATCCGCTCGCCTCGGCGAAGGCGACCTGAGCACGACTGGCAACACTTGCGAGGCAAACGATTCCGAAATCCATCAACATTCTCCTCTCGCTCCGTCTTTTGTTTCTCCCAAAGAGGATGAGAATCTTAGGCCATCCCATCAGCGCGAGCCAAACCCGCGATATCGATGCTTGCTACAATTCTAAATAACGAGCTCGCGGTTCAGAGCCCTCGTCCTTGCGGATACAGGGACAAATGATAGATCGTGATGTCCAAACTACCACGTCAGCACGACACCTATCGGAGCCCCGACCATGCCAAAACCAAAGGTTCTCATCGCCGGCGCCTCCGGCTTGATCGGCTATGCGGCGGTTCGACACTTCTCCAAGCTTGCTGATTGGGATGTGGTGGCGGTGTCGCGGCGCGCGCCTGCGACTGCTGGCCGTGCCGTTTTCCTTTCAGTTGACCTACTCGATGCGAAAAGGTGCAGGGAAGTTTTCCAGCCGATGTCCGACGTGACCCACGTCGTTTATGCGGCGGTGAATGAGAAACCCGGCTTGATCGAAGGGTGGCTCGAACGCGAGCAGATGGAGCGGAATCTCTCTATGCTGAGGAATCTGTTCGAACCTTTGGAAGCCGTCGCGAAAAATCTCCGGCACGTCTCGCTGCTTCAAGGAACAAAAGCGTATGGAGCCCATCTCGGTCCGATCGCGATTCCTGCTCGCGAGCGATCACCACGTCATCCGCATGACAACTTCTACTGGTTGCAGGAGGATTACCTACGCGCGAAGCAACAGGGCAAATCGTGGCACTGGACGATTCTGCGTCCGCAACTAGTCGTCGGTGAAGCAATTGGCGGCAATCTCAATGTAGTTCCAGCGATCGGCGTGTATGCGGCGCTGCGACGCGAGGCGGGTTTGCCGCTATCCTTCCCCGGTGGTCCGCCGTTTATCTTCGAGATGGTGGACGTAGACTTGATGGCGCGATCGCTGGAGTGGGCTGCGGTAACGCCGGCCTGCCGCGACGAGATTTTCAACATCACCAACGGCGATGTTTTTGTGTGGCGGGAAGTGTGGCCAGCTATCGCGGACGCACTTGGGATGAAGGTCGGAGAGCCTCAGCCCGTATCGCTCGCGCGCGAGATGCCAAAGTATTCGAAGGAATGGGCAGCGATCGTTGGCAAGTATGGACTCGTCGCGCCTGAAGATATGTATGCATTCGTTGGCGAATCGTTTTCGCTGGCGGATTTCTCCTTCGCCTATGGCGCCACCAATCCCCAACCTATGATCGTCAGTACGATCAAAGCCCGGCAAGCAGGCTTCCACGACTGTATCGATACGGAAGACATGTTTCGAAAATGGTTCCGGCGATTTCAGGAACTCCGCCTGCTTCCACCCGTCTAGCGGATATCTGGTTGCTATCGGGCTTGCGCTAGGGTTCATTTTACTTCAGCCCTCCGTAGTTATTACTGGTTGAACGCAGGACGTGCGATCCTCCACTAAGTATCGGGTAAGTGGCGAACGTTATATTAACGAGGAAATGCCATGAGCAGTTTCCATGAAATGATTAGCGGAAAGAGTCTTGTAGAAGCGCCCGTTGTCTTCAATCCGATGAGCGCAAAACTGGCCGAGGCGGCAGGTTTTCCCGCGCTCTATCTCGGCGGTGGCACCCTCGGATACGTGCAGTGCGTTACTGAGGCGAATTTGACACTAACCGAGATGGTGCGCATCGGGCTGGATATTCGCACGGCCAGCCGCCTCCCACTAATTCTCGACGGTGCCTGCGGCTGGGGCGATCCGATGCATCTCCATCGCACCATCAACATGGTCGAGGCTGCAGGTTTCGCGGGTATCGAGATCGAAGACCAACTACTGCCGAAACGCGCGCATCATCACATTGGGATCGAACATCTGATCCCAATGGAGTTGATGGCGGCCAAGATCCGTGAAGCAGTGCGCGCACGACGGGATCCCAAGTTCGTGATAATTGGTCGAACCAATGCTCTTCGCTCGGGAAATATCGACGATGCGCTTCGGCGGGCCGAAGCTTATCGTGAGGCGGGTGCAGATATGCTCTTTGCGACAGCGTTTAAAGCCGATCAATTCCGCCAGTTGGGCGACCACCTGCCGCCGCCACTAATGACTTTGCAAACGGACAGTGGACTGAAGGCGATCGGGCTGACTAAGGCTGACCTTCTGGCGCTCGGATTCAGATTGCTCGTCGACCCGGTTACTCCGTTGCTCGTTTTCCATCGCGCTCTGGCCCAATGCTACAAAGCAATGGGACAAGGAGAGGCGGCGACGCTCTTTGCAATCGGGCGGCGCGAAGGCCGAGTTGGGGGCGGTGCATAATACCATCGGACTCGACGCGCTGCTGGCTATCGAACGCGAGACTGTCGAGAAATAACGCGACCCGGGTCGGACCTCGCGGAATCGCTCCTTCTGGAAGAGCAACCGCGTCTTTCGTGCGCTCTGTCAGGATTTCTGTTCAACGTTGTGCATTTTCTGTTGATTCTTCTGCATACCATCGTTCGAACAGACCAGCAAACCACGCCTTTCGATATTACAATGGACAGCTCCAGTAAGTGTGCTGGCCATGCTACACCTTCATTATTCGAATCGCTTCGAAGATTTGATCTCGCCGCTGCGAACTGCCGTTCGGATTGCGCAACGCAAGGCGCCGCTCGAACGGGTAACGATTGTTGTCCCGAATCGTGCGGTCGATGAATATATCAAGTTGCGTTTAGCCGAAAGGGAGGGAATCGCAGCTAACCTCTATTGCCCATTTTTGCGACGTTATCTTGGTGAGGTGATCCAAAAAGCGGTCGGTGATCTCCGAATACTCGACCTCAAAGAACTCCAAATCGTGATCTTCGAATTTCTGCGTAAGGCCGCAGCGAGCGAGGATTCAGATTTCGACGCCATACGATCATATATCGGAACATCCCATGCCAGACCACGCCAGAGCGATTTGAGATTGTTCCAGTTGAGCGAGCGCGTAGCTTGGCTCTTTCGCGAGTATTCGATTCTGCGCGGTGCGATGCTCAAGCGATGGTCCGCCGGCCCCACAAGGATCCCTGATTCGGCGGATTCAAGTGAGGTGTGGCAGCGGCGGATCTGGACCGCACTGTTCAACCCGGACGGTGCCCTGAAAGCAAGCTGGATGACCGCAGATCGAAGCAATCCAAACCGGCGTTGGATGATGCTACCAGATGCGATCGCAGCGCTAGACTCGGAACAATTACGCAGTGCACTGCCTGCTCAGTTGCACATCTTCGGACTCAGTTACGTTGGCGCAGAATTTCTCAGAATTTTCGGACGACTGGGGTCCCTCATCGACCTCCAGGTCTATACGTTGAATCCTTGCCAGGAATTTTGGGAAGACGTTTCAGACCAGCGCGCAACTACACAAAAATCTCATCGTCCGCCCAAAGTAGGCAGTCTGGCACTGGACCAGTCAGAAGATCCCTTCAAGTTCGAATCGTCCGGGGACAATCTCGCGCTACGGAATTGGGGCCGCGCCGGGCGAGAATATATCAGGCTTCTCAACGAGATCACGGACTGCGACTTCGAATCCCATTTCACGAGTCCGCTCGGACACGCAAAATCCAATTCTTTGCTGGCTGCTGTACAGAACACAATTCTTCTACGTCAGCCCGAAACTACTTTGCCGGCTGACTACTCTGGCGCAGACGAGAGTATTCGATTCCTTCTCTGCCCGGGCGTTCGGCGCGAGGTTGAAATCATCGCCAATGCGATTTGGGCAATTATCCGAAATGACGACGAGTCCCATCCCGTCAACGAGTCGGCACAGCGTCTCAGATTCCATCAGATAGCCGTGATGATGCCGGATTCGTCGCGTGACACTTATCTGTCACATATCGAGAGCGTCTTCGCCCAAGCACACCGGATTCCCCTCAACATCGTGGAACGACGAGGCGACGCAGAGAGCCGCGTCGTAGAGGCGGTGGAGCTTTTGTTGAAACTGCCCCTCGGGCGTTTCGGTCGCAACGATTTAGAACGACTGCTGACCCATCCGGCGGTGGCTGGAGAACTAGCAGAAGAAGACTCTGAGCAATGGTCGCGATGGTGTCGTTCGCTAGGTATTTACTTTGGTGCGGATGAAACGGCGTTCTCCGGTACTTACGTCTCGCCAAATCTTTATCATTGGGATCAGGCCCTGAAACGCTTAGCGTTGGGCCTCTTCATGGAGAATGGTTCCGGCGGTAAAGGGCGTGTCTTCCACGCTGACGGAACGCGCGAGTATCTTCCTTATGAGGTGCCTCAGGACTCCATGGGCGCGGCCACGGCGATGATTCGAACGGCTCGCAGGCTTCTTTGCGATGCGATGGAGGTGGCGCAAAGAGACCTTCCACTGCCGGAATGGTCAAGTGTCTTGAGCTCCCTCGTTTCGCGACATATCCGCCCGTCCGACCGCGCCGGCGAACGAATTCGAGATCTGGTCTTAGGCGCGATCGATGCGATGGCGCCCGCGAGTTTGATGAATAGTCCCGTCTCCTATGAGATTGCAGTTGACATCGCGCTCAAGCAAATAGCCAGTGCGCAGGCCGAACATTACGCCTATACGGAAACTGGAGTGGTCGTTGGATCGTTTTCGGCTCTGCATTCGATTCCATTCCGAGTGATCTTTATGCTTGGGATGGGTGAGTTGGATTTTCCGGAACGCGAGCGGCACGACACGCTGGACCTCCGCCGATTGCGGCGCATTCCGGGAGACGTCACACCGACCGAGCGCGATCGTTACATATTCCTGGAAACGTTGCTGGCCGCGCGTGATCGAGTCTTTATCTCTTACGTCTCGCGCAACGCCGTAACCGGTGACCAGCTGGAACCTTCACCGGTAGTGAGCGACCTTCAATTGATACTCCGCGAGTTGTTACCTGGTAGCCACCTTTCGCGACTTTCGGTTGAACATCCAGAGAGCAGCTATGATCGTAGATACTTTGACGACTTGGCGACACCAGAGGATGGAGATCAGGCCCGACTAGTAAGTTTTGACCATAATGCGCGTCGCGGAGCTCAGATCGCGTCGATGCGCGACGATCTTGAGAAGCGCTGCGGCCAGCCCCAACTATCGAGCGATGAACCTCTTCTTGATAGGCTGTCCCCTCATGTACGTGAACAGTTGAGAGCGCGACTGCGATTTATCGACTTGCCAAGACCAACTGGTCCGGTCGCGACACGAGAACTTCTGCTGCCGATCGTGGCACTTCGGCGTTATCTCGAGTGTCCGTTACAGGGCGCCGCCAGATATGCACTCGGATTGTTCGAGCAAGGAGATGGCGATGATCAAGGGACCGACGAAGAGCCACTAGATCAGGATGCCCTAGATCGCACGATGTCTCTACGCGAAGCATTGTGGTCCGCACGGGGCGATCCAGACAAGATCGAAGCGATCTATCGGCAAAACTACGCACTACGCGAGTTGGAAGGCGACGCACCTACGGGACCATTCGCGCGCGCAGCACAGGATCGTGACTTGGCCAAGCTTCGCTTAAGTCTTGTTCAGGCGGAGAAGGTGGGGATCGTAAATCTCGATGGGTGGCAGCAGGTAGCGCTTGGAGGAGGCGACGAGTTTTCAGAAATCGATCGCACACTGCCCGAGATCGCTATCGAAATCGACGCTACGCGAGCGGACAATACCCTCATCCACGGTGTGAAGCTTCGCGGACAGATTGGCCCTGTTTCGGCGGACTTAAGTCGCTGGATTCGCTGCATTGCGGGGAAAAAGGCAAAGCCTACGGATTTTCTCGACGGATTTCTCGCCGCAATCGTGCTGTCGGCCGCGGGCGAGACGATGCCGTTGGACTTCGTGGCTATAGCACTTGGTGGAGATGAGGACGGACAGAACGTCAAGAAGTTTTCCCGAAGTTTCTCGCCTCCTGGCCGGGCTGAGGCTCGTTGAGTATCTTGGATTGCTGACGCGAGATTTGCTTTCCGATCAGAATCACTACTTTCTCCCGATTGAAGCGGTGGGGCAGATCATTTCGCGCGGAATGTCGAAGGACCGTGAGATCCAAGATGCCGTCGAAGCGATCCGCGACAATGATTTTGCGTTTTGCAGATCCGACTTTGGACCTGTAGCTGACGCGCGCAGCTTCCCTTCCTATGTTCCTAAAGACATACGCGCGATCGTTGATCGGCGATTTGGTCCGCTAAAAGCGATTTTCGAAAAGTGAGCGAAATGTCTGATATCGCATATTGGCAGCCTCGAATCCTTAACGACATCTTACAGAGCCGTCATGCAGTGATCGAGGCTAGCGCCGGGACAGGCAAGACTTTCACTATTGAGCATTTATTCGTTGAACTGTTGCGCAGCGCGCCCATAACTATCGACCAGATCCTCGTAGTCACCTTCACGGAGAAGGCGACTGCAGAGCTCCGTAGCAGAATCCGCAGGCTAATCGAAGATGTTCTTCAGGGAAGGTCTCTTGTTGAGCCACTCTCCGAGTCCCAGAGGATCACCATCGATGAAGAAGCGCGGTCGCGCCTGGAACGATCGCTCTGGGCCTTCGATCGTGCATCGATATTTACGATACATGGCTTTTGCCAGCGTATGCTTAGCGAACTCGCATTCCTAGACTGGAATGAGCTTTGACCTCGAAGTCGTCGACGCGTACCGACCATTCCATCGTGCTTTTCGAGCAGTGCTTCGCGAATTCATCTCAGATGGGAGGGGCGAGCGTACGCTTTTAGAGAATTGGCTCAGTTCAGGCGGCCAGGTTGACGCTTTGGAGAAGCTTCTCTTGAAGGCACACCAGCGTCGATATCTCGAAAGCGATCCTGCTGGCTCCCGTTCCGAATTAGTTCGGCATTTTATCGAATCGTTCGACGCTCAAGCTCTTGAGCACGACTTCCATGAAAGTGGGCTTAGCGCCCGGCAATTGGCAAAGCCTCTCGATGCGCTGAGGAAGCTGGGGCATCTGGTAGACAGTCTTTACTCGAGCAACGCTCTTCTCAAATCGCTGGCCGAATTCGATTTCGGTCCTTTTACGAAAGCGACGAGTTTGCTCGACAGCCGTACGCAACCGGAAGGGTTCGCGCAGTTCCTGCGCTATGTCACGGAACTCCAGTCGGCGGCGTTGATCGAAAGCAACGCAGAAGAAGCCACCGAGACTATTTTAGTCGAGACGTATTTGCCTGCAGTCCGTGCCCGACTCGACCGCGACAAACGAGAACAAGGGCTAATCGACTATGGAGATATGCTCGAGTGGGTACTAAGAGCGCTCGACTCTCAAGACGGAGCCGCATTGGCAGAGACTCTCCGTAGCCGCTTTCGTTTCGGACTGGCAGACGAGTTTCAAGACACAGACGATGTGCAATGGCGGATCCTCAGACGAATCTTTGTAGAGCACAAAGGAGATAACCGGCTTTTCGTAGTGGGCGACCCGAAACAGGCAATCTACGGCTTTCGTGGAGCCGATATCCACGCTTACCTGAATGCTTGCAGCGAATTGACCCGTGTCGGCGCACGTCGCGTACCACTCGTAACAAATTTTCGTTCT
Source organism: uncultured Pseudomonadota bacterium (assembly GCA_963804355.1). Taxonomy (GTDB): domain Bacteria; phylum Desulfobacterota; class Binatia; order Binatales; family Binataceae; genus JASHZA01. Next base: position 125,146 of record CAWDQC010000018.1, on the reverse strand, counting down.
AGTGCCTCGATAGTAGACTCGCTCAACTGCATATTCGACCAAAAGATCGAGTCCCCGTTTTTCACGGGTGAAATCGCTTATGGCGATCCAGCCCGATGCGGCCTGGGCACCCGCAGGGTTAACGACGCAGATGGCAATGTCGTCAAGCCGGTTGTTCTGATGCGTTTCCTCCCAAACGATGCTACCCAGCGTTTCGCGTCGGCAGCGCGCGAGACCATCGGACGCTATATCGCGGCGACCTTGCGAAAGATGCTATCGGACGCGGGCGGTCTGGTTATTCACGATCCTGACGGCGCTCGCCGCGAAACAAAGAGTCGGACGGTCGAACCTCGTGATATTTTTGTCTTGACTCGCACCAAGCGCGAAAGCGAAGAAATCGGCCTCTATTTGCGTGAATACCAGGTTCCTTTCGCCTTTTTTAAGCTCGACGGATTGTTCCGAACTCGAGAAGCTCGCGAAGTACTAGATGTTCTGAGGGCGATCGAATCGCCCCAGGATCGTTCGTTGCGGTTGCGCGCCTGGGGATCGCGGTTTTTCGCCGTCCGCTACCAAGACCTTCCAACCCTTGGTGAAGTGCCCGACTCGCACCCGCTGGTCGAACGCCTCTATGGATGGTCATCAATGGGCGCGGCAGGACACTTCGCCGATCTTTTCGACAGTCTGGTTCACGACAGCGGCCTGGTCGATCGCGAGATATTGCTCTCACGCAGCAAACGCGAATTAACCAACTTTTTACACATAACCGAAGTGTTAGTAGAACGAGCAGTCGCGAGTCGATTGGCTTTGAGGGATGTCATCGAGCTGCTTGAAGGCTATATCGCCGAACGAAATGAGCCACCGGGACCCGACGGGAACGTGCAACGCCTCGAAAGCGAACGAAACGCCGTGCAGGTAATGACCGTGCACATGAGCAAGGGACTCGAGGCTGACGTTGTCTTTTTGTTCGGTGGCTCGCATCGAAACTGGCAACGCGACAAGCTCGTGATTTATCACCACGAAGGCGAGCGACAGTTTGCTATCGGGAGTAAGTTACAAGCGCTGGTGAGCGACGAACTCAAAGACGAGGAAGCCGAGGAAGATCAGCGTCTCCTCTATGTCGCGCTGACTCGTGCACGCGCTCAAATCTATTTGCCGTTTTTTCCCGATGGCGCTACTAAGACCGCGGTCAACGGTTACTACAAACCTCTCAACGATCGCCTCAAAGCAATCGCAACAAATATCACAGAAAGGGTCCAACCTGCGCAGGATTTGTTTCAGGTTGAAGACGCATGCGATGCCTTGTCGACTACATCTGAAGATCCCGATCCGCTGCCGATCGGAGAATGGTCTCCGCCGGAAGCTTTGCTGCGTGATGATTCCGAACTTGAAACAACCTTCGATCGAGCGACACGTGAGCACTCTGCACTCTTGATGAGCTCATATACTGCTCTCAAGCATGCCGCGCGTCCGACAAGGTCGGAGGTGGAACCAGACGAGTTTAAGATCGACCTGCAGATCGAACCTTCGGCGGCAGACCTGCCAGGTGGCAGTCAAGTTGGCATTTTTTTGCACGAGGTGATCGAACACATCCTAGGGATGAACACTTTCATTGAAAACCCCGATTTCGACTCGTGGCGCGAGCGCAGCGATATCCAACAACTCTTTGACGATTCTATGCGTCTACATCAAGTGAAAGACCCTGGTTGGCTCGACCGAGGACGCACAGTCATCTTTAAGACGCTGAATACAGTATTCTCTCTCGTGAACGGCCGAGTGATCGGTCCACTACACAAAGCCGGCGGAATACGAGAAATGGAATTCGTATATCCAATCCCCGAACGTCACCATCCGAACCTCACAGAGGTAACGAATGACCGCTGGACGGTCGAACGAGGTTTCCTTAAGGGATTCGTGGATTATGTCTTTGAGCAGGACGGGCTGATTTATTTCGCCGACTGGAAGAGCGACCTGCTTCCGTCCTATGACTCATCGACCATTGAAACGCATGTAATGCGTAACTATGCCTTGCAGGCGCAAATATATCTGGTTGGGATAATTCGTTTGCTACAGATTCGCAGCGAACAAGAATATGCAGAACGCTTTGGAGGTTTGTTGTATGTCTTTCTGCGAGGGGTTGGTGCGGACAGCAAGGGCCGAGAGGGAATCTATTTCCGTCGCCCTGACTGGGTCGAAGTATGTAAGATCGAAGCCGACCTAATCGACCTTCCACAGTTTTCGCTATAAATCATGGTTTCGACCCTTGCCCATCTCAAACTCTCTTCGGTCTTTGAGAGCCATTCTGGACCGGTGTCTTCAGAACAAAACGAGTTGCACCACAAGCTACGACAGATCGAAATCGGCGCGGAGACCTTCAACCTTGATGCCTCCGTTGTGCATATTGCCGCTGAGGTTGCAGCCTTTGAGAGCAGTCTTGCGTTGGAAAGCCGCGTGGCTCTGATCATGCTCATAGTAGCATCGATGGTTGCGTTGGAAGAAGGCAGTACCCGACTGCCGGTTACCGGCGAAGAATCGATCGACTCGATGAGGCGAATCTTAGAGCCACTATGCGGCGATCAGTCTAGTGACGATAACGTCGTGGCTATCGCGAATCGAATCGACGACCTTCTCGCGTCGGGAGCCGCTGAAACAGTAATTGGACGCCATGGCGATGAGTACAAACCGCTACTATACATTCCGCCCTTTGTCTACCATCAGAAAGTGTTTGCGACAGAGTCTCGGCTAGCGGAATCGATTCGGCCGCGATTCGCGGCGCGGCGCGTCGCTGATATTCAGACGCGCATTAGAGAAGCGCTTGCCGACGTAGACGCCCGGCCGAGCACGTTTGACGGCCGCGAAATGGCTATTTCGGAAGAGCAACGTTCGGTCATCATCAACGCAACGCAATCGGGCGTCGCCTTGATCTCAGGAGGTCCGGGAACGGGCAAGACTTCTATCATTCTCGCGATCCTCCGCGTCCTTGTACGACTCGGTGTCAAACCGAGCGAAATCGAGCTCGCCGCTCCTACTGGAAAAGCCGCCTTTCGAATGGGAGAGAGCCTCCGGCACGGATTCAGGAATATTCGGATGTCTGCATCCGCCGATGAAGTATTGGCGGCGGAGTTGCCTGAGGCGAGAACGATCCATCGTCTACTCGGTTATTCTCCATCGCGTCAATCATTCTCTCATCATTGCCGGAATCCACTTACCGCAGCTGTCGTTGTCGTCGACGAGTGCTCGATGCTCGACCTGATGCTCACCGAACGGTTGGTAACGAGTCTGCGCCAAGACACGAAACTGATTATGCTCGGTGATTCATATCAGCTCCCATCCGTCACTGCGGGAGCTGTCTTTCGAGATCTTGTTAAGGCCGGCGAGGAGCGTTTTCCGCATACTTGCAGTCGGCTTACTCACAATTTCCGGACTGCCGCCGGGAAGGGCGGAAAAGACATCTTGGACTTCTCGACCAAAATAAATGACGGTGTATTCGATGGTGCTGTCGGTGGTTCACTCTCGATTACCCAGCGCAAAGCGCCCGAATCTTTACAGTTCGAAGGGATCGAATTTATTGTCGATGGGGAGCAACTCGACGAATTCTTGGATCGTTGGTATGTCGAACAAATAAAGTCACATCAGATCAAGCCTTTGAGGGAGACTGGCATCGGCGATCTCGAGGATGCTTCCAAAATCGAGCTACAGAATATATTCGTTCGAGCCTCAATGTCGCGCATCCTCTGCGCCACACGAGGTCTGCTCACCGGCACGAAGGCCCTCAATGCGGCTTTACACCTGCGCACGATACGAGATGTTGGTCGCGCTCGCGAACGTTGGGGCTATCTACCAGGTGAACCGATAATGGTCGTCCGCAACGACTACGAGCGGCTGCTTTTTAACGGCGATCAGGGGATTATTGTAGCCGTTCAGGCACAAAACGGACGAGAGATACTCAAGGCAGTATTTAGACGAAATAACGAATATGTTACCTTTCATCTCGCCACCCTCCGCGACATTCTCGAGCTTTCCTATGCGACTACGGTCCACAAAGCGCAAGGTTCAGAATTTGAATCGGTTGCTATCGTGCTGCCGGACAAGGACTTGCCGATCCTAACGCGCGAATTGGTCTACACTGCGGTCAGCCGTGCACGCAATTCCGTCGTGATTCTCGGAGACCCTCAGATTCTAGCCAATTCGATTGCGCGCAAGGAAATGCGCTACTCGGGTATGAGAGACTTCCTTCTCTCGCCGGAAGAGCCTCAGATGAAATAGCCGGCTTTGCTCTTATGCTGCTTCAAGAGCATGCGTAAAGTCGTTCAGCAAGTCGCGCCAATGCTCGGTACCGACTGAAATCCGTACGAGCGCCTGGTTAATTCCCGCGTCCGCTAGCTCCTCGTCCGAAAGCTCACTATGAGTCGTCGTCATCGGGTGACAGACCAATGTTTCGACTCCGCCCAGACTCACGGCGTTGCGCCCGATAGTCAGACGCCGCAGGAAATTGAACGCGCCTTTCTTTCCACCGTCGACCTCAAGCGAGATAAGCGACCCCGGATAGTCAGTCTGAGTGTCTCGGATTCGTATCTGCTCGAGTTCGGTGAAGAGCGAGGGGTAGTGTATCTTCTTGATTCGCGGATGGTTCACCAGATGTTCCGCGATGCGCTGCGCATTCTTGCTCTGACGGTTCATTCTTAGTGCGACCGTCGATAGGCGCGAATCCAGCATCCAACACTCGTCTGCTTGCAGAATGTTGCCGAGCAACGCGCGCACACCGCGCAATCTTTGAATCAAATTGGCGTCTTCTGCAATTACTACTCCAGCAAGCAGATCACTAAAGCCACCGAGGAATTTAGTGGCGGAATAGAGGGCCATATCCGCGCCGAGTGCAAGTGGATGCTGAAAGGTCGGTCCGAGCAGGGTATTGTCGACGGCAAGGAGCGGGCGGTTTTTATGGCTTCTTACGACTGTCGCTGCTTGCGCGATGTCGCTCATCGTCAGGGTCGGATTCGCCGGAGTCTCTATCAGTACAAGTTGCAAATTGTCCATATGCGCAGCCGCTTGGGCGAGAGCCTTAACGTCTCCCGCCGGCACACCCTTGGTTACGAAACCCAGTGGCTCGACGATACGATGAATCAAATGCTGGGTTCCGCCATACAAAGGCTGCGTGTACAGCATCGATCCACCGCGCTCGAGAAACGCGGTGATTACCGTCGAGATCGCCGCTAGTCCCGAGTTGAATACCGCTGCAGCGTTCGCACCGCGCTCAAGCGGCACCAAGTGGTCCTCTGCAATCTCGGCGTTCGGATGGCTGAGCCGCGCATATATGAGATCGGGCTTTTTGCCTTCGAATTCTTCGGCTCTTCCAAGAGCGATATCGAAGGCGCGTTCCGCTTCCTCGGGGCTCGGAAATACATAAGTCGAACTGCGGTAGACGGGAGGCCGCGCTGATCCCACCGACAGTTGCGGATCGAATCCCTGCGTCAGCACGGCGGTTTCCGGGCGTACCCGGTAATGGAATCTTGGACATGATTCACTCCATCGTTGGCCGCAACGTTTGCGCCGCGAAACGACGCATATTCATTGACGCATCTTGGACTCGCTCGAGCAAGTGCGCTTTTAGGTCGTTCGGTCTGTGCGTTACCTCTCGGTCCATTCTTCAGGCTATGCTCACAAGTCGGATTTTCCTTGAACTACGCGTGCGAGAGCTCGAGAGGAGAAACGTATGGATATAGGTATACTTGTTGCCACAACTGCACGAACCGGTGATATCGCCGAAATCGCTCGTACTGCCGAGACTGCGGGATACGAATCGCTCTGGATTCCGGAGCATCCTGTTATTCCGATCGGATTCAAGACAGCCGTTCCTGGCGGCGGAAAATTGCCTGAACATTATGGCCGCTGGGTAGATCCCTTCATCGCTCTGACGATCGCGGCCACCGCAACCAAGCGTATCAGACTCGGCACCGGTATCTGTTTGCTTCCCGAGCGCGAACCGCTCATCACCGCCAAGACCGTCGCCACTCTGGACCTTTATTCTGGCGGGCGGGTCGTCCTGGGTGTGGGTGCGGGATGGCTGCGAGAAGAAACCGAAGCGATGGGTGCGAACTTCGGTAATCGTTGGAAGCGTCTGCGCGAGACTGCCGAAGCGATGCGCGTCGCGTGGACCGAACCGGAGCCGAGCTACAATGGCGACCTTGTGCGATTCGCGCCCGTCCGGTGCGAGCCTAAGCCATTACAGAAGCCTTATCCGCCTATTCTACTCGGAGCGCACGGCCCCAAGGCTCTTGAGCGCGTCGCTCGCAGCTATGACGGCTGGATGCCCCTTGTGCTAAACGCTGAAACCTTCAAACGTGATGTTGCGACTCTCAAAACGCTCACCACGAGCAATGGCAGAAATCCAGACAGTCTCCACATAACGGCGATAGTGGATCCGCAAGAAGATGGACCATCGGTCGAAGATCTCCGTGCCTACAAAGAAGCTGGCGCTAGTCGTGTAATGCTGTTTTCGCAGAAGTTAGGCATTGCGATGGCAGACGGGGCGGCGCTCGATCTCGTTAAACGTTATGCGCCCGTGATTGAGCGAGGACGACGTGTCTGAGCACTGTCATCGAAATGTCCAATCCGTAAACCAAGAATTCGAATAAAGGAGAAAAGGCAATGGCAACTCTGTCAACTGATAAAGTCCAGATTTTCGGACGCGGCGTACTCAAGGCTGAAGGTGTTGTAGTCGATAAGGATAACAATGTCTACGGCGGCGGACGCAACGGGATAATGTATAAGGTTACTCCGGACGGCAAAGTCAGCGAATTGACTAATCTGCCCGCCGGTTCGATTCCCAACGGTATAACGCTGGACCGACAGGGAAATATTATCTATTGCGATCTCGGCAAGAAAGCGGTGATGCGCGTGACGCAAGGTGGCCAGGTCTCTATGGTCGCCGATCGTGTCGGCTCGCTTGCCCTCACTTTGCCCAACTTTGCCAGCTACGATGCGGAAGGCAATCTCTATGTCTCGAACTCGAGCACTAGCGATATCAACGCTGTAATGCCTGAGCTAGCAAATCCTTCGCCGAAGGGTGCGCTCGTTCGCATTCGTCCCGACGGCAAAGGCGACATTGTCGCGACCGATATCTACCTGGCGAACGGCACGGCGATAGATCCGAAAGAGGAAGCGGTCTACGTACTCGAGTCGACCCGCTATGACTGTCTGAGAATCGCCATAAAGAAGGACGGGTCGTTCGGCAAGCCCGAAATATATTCGAAAGGATTCCCTGCCATCCCCGATGGTATGGCATTTGACGTCGACGGCAACCTTTTTGTGACTCTGCCTGGCCTGGTCAAAGACGGTAAATTCGAGCCGGCCAATCAAATCATCCAAATCGACAGCAGCGGCAAGTGGAGTATGCTCGTCGACGATACAAAGGAGAGAAACTAGATTTCCCGACGAACTGCGCGTTTGGTGGGCCGGGATTGCATGATCTCTTCTTCGCCAACCTCGAAGGCGATCACATGAGTTGTGTTCGTACCAACTTCACCGGTCATCCGCTCTACCATCAGCGTTGAGACGACGGTCTGGTCAATGCGCCGCCGGGTCAGATCGAAAACGGCCCGGCGGATCTTTCGTTTACTACTCGCCTAACGTCTCTGCGAGGTTTGTGAGTAATACCCGCCATCCCTTGCTCGTTGACTCGGCTGGCGTCTCACCATGTATCGATGCATCGGCTCTTCTTATGAATGCGTGGACCAGGCGCGGGCGCCGCTCGCAACCCGGCCGAAATCCATTTTCGCGAGTCGGTCGGATCGATAACATCATCAATCTCGAAGTGAGTAGCGCTGTTGAGCGCCTTCCCATGCTGATACATCCTCGCGACCATCTCATCGAAAAGCTTCTTGCGGGCGGCAGGATCTTCCAGTGCGGCCAAATCGTTGCGATATCCGAGCTTTACGGCACCTTCGAGTCCCATGCCTCCGAATTCGCCGGTCGGCCATGAAACCGTGAAATGGGGAGCTTTGAAGCTTCCGCCTGCCATCGCCTGCGCGCCCAACCCATATCCCTTGCGCAGAATGATCGTGAAGAAAGGTACGGTAACGTTGGCGCCATTCACGAACATCCGCGACGCGTGCCGCACCAGCGCCGTTTTTTCAACCTCCGGACCGACCATGATACCGGGCGTATCGCACAGGAAGAGTAGCGGGATATCGTATGCGTCGCACAATTGTATGAAACGCGCCGCTTTATCCGCGCCATCGCTATCGATCGCGCCCGCCAAATGCACCGGGTTGTTTGCGATCAGTCCCAGCGGCCGACCCTCGATTCTGATTAGTGCGGTCACCATCCCAAGGCCGAAACCGCGACGAATCTCCAGCACCGATCCACTATCCGCCAGTGTCTCGATCACCTGGCGAACGTCATAAATACGCAGTCGGTTCTCGGGAATAATCCCGCGCAAAAGCCGCTGGTCAGCGCAGTCCCATCGATCGACGCTCCCTGGAAATACGAAATGTACTTCTTTGCTACTCGTACTGCCTCGGCCTCGTCAGCCACCGGGATATCGACGACACCGTTACGTACCTGTACTTCCATCGGACCAACTTCTTCGGGACGGAAAATGCCCAGCCCGCCACCTTCGATCATCGCCGGCCCGCCCATCCCGATATTCGAATTCGCGGTAGCGATCACGATGTCGCAGCATCCGAGCAGCGCGGCGTTGCCCGCAAAGCATCTTCCCGAATTGATTCCGACTAGCGGCACCAGTCCGCTCAGCTTGCCGAAAAAATGAAATGCCGGAACATCGAGTCCGGAATTGCCGAGCCCATCGGTATCGCCCGGACGTCCGCCGCCGCCCTCGGTAAAGAAAATGATCGGCAGGCGTATCCTGTCGGCGAGTTCGAACATGCGATCTTTCTTGCGATGGTTTTGCTGACCTTGCGTACCGGCCAGGACCGTATAGTCATATGACATTACGATGCATTGGCTCTTCGTATCGCCGAACAAGTCGCCGTTGACTTGCCCGATTCCAGCGATCATTCCATCTGCGGGAGTCCGCGCGATTAGCTCCTCGACCGGACGCCGCCGTCTTTGTGCCGCTATTACCATCGGCCCGTATTCAACAAAGGTGCCGGGATCGCACAGGTCATCGACGTTCTCGCGCGCTGTACGCTGACTGGTTTTCCGTCGACGCGCGACGGCGTCGGGACGCGCGGGATCGAGTCCGACCGCGTGCCGCTCCACGACTTCAGCCAGGTCCGGCCTTATATGATCGAGGTCCAGTTACTTTGCGTTCGGCGCTCTCGACGATTTGAACTTCCGACTCCGCAATGAAAGCGATCGGGTGTCCTTCAAAAACCGCGTCGCGCTCCGCTACGGTGATCTGCTGGACGACGCCGCTATTGAGCGCCTTGATCACGTGCTCCATTTTCATCGCTTCCATCACGAAGAGTTGCTGGCCCAGGTGGACCGCATCTCCCGCGCGCACGTCGATGGAAACGATAGTGCCTTGGATCGGCGCCTTAACCGCGACAGTGCCGTCGGGCGTTGCGATATCGATCGCCTGCAATGGTGCGCCCGCCGCAACTGGTGCTGCGACTTGTAACGACTGGCCGTTGCTTTCCGCTTTTCCGAAATCGAGCACCGCGAGTGGATCGACCGCATCGATACGAGCGCCGGCAAGACGCGGAGCGGCCGCCGTCGTGGGTTCAAAGAAAAAGCGCCGATGAGTTTCGCGACCTCCGGCTAGCTCCGACGCATGGTCATCCAGAAATCGCGTGTAGATTTTCTGCGCGGCGAAGTCGGGATGCCTCAATAGTGTCTGCAAAAATCCGAGGTTGGTCGAAACTCCATCGATTCTGAATTCGCAAAGTGCGCGATACGCCTTCGCAACCAGCGCCGCGAAATCAGTCGACGTCGAATGAACTATCAGTTTCGCGACTAGCGAATCGAAGCGCGGATTGGTCGCATAGCCAGTATAGCCATACGAGTCGACTCGTATACCCGGCCCGGAAGGCGTCTCGAACGCGCCCAGCACACCGCCCGAAGGTTTGATCAATCCGTCCGCGCCGATCGTCTCCATATTGATCCGCAGCTGCATCGCAACTGCCGCGCGGCTTCGGAACGTCAGCCTGCTTCAATCCGATTTCACTAAGCAATTGGCCGCCGGCTAACTGGAATTGCAGTTTGACCAGGTCGATGCCCGTCACTTCTTCGGTAACCGTATGCTCGACCTGCAATCGCGGGTTCGCCTCGATAAATGCGAACCTCGCTTGATCGCCCGTGGCCGTCGCGTCAACTAAAAACTCGACCGTCCCCAGATCGTCGTAACGCGCCGCCTCGGCCATCCGCACCGCCGCGGTGACCAGGCGTTCGCGCACACCAGTTGACAGCGTGGGACTGGGCGCAATCTCGACGAGTTTCTGATGCCGCCGCTGGATACTGCACTCGCGTTCCCACAGATGGCATACGGCACCCGAGCGGTCGCCCGCGATTTGCACCTCGATATGCCGGGCACGCGGCATCAGTTGCTCCGCGTATACGCCGCCATTTCCGAACGCCGATCGCGCCTCCGACTGGCATCGCTTGTAAGCTTCCTCGATCTCGTCGAGATTTTTGACTTCTCGAATACCACGACCGCCGCCTCCGGCGACCGCCTTGATCATGATCGACCCGCCCGGCCCGAGGGACGACAAGAACTCGCGCGCACGCTCCAGGCTGGTAGCGCCCGTGGTTCCAGCCAGCACCGGAACTCCGCAACGCGCGGCGAGCGAACGAGCTTCGAGCTTGTCACCGAAAAGCTCCAGCACTTCCGGACGCGGGCCGATGAAGGTGAGTCCTTCTTCGCGGCAACGTCGGGCAAAAGCGGCATTCTCGCTGAGAAAGCCGTATCCCGGATGGATCGCGTCGCAATGCGCCGCTTTCGCCAACGCTACAATTTGTTCACCATCGAGATAAGCCGCGGCACCCGAGCCCTTCAGCGCTCGCACCTCATCGGCCTTTCGCGTGTGAAGCGAATTCGCATCGTCCTCGGAAAAAACTGCGACCGTTCGCAGACCCATCTCGGCGGCCGCGCGCATAACGCGAATCGCGATTTCACCGCGGTTGGCGACCAGAACACTCTTCGGGACCATTGGTGCTGCGTTTAACCTTTTAATCGAGAATTTCGAGATATTCGGAATCTTTCACCCTATCACGCGCCGATCAGCTTGGCGTATTGGTCGAGAATCGGCATCACCGTGTCGGCGTTTGCAGGCGGCAGAAAGAACACCGAGCGTTCGACTCCAACGCCCTCGTACTGGTCGATAGTTTTGCGTTCCGCGGGTGCGGCGAAGGCCGTGATCGAAATAGTCTTGGGATCGCGACCGGCCTGCTCGGCGCACTTCCGCAATTCTCCGATCTGCAGGATCAGATCGCTCGCTCGCCCCGCGTTGGGCAGCCATCCATCGCAATACCTCACGACGCGTTGCAGTCCGCGTGGCCCGTGACTGCCGAGCAAAATCGGCGGATACGGCTTCTGCACCGGCTTGGGCCAGCACCACAGGCGGTCGAATTTGACGAACTCTCCGTGATAGCTCGCCTCGTCCTTCGTCCACAATTCCTTCATCGCTTCCATGCGTTCGCGCAGAACCTTCCAGCGCGATTTGAACGCCGTCCCGTGACTTTCCATCTCCTCCGCGTTCCACCCGCCGCCGATACCAAAGATCACTCGACCCTTCGATACGAGATCCACGCTCGCGACTTCTTTAGCCAGAAGGATCGGATCGCGTTCGATCACCAGGCAGATCCCTGTCGCCAGTTTCAACGTTTTTGTCGCCGCCGCCGCCATCGTCATTGCGACAAACGGGTCTATCGTATGCGAATACTCGCGCGGCAGTTCGCCGCCGAGCGGAAACGGGTACGACGCGACGCCGGAATATGCGTATGCTCCGGGAAAAAGATCGAATCGAAACCGCGCTCCTCGGTCGCTCGCGCCAGCTCGTCGGGACGAATCGCATAGTCAGTCGGGAAAATCGCGACGCCGTATTTCATAGTCCACCTCGTTTAGCCCGATATTAGTTGGCTCTGCTCTATCAAAATTCGCACAAGTGCGGTATGAGCCAGACTATCTGACGGTAGTCATCTCAACGGTTGTGAGAACCGCTCGGCGACCGTATCTCTCCGAGCGAGTGCTGTATCATCCTGATCATAACGAGGTCGATCATGCCAAGAATTCCTTACGTCGAAAAAGAAGCCGCTACCGGCGAAATCAAAAAACTCTACGACACTTTCGAGGAACAATTCCGCGTCAACGGCGTCCCCAACGTGGTCAAGGCGCTCGCGAACAGCCCCGGCCTCGCCAGCCGTGTCTTCCCGCTGGCCAACTACTTCATGACCAAATCCGCCCTCGACCCGCGCCTGCGCGAGCTCGCAGTGCTGATCCTGATGAAGCGTCTCGACTGCGAGTACGGCTTCGTTCGTCATATCGAGATCGCCGAGAAATGCGGGCTCTCGCGCGCACAAATCGATGCGATCGGCTCCTACGCTTCCAGCTCGCTTTTCACCGACAACGACAAATTGGTCCTTCGCTACGCCGATGAATTGACCATGAAGGCTCGCGTCGACGACAACCTCTTCGGCCAGGTCGAAAAACTCATCGGCCGCCCGAATATACTCGAACTCACGGCGGCCACCGCGTTCTGGAACATGATGGCGCGCAACCTCAACGCTCTCCAGGTGGGGCTGGAAGCCTTAGCGTTGACCGGCGAAAAGTAATGAAAGGGGCGCGTCGCTGACAGCGGCGTACCCTTTTCAACTCCTGCGGATAGCGTCGACCGCTACCGTTCTATCGTCTGCGGATACCACCGGCGATCTGCGCGTCTTCGATCAGGATACCCCCTTGCGCCGGCTCTCTTGCACATTCCAGTCGTTCCATCGATCTTCGCATCGTCAGTCGGATTTTTCCCTCCGTTCGAAATCGCCCACCCATCAGCACATTCGCGCCTACCGTCACGCCCGCGGCCGATAACGCGTCGCCGCTTGGATTCTCGAAGTTGCCGGCCTCGCAATCGAGATTCGCGCCAATCTTCGCGTCGCTCAGCTCGACTTCACCCTTCGCGGAAAATCCGTCCCCCGGCAAAACGTCGCCGCCCACCTCGACCGACCTGCCGCTCAGCGCCCGACCTCCGGGATTTTCGAAGCTGGCGTCGGTGCAGCAGAGGTCGGTGCCGATCTTGGCGCCGTTACCCGCACCTCGCCCGCGCTGTGAAACCCTCCGCTCATGATCGCGCCGCGCACAATCGAGGCTTCCTCGAGGCACAGCGCGACCCCGCCGTATTCTCAAACGTGCCGCCGCTACAGAGTATCGATCCGCCGATCGTCGCTTTGCCTAGAGACACCGACCCTGCGCGAGAAATCGCGTATGCATCCGGACGCTGCCGCGACGCTCAGGCGGCTCCGCGAAGATCGCATCGCCCTTTGGATTCTCGAAGATCCCGCCGACGCAATCGAAATCGCCGGCGACGACGGCGGCGTCGGAGGCGCACGGCTGCCCTTCGCGCAAACCATTCACCCATAAAGACATGATTCCGTATCTTCGGCGCGCGGCCAGAAAGCGACGCCGTCGGGATTCGTGAACGCGCCGTGACGTGCAGTAGAGCGCCCCACCGATTTCCGCGCCGGCCAGATTACTTACCCGCCGCCTTGAAGCCGTTGTTCAACACGACGTGACCGCGAATCAGGATCCCTTCGGCGGCCAATGCCGTACCGCCGGTTCTCGATTACTCCGTGAGTGCCGTAGATCATGCCGCCGATACTCGCGCGCCTGATACTTACCTCGCCGCGCGCCATGAACCCGTTGCCTAACAACACGTGACGTTTCACCTCGGCATCATCCGCGTTCAACGCCGTCGCGCCGCGTTCTGAAATGTCCCGCCGATACACGAGATCGCCGCCGATTCGCGCGCCGCTAATTATTATCGCGCGCCTCGACCCTGATCCGTCGCTCAGGCTGACACTGCCGCCAACTTCGATCCCGCGAGCATCAATCGTATCTGGTGAAGGTGCTGCCGCCGCATAAGAGTCGCCGTCAATCCGCGCACCCACGAGGACGATCGGGCCGCGCGCATTGAACGTCCCATCGAGCGCAATGTCTCCGCCGCATTCCATCTCGCGCGCTTCGATCCCGGCAACGTCGCTGCCGCACAAATGGAGCGCCTGATCTTCCCGCCTGGATAATTTGATCGGGTTCATCGAAATGGCATCGCTCGAACGCCAGCCCATGAACCAGCTCGGCCCCGACTGAGCATCGAGACTACCCGTGATCCTCGCGCCCACGATTCTTAGTCTGCCGCCGGCGATCCGCCATTCGGCATCGATCCGCAAAACCAACGCCCTGATTACCGCGGCGCGGATCGTCCGAATCTCGCCCCAACTACTACCAGTGCGCGGATCCTCGATCGTCTCCGGCGTTCGATAGTCCGCCGCTTCGCCGTGGGCCGCCGCCTCGATTAGCTTGCGCTCGGCAGCGCTGGGTATCAGCTTCGACCCATTTCGGCGAACGATACACCACCGTCATCGCCTCGCGATAACCGCTGCTAACGGCTACCAGCCGGGACGTCACACGGATCGTCGCGACGATATTCGACTCGAATTGGATGCTTTACGAAGCGGTGAGATGCCAGATCTCGCGCGCGTACTCCGCCACCGTGCGGTCGCTCGAGAACTTACCGATACGCGCGATATTCAGGATCGCCTTGTGCGCCCACACCCGCGGTTGCACGAATTGTGCGGCGATCTGCGCCTGCGTTTCGATATAGGCCCCGAAATCCGCAAGGATGAAATAGTCGTCGCGCCCAAGCAGCATGTCGCGAATCCATCTGAACAGGCCGGGCTCGCGCGCACAGAAACGATCCGACGCCAACTCGTCGAGCACCCGCATCAAGCGCGGATCCGCCTGGTAGTACTCGAAAGGCTGATAGCCACCGTTAGCCTGAATCTCTTCGATTCTTTCGGCGGTGAGTCCGAAAATAAAGATATTCTCCGCGCCGACCGCCTCGCGAATCTCGATATTGGCGCCGTCGAGCGTGCCGATCGTCAACGCCCCGTTCATCGCGAACTTCATATTGCCGGTACCCGACGCCTCTTTACCGGCAGTAGAGATCTGCTCCGAGAGGTCGGCTGCGGGAATAATTCGTTCGGCGAGCGACACGCGATAATCGGGCACGAACGCGACCTTGATCAGCCCGCGCGTCCTTTCGTCATTGTTGATCACGTCGCCCAGGCTGCTGATCAACTTGATAATCATTTGGGCCGCCCAATAACCGGGCGCGGCCTTCCCCGCGATAATATACGAGCGCGGCATCGGCGGTTCGACGCCATCCTCGACGATACTCAGTATTCGTGCACGATTCCGAGCGCCATCAGGAGCTGCCGCTTGTACTCGTGAATTCGCTTGGCCTGCACGTCGACCATGCCGGCCGGATCGATATCGACCTGCGCGGTGCGCTGCACCAGGGTCGCCAGGCGTTCCTTGTTCGCCCGCTTGATTGCCATCACCCGATCCTGGAACGCCGCATCGGTGGCAAAAGGTTCAATTCCGCGCAGCTTTTCCAGCTCCGTCGCCCAACCCGTCCCGATGGTCTCGTCGAGCAACTTCGCCAGGCCCGGGTTCGCCATCAGAAGCCATCGCCGCTGGGTGACCCCATTGGTCTTGTTGCTGAACCGCTCGGGCCAAAGCTCGTTGAATTTGGGAGGCCAGTCGCGTCTTGAGCAACTCCGAATGCAACTCCGAAACGCCGTTGACCGCATGGCTGCCGACGATCGCCAGATGCGCCATCCGGACCTGGCTTTCGTAACCCTCCTCGACGATCGAAAGGCGCTGGACCTCTTCGCTGCCGACCAACGGCCGCCTCGCCCAAAAATCGCCGGTTGATCTCGTAAACGATCTGCAGATGGCGCGGCAGCACCCGTTCCATCAGGCTTACCGGCCAGCGCTCGAGCGCTTCCGGCATCAAGGTATGGTTCGTGTACGAAAAAGTGGATTGCGTGATTTCCCACGCCATGTTCCACTGCAGGTCCTGATCGTCGACCAGCACTCGCATGAGTTCGACGATCGCCAGTGTCGGATGCGTATCGTTGAGCTGAATCGCCACCTTCGACGGCAGCTCACGGAAATCGTCCTCGCCCCGCCGCAAAAAGCCTCGAATAATGTCGCCGATGGCGCAGGCGACGAAAAAATACTCCTGCAACAGCCGCAGCTCTCGGCCCGCCTGCACCGAGTCCGACGGATAGAGCACCTTCGAGATAGTCTCGGAGACCATCTTCTGCTCGACCGCCTTGACGTAGTCGCCGGCATTGAAAATCTGCATGTCGAATTCGTCGGAGGCGCCGGCCGAGTACAATCTCACGAAATTCACCGTGCGCCCGCCGTAGCCGCAATCGGCAAGTCGGACGGCATCCCTACCAGCATCCGCTGCGCTACCCAATGCGGACTGTACTCGCCGCTACGATTGAACCGATGCTCGATCCGCCCGTAAACCGGTATCAGGCAGGACTCCTCGGGTCTCGTCACCAGCCACGGCGAATTGTCGCGCCGCCAGCTATCCGGCCGCTCGATCTGGTAACCGTCGCTTATCTCCTGCCGGAAGAGACCGAACTCGTAGTTGATGCCGTAGGCGTAGCCGGGCATATCCAGCGTGGCCAGCGAATCGAGAAAGCACGCCGCCAGCCGTCCCAGGCCGCCATTGCCGAGAGCAGCGTCGGGTTCTTCGTCGAAGACCGTCTGCAGGTCGATACCGTTTCTCGCCAGCAGCTCCCGGCAGATGTCGATCACCCCAAGGTTGAACAGGTTATTTTCGAGCGATCGCCCGATCAGGAATTCCAGCGATAGATAGTAGAGTTTTTTGGAGTTTTTACCGTCGAAGCGAGCCTGCGTCCCGAGCATCCGCTCGATCAGCATGTCGCGCACCGCTAGCGCCGCGACCCGATACCAGTCACGCTTCCCGAGTTGCCACCTTCTCTTCGCCAGCGAGAACCGAAGATGGTGCTCAATCAGGTTGGTGAACAGGGTGCTCGTGTTGTCTGAGAGCGGTGGAACGGCCATTCTCTCGTCAACTTTCGAAAAATCGCGTCCAGGCGCCAGCCCTCAGTTTCGAAGCCAGTCGGCCACCCATCGCAATTTTCTCTTTTGGCTTTATCGAAAGGGTCAACAACCAACAGAGCTCACACAAGCGGCATTTCCACTAATTAAAGCCGCTTTAGCAAAGCTTACGCAAATGACCGCGCAGAAGCTACCGCTTTCGATTTTCGCCTTTTGTATGTCTTTAGAGGATGTCCGGGTTTCTCAGGATGCTCGTTCTGGCCCCGAGCCTCAAGACGATTTTACCGATCGCCGCTGCCGAACCTCTTCAAGCCGTCTCTCCCCCAATAAAACGACCTCGGAAGTCTCACCCCGATCTTGCCCGTCCCCCTCGCTCTAACCCGTACTAGGTTGCTGTTCGGCGCCCGCTGACGCAAGCAGTCGGACCGAACACCCCGTATTTTTGTCAACAACGCTTACGGCTTGAAGCGCTCAGCCGTCCACGCCGTCAGAATTTTCATAAGGCGAGGACGCGGATCGCCGAGATCCCCCTTCGTTCCCCCGGCCCGCATGAAATGGTCGGCGCCCTCGATGAACTCGATCTTCTTATCCTTCGCCCCTGACAGGTCGAATTCCGTGCGAACGTCCGAAACGAAAATATCCTGGTCCGCGTTCGCCCCGACCACTAACGTCGGCACTTGTACTTTGGGCAGGTTCCGCTCCAAATTCGCGTAGGAACTCAGTCCCGACCACGTCGACAGCCAGGCGTCGGGCGTCACCACATGGCCCAGCCCGAATGCATGATAGTTGAACAGCTCCGGGCGCGCCGCGAAAATCGACCCCACCACCCGCTCCGACGGCTCCAGTGACAGGTCGAAATAGTTTGGATTAGCCAACGTGCGATATACCACCATTATGCGTGGCGCCATCATTCGCCGCTGAACGCTCGTTCGGTGTTCCGGCGGCGCTTTGGCAAAGTCCGACGCCTTGGAGGCCGCGCGAGCGTTTTGCGCCTCCGCGATATAGCCACGCGCGATCGCGTCGATTCGCGCGACCCGCGCCCGCTGGCCCGCTCGATAGTGTGCCAGCCACTGCGGATCGTAGCGGGTCTCCGCCGGCGGTACCTTGAAGCCGTTGCGCTCGTCGTACGGATCGAGTGCGGGGTCGGTTGCGAACGGATTGTTCTCGTCGGCCACCGACGCGTCGAGCGAACCCATCAGAACCTTGCCCTGCCCCGGATGAGCCGCCAGCAGGATGAATCCGTCGGCCGTGGGAAAATCGAACTGGTTCAGGTCGGGCGGACCGCCACCCGGCGGCGCCGAGACTCGTGTCCCCTTGGGCAATCGCGCTTCGGCATCATAGTACGAAAAGAGCGAGCCACCGCCCGAGTTTCCCAGCATCACGATTCGCTCGAAGCCCTGCTCCTCGCGCAGGTAACGCATCCCCGCCGCCAGGTCGATGAGCAGGTTCTCGTGCAGCATCATCGAATCGTTGTTGAGGTAGCGCGTATTCTGCGCGAAGGCGGCGAAGCCGGCTTCCACCCAGAATGGGATCGAGTAGTGCTGCGCGAAGTCGCCCCGCGGATGAGCCATGATAACCACGGTGCGCGGCTTGCTCTTCGGCGGCATATAAAGGAGGCCACGCGATTTCGCACCGTCCGCCGCATAGAGTTGCACCACGGTCTGCCGCACGGTGGGATCGATCTCCGCGAAATCGATTGGGTAGCGTGTCTGGTAGTCAGGTGGCGCTTTTGGCATCGGGCTTTCCTCCTCTGCAACGTCTACCGGTTTGATTCTGTATCACAAGCCGCATGAAGGTGATGAGTCGCGCGGAGAGCCCGGTAAAAGCGGGTCACGATGCTTACACCGACGTGCGCGATATGTAACGCTTAGAGGTTCGGAGTAATTCGCGGTGAAAACAGGAATCATCGGCGCGCGTGGCGTCGGCAAATCAACTGTCTTCCACGCCCTTACCGGGCTCGCCCCTCTTCCCGGACAGGCGGACGCCAAGGGCCGCGGGCGCTTCGGCCAGATCAAGGTCGCCGACGAGCGCCTCGACTTTCTCGAGACGACTTACGGATCGAAGAAGAAGGTTCCGGTCGAGCTGACCATTCTCGATTTCGCGCCCAATCCCAAGGAACAAAAAGAGGGCGCCGCGCTCGACCCCAGTCTCTTGCCGATGATTCGTGACCTCGAGGCCTTGCTGATCGTGGTTCCCGACTTCACCGGCCGCTCGAAGCCTTTGATAGCCGCCGTCGAAAGCGTCGAGAGCGAACTGACGTTTTCCGACTTCGACCAGGCCGAACGCCGGCTCGAACGGCTCAAAAAGGAAAAGAGCCCGGTTGATTTCGAACGGGCCGCGCTCGAGAAATGTCTCAAATGGCTCGAAGAGGGCAAACCGCTGCGGCTCCTCGACTTGACCGCGCAAGAGCTGCAGACCTTCTCCAGTTTCGGCTTTCTCTCACGCAAACCGGCAATCGCGGTAATCAACTGCGATGCCGACCGCGCGACCGCGGAACTGCCGGCCGCCGAAAGCGCGGCCCTCTCGGCGCGCGGCGTCAACGTCTTCAGGCTCGCCGCCGGTTTCGAGTCCGAATTATGGGAACTCGACAACGCCGGCCAGGATGAATTGTTGCGTGACGCCGGTCTCGAAGCTCCCGCCCGCGACCGTCTTATCACCTCGCTCTTTCGCGACCTCGGCTTGATTACTTTCTACACCGCGGGCGAACCTGAGGCGCATGCGTGGTCGTTGCGGCGGGGCGCTTCCGCGCTGGAGGCTGCCGGTCGTATCCACTCCGATATCGCCCGCGGATTCATCCGCGCCGAAGTCGTCAGTTATGCGGACTTTGCGATGTTGCGTTCGGACGCCAAGGTTAAGGAGGCGGGAAAGCTCCGTCTCGAAGGACGCGACTACACCATGCAGGACGGCGACATCATCCACATCCGCTTCAAAGTTTGATTCGGCGGGCCAAAACCGATGGCGGATTTTGTCCCGGCTTTTCCCTTGTGAGCTATGCGTGTGTTTCAAGATTTGACGCCGAACCCGTTGCTCGGCTTGGCGATTCGAAGCGTACTTCTTAATCTCGATTGAGTGAGACGACAGCGCGGACCTGCCTTGCGCAGCCGCGCAGTCGCTGAAACAATGACCGCACGCCCCACCGGCACACCTACCGACGGACCCCTTATCGATGCGCCGCGTTGAAACCCTGATTATTCTGCTTGCCCTTGGTTTCTATGGCTGGTTTCTCCATCGCTTCGGCGCACGCGATGTTTGGCATTACGTCCAAATGGTCGGATGGGGTCTAGCCCTTACCATCGCGCTCGAAGCGGTCGCGAGAGTCTGCAACACCCTCGGATGGCGGGCGACCATCGAAAATTATCCGCGCAATCTGCACTTCGGCGAGTTGTTCGTCGCGCGGATCGCGGGCGAAGCCATCGACTACGTTACACCGTCGGGACAGTTGGGCGGCCAATTCGTGATGGCCATGATGGTGCGTCGAAAGCTCACGATGGCGGTGGGACTTGCCACTGTCGTCGTTGCTTCGCTGGCGGAAGCCTTCGGCCAAATCGGATTCATTAGCGCGGCTCTGCTTACCTCTTTGCCTTTTGAAGCCGAACTTCATCATCTGTTCTGGCCGGTGATGGGCGGCTTCGCGATTGCGGTGGGACTCGCGGGCGCCTTTCTTTATATCCAGCTGAAGCGTCCATTCGCCTTACTCTGGAAGGCTGCGGCCAAGCTCGACGTGAAGTATCTGGCCGACCCCGAGGTCAAGGTCGCCGCGGACGAAGCTGACGGGATTCTGATCGATTTCTACGCGCGCCATCGCGGACGCCTGGTCCTCTCCTCGCTCTGCTATCTGGTGGCGTGGAGCATGGGACCGGTCGAAATTTACATTCTGCTCACCCTCCTTCATCAGCCAGTCTCGTGGCTGATCGTCCTGCTGATCGAGGCGATGGGTTTGCTGATCGAGCGCGCGACCTTCCTGATACCCGGCAAGCTGGTAAGCCAGGAAGGTGGCAAAGCGCTGATTCTATCTATATTGGGTTATCCAGCGGGCCTTGGCTTTGCGATCGGCTTTTTGCGGCGAATCAAGGAAATGACCTGGGTCGCCTTCGGGCTACTGGGCCTGATCGGCCATCGGATGCTCACTGGCCGCGCCTTCAGCACCGGCGCTGCCGCACAAAAAAACGTAATAGAAATGCAAGGCGCCCAAGGAGGGCAATCGCTGTGAAACTATCTTCGGCCGCAATTGCGGCGGTGTTCATTCTGAGTGGCGTTACGAGCGTTTTCGCCGGTGTAGTGGTGAACGAACAGCAGGAAATCGACTCCGGCGACGGACACTCGACCAACCAGAACGTCGTCTTGATGATTCAAGGCCACAAACAGAAGACTCAAGTCGGCGACAACACCATGGTCCTCGACCTCGATAAGGGCACCCGTACCATCATGAGCTCGGCCCAGCATGCGTACGTCGAGATGCCGTTTCCGCCGAATCGCCCCGCGAACGCCAACATGAGCCCGATGACCTTCAAGAAGACCGGGGCCCACGATAAGGTGGTGGGCTATTCGTGCGACGAATACACCGGATCGGCCGTGATGGGCGGTAACCAATCCAACCTCAAGGCATGTTTCTCGACCGTCGCCCCCGGTTCGAAGGAGTTCACCGCCTTCAATCGAATAATGGCCGAAAAGGTCAAGGGAACCGCCCTCTCGATGATGTCGGGGATGCCCGATGGGACCCCGATGAGGCTCGAGACGACGACCAAGATCACCCACGTCTCGATGCCCGGAATGACGCCCGATCAAATGGCGAAAATCAACGATATGTTGGCCAAACGGCCACCGACCGTGACGCACATGACGGTGACGAAGATTGCCGTCGAGGATCTGCCACCCGATACCTTCACCGTACCGGCAGGATATACCCGGCAGCAGCTTGGTCAGGGGGCGGGTCGACCGCCGGGCGCACCGCCGGCTGGCGGCGCAGGTCCGGCCACGAAAGTCCCCGAGTAAATCGCAATAAAAAAGGTGTGACGCGATCGTAATCACGCCACACCCGTAGGTCTCAAAGCGCGCCGGTCGAATCTTCGGTCGGCGCGTTCGATTTGATACTCAGGCCGTTGCCGAGGCTTGAGCCGAAGCTGAGGCCGCCCGAGCATTCAGGGCAGCGCACGCATAGCGCAGCCACTTGGTGCTCGAAAGCTCGTCTTCAGCGAAGAGACGGATAGCTTCCTTGGTCTCCATGTCTTCCTTGATGGACTCGGCCAGCTCGAAGAGCGGTTTGATCGCCGCGTCCGCATCCGGGACCAGCGCCGCAAAGCGCAGCAGCTTCTCGTTGTCCGGCATGTTCGGATCGCTGACGCAGGCCGCGAACTTGCGGCTTTCCTCGCTGACCTCGGCACGGCATTCGGCGCCGAGTTCATGCAGACGGGCTTCGAAAACCCGCCCATGATAGCTCTCGCGCTCGGAGATCATCTTGAGTCCGCTGCGAATACAGTCGGTCTTGCAGGCCTTTACCCAGTTTGCGAATGCGACCCCTGCATTACTCTCGGCTACGCGAGCCTTGTCGAGAAAACTGACGATAGCGTCACGTTCGGATTTGTAAGTCTTGCCCATGCACTGGAAGCTGGCATGGCCGGAGCCGTTGGTTGCGGTCGAGGAGCCATTCTCAAGGTCGGCCATCTCGCACTCAAAGGTCTCCTCGTTAATGATTCCGGCGCGATATGCGCGCAAAAGCTGTTTGAATTCGAAGTCCCGATTCATATTTGCCCCTCCGTCGGCGCAGACGGCCGTACTTGGCTGGACTTACGATATTGCGGGTTGCGTCGAGCTGTCAATCGGCGAAAACTGACGGATTACGAGCACGAGGCGTCCTATGAGCGAATTTAGCCATAAGTTCATCAAAACCAATGGAATCCGGATGCATGTGGCCGAGGCGGGCACCGGCTATCCGGTCGTGATGTGCCACGGGTTCCCGGAACTGTGGTACTCGTGGCGTCATCAGATGCGCGCGCTGGCCGACGCCGGTTTTCGCGCGATCGCGCCCGACCAACGAGGCTATGGCGAAACCGACGCGCCGGCGGCGACCGAGGCCTATACCCAGCGCCTTCTGGTCGGCGATATCGTCGGGATGCTCGACGCGCTCGGGATCGCGAAATGCGTGATCATCGGGCATGACTGGGGTGGTGCGGTAGCCTGGAACGCCCCGATGATGGTTCCCGAGAGATTCGAACGGGTGATAGGGGTCAACACGCCTTTTTTCCCGCGCGGCCCGATGAAGCCGACCGATTTCATGACGGCGATCGCGCAGGGCAACTTTCACTATATTCTCTACTTCCAGAAACCCGGTGTCGCGGAGGCCGAGCTCGAGCGCGACGTCCGTCGATCGCTCAATGGTTTCTACCAGGAGCCGCGCGACTTCGCCGGAACGATCGACACCAGCGCTCCGCCGGGGGTATTTGGTGAAGCCGGCGGAGGACTACTCGACCGCCTGGCGGATCGGCCGCATGGAAGTTTTCTCAGCGAGGAGGATTTCGAGGTCTTCGTCAAAGCGTATGAGAAGACCGGTTTTCGCGGCGGCCTCAACTGGTACCGCTGCATCGATCGCAGCTGGGAGGAAAGCGCGGGGCTCGAGAACCGGGTGAATCAACCGGCGTTGATGATAACGGCGGAACTTGATCCGGTTTTGCGGCCGGAGCTCTGCAACGGGATGGAAGAGTTCGTGCCAAACCTGCGCAAAACCGTCTTGATCAAGGGCTGTGGCCATTGGACCCAGCAGGAGAAGCCGGCCGAGACCAACGCCGCGATCCTGGAGTTCCTCGCCGACTTAAAGAAGTGAGCGCGCGGTTAGTTCTGTTTTCTCAGAGCTGCCGAGCCAATTCGGAGCGCGCAACCCGTGATTTCTTTTAGTCGGGGGCGCCCAAGCATGATCTTAGTCGACCAGCGGTAGAGTTTACGCGCGGTAGAGATTACGCGAACGATCGCGTCACTCGGCCAATAATTCACGCAGCGCCGCATCGATGAACTGATTGTCGCTGGGATTCACTCCAAGGCCGGCGGCGTGCCCCAGATTGAGCTAAGCGTCCGCAGTTCCGCGTTCGGCATCTGCTCCACCTCGATCTGGTTGTCGCGCACGCGAAAGTAGAGATCCCTGTCGCAGGGCATCACAATCGCACGGGCACGAATCGCCGCGAGGCTGGCGGCAAAATCACCTTTGTAAATCGGGTTGGCGCTGATATCAGCGTGCTGCCACGTCCACAGCATCGCCAGCAGATCGTTCGCATCGCGCCGCCGGAAAAGGCCTTCCATCGCTCGCACCGTGTCTTCGAGCGACTGCAGGCCCATGCTGCGGTACTCTTCCTCGCGGAAGAAGTCTTGCGAGAAGGCCCAGCCCGCGTATACCCGGCTGAAGGCGCGTAAGCCCTTAACCGGTTGTGCATCGTACCAGCCGTCGGCAAATGCGGTATCGGCTTGCAGAGCGGCCTTCACTCCTTCCAGGAAGAGGAAGTTGTGCGGCGAAGTTCGGGCCGAGCCGAACAACGGCGCGATCGCGCTGATCATGTCGGAGTACAGCGCGCCCCACTGGAAAGCCTGCTGGGCGCCCATCGAGAAGCCTACCACCAGCCTGATTCGATCGATGCCGAGGTGCTGAGTAATCAGGCGATGTTGGCAGACGACGTTGTCGTAGAGGGTAACATTAGGAAAAGCCGCGCGATCGAACGGCGGGGGAGTATTGCTCGGTGAGGACGATAAGCCATTGCCGAACATATTCGGCACCACAATGAAGTACCGGGTCGGGTCGATAGCACGTTGCGGATGTATCATCGCTTCGTTGTCGGTGTGCTGGCCGCCGTAGAAGGTCGGCATCACAACGACGTTGTCGCGCGCGGGTGCGAGCTTCCCATAGGTTTTGTAGGCGAGCTTCGCTTGCCGCAGGGTGAGCCCCGATTGGAGTACTACGTCACCTAACTCGAAGACTTCGTAGTCAACCATCTATCGGTCTCCTGTGGAGCGCAGGCTCAATGTTCAGCTACGCTGCACGCGCACTTCACTGGCGATCTCAAAGAGGTCAAGGCTCTGGCGAATCTGCGATAACAACCGTACGACACCCATGGTTGCGCGCACTTCGAATGATTGGCGGTCGCGCACCCGGGGGAGGGGGGCGCGGCCTTGCACTTCACAAGACCGCGACGGTGATGCGATTAAAATCGATCCTTTAGTTCGCGCGTCTTGGCGAAGATCGCGGTCGAATCCTCGCCAATCGAAGGATCAATCTTCTTCAGGCTCGCGCGCAGCTCGGGACTGTCGGTGCGCAGGAACGGGTTGAAGCGCTTTTCCTCGCCGATAGTCGACGGGATCGAGTACTTGCCCTCGCCGCGGATTTTTTTGGTCCACTCGTACTTGCTCTTCAAGGCGTCGTTGCCGGGCTCGAGCGTCAGGGCGAAGCGCAGGTTCTTCTCGGTGTATTCGTGGCCGCAATAAACTTGCGTGTCGTCGGGCAGCGCGGCGAGTTTGGCCAGCGAGTTCCACCATCGTCTGCGCTTTACCCTCGAATACCCGGCCGCATCCGGCGATGAACAGTGTATCTCCGGTGAAGACCGCCTTGAGTTCGGGGAAATAGTAGGCGATGTGCCCGTTGGTATGCGCCGGGATTCCGATTACGCGGCCGCGCAGCGATCCGATCTCGACTGTGCCGCCGTCGTCCACCTCATGCGTCTGTGCGGGGATGCGACCGTTCTCGCCACGCGCGCCATAGACCCGCAGGTTGGGGACGGCGCGGACGATATCCTCGTTACCGCCGACATGATCGAAATGATAATGCGTCGGCAGAACGGCAACGAGCTTCAGACCGTGGCGATCGACTGCGGCCATCACCTTGGCGGCTTCGGCGCAATCGACCACGCCGCATTCCTTACTGGCGTCGTCGACGAATCAGGTAGGCGTAATTGTCGGATAGTTGCGGCACCGGAATAATTGCCATCGAAGTTTCCTCCTTGAGGCGGGCGTCGGAGTTTACGCGCCCACGATATTGTAACCCATGTCGACATAAACGGTTTGACCGGTGACGCCGGACGACATGTCGCTGAGCAAAGTCGTCGCCATGCGCCCGACTTCCTCGGGCTTCATCGCGCGCTTGAGCGGCGAACGCTCTTCGACCTCATGCGCCATCGAATGGAAATCGCGGATAGCGGAGGAGGCGAGGGTGCGCGCGGGCGCGGCGCTGAGCGCATTGACGCGGATATTCTTGCCGCCGAGATCGAGCGCCAGGTAGCGCACACAGGCTTCCAGAGCCGCCTTGGCGACACCCATGACGTTGTAGTTGGGGATCGCGCGGATCGCTCCGATGTAGCTCATGGTTACGATCGAACCGCCGCCGCGCGCTTCCATCAGCGGTTCGGCCGCACGCGCCAACGCCACCAGCGAATAGGCGCTGATCTCGAGGGCGCGGCTGAAATTGGCGCGATTGACGTTAAGGAAACGATCGCGAAGATCCTCGCGCGCGGCAAACGCGACGGCGTGGACCATCAGGTCGAGTCCGCCGAACTTTTCCTTGACGTTGGCGAAGACCCGATCGATATCGGCGTCGTTGCCGACGTCGAGTTCGCCGGCCACGTGCGCACCGATCTCCGCGGCGAGCGGGCGTACGCGTTTTTCCAGCACCTCACCCTGATAGGTAAGCGCGACCTGCGCTCCCTGTGCCGCCAATTCCTGCGCAATCGACCAGGCGAGGCTCTTGTCGTTGGCGACGCCGATCACCAATGCGCATTTGCCATCCACAATTCCCATCCGGCGGGCTCCTTCTGCTATTGTCGCGTCCTTTGCGAGTATCGTCGCAGGCGCTGCGAATCATACAACTATTCGCCAACTATTCGCGAAGACCAAGGCAATAGCATACGCAGGCTCGCCGAAGGTTACGAATCCGCGATTTGCCTCGACTTCCGCGCGGCGGGCCGACCCGCGTAATGCCCGATTGGTTCGGCGCCCAGCCCTATGGTACTCACGATTTCGCGGGTTTTCTCGAAGATCAAACCAACCGAGAGGTCACGACGATGGCTGATGCGATCGCCGATTATCTATTCAGTGCTTATCCCAAAACCTTGAAATTGAACGATGGCAGCAGTGTCACGATTCGGTCCCTGATTCCGCAGGATCGGGCCGAAATTGGTACTTTCTTCGAAGAAGTACCCGAAGACGACCGCGCTTTTCTAAAGGAAGACCTGATAAATCGCGAGGAAATCGAGACCTGGCTCGACGAGATCGACCTCGATCGCGAGACCACGATGGTCGCGGTGGCGGGCAAGCGAATCGTCGGCACGGCGATCCTCGAACGTCAACGCCATGGCTGGGCGCGTCATGTCGGAGAGATTCGCATCGTCGCGCATCCCGCATATCGACGGCGGGGGCTCGGCCACCTGCTGGCCGAAACGATCTTCGAGTTGTCCCAGCGGGCCGGGCTCGAGAAGCTTCTCGCGCAAATGGTCGCCGATCAGCCGGGCGCGATCCGTGTGTTCAAGCGCCTCGGTTTTCGCACCGAGGCCACGCTCAACGACCACGTCAAGGATCGGCATGGCCAAAAGCACGACCTGCTGGTGATGGCGCACTATATGGAAGCGTCTCCATCGTAAGAAATGTCACCGGGCCGACGGGTCGCGACTGCGCTTCGACGCTCCGCGCCTAGGTGGCGCTGGGCAGATCGACGAACACCGCCGCCGCCACGACTGAGGTCCACAGGCCGTCGCGATCGCCAATCGCCGATTGCGTGATATTGCGCGTGGTGACGATCTTGTCCGACATCCGCCAGACGTCTTTGCGTTCGTCGTAGCTGACGTTGGGATCGAACTCCACCCCCAGGATCGTAGCCAGCATCGTCGCCGCGAGGTCCTCGGCGTAATCGCCCGCCTTCTGATCGGTCTGGCCGAAGCTCTTATGCTCCGACAGGTAGCCGTATTGATTCCTGTCCGCTGGAATCGCCAGGCCGACCGACGTCGCCAGCAAGCGATGCGGTTCGTCGGTGGCGTTATCGTACATCACGGCGTAGACGATCTGTCCGGGACTCAGATAGGTCAGCCCTTCCTGAATCGAGATGACTTTGCAGCCCGGCGGGAAAATCGAGCTGACGCGCACCAGGTTGAACTCCGCGATACGGGCGTCGCGCAGTGCGAGTTCAAAGGACGTGAGTTTCTCCCGATGCTTACCCACGCCTTTGGTCAAGAAGATCGCTTTTCCTATCGGCCCCATAGTCACTCCCTTGGATACGTTACTCGCTTAAGCATACCTGCCGGCTTTGCGCTTGCCACTAGATCGCCAATGTCAAAAAAATCGCAGACCACGGCCGGGTCGTCATGCGCACTTGTGTGACAAATCTATTTGCGGAATCGGCCCTGTGAGATTCGCCGGCGCGGTCAGACGTGCACCTTCATGCCGTCGGCAGCCATTTCCAGCTCGACCTCGGAATCGTGCTCCATCACCTCGCGGCCGATATGCGTAAGCAGCATTCGACCGACGTCGAGGCTGGGGCGCTTTTTCGCGAGCAACGGATAGTTCATGTGGAAATCGAGTTCCGTGCTCTGGAAGTAGGTGCATTCGCACATGAAAAGGTCCGCGCCCGCCGTGAAGGGGACCAGCGCGTCGGTCCATCCGCTGTCGCCGGTAAACGCGATAGTCTTGCCGGCCAACTCCAGCCTGAGCGCCAGCGAATGGTAACGTTTCATGTGCGGGACGCGAATCGTGCGCACGCGCGCCGGTCCGATACGCTTATCGTCGTTGGGCTCGAGCACGACGAATTTGAGCCGGCGTTTGACCCGATCCACGTCACCGCTGGAAAATGGAAACATCGTCCGGAAAAGCAGCCAGGTACGTTCCTCGAGATGCCGTGGACCCGCGATCGTCATCGTGGTGCGGCGCGGGCTCTCCCACAGATATTCGAGAATGAGGAAGGGTAGCCCGCCGAAATGGTCGCCGTGCAAATGACTGATCAGAACTATATCGATATCCGCCGGCTTAACATCCATGCGCTTCATCGCGCACAGCACCGTCGGCCCCGCTTCCATCAGAATTTTGCAGCCGCCGCCCTCAACAAGGTAGCCTGATTGAAAGCGTCCGCGACTAGCAAAGGCATCACCAGTTCCCAAAAACGTTACGTCAACGCCTTTGCTGGCCAATAGCGATCTCCGCATAAACACTGTTAATATCATCGCGCTCCATAAGAACCTAGCCGGGAGTTCGTCTTATGAATCAGGTTAAGATCGGCGTCGGATTCGGGCTTTTCAGTCTCGGATTGCCTACCGCGGATACGATTGTGCGCGTCGCGGAACGCGCCGAGGAATGGGGCCTGGATTCATTCTGGCTGTCGGACCATCTGCTGGCCGCGTCGCCGGAGCTCGACGTCATCGCCACACTGTCGCTGATTGCCTCGCGCACCTCGAAGATCAAGTTCGGTCCGAGCGTCTTCCTGCTCAACCTGCGGCATCCGCTGGTCGCCGCCAAATCCTTCGCGTCGCTCGACTATCTCTCGCGCGGCCGCGTGGTGATGGCGGTCGGAACCGGCGCGAATCTCAATGACTATGCCGCCTGCGGTATCCCGACCGAGGGACGCGGCCGGCGCCTCGACGAAGGCATCCTCATCTTGCGCAAAGTCTGGACCGAGCAGAAGGCGAGCTTCCACGGCAAGTACTTCAACTTCGATAATGTCACCATCGAACCGCGCCCGGCGCGCCGCAACAACACCGATTCCGGCACCATCGATATCTGGGTGGGCGGGCGTTCCGACGCCGCCTTGAAGCGCACCGCGCGCCTCGCCGACGGCTATTTCGCGTCGTTCCAGACGCCCGAAGAATTCACCCGCAACATGGCGACGATTCGCAACTACGCGGAACAATTCGGCCGCGCCAACGCGCGCATCGAATCGGGAATGATCCTGTTCTGCCGCCTGGCCGAGACGCGCGAACGTGCGATGGAAGAGATGCGCCCGATGATGGCCGCGATGGGCCGTGGCGCCGAAGGCTTCCTGCAGCGGACAATCTATGGATCGCCCGAGGACATCATGCGGCGATTGCAGGAATATGTCGCGATCGGACTCGATAAGTTCGTGCTTTGGCCTATCGCGGAGGCGAGCGCCTGGGCGGACCAGGTCGAACTGATCGGGCGCGAAATCGCGACACCCTATGCGCGCGCCGCAAAGGCCGCCTGATCGCGCCGCTGCCTAGTTAGCTTCGCTCTCCTTCTCGTGGCCGGGTGCAGATGCGCCGGCCTTCGAGGATGAACCACCCTCTTGGGTGTCCTCACATATTGCCGTTAACCGTATCGCGTTGCGGCGACGGCGGGTGAAATTGCCAACTTTTAGGTGATTTCACGCGCGCGCCGATGCGGGGTTATATCTGAACGATATGGAACCGCAGAATCGATTGGACTTGCCGCCGCCGTTCGAAGAGGCGATCCGGCGTCACGAGCGCGAAATCATGCGGTACCTCGTGCGCACCACGCGCGATCGCGAAGATGCGCTCGACCTCTTTCAGGAGACCTGGCTGCGCGCCTACCGGGCCTATCCGCAACTCGACTCGGCCGCGGGCCTGCGCCCCTGGCTTTTTCGCATCGCGACCAACCTCTGTCTCAATCGCACGCGCGATCATGCGCGCCGCGCACGGGTGATTAGCGGCGACGAGATCGACGCCGCCGGTAACGCACACGCGCATTCGGCCTCGGTCGGCGGCGCTGCCGACGGGCTCATCGACCTGCGCGCGAAAATCGCGCGGCTGCCGAACAAGCAACGCAACGCCCTGGTGATGCGCAAGTTCGGCGGACTCGAGTACGACGAAATCGCCGTCGCGATGGGATGTTCCGAAGAGGCTGCACGTGCCGGCGTTTACCTGGCGATGAAAAAGATTAAGGCCGCGGAGTGAATCCATGGACGAGAATTACAATCACGACGACGAATTTGATGATGCGCCGAGCGACAACCTGGTCGATCGGATGCTGACTGACGCCCGTCCCCGCTTGCAGCGCGCGCTCGTCAGAATCGCTCGACCTTGCGTGCACGTCGGCGTCGTCAACAGCCCAATCGGCCGCTTGCTGATAGCAGACGGCGCGCGCGGACTGCTCGCGGTCAAATATCTCAACGCCGGCGACGGCGCCGACACCATCGCGGAATTGCGCCCGCGCTTCGATCTCATCGAGGATCCGGCGATAGCCGCGCAAATCGCGGATGAAATCGGTCGATTCCTCAAGGGAGATCTCGAGGCGATCGCGCACCGCCGCGTCGACCTGAGTCTGGTAGAGAGCGATTTCCAGCGCCGGACCCTGAAACGGTTGAGAACAGTGCCGCCCGGCTCGGTCGTTACCTATGCGTCGTTGGCGGCCGCCGTCGGAGCGCCATCGAGTCAGCGCGCGGTCGGCAACACCATGGCCACGAATCCCTTGCCGATTTATGTCCCGTGCCATCGCGTGATTCGCTCGGACGGGACCATCGGCAACTACGGCGGCGGCGTCGATCGCAAGCTCAAGCTGCTGCGCGCCGAAGGTTTCCATGCCGGTCGCGCCCAACGCGTCCCGGACAGCGCCGTGTATGGTCATTGGACGTCGCGAATTTTCTGCCGGCCGGCGTGCAGTGCCGTGCGGAGAACTGAGCGCAAACGATGGCTTATCTTCGCCGATGCCGACCATGCGCGCGGCGCCGGCCTACGAGCATGCAAGCTCTGCCGGCCCGCTTAGGCGAGCGTGACGATTAGCTCCATAAAAAAGGGATGCCGCAAAATGCGGTATCCCTTTTGATTCTAACCCGCGTCCTGCAGTGACGCGGAGAGCGAGTCATTTACTCTTCGTTCTGGCTGTTCTGCAACTCCTGGATCTGGCGGCGCTGACTCTCGATCTCGCGCTGTTGAGAAGAAACCTGCGCCTGCGTCTGCGCTTGTGCGTCTTCGTTGCTTTGCAGGCCACGACCAACCGCGTAGCCGCCGGCACCGCCGATACCCGCGCCTACTAACGTTCCCACCACCGGATGACCTACCGCGGAACCGATTAGAGCTCCGCTGCCGGCGCCCAGCACGGTTCCCACGCCGGTCGCCTTCTGCGTGGTCGAAAACTGTTGGTCACATCCACCGATCATGAGCAGGGCTGCGAGCGCGGCCCCCACCTTTGCATTCCGCCGTCCGCGCATGATCCTACACCTCCCTTTTTTTCTATTCAGTCTCCTGTTCTTGCTTCATCTGCTCGATCTGCTGACGCTGCTGCTCGATCTCTTGTTGCTGCTGTTCGATCTGGCCCTGGGTCTGCTGGTTCTGGGCGTTCTGATTCTGCATCTCGTTGCCCACTGCAAAACCGCCGGCTGCGCCTAAGCCGCCGCCGATTGCCGCGCCAGCGGCCGGATGGCCCACCGCCGCACCGATAATCGCGCCTGTGCCGGCGCCTACCAGGGCGCCCACGCCGGTGCCCTTTTCCCGTTCGGACAAGGGTTCACCAGAACACCCGGCGACCAAAAATATAGCGGCCAGGGCTAGTGCGATTGTCGGAATCCAACCGTTGCGCATAGAATTTGACCTCCTCGGTAAGGCTACTCGCTCTCCTGCTGCTGCTTCATCTGTTCAATTTGCTGTCGTTGCTGCTCAATTTCCTGCTGTTGCGATTGTATTTGGCTATCCGTCTGCTTTTGCGCGGTCTCCTGGTTTTGCATCTCGTTACCAACCAAGGCTCCGCCCACCGCTCCGATACCACCGCCAATCGCCGCCCCGATTCCCGGAGCACCCACTGCGGCGCCGATAATCGCTCCGGTCGCTGCGCCGACGCCACCGCCGATTAGCGTACCCTTTTCTCGCGTGGATAGCGGCTGTCCCGAGCATCCCGCGAGAGCGATAAGCATCGCAGCCGCCAATAGACCATTTATCGCTAGTTTCCCACGCTTTCTCATCTTCCCAGCCCCCTTTGACAGCAGATTCTATGCCGCATGGCGAAAGATGCTATAGCTAGCTTAGTCACGTTGTGCCATCGAGCGGGGCTGGGCGGAATATCCCAATTCCGGCATCAGGTTTCGCAATTGCGTGTAGCGTCGTAATGGAAGGTTTGAGACATCAACACCCGCCACCCAGCGTCCGCACCTCATTAATTATCACATGCGCAAAAGTGGGCGAAGACGGTTTCACGGCACTCTCGCGCACCGCACTCAGACGAAGCGCTCCATCAGAATATACGTTGGAAACGCGGTTTCGTTTACCAGCCGATCGCCTGCGCTGCCATCACCACCGCGAGCTGTCCGCGCGGATCCGCGCCGCCGGTCAGAAGACGCCGCTCAGGGTCGAAACGTATCCCGAGCACGTGACCCTCGCACCACGGCGGCCGCACCTCGAGCAGATGGCCGCGGCCGGCCAGCTCGTTGCGCACCTTCTCGTCGACCCGCTCTTCGACTCGCAGCGATCCCTTGCTGAAGTTGTGCGGGTAGAAGGTGTTGACGTAATGCGCGGTCGAAAAACGCGGCGCCTCGATCGCTTCCTGCACATCCATCCCGAAATCGACCAGGTTGAGGAAGAACTGCAACGTCCACTGGTCCTGCTGGTCGCCCCCCGGCGTGCCGAACGAGAGGAACGGAGCCCCGTTGCGGGTTGCAATCGAGGGTGTGAGCGTCGTGCGGGGACGTTTCCCCGGACGCAGTGCGTTGGCGTGCCGTTCGTTCAGGTGAAACGTCTGGACGCGCGTACCCAGCGGAAAACCCAGAGAATCGATTACGGGCGAGCTGGGAATCCATCCACCGCTAGCCGTGCACGCGACCATGTTACCGCGACCATCCGCGGCGGTGACGTGAATCGTCCCGGGGCCCCACGACCGGCCCTCCGCGTTCGCGCCTTCGAGCAGCGCTCGCATCGCGATCGGATCGCCGGGACGCAGATCCATCGAGGCATGCTCAGGATCGATTAGAGACCGGCGCAGGTCCGTATACTTGCGCGAGAGCAGACCCTCCATCGGGACTTCCGCGAATTCCGGATCGGCGTAGTAGGCCTCGCGGTCGGCAAAGGCGAGCTTGGCGGCTTCGACCAGGCAATGGATGTATGCCGCCGAGTTGTGACCCATCGCGCGCAGGTCGAAACCCTCCAGCAATCGCAATTGCTGTAGAAATACCGGTCCCTGCGACCATGGCTGGCATTTATGAACGGTGAAGCCGCGATAGTCAGCGCTGACCGGCTCTTCAAAGCGCGTCGTGAATTGCGCCAGGTCGCTTGCCTGGAGCAGGCCGCCCTTGGCGTCGGACCATTTGACGATTTCCCGCGCTATCTCACCGCGATAGAAACAATCGCGCGCCGCATCGATCGCGGCCTCGCGGCCGCGGTTCTTCGCTCCCGCCTCGGCATCGAGCAAGCGACGAAAGACCTGGGCCAGGGCCGGGTTTTTGATTATGTCGCCGGGTCGCGGGACCTCGCCGTTGGGCATGTAGAGTGCCGCGCTCGAGGGCCATTGTTCCTTGAACTTCCTGCGATTGGCGCGGATAGAAGCCAGGCCTATAAGCCCCGATAAATCCTTTGGGGTTTCGCCATGCCCACTGAGTCCCGCATGCATCGGCATGCCATCTTCGCATAGCGCCACCACCGGAGCGGCGACGTCGGCCAGCGTCATGGTGCCGAACCGGCTTAACGCCGACGCCAGCGCATCAAAAGCGGAGGGAACGCCGGCAGCGAGCAGACCCTCGCCGGGAATCAAGTTCGAGGCCCAGCGAGCGGAAATGGTCGATAGTCGCGCGTGCGGGAGCGACCATGTTGCCATTGATAGCGATTACACGCTGCGCTTCTGCCACATAAATGAGCATCGGGGCCTCACCCCCGATGGTATGCATGTGCGGGTTGACGACACCTTCGACCAGGGTAGCGGCGACAGCCGCGTCAATCGCGTTACCTCCGCGGGCAAAAATCCGTGCACCTGCTGACGCCGAGAGGTAGTGCTCGGTGGCAATCATTGCTTCGCGGCCCATCACCTGCGGGTAGAGCGTGGTCATAAGTGTCCAACCTTTGCCGTCCAAAAAATGTCGTGAAATGAAGCGTTTTTTCTATGCTTCCTACGATTTACGCCGGTTCTTCTACCTGCCCCGAATTGCGTGTCAGATCAACCCTTTGCATTAGTGATGGCGAACTCTCGCAGAATGCAAAAGACGTTGAAGGTGCTTTAGAAGTCTTGTGGCACGTCTTGGCATCGATTAATATAAGAGAAGATACGTAACCTTAGCCAACCAAAAGCTATATTACATCAGGCCTGCGATTTGCTAGACTGAATGGGTAGGTAGCGGAGGTTAGCTGGGTGTAACTGAGAGTCTCTGACGCGGAGATAATATGGAAACAATCAATGTGGATGCGGTTGTGGGGCGGCATTGCAATTTACTTCGTCCTGTAAGAGACCAACAAGGTCGTACGCGCTTCAGCGAAAAGCCACGAATCCTGCGGCTGATAGACAATCTGGGTCGACGCATGTTTTTGGTTCAATTTGAGGATGGCAGCACGACGTTCCTCTTCCCGGATGAAGTGAATATCGAATAGCGCTCTACGCTGCCCGCCAACCAGCATTCCGTGTTTAGCGCATGAGATAGCTGACCACGGTGGCTGGTTGCGCCTCGGAAAAATCGCGAATAATCCCTTATTCCTCTTGAAATCGGCAACGGCGCCGCGCAAGCCGTGTCGATCCCGCATCATCCTGCTATCATTCGGGCGAATCTGCCGAATCGTCCGGAGTCGTCATAATGCGCGCAGCAGTCCTGAAAGCACGCGGCCGAATCGAAATCGACCGCAAGTACCCCGATCCATCGCTCAAACCCTCTGACCTGCGCCTTCGCGTTCAGGTGAGTGGAATCTGTGGTAGCGACCTGCACGAATTCGTCGCGGGGCCGCTCGCGTTGCCGATGCCCGCAGTGCTTGGCCATGAATTCTGCGGAGAAATCGTCGAGGTCGGATCCGAGGTCCGCGGGTTCGAAGAAGGGGATAAGGCCGTAGGAATTATTTACGCGGGTTGCGGCAATTGCGAGTACTGCCGCCGCGGCATTTATACGTTGTGCGACATGCGAGCGATGGCGGTCGCGGAGCGCAACGGTTCCTTCGCGGAATATATCACCGCGCCGGCCCGTCAGATGTTCCTGGTACCCGCCGCCACGCCCAAAGAAGAAGTGGCGCTGATGGAACCTTCGTCGGTCGCCTGTCACGCGATTCGGCGATCGGGACTGACGGTCGGGCAACACGTAATTGTGATGGGGGCCGGTCCGATCGGGCTACTGGTGACGGCGCTCGCGCGGCTTGGCGGCGCCGATCAGATAATAGTCGTCGAACCGGGCGCCGGCCGGCGCGAATTGGCCCTGAAGATGGGCGCCGACCTCGCGTTGGATCCATCCAGCGAGATCGATGGTCCGGTGATGGAGCTGACGGAGTCGCGCGGCGCCGACATCGTCTTCGAAGCGTCGGGGAATGCCTCGGCCTTCAACCAGGCGCAGCATCTGGTGCGCAAGCAAGGGCGAATCGTGATGGTCGCCGTATACGAAGGACGGAAGCTCGAACTGCGCGCGAATCGTCTCGTCGCCAACGAGATCGACCTGATCGCGAGCTATTGGGCCGACCATGTCGACTTCGCGCGATCGGTCAACCTGGTGGCGAGCCGCAAGCTCGACGTGCGTCCGCTGATCTCGGCGCGCTACGAGCTGGACGATATCCAGAAAGCGTTCGAGGCTCTGGCCGCCGACCGTGGCAGCTACGGAAAGATTATCGTCAACTGTTCGTGACGCGAAGATCGCCGTCGCGGAGCATAGCTTGGGCGTGATGCAGCGCGACGATGGTTTTAGCATCGATGATCTCGCCGCTGCGCACCATCGCGAGGGCGTCGTCAAACTTGACGCGTTCGACGACAATCACCTCGTCGTGATCGAGTTCGCGCGGCGCCGCAGCGAGGTCGCGCGCGAGAAATAAATCTATCCGTTCGTCGCAAAAACTCGGAATCGTAACGATCTCCAGCCGGTCCCAGCGCGTCGCGACTAGCCCGGCTTCTTCGCGCAATTCACGCCGGGCGCATTCGGCGGCCGGCTCGTCGCCGTTGCGGCACTCCTGCGGGGATTTCGCGAATCCAACCGCCGACTGCGTGTCGATACTGCTTGAGCATCGCGATAGTTCCATCGGTATCGAGAGCGACGATCGCGGCTGCGCCCGGATGACGGATGACGGCTAGATCGACCGTTACACCGTTGGGAAGGGAGACATTTTCAACGCCAACGTCGACGATGCCGAGTTTGAGGACGGGACGACGCGTGGAATCCATCCGCCAAGCATGCGGGCTAGCTTGCAGCCACGCAAGGCACTCCCGCCCTCGGATTAGTGTCCCAATTTGGGCACTCAAATGCTTGTTTGACCAGCTTGATTACAGTTCTGCGGCCGCTCCTAGGCAGACGTCAATATTAAATTCGACCGACTGTAGCGCCTTTGCGGCGGTACCGCAGGGGGCCTCGCGTGTGAAGGCCGGAAGGACGATTCATTGCTGGCTATCGAGGTCGAGACGAGTCGCGTGCATCGCGCCAGAGAATCAGGCGTTCCCTAACGCGATAGACGATTGTACGGCATTGTTCGTCTCTAACCGTTGCGTCGAGTGTACGTACCGCTGCCGTCTTCGTACTCCGCCAAACCTAGCGAGACGAATGTTTTGCCTATCGCAGCGAAGTTCCTCACTGGTTGCCCGTCAGCGCAATCCTTCATCTCTGTCTCAAACCACTTGCGACTAAAATCGCCATTCTGCATTAACCGGTCGTCTGCCTTCTGCCATTCGGATTCATTGACACCTTTTTCCGATGGCTTCGTTGGCTTATGGCTATTCCGAATTTGATAAACCAAGGCGTCTTGTCCTCTTCTCTTGCCTAGCCCTTTGACAACATAGTTGGTCCCTGGAATGGTCGCTCCGGATTTCATTGTGCTCGCGACCCGTTGGAATATCGTTTTGCCCTCCTCCCTCATCAGGTTCGCTTTGTTTGGCGGAGCGAGAGTACTTGATTCTGTTGATATTCTGGCTCTTCCTTAACCGCTCCAGACTTAGGAACAGCGATGATAATTGCACGGGCAAACCGCTCGAAACGCTCCAATGGCGATAAGTCTTCAGGTTTGGCGTTATGGTTTTCCATGCGCGCGAGCTTACCACGACGCGCTCGCCGATGTCCTGCCGAAAGGATCGGGTCGCCCCATGCGAACGCGGAATTTGCGTTCGTTGACTCTCGACTGATCGAAGGAATGAAAACGCGCCCTTGAGAGACAAACTCGAGTTTCTATTGCTACATCGATTCGATTTGCCCTCGCCTATACTCTTATTGGAGGGGTGGTGGGGACGTTTTTATAGCTTTGGGCTGCGAACAAGGATTGAACGATGAATTACGCCGACGCGCTGCAATTGAGAGACCGCGCAATCGAGCTGGAGCTGCTAAACACTCTTGCAATAGACCAACGAGAAAACGCGAGAGAGGTAATTCGTCGAGCGATTGACGAGGCTTCACGTCACTGGGAAAAGGAACATTTGCCGAGCATCGTTGGTGCTGATCTAACCAAAGAATTTATCGACCGGCTACACAAAGAGCAGATCGGGTAAATCCAGCATGTAAATGCATGCTTCGGATCGCAATAGTCTCGATGGCGTCAAGAACGACCTGGACAGAATTGATCCGCCGTTATCTAGAGAACAGAAGCGCAAAGCCATCAAGTCATATGCAAAGACTCTCAAACCGACGCCTTCTGACAACGATGTAGAGAATTATCTTCAGGATAACGGGCTTGGCCCTTAGTCCTGCCTCCTCAAATCGCGTCTACCAAGCTTACCTCACCGCTGGGGGCGGGGCGGTTGCAATGCGTGGCGTAGGCGCCGGAACCGAAGCTTAGTTTGCGGGGTTGCGCTGGCGCTGATCCATGAAGCGGCGCAGCAACAGCCGCATCGTATCCTTCGGCTGGATTCCGGTCAGTGGAAAATCGCCGAGAATGAAGGTGGGATAGCCGAGCGCGGAGAAACGGTCGGCTTCTTCTTTATTGGCGTCGATGCGCGATTGGGTGACCCGCGCCCGCAGATCGTTTTCGAAGCGGGCGCGATCGATTCCGGCAATGGCCGAGATTGCGGCGACGATCGCGACATCCGAGATATCGCGCCGATCTTCAAAGGCCGCGCGAAAAATCCCCTCATGGTATGGGGCGAACTTCCCGGCGTCGCGCGCCAACTCGGAGCCCATCAGGGCAATGCCGGAATCGATCCATTGTTCCGGCGGCACGACCTGGATTCCGGTCTCCGCGATCACGTTCATCACCTTCATCCGCTCGACGGGGCCGAGGGTGTTGCCGGGGCGCGAATGATTGTCGCGCAACCGGATCGGAACGCCTTTCCATAGCGCCTGGAATCCCATCTCGGCTTCGAGTTCGCGGACGATTCGCCAGGCGACGTAACAGAGCGTCGAGGCGTAATCGAAATAGATCGGGATGATGATCGGCTCCATCGTCAAGGGTGAAATAGTGCACCCGGCGGTGACTTGCGTCTACCAGACTCCCGGAATGAGGCGGTAGCGAACCTTGGTCGCGTAGTCGGCATAACCCGCCAATTCTTTCGCGAGGGTGGCATCTTCGAGGTCGGTCCGTATCACGATCAGCGCAGCCAGGAGGACCGACCACACGAGTCCCCATCCCGAGCCCAGCAGCAATGCTATCGATGGCAGTAAGATCAACGAGCTGGCGTAGAGGGGATGCCGCACGAAGCGATACGGGCCGGAACTGACCACATGCTGGCCGCGATCTTCCTGAATTCTCACCACCGGCAACAGGTAGGAGTTTTCACCGAAAACCAGGTAACAAAAGTAAAAGGAGATGATGAGGCCGGTCGCTCCCGCAAATTGGAGCCAGATCGAATGTGCGACCATTGGTAGCGTATCGCGTCCAGACCCATCAGTGGCATCCAGGCGATAAACAAGACCAGCAGCGCCACCATCAGGATTTTGTCCCAGCCTTTTTGGCCGCTCTGGAGGGGCATCGCGAGCCGCTCCTTCAAAAGATCGGGATCGTGCTTCGCGAGCATCAGGCTGACGATGACGATGAGCGCGAGCATGATCACGATGAAGACCCACGCGCCGATCCATCGAATAGTGCCCGCCGAGGCAAAGAGGAGGACGGCAAACAGCGCCATTTCCGCGACGCCGGCTAAAAGAGCTTTGGTCAGCACATTTTTCATCTTCGAAGACACTCGCAGCGGAAGGGTCCCTAGCGCGAAAGGAACAAGGGGCACTCGGCGTTGCGCATCACATACTCGGTGTTCGAACCCAGGACCATCTCGATAATCCGGCTGTGGCCGTAAGCGCCGATGAAAAGCAGGTCGGCGGCGTATTTTTTGAGGAAGGCGATTATTTCCTCGTGGGCATTGCCGGCAATGAGCCGAAACTCGGTGGTAATCCGATGGGACTCGAGATAGGAGCGCGCCTCGTCGAGGACCTTTTCGCCCAGCTTGGGATCGCGGGCCACGGTAATCACCGCGAGAGGGACCTCGAGCAGGGCGCTGATCTCGGCCGCCGCGCGCATCGCACGGGCCGCCCGCTGGCTGCCGTCGTAGGCCAGCACGGGGCGGCGAATTTCGCGGAACACGCGGGGCGAAACGAACAGCGGACGCGGACATTTGCGCGCAACGCTCTCGGCGGTCGAGCCGAGCAGGCCGGTTGAAAAGCGCTCGTTGACGCCCCGATGCCCGATCATCGAGATGTCGGCACTCTTGGCGCGTTCACAAAGCTGGTTGGCGACGATTCCGATCTCCAGCGCCGTCTCGATAGCCACGCCTTCGCGTTTCGCAGCTTGCGCAAACTCGTCAAGAATCATGCGTCCGCGCGCGGTTAGCACCTCGCGCATCTTGGAGGAATAATCCAGGTAGGGTTCAAGTCCGAGCGAGCCTGAGATATCATGGAAGAAGGAGCCTTCGATCGAAACGATATCAACGACGTGGAGGCCAATCAGGCTGGCGCCGAAACGGCGCGAGAGATAGAAGGCATAGCTCTGCGCTACCCGGGAATGTTCGGATGTATCGATGCCGACCAGGATCCGTTTGATCATCGGCGCGGTCCCCAATTTCCGCGATAGCACTCCAGGGCTGGAGCCTCAAGGGTGAGTTTGGCGGGTTTCGATGAGCGATAACAAGGGAACGCGACTATTGCGGCTGGCGGATGAGTTGGCCGAGGCGGCCAAGCGGATTGGGTTGGAGGTTCGCCGCGAGCGAATCTTACGCGAAGTCGGCTATCGGGCGCGCGGCGGGGCATGCCGTTTACGCGAAAAGAACCTGATTATCCTTGACCGGGAGATGCCACCGGCCGATCAGATCGAAGTGCTGGCGGAGGCGCTGCGCGAGCAGAATCTCGAGGAGATTTACCTGTCGCCGGCAGCACGCCGGGTATTGCAGGCGGGCCCGAGCTAGAATCCGGCTCGTGGGGATGCGATCCCCCGCTTGCGTCATTTGCGACGAGTGCGAAGATGGGAGACCAGTCGGGCCGTTAGACAAGGGTCAATGATTCGTTCTTGCGAACAGGCGACGGGATAGCCGCGATGGCACGCGAAGTCGCTACTATTGTGGCGGTAGAGCCGCCCCCTGAGCGTCCGAGCCGGAACAAGGCGCAGACCCGGATGGAGTTGTTCCATTCGCGGCTGCGTGAGCGAGGGCTCAAATCGACGGCGCCGCGCGACGATATTGCCCGCGTCTTCTTCGAACTGCGCCGTCATATCAGCGCCGAAGAACTCTATGCTGAAGTCAAAAAGATCAACCCGCACGTCGGCTATGCGACCATTTATCGCACGCTGAAGCTGCTGAAGGATTGCGGGCTCCTCTCGGAACGCCATTTCGACGAGGGGCAGGCGCGCTACGAGGTGGCCGGCGAGCAGCATCACGACCACTTCATCTGCGAGAACTGCAGCAAAATCATCGAATTCGAGGACGACGCACTCGAGCGGATCCAGGAGACGGTCGCGCGCAAGCTGGGGGTCACCTTGCTGCGCCATAAGCTGGAATTCTATGGCTTGTGCGCCGAATGCCGCTCAAAGTCCTAAGGTCGAACCTCGCGACTTACCGTGGTGACTCTCGCTCGGCTCCGGCTTTATCCCGACCTCGTGCGCCGGTAACCTAGCCGGTCAGGTGGTGGAGCAACGACCGGGACGTTTCCCCTGTTCAGCGCCTGTCGGTTTTAATGGAAGCCTGCTACCAGCATACAAAATGAAAATTCCTGCCAACTTCTTTTCGCATCGCGCCTCGGCGCCGATCGGCGATTTGCCGCGCTGAGGAGATCGCCCTTGCCTGTAACAGAACCCGTCCGAATCATGCCAGCCGAGGGCAAGCTCGGCGTGCTGCTGCCTGGGATGGGCGCGGTCAGCACTACGTTCATTGCCGGTGTCGAGGCGGTCAAGCGCGGACTCGGCATCCCAATTGGATCGCTTACGCAACTGGCGACGGTGCGACTCGGCAAGCGCACCGAG
This sequence comes from uncultured Pseudomonadota bacterium, assembly GCA_963804355.1. Classification (GTDB taxonomy): domain Bacteria; phylum Desulfobacterota; class Binatia; order Binatales; family Binataceae; genus JASHZA01. The sequence goes on along the minus strand of CAWDQC010000018.1, from coordinate 82,681 downwards.
GGCCGCACGCCGCTCATCAAGGATTTTGTCCCGCTGGCGCGTCTCGAGGACCTCGAATTCGCAGGCTGGGATCTATACGAGGACAACGCCTACGATGCGGCGCGCAAGGCGGCCGTGATCGATCCGGCGCTGCTGGAGAGGGTGCGCGAGCCGCTCGAACGGCTGAATCCGATGGAAGCCGTCTTCGAGCAGGATTTTGTTCGGCGCATCAACGGCCCCAACGTCAAGGAGGGGCGCAACAAAATGGAAAAGGCGGAGATGCTCATGGACGACATCCGCCGTTTCCAGGCGCGCACCGGCGTCGCACGGATGGTGATGATCTGGTGCGGATCGACCGAAGTATTCCATCGGCCAGCCGACGTGCATCAGACGCTGGAGGCGTTCGAGGCGGGGCTGGCGCACAACGATCCGCGAATCGCGCCGAGCCAGATTTATGCTTACGCGGCGCTCAAGCTCGGAATCCCGTACGCCAACGGCGCGCCCAACCTGACGACCGACACGCCGGCGCTGCTCGAACTCGCGCGCGAGCGCAATGTCCCGATCTGCGGCAAGGACTTCAAAACCGGGCAGACCTTCATGAAGACGCTTATCGCTCCGGGGCTGAAGGCGCGGATGCTGGGGATAGCGGGGTGGTACTCGACCAACATTTTGGGCAATCGCGATGGCGAGGTTCTCGACGATCCAGGGTCGTTCAGGTCCAAGGAAGAGACCAAGCTGTCGGTGCTCGATCAGATCCTGCAGCCGAACCTCTACCCGCAGCTATACGGCAACGTCTTCCATAGCGTGAAAATTAATTATTACCCGCCGCGCGGCGACGCCAAGGAAGGTTGGGACAACATCGATATCTTCGGATGGCTCAACTCGCCGATGCAGATCAAGATCAACTTCCTGTGCCGCGATTCGATTCTGGCGGCGCCGCTGGTGCTCGATCTGGTGTTGTTCCTCGATCTGGCGCAGCGCACAGGGATGCGGGGGATCCAGGAATGGCTCTCGTTCTATTTCAAGGCGCCGATGCATGCGCCGAAGGTTTACCCCGAGCACGACATCTTTATTCAGTTGATGAAGCTCAAGAACACGTTGCGCTGGATGCGCGGTGAGGACCTCATCACCCACCTCGGTCTCGAATACTACGACTGAGGGCAACGTCCTGATTCAGGGCTCTGTAAGCACTATCTCCTGCCGGACTGCGTGCACGTCGATTTCCAGTTCCAGCCCGATTACCGGCGGCCGTGAATACTGCCAGTTGATCCCGACGTGTGCCCCGCGACCGACCGCCGGAAGAATCACGGTGGTCATCAGCGGATGGGCATCGTGGACGGTGTAGAGGTTGATCGCGGTCGCGGCGTCCCATCCGACGCGCATCTCGGTCAGCCGTGCGCCTATGATCTCCATCACGCATTCGGTCTTTTTTCGCATCCCTTCAGCTGAGGTATCGCCGCGCGCGACGATTTGCACCCCGCCGTCGCGGGTGGCGATTTCGGGCACGCCGGAGACCACGAAGGTCGTCGCGCAAGCCTGCGAGGGTATCGTGTAGAAGAAGCCGGCGAGCGAGGGCTCGGCGATTTGGTTCGCCGCGGGTGCGACGTTGGTGCGCGTCACCGGGTTGGCGCCGTCGACCTCCAATCCCCACGAACGCAGACGTTCGATGTAGGGCCGATTGAATTCGTCGAAGGCCTCGCGCGAAAGCGCCTGAGGAATTCGCAGGTGGAAGCCGCAGATCGCGGTGATGGGACGGCCGAGACCCTTGAGATGACGTTCGACCGTCGCATAGCCCGGTTCGAGGGGGATCAACGGGTGAAAGGCGGCATGTACGATCTCGAAGCCGGCGCTCGCGATCACGCCGGAGGAGAAGGGGCCGATTCCGCGAATGAAGCTGTAGTTACCTTGAACGTTTTCGGCGAGCATCGGCATTTACTCCCGCGTTTTGGTGCAAATTTGAGTTTTGGAACGGATCCGCAGTTTGCGCGACGAAAATCCGCTCGGTCTAGTGATCGAGGCTAGTTGTTCTGTTCCAGCCATTCGTGATGATACTCGGCGACCCAATCCCGATGATTGTCGATCCACCAATTGCGGTCGTGCCATACGTGGCCGTCGTCGTAGTCGCCATACTCGGGACCGTAAGGGTTGTAGGATTGGTGTTCGGCGCAAGCCTGAAAGACTGACATCCCCACAATCAGCAATAGCACCTGGCAGGCTATCAAGACCTTTTTCGTCATTATCACCGAACCTCGGAAGCGACGGAGCGCGACGGATGCCGCGGGCATCGTGAGGGCGCGGGTTTCGCTGGCGACAATCGGGAAGCTCGCACCCTCCATCAAGATAGAACCGTGATTTCCGGCGACACGCAACCGAATCGCGCCAAAAGCGGCCCCCTTGCGGCGAGCTTTCATCGGCGTGGACACTTACCGCCCGACATTAGTATGATGCGCCCAATAACGGCCGCATTGAACGATCGTTTCAGCGAGTGTTGGAACGCTATCTCATGGCGAGGGAGATTCGTCGATGGAGCAGCAGCAGGCACTGATGCTGAAGGGTTATCACGTCCTCGACTTCACACATTTCGTCGCGGGGCCAACCTGCACCCGGATACTCGGCGAGTTGGGCGCCGATGTGATCAAGGTCGAGCGATCGCTCGAAGGTGATCACGTACGCCAACTGGGTCTCACCTCCAAAGACGGGATGAGCACCTATTATTTCCAGCACGATCACAGCAAACGGAGCCTGGCCCTCGATTTGCGCAAGCCACGCGCGAAAGAGCTGTTGCTGGGCATGATCCCGAAGATCGATGTCGTGGTGGAAAATTTCGCGCCCGGCGTGATCGCGGACATGGGATTCAGTTACGAGACCCTCAGCAAGATCAATCCCAAATTAGTGATGTGCTCGGTTTCGGCGACCGGCCAGACCGGGCCATTGAGCAAGCGTCCCGGGTATGACTTCATCGGTGCGTCGTTTGCGGGTGTGACCGGCTTGCTGGGCGAGGCCGACCGGCCACCGATCATTCCGACTATGGCGATCGGTGACGTATCGACCGGGGTCGCGGCGGCGATGGCGGTCGGATTCGCCTTGCTCAACGCGTCGCGGACCGGCAAAGGACAATTCCTCGACGCCTCGCTGCTCGATACTTACTTCCATATGCATGAGCTGGCAGTGCCGGTGGTGTCGATCCGCAAAGAGAAGTTCAAGCCGACGCGCGGCGGCTCGCAGCATCCCACGGGTAGTCCCGCCGGCGTCTACGCATGCCCGGGCGGCTTTATCATGCTGCTGGTGCAGCAACACGAATTCTCGCGGCTGGCCAACGCGATGGGCAAGCCGGAACTCGCGACCGACGATCGTTTCAAGACCAACGGACGGCGCGTTCGCAATAATGTCCTGCTGAAACAGATGATCGAAGAATGGTTTGCGACTTTCCCCGATCGTGACAGCGTGGTGGCGGAGCTGGACAAATTTCGCGTGCCATGCGGACCGGTGTTGTCGCTCGAGGAAGCGATGGCGCATCCGCATCTGCGCGAGCGCAAGACCGTTCGCCGCGTGAGCGATCCGAGCTTCGAAGAGTTCGATATACCCGCCCTTCCAGTCAAGTTTTCGGATTGGCCGGACCGCACGGATCTGAAGGCGTCGCGACTGGGCGAAGACAACGACGCGGTTCTGCGCGAGATGCTCGGTCTCGGCGAGAACGAGATTCGCGAGCTTTACGCTCAACAGATTTTGCTCAAGCAGCCGACCGCGGATACCACCGAAGCCGCTTCTTGATTCGAAGCTACGGGTATCGGCGATGTGAGTTAGAGGGTAAAAACTCGACCTGCCAGCGGATGCGACCGCGACGGGCGCCTACCGTTGGTTAAAATGGAGGAAGATCAGGCAGATGGCAGAATGGACAGAGGAAGTCACCCAAGTCGCGGGGAGTAACCTCGCAATCGTCAAAGGAGGCCAGGGTAAGCCGCTGCTCGTGCTGCACGAGGAGTTGGGGCATCCCGGATGGCTTAGCTGGCACGCAGCACTCGCCAAGGATCATACCCTGATCATCCCGATTCAGCCGGGACTCGGCAAATCGCCGAAGATCGACTGGATCCGCAATATCCACGAGCTCGCGCTCTGGTATAGCTGGGCGGTACGCGATCTCAACGTTGCGCCGCTCGATGTGATCGGGTTCTCGGTGGGCGGCTGGGTCGCGGCCGAGATGGCGACGGCTAACAGCAAACAATTCCGCAAGATGGTGCTGGTCGCGCCCGCCGGAATCAAACCACCGGACGGAGAGATCATGGATTGCTTCTCCGTTACCGCGCGCACCTCACTCAACGCCAGCGTCTACGATGCCGAGGCGACCCCGGAGTTCGCCAAGTTGTACGGCGGCGAACGCACGCCCGAGCAATTCGAAGCCTTCGAGGACGCGCGCACGGAGAACGCCCGTCTGACCTGGGAACCCATCATGAACAATCCCAGCCTGGAGCATCTGCTGCCGGGCATCAGCGGATTGCCGACGCAGATTATCTGGGGACGCGAGGATGCGGTCGTGCCGGTTAGCGCCGCTGAATGCTTTCGCAAAGGTCTGAGCAAAACCGAGGCTAAGCTGACGATTTTCGACCAATGCGGACATCGGCCCGAAATCGAGAAGTCTGCCGAATTCATCAAACTGGTGCGCGAGTTCCTCGCTTGAGGGCGAACGCAAGCGTGGAACTGAAGGGAGAAACATCATGCATATAATGCACTTCACCGAGCGCCCATATAAAAACGTGCCGGAAGAAGAGGTCATCAAGAACCGCAGCTTCTTCGGCGTTCCCAATTCATTTTACGATCCGAAGGTCGGCGCCGACCTCTATAACGAATACATCGACGAGGCCTGCTACGCGGAAGAGGTGGGCTTCGACGCGATTATGCTCAATGAGCATCACGGCACGCCTTTTTGTATGGGCGCGGTGATGAACGTCGAGGCGGCGATCCTGGCGCGCGTGACGCGGAAGGCGCGAATCGTCCTGCTGGGTAATCCGCTGCCGACCCTGAAGCATCCGCTGCGGATGGCCGAGGAATTGGCGGAAATCGACCTGATTTCACGCGGGCGACTGGTCCCCGGATGGGTCCGCGGCGCCGGTAGCGAGCAGATCTTCAACAACGCCAATCCCGCGTATAACCGCGAATATTTCAATGAAGCTCACGACTTCGTGATCGCCTGTTGGACGCGTCCGGGGCCGTTCCGTTGGGAAGGCAAGCATTTCAACTACCGCTATGTGAATCCGTGGGCATTGCCGTACCAGAAGCCGCATCCACCGATTTGGATCCCCGGCGTGCTGAGCCCCGAGACAGTCATTTGGTGCGCGAAGCATCGCTATCCCTATATCGGTCTGGGCACCGCCCTGCCGGCGACGGTTGAACTCTGGAACCTGTATGGCGATACCGCGGCGCAGGAAGGCTATACCGCGGGTTCGGAGAACTTCGGCTATCTCCAGCAGATTTTCGTCGCAGATACCGAGGAAAAAGCCCAGGAACTCGGCAAGGGCGCCCTGTTCGGCGGCGGCGCGCAAAACTTCTCGCGTCCCGAATGGACCTTGCCACCGGGATACAATTCCAAGGAAGCGACCCGCCGCCTGGCCCGGCAGGCGACCGAATATGGTTTCCTCGGCGTCACCAGCGAAACCCTCAAGCAGTCCGAAGCGCCCGCCCCTCGCCCCGGCGACGTCCATCAGGAGAAGGGGAATACGCGCGCCCGCATGATGCGCGGCGAGGTCTCGATGGAAGAGGCCAAAGCCAAGATCTACAAGAACTATCAGAAGGCGCAGGACGGCTTGCAGATAATTATCGGAACGCCAAAGACGGTGATTCCCAAGCTCAAAATGATCATGGAAGTGTTGCGGCCGGGAATTTTCGGCTTGTTCACCGCGCAGGGTCCGATTTCAGCGCAGGATCGTCAGAACAACGTCCGCCTGCTCGGTCAGGAAGTGCTGCCGGCGATGCGCGAGATCGCCAAGGGGCTCGGTATCGTCGATCCGTTCGAGCGCGCTCCCGGATCGCGTCCCTATACCTCGGGCACCCGGCGTGACTCGTTGGTCGATCTCGAGGCGCTCAAGAACGCGCCCAAGCGCGACGACAGCGTCCGGGTCTAACGGCCGGAGTCGCGAAGCGAACAGCGCAACCAAGGAGAGAACTCCATGATCCTGATGTATTTTACCGAGCGTCCTTATCGCGATATCGCGGAAGACGAATTGATTAAGAACCGGGCCTATTTTGCGGTGCCGAATAAATTTTTCGACCGCGAAAAGGGTGCCCAGCTTTACAACGAATACCTCGACGAGATGGTCTATGCCGAGGACGTCGGCTTCGACGCGGTGATGCTCAACGAGCATCATGGGACGCCCTTCTGCATGGGCGCCGTGATGAACGTCGAGGCGTCGATCCTGGCGCGTATCACCAAGAAAGTCCGGATCGTTCTGCTCGGCAACCCGCTCCCCACGTTCAAGAATCCATTGCGCGTGGCCGAGGAGCTGGCGACGATCGATTGCATCTCACGCGGCCGCCTGGTGCCCGGATGGGTTCGCGGCGCCGGCAGCGAGCAGATCTTCAACAATGCCAACCCGGCCTACAACCGCGAACTGTTCAACGAAGCGCACGACCTGATTCTCGCGGCCTGGTCGAAGCCCGGTCCGTTCCGCTGGGAGGGTAAGCATTTCACCTATCGATTCGTTAACCCCTGGGTTACCCCTTACCAGAAGCCGCGTCCTCCCATCTGGATTCCGGGCGTACTCAGTCCCGAAACGGTCGTATGGTGCGCGGAGCATCGTTACCCATATCTCGGTCTTGGCACTGCCCTGCCGGCAACCGCGGAGTTGTGGAATATCTATGGCGATACTGCGGCGAAACACGGCTATCAGGCAGGCTCCGAGAACTTTGGCTACCTGCAGCATGTGGTCGTCGCCGAGACCGAGGAAAAGGCCGAGGAGCTCGGCAAAGCGCATCTGTACGGTGGTGGACAGGGAGCGTTCTCGCGGCCGGAGCACACGCTCCCTCCGGGCTACAACTCCAAGGAAGCCACCAAGCGCTTGGCTCGCACGATGACCGCCGGTTCGGGCGGCTTCCTCGGCGTCAGCTCAGAGCAACTGGGGCGTGCGCAAGAGAAAGAGAAGGACAAGGAACCGGGCAACCTGCAGCAGGTGGCGGATAGCACGCGCCGGCGGCTCGCGCGCGGCGAAGCTACGATCGACGAGGCCAAGGCCGCGATTTACAAGGCATACCCGAAGGCCGTGGATGGCCTGCAGATTATCGCGGGCACGCCCAAGACGGTCATCCCGAAGTTGCGCCGTATCCTCGAAGTGTTGCGCCCGGGTGTGTTTGGAATTTTCCAGAGCCAGGGCCCGGTCAGCTTTGAGGACCGCATGACGAGTATTCGTCTGCTGGGACAGGAAGTTCTTCCCGCAGTGCGGGAGATCAGCAAAGAACTCGGGATCCTCGATCCCTTCGAGCGCGATCCGGGTTCGCGTCCATATACGTCGGGGACCCAGCGCGAACAACTGGTTTCGCTCGACGCCCTACGCGCATAGATCGACGATTCAAGACTGTGTCGAAAACGCGAGCGGCAGGCGAAGGCCTGCCGCTCGTTGCATTTCCCAATCGCGATGACCTCGAACGTCTCGCCTAAAGAACTCCTTCCTTCAGCTTGTCGTCAAGGGCGCCGATATTAACTTCGTGCCCCATTGCCATCACGCGCAGGAACGCGCGCAGCGGTTCATCCGCAATGGAGGGCACAGCCTCATCGATCTTCCTGATCACCCAGCGCTGGCCGCGATTCAGGAGCTCGAGCTTGGCCTTGAAATCGTTGACCGCGCGCACTTTTTCGACGAAGTCGCCGGTCTGATTCGAGGCGCTGCCACCGAGCCGCCTGACATGAGCCGCAAGCTCACCGGCGTAGTAGCCTTCGTCGTGGCCGACCTTTTTGAGCATCTCGCGCAATTCGAGGGAAGTCGCCAACTCCGTAAGCTCATGCAGAATACGGCCGCCGGCGCGCTCGGCCTCGCATAGGGTATTCAGAATTCCTTCAAGTTGCTGATCCATCTTGTACCACCTGGATAGAGCTTATTTGCTGATCTAGCACATCCTGGAAGGAACCTCGCACGGGACCGACTACATCACCGGTACCAGCGGACAGTAAACCGCTCCGAAAGAACCGTGATGCGACACCGACTGACGGACCATCCACAGCAAAGGCACTAGCGCGGCCGGCGCACGCCAACCCATCGAGCCGTCGAGACCGCTCCCAAGAATTCGCTTGAGGAGCCCGGGAGGCTCGGGCAGTTCTTCAAGCTGCACCGGTTGGCGCGGATCCAGTTTGGCGAGAACTTCGGCCTTGGTGAGCGCGGTCTCGAAACCGCCGACGCCGTCGATGAGGCCGTTCTGCGCCGCCTGGATACCGGTCCATACGCGCCCTTGCGCCAGATTGTTGACCTGGTCGGTCGTCATGTGACGCTGTTCCGCGACGATATGGAGGAAATATTGATAAGTGTCGCCCAGGATTTGATTCGTGAAAAATGCGCGCCTGCGCGGGCGTGAAATCGGTGAACGAATCGTAGATATCCGCGTTTTCACCGCGAATGACTTCGCCGCTGTTGACGCCAACTCGGTCGCCGCACCCGAAATATTGAATTTGCCGCCGAGCACGCCGATCGATCCGGTAAGCGTTCCGGGGTCGGCGAAAACGCTCGCGGCCGGCGTTGATACCCAGAAACCTCCCGAAGCACCGTAGCTGGACATGCTGACGACGACGGGTTTTTTCTCGGCGCATAGTTGCACCGGCCCGCCGATCAGCTCGGACGCGATTACGACCCTCCCGGAGAATCGACGCGGAAGACGACGGCACGAACCGAATCGTCTTCGCGCGCCTGATTGAACGCATTGACCATGTCGTCCGAGCCCATCGAGGTGAGCCCGGGCGAGAACACTGGATCGAATCCGCTTTGCGCCGCGATCGATCGCACCGACACCATAAATCATCGCGATTTTGTTGCGGCGGCTCAACGCCTCGACGAATTGCGGGCCTCCCGTAGCTGCCGTAGTCAGCGATCCACGTCGTGGTGTCGGCCGCGATACTCCTTGACGCGATCGTCGAACTGGTCTTCGTACTCGAGCCGGTCGACGAGATGGGATTTGAGGCCGTCGGCTGCCGCGAGCGGGGCGTGGTCGACGAAGCGCCTTGATGGTTGCGGACCGAGTGGCGATGGCTCGCGGTCTCGTTGACGATCTGGTCGAACATGTCGGACGCCAGCGCTTCGTCCTCTTCCTGTTGCGCGGGAGTGAAGTCCTTTTGCGTGAAGATATTGGCAGCGCTCTTGTATTTTCCGATCGCATCGAAGTTCGGATTGATCCCGAGCCAATCGAGCGTCCCGCGCGCGAACATCTCGCGCATCCCGACGCCGGCGATTCATTTCGCCCTGCGGCATCATCGAGACTTCGTCGGCCGCGGCCGCAACCACATACGGTAGATTGCCGGGGCCGAAGTCGCCGGCGCTCTCGATATACGCGGCCGTCCATTTGCCGGTCTTGCGAAATGATTTGATCAGCGCGGCGATCTCCTGCGCCTGCGCGAGATCCATCTGCGGATCGATCACCTTTACCGCCAACCCGATGATCCGCCGGTCCTTTGCTCCGCGACTTTGATCGCGCGCGCACAAAGTTAAGCGGCGTCTCGTCTGTTGCCAACCAGCCCGAGCACGCCGTTACTGCCGCGTTCAACCACGCTGCCGGAAAGCGTCAGACGATCACAGCCGGACCGGTAGCGATGCGCATACTGGCTGTACCCGGTGCGGAATAAGTACCACTTCGAGTGTCGCGACAATCGCGAACAGGATCTCTTCAACATGCGATCACCACTTACCGTCCATTGATGCACATCCACTTGCGCGAACACTACCGCTTTGACGCGGTGTGAGGACCCCTCGTGGGCGCGGTCGGACTTGAAAGCGCCGCGGATACTCGAACGTTAGCCAACCATAACTTTCCCGCCGGGGCCAGATAGCAATGCGCAACGTGATGACCGAAACGGGACAACCATGCGTGCACATGATATCACCATCACCCGGCAGCGAGCCGCCCCTGACCGGCGCGATGATGAATCCGCCCCGTCCCCGGCATCGATAGAATGATGATGAGCGGACGTCCGCGGCGGATTCACTCTCGGATCGTCGGACTCTGCTTCCTCGGCTGGATCTTCGACTTCTACGATTTGATCCTGTACTCGTTCCTGCTCGTTCCGATCGCACGCGATTTGCACCTAAGCGCCGCCGAATCATCGCTGGCGTTGGGAATCTCGTTCGCGATGACGGCGGCAGGCGGCGTGATCTTCGGTTTCGTCCGGCGATCGTTGGGGCCGTCAGACCGACGATCGTGGCCACCGTCGCTGATCTATGAGTCGGTACCTCTTTTGCGCGGCATCCAACTCGCTCTGCGAGCTGATCCTGTTTTTCGATCGTTAACCGGCATCGGGATGGGCGGTGAATGGAGCGCCCGGCCAAAGCCTGATCGCCGAAAGCGTCCCGCCCGACCGCCGCGCGCGCTATGCCGCATATGTGCAGATAGGCGCGCCGCTGGGATGCTTGCTGGCGGCGTGGGCCAGAGGTCACCTGGAACCCGATCGTCGGATGGCGGCCGACTTCGTGATTTCCGCGTTGCCCGCGCTTGATTTTCACTGTCGCCGTCTGCGATGGTTCCCCGAAAGCGATGTATGGATTCGCAGCCGCGCAAGCACCATCTTTCGGTGGCGCGGAATTCGGCGTTCTGCGTACCACCAGGAACCTGGTCGCGTTGCTCTTCTTCATCCTGCTGGTCAACTGCGAGGCCTACTGGTTCACCTATAGCTGGATGCCCGGATATCTCGAGTTGATGCGCGAAATGACGCCGCAGGCTGCAGCCACTGATGATCAGGATGCAATACGGCGGCATTTTGGGCTACTTCGTGTTCGGACCTCGCCGACCGCTACGGGCGACGCCCGATGCTCTTCCTCTTCGGTCTGTGATGGCGGTCGGGACTGCTTCCGGAGACACTGCTATGGGATGGACAGCGGCGATTCCCGGTCTCATCGCGGCGCGATGTTCTGGCCGGATTCGGCACCGGAATCTGGAGCCGGCGCCGGAGCCGATGATCTCCGAGCTGCTTCCAACCAGCGTGCGCAATACCACGCTGGCGCTCCTGCTCAACGTCACGCGCGGACTTCAGTTCTTCACTCCACTGGCAATAACGATGTTCAGCTTTACCTGGGTAGTTCGGCGCAACGCTCTCGATTGGCGCGATTCTTCTCGGCCGCCGGCGCGGCGATGATCTGGCTATTGCCGGAAACGCGCGGCCGCGCCATCACCGCCCTCGACGCGGCTACCTGAATGCAAACGCCACACCGCGAGAATCTCACGGCGTGGCGTTCGCGGTAGCCAGTATGCCGGTCGCGACTTAATCAGCAATAGCTATTTAATTGCGATAGGATTGACCGCCGATCCGCATCCGTAGACTAGTTTTAGAGGAGCGCCGAGCGAAGAGGAATGTATACTGTCCATCTTTCGCGCAATCCTCGGCGAGGTCTTTAAGCCATACTATTTCGTTGAATATCACCCCGAGATTGCACAGCAGCGCCGAATGTAATACTCCGACGGCGCCAGTTTCCTTGTGGACTCCCTGTTCGCATCCGATAGTGTCCGCGCTGATCGACGCGATCTCCATCTCGTGAAACCACTTTACTAGTTCCTTGCTATATTCGAGGCCGGGTTCATCATACGAACCCGCCGGGGAACATCGCCTGTGCGCCTTCCTCGTAATAGCGATTGAGCCAACCGGTATGGAGCACGATGATGTCGTGCTTTTCGATTTCAGTGCCCTGTTTCTTGGCCGCGCCCAGCAGATCATCGAGGGTCACGCCTTCTTCCGCGATCGAGATGCTTCTTGCCCTTGTAGCGCGCCGCATCGATCATGATTCCTCGGCCGATCACGCCATGATCGCCGATCGGCTGGATCGAGCACTTCTGCAAGCCGCCAATTGTGGTTTTCGGATCGTAGCCGTTGTACAGCTTTTCACCATACCAGGCATGGCCCAGCGCGTCGTATTGCGTCGTGCTCTGCGGAAACATGGTGACGACGTCGTCGGAATATTTGAGGCCGCCGGGAAAGGGCTTGGCGCGGCCGCTGATATAAAATCCTTCGTCCATCGTCAGCGTGTGGATCGGCTGCGATCGAATCGGATGCGTGGGATCGCCCTGCGGACGCGCCACCGGCACTCCGAGCATAAAGGTCTTGCCCTGTTTGACCGACCGCACGCCGCGCAGCACTTCGGCGCTAGTGAGAAAGTTCAGGCAACCGATTTCGTCGTTGGCGCCCCAACGGCCCCAGTTCTTCGGCGCATCTTTCAGAAGTTCGGTAATCTCGCCAACCTTGCTAGCCACTATAGAAACCCTCCATTAGCTATTACGATCACAAGTGTATATTTCGTTCATATATGACCGGTTGATCTCAAATAGTCGGATCGATCGAGACGCTGACGGCGTTCTCGCCGGGCACGCGGCCGGCAAGAGTCCGGATCGCGAGGTCGAGATTTTCCAGCCCGAAGCTGTGCGTATGCATCTTTTCGAATGGATACCGCCGCGACTCGAGAAGCCCTACCGCGACCTCGAACGATCTGAAGTCGGCGTTCTTGACGCCCTTGATAGTCAGTTCCTTGCTGAAAATGCGATCGTTCTCCATCCCCGGAATCGTCGCACCCCAACCCTTCACACCCGCGAGAATGACCGTGCCGCCTGCTTTGCCATCTCGATCCCCTTGGCGATCGGCTCCATCGTCTCGGCGGTGACGTCGATGACGACGTCGGCACCGTCACCGTGAGTGAGTTCGCGCACCCGCGCGATCGGGTCTTCCTCCGCAAGAATAATCGCGTCCGCGCCGAGTTCCGTGGCGAGTTTCAACCGATGCGCGCTTTGACGGCGAGCGATGACGAAGACCTGCGCCGCACCGGCCTCGCGCGCGGCGACGACGCAAGCCAGACCGCGCTGGCCCGCACCGAAAATCACCACAGTATCGCCCACGCGAGTGCCCGGTTCGCGATGGGCCCAGCTAATCCCGGCGGCGACCGGTTGATAGAGCGCCGCCAATTCCGCCGGAATGTCCCGCGAGACCTTATGCACCGCCACGTTGGGATCGAGATACATGTACTCAGCCAGCCCGCCCCAGAGCGCAGGCGGGATATGCGTCGGAATGAAGCCGCACGCGGCTATCGAGGTACCCGGCCGCCCGATCCGGCATCGGCGGTAAACCCCCTGTTTACAGGCGCGACAGTGACCGCATCCCAGCACCGGCTCGACCGCGACGCGATCGCCCGCGCCGACACCCCATCGGCGCGCCGCCTCCGCGCCAATCTCCTCGATGATGCCTACCGGCTCGTGCCCCGGGATCACCGGCAGCCGCAAACCCATCCCATTGAGCTTGCCGTCGTACTGGTCGACGTCGCTGCCGCAAAGACCACAGGCCTCGACGCGAATTAACGCGTCGTCCGCACCAACCCGAGGCATCTCGAACCGCTGAATTTCGAATTGCCGGTCGCCGACCTGAACGACCGCGCGTACTTTGGCCATGCTTCAAACTCCCTCGAATCGTTTATCCGCGGTCACGCGAGCCGAGGCCGAGCAGCACTCTAGAACGATTCCCGACCGCAGCGATAGGGCAACGAAGGCGCTCTTAAACCGAAGTTCGTGCCCGCGACGAATCGACCTTTCTCAAATCGTCGTCTGCCTCTAACGCTCAGCCGCCCCTTGCGCTACAATCGCGTCTCGGTCGAAAAAACGCCTATGGGCTCGATCGTTCAACTGAGACGTCGCAACTTCGTTCGCCGCGTTCCGCTCAAGCCAGCGGCCGAGGTCGAGGCGCGCCAATCCACCAATTCATTAATCATTCTGATTTCCACGTTCGGCGTGACCGCGCTCGTGATGAGCATCGCGGTGGTGGTGACGGCGTCCAACACCTGGACCGACGTGCTGGTGATGAGCGCGTTCGTGTTCGTCTTCGCACTGGCGAAGATAGTAATGGCCAACGCGTTGTTTTACGTGATGATCAAATCGGACGCCTCGGTCGAGCAGGCAATTGCCACCAAGGCCAAGGCCGGAGCGGTCTTTCGCCGGCCAGTGCCGACCCCGCCTCGACCCAGGCTCAATCCCAGCGGGGCGCGACGCCATAATCTGCGCAAAGCCGGCAGCGCCAAGCTCGTCTCGGTCTCGAGCCGACCACGCCCCTCCGGCCGCTGATCGACTCGAAACCGTTAAGTTGTCGGCGGTCTCGTCCCTAGAATTTCGACTTCGGAACCGGTAAGCCCGCGATTTCGCTGCGCGTGCGAAAAACCGTGCCCTTGAGTTCGCGATTGTCGTTGTTCGCGGTCACCGCGTAGAGATCCTTCATGTCGGGTCCGCCGAAGGCCACGCTCGTGACGGTCTTGGCCGGCACCTTGATACGCCGATCCAGCGTGCCGTCGCTGCGGAACCTGACTATCTCGCCCGGGCCACCAACGACCGCAACCCACACGGCCCCTTCGACATCGACGGTCATTCCGTCGGGCATCCCATCGGGCAAGCGCGCGAACTCTTTGCGATCGCTCACCGTTCGATCCGATCGCACCTCGTAAACCCACACGGCGCGCGTCGTCGAATCGCAATGGTAAAGCAGCTTGCGGTCGGGGCTGAAGCCGAGGCCGTTGGTGACCTCCACTCCCTCCCAAAGCTTGGTGACTTTCCCCGGCGGATCGACGCGGAAGAGGGATCCCGGCGCGGGTTTACTCTTGAAATCGAACTGGTTGATGTCGATTCCGAACGTGCCCAACCATACGCTGCCGGCATCGTCGGTGGTGAGGTCGTTTATTCCGAAGAGCGGCTTCCCGTCCCATTCGCCGAATATCTCGCGCACCTTGCCGCTCTTTTCGTCCCAATGGGCGAGCGACTTTCCGGTGACGAGGATTCCACCGCTCTCGTTAAGCGCGATACCGCCGACGCTCTTGCGATCCGGGATCAGGGTCTCGATCTTGCCGTTGGAACTCCGACGGTAGACTCCACCGCTGCGGACGTCACTGTAGTAAAGGCGATTCTGTTCGTCGGTCCGCGGACCTTCGAGCAATCCATAACCGGTCGCCAGGGTTTCGAATTCCATGATGCCGCTCCTTGCCACCTTTTCCCGAATTAAGGATGCGGTTCGCGCCGCTCCAACAACGATATTCGATTCGATGCTTTTGGTTTATGCCGCCAGTCGGCGACTTCAAGGCGAAACTTAGCCCTGTCCCGATACGGTTGCAAACGTCGCCCGCCGCTCTCGAAAGCCGGTCTCAGTGCGCCGGTGTAACTTGCTCCAGGAGCAGACGCGGTCCCGCGCTATCCACCGCCGGCGATTGCAGGATCGGTTTCAGGCAGGCGCGCTCATCCGCATTCATCTCGTCGAAACGGCGCTGCCGCATCACGATATAGCTCGGGAACGGCGGATTGCCCCACACCTGAAGTGAAACACCGGCTCGATCGGCCTGGACGAGTAAAAGTAGAGGTCGCAATCCTCGATACCGATGTGGCCGATTCTCATATTTGACGGAACGGTCCGCGTGACTTCCCTGGTAAATCCCTCGAGCGTCTCCTGTTGCGCCAGGATGGGATTCATCGCGCCGAACCAGAAGATTGTCCCGGACGCCGCGATTACCACCACGGCTATCACCTGCGTGGTAATATCGTCCCGGCGAATCGCGGCCCCGATTGCGATCGCGCCGGCGATTGATGCGATAACCCATACCATCAGCGCGGGCGACCGCCGCGCCAAAAGATCGGCGAAGATCGTCACGAAGCGGCGATCGGTCGCGTGGAGTTGCGGCGCCACCGCCGCCGCCAGCCCGAAGACGACTCCTCCGATGGCGACGACGATTATCGCGACTATTCCTATTGCGACGGCCGCACTCGCGAGACCGATTAATGGCTCGAGCCTCTGCCGTGGGCCCGCTTCCAGGGCATCGCTAACCGCCCACCCGGTTAGGGCAGCCAGCGGCGGGAACGCCGGCAAAATATAAACCAGGCACTTGCCGTGCGACGCCGAGAAGAACAGAAAGATCGCCGCAAACCAGCAAATCGCGTAGACCACCGGCTCGCTCAGATGCCGCTCGCGCCGCGGCCACGCCGCCACTGCTATCGCGGGCAGGTAGAGGCTCCAGGGCAGAAATCCGGTGACGATATTCGGCGCGAAATACCAGAACGGATGCGCGCAGTAGCTGGCGCCGCCGGCCTCCGCCGGTACGAAACGGCTCCACAAATTCATCGTCAGCTGCCAATCCAAAAATTTGGCCCACCGATCTCGTACGCGGCGAAGTACCAGGCGAGGCCGATCAGCAGCCCGACGACGAAGGTGGCGATCAGGTCGACGCGAAAGAGATCGCGCAACCTCCAGCGCACGATCAGGTAAAGACCGATTACCGCCCCGGGCAACACGATGCCGAGAATTCCCTTGGTAAGAATTCCAAGGCCGATCATCAGCGCGGCAAACGCCAGGTAGATCCTCCGGCGCGGAATGAATCTCGCACCGTTCGGCGTTCCTTTCGCCTCGTTCGACGGCGAATCCACTGCTACGTCCGTGTTATGCGCACGCTCGAGAAAAATGGCCGCGACTGTCACGAACAGCGCCAGCATCGAATCCATCCGCGGCTGACGCGCGGCGTCGAGAACGAAGTGGCAACACAACAGCGCGGCACTCGCGAACAAGCCCGCCTGCCGCCCGATCCTCTTCGCCATCCAGTAAAAAAGCGCCGCGCAGGTGAGCGCCGCCGCCATCATCGACGGCAATCGCAAGGCCAACTCGTTCCATCCGAAGGCCCGCACGCACAGCGCCGCCGTCCACCAGTAAAGTGGGGGAACGTGAACCATCGGACCGGGGATAAAATAAGGAAGAATGATATTTCCGGCGAGGACGTCGCGAACCGCACCGGATTCGCATACTCCCAGCTCGCGCGTGAACGGCGCGCTCGGCGCCAGTGCGAAAAGAAATCCGATCGAAGCGACAAAGACGGCGCAAGCTTCGGTAATAGCGCCGCGCGGGGAAAACTTCATGCCGGAATGATCTGCGCGAACGCGAGGTTACGCGTGCGCGAGGAGAATCAACGAAACCCCAACCGGAAACCGCGCGAAGGTCAGCAGGTGTCGCTCACTCGAAAAGAGCCGCCGCAGAAACGTATTGACCGATCGCGAAGGCATCGAGAGGTCGTGGCGTCCCTCCGTCGAATCCGCCACGGGTCGACGCATGCGTTGCAAGGTGCGCACCGTCGCGATCGCCGGGAACAATATAACGTTGAAATAACTCAGATACTCGACCTTGAAGCCCGCGCCGCTTACCACCTCTCGCAATTGGTTCGCGCGATAACGCCGGCGATGATGATGCATCACGTCGTGCTCGCTCCACAGCCATGATAATGCCGGTACAGTAAGCAGCAGCCGGCCTCCCGATCGGAGCCGCGCGCGCAGTGCGCGCAACGATCCGTTCTCGTCATCGAGATGCTCCAGCACGTCGGTCATCACGACCAGGTCGAACATCGTGTCGCCGAAGGGGATATCGGCCGGCAGCGACCCCTGCTCCAATTGAGCGAGGCCGCGAGAGGCCGCGAAGCGCAGCGCCGACGGATCGGTATCCATCGCGTAAAGTTGGCCGCGCCGGGCCAGCATCGGAAAGTTGCCGCCGGTTCCGCAACCCGGCTCCAGGATCGTGGCCGCGCGCGGCAATCCCATCCGATCGATCATCTGATCGCAAATCGCGCGGCGTGAAGCGAACCACCAGTGCATGTCTTCGACCGCCGCCATCCGCCGGTAAATGCTGGGATCCATCGCGTCGGCGCTACTCCTTCGGCTCGAAACCCCAGGCGTCGCGCACCAGGTAGAGCGGCCGGCCTTTGACCTCGTTGTACATCCGCGCCATGTACTCGCCCATGATTCCCAGCGTGATCAACTGCACTCCGCCGAAGAACAATACCGCCACCATCAACGAAGCATAACCCGGAAGATCGATGCCGCGAATGATCTTAAGTCCCGCAAGAAACAGCGCGAAAAGGAACGCAAAGATCGAAACCACCAGTCCCAGATAGCTCCAAATCTTGAGCGGCAACGAACTGAACGAGGTGACGGCGTCGATGGCGAAGTTCCACAATCGCCAGTAGTTCCACTTGGTCTCACCCGCGTTGCGCGGCTCGCGATCATAAAACAGCGGCGTCTGGCGAAAACCTACCCATGCAAACAGCCCCTTCATGAAGCGAGTGCGTTCGGGCAGACGGACCAGGACGTCGACGACGCGCCGGTCGAGCAATCGAAAGTCGCCGGTATCGTGCGGAATCGGAAAGTCCGTGATTCGATCGAAGATGCGATAGAAATATCGTGCAGTCGCACGCTTCGCCATACTTTCGCCGTCACGCCGCCGGCGCGTGGCGTACACTACGTCGAATCCTTCGCGCCATTTGGCCACCATCTGCTCGATCAGCTCCGGCGGGTCCTGCAGGTCGGCATCTATCGGAACGACGGCGGCGCCACGCACGTAATCGAACCCGGCACTGAGGGCGACGTCTTTGCCGAAATTGCGCGACAGGCTGACCAGCTTGATACAACCGAGTCGCTGCCGCAGTTCCAGTAGTTGGGCAACACTCGAATCGGTACTGCCGTCGTCCACGCAGACGATCTCATAACTCAACTTCAGGCTGTCCAATACCGGCACGAGCCGCGCAAACAGCCTTTCGAGGTTGGCTGCCTCATTGTGCAAGGGAATTACTACAGAAAGCTCGACCGAGGTATCGGCGTGCGGCGCGAGAGCTACTGAAGGTTCAGGCTTTATGACGAATGTGCGTTGTTCCAAGTTCTTTTCGGCGTCAACTCGCTTCTACGCCAGCATTATGGTTTTGCCTTGTCTGATAGAGCGATCGCAAACAGATCGTAATGTCCGGAATTCCCGCGCGGGTAACGCCTTAGTAGCTGAACGCATGTCAGATCCGACGAAACCCTGTAGCGATACTCGTCACGGTCGTTCAGGACCATGTAGTGGGCATTTTTTTGGTTGCCCAGCCACTCGCACAGGTCGGGCACTCGCTCCGGCATCGGCACAAACTGGGCGCCGGCGTACCACGCGGCTCGCCCGTCCACGGCTACCAGGTCGCCCGGCTTCGCCCTGACCTTGGCTACCGCCTCGCCCGCGTATCGAATACCGCGCATATCGTAACCTATAGGCCACAGAGTCTGCGGTAAAAGCACCAACGCAACGGTAAGCGGGATTATGACAGGCGGCAAGCGCCATCCGGCAAGCGCCGTCAGCCGGGACGCTTCGGCGGACGCCGCCATGATTCCGAGTGCGACCCAACCGAAGGTGAAGGGGGCCAGGTGAACCATGAAACGGGCGCCAGTGTACGAAAGTGCGAACCCGAAGAAGTAAAAGAGTACGATGCCCGCGAGAAAGGCTTCCGGAAAACTCTTGATGAGCGACCTGCCGCGCCACCAAAGGCCGGCCACGAGAAACACCGTCAGAAGCGGACCTAGGGCCTGCACGAACCCATATGCCGACGCCCCAAGGTCGGCCACCACTTTTTGCGAATAGAGCTGCGGATGAGCGAGCGCCGACGCCAGCGGCGAGGCATTCGACGAGTAGCCCTCGCGACGCCACTCTTGCGGGTTTTGGGCGACGTCACCCATCCCGTACATCATGGCCGCGTTGAACTCGCGCCCGACCGTCCAATGACCAACGTTGGCGTGCAGATATAACAGGTATGGTGACGCGACCAGCAAGAAGCCGCCTGCCATGATAGTGGCGGCGGCCAGCGCCCATTTCATCTCATACTGACGCCAGATGATCGCTCCCGCGACGATCGCTATCGCCGCGACGATCGGCATTCCAATCGCTTCTGTGCGGTACAGATAGGCCAACCCGAGGGTCGCACCGCCATATGCATTCACCCGGAGCAGCCGCGTCCTCAGCCCCCGAAGGATCAGCGCCGCGCCGCCGGTAGTTAAGAAGATATAGCCCGCTTCGGTTCTCACCGACGCCGAATACGCCGCGATAGCTGGATGAATAGCGGTGAGGGCGGCAGCGCCCAACGCGATATCGCGCCGATTGAAGGCCTCCTGCGTCAGCGCGTAGATCGAGGCCACCGCAGCCGTACCCATCAGCACCGAGACCAGGTTGCCGGCCATCTCCCAATTCGGAATCGCTAAATGGAATACCGCGATTATGGATGGATAAAGCGGCGAAAAGACCGACTTCAGCGCCGCGCCGATGTCTCCTGACGCGAATTGACGCGCCATCGTAAGGTAAGCGACGCCGTCTCCTGACATGCAATAGCTTGTCAGGCTTAAATACAACCGAATCGCCAGTGCGAAACCGACGATCAGGATCAACGGCCGAGGACTATCAGCCGAAGAAGTAGCCGTTGAATCCGTCCGTCGTGCTCCGTCAGGCGAAAATAACCACACTCCGGAACATCTTAGTCGCCGACGCCAACTACTTAAATAATTGCCGCGGCTGGTCGAAAAGCCGGCGGTGCCTGCCCTTCGACGCGCTCAAATCCCGGTCGCGCGGCGGACCCTATTTTCGCATCACCTTCGCCGCTTGGAGACCCTTTGGTCCCTGCGCGACCTCGAACTGAACTTCTTCGCCCTGCTCGAGAGACCGAAACCCGGACCCATCGATGGCGGTGTAATGAACAAAGACTTCCTGGCCGTCATCCATGGTGATGAAGCCGTAGCCCTTCTTCGGACTGAACCACTTGACTACGCCGATAGCCATTTCCCCCGCAAACCTCCGTAGGAAAGCGATATGCACCCCAAGCTCAAACCACCAGCGTCGTCGTACCTGCCCCCAAGTCAGGCAACGCCAGCGGACAGGCGCGCATATACCACAACGGTGCCGCGAGACCAAACGCTCGGCAAAGACCATCAAAGTTCTATTTCAGCAAACTATGAGAAGATTAGGTGAACGACTGTTTAGCCGCGCCACCGCGTCGGACGAGCATGGATATGACAGTGATCGGGAATCTGACGCATCACTCCGTCGATTATGAACTCATCAACCCCGTATTTTTTACGTGCCACGAGCGATAAAGCCTCGACCATAAACTCACGTTCTTCGGCGGTCGGGATCGCGCGATGCTCTTCCAACACCGCCATCGGAGTGTCGCACGAATCGCATTCCAGAATCGCGAACTTGAACGGCAGCGTGAAGCGCGCGTACCAGGGTGTGTATTCCTTCAATTCACACAGATCACATTTCGCCATAGCCAAACGCTTAGCGAGTTCTTAACTGCTCAACAAGGGTATTCACTTGCCGGCCCGGCGATGGGCTTGGCGCATCCGCGCGCCCATGCGAAACTTGAATTTGTCAAAGCGCATCGACGAAAAGGAGCCCTGGCTATGGACGCAAAGGGTGGCGCACGCGAACGACTCGAGTCGGCACGAACAGGCCTGCTCGAACTGAGTCATCGAATCCATCAGCATCCCGAGTTGGGATGGGAGGAAGAAAAGGCGTCCACCTGGATTGCCGAGACGCTCGACGATGCGGGCTTCAAGGTGCATCGCGGCGCATGCGATCTGCCGACCGCGATTGTCGCTACGGCGGGATCGGGTCCGCTGCACGTCGCCTTCTGCGCGGAATATGACTCTCTTCCCGGTATCGGGCACGCCTGCGGCCACAATATCATCGCGTCGATCGGCGTCGGTGCGGCGATTGCCGCTGCGCGTGTCGCCGACGATGTGGGCCTGACGGTTTCTTTGCTCGGCACTCCGGCCGAGGAAGTCTGCAACGCCGGCGGGAAAATCCTGATGCTCGAGCGCGGCGCCTTCGAGGGCGTTCACGCCGCCATGATGGTTCATCCGGCGCCGGTCGACATGGCATTGCCGCCGATTATCGCGGCGGCGATGTTCGACGTTTTCTACACCGGCAAAGAGGCGCATGCGTCCGCGTTTCCCGAGCGCGGTATCAACGCCGCCGACGCGATTACGGTCGCACAAACCGCTATCGGATTGCTGCGCCAGCATATCCGCAACACCGACCGCATCCACGGCATCGTCACCAACGGCGGGGCCGCTCCCAATATCGTGCCCGCGCATACCTCGGCGAAATACTTCGTGCGCGCCGCCAGTGTGGCGAAGCTCGGCGATCTGCTGCCGCGGGTCCATCGATGCTTCGAGGCGGGCGCGGTTGCCACCGGATGCAAACTCAGATCACCGGTGCCGACAAGCCTTACGCCGAGATGCTGCACGATCATCCCCTGGCGGCCTTCTATGCCAGTAACGCCCAAGCGCTCGGCCGCAACCTGCGCGACGTCGGCGCTGCCGCGGGTAGTCCCCTTGCGATGGATCTGGCGCGCGCGGCGGGCTCGACCGACATGGGCAACGTCTCGCTTAAGATGCCGGCGATTCATCCGATGATCGGCATAAACTCGCTGCCCGCGGTGAATCATCAGCCGGAATTCACCGCGCATGGAATCACCGAGAACGCCGATCGCGCGGTTCTCGACGGCGCATTGGCGCTGGCGTGGACTGCGATCGACGCCGCCACCGATCGTGCGACACGCGACCGGCTGATTTCCGCCGCCACGCGGTGAGATGTTGGATGGTTTTCCGAGCCTAACCCGGAAGTCCCTCGCGCCGCATCACATAGCCGGCAGACCCAATCGGCCCGTGTAGCCTTATTTTGACATGCGTCACGTGTCGCGTTACACTCCGAATGATAAAGAGTATCCGCAATCGAGGGTTGAGACGGCTTTTTGAGCAGGACGACCCGAGCGGCATAAACCCCGACCATGTTGGCAAACTGCGCGATATTCTAGCGACCCTTCAGGCCGCCCCGGCAATTGCTCACATGGACTTGCCCGGTTTCCGGCTACATTCACTCAAGGGCCGGTTGAAAGGCTTTTGGGCAGTGACTGTGAGCGCAAATTGGCGCGTTATCTTCCGGTTTTCCCAAGGGCATGCCGAGGAAGTTGATTATGTCGATTATCACTAGAAGGAGAGAAACCATGACGATGAAAAATCCACCACACCCAGGCGGTGTCGTATTGCGTCAATGCATCGAACCTTTGGGCTTAAGCATTACAGATGCAGCGACCGCCCTCGGCGTCACCCGCAATACGCTCTCGGAATTGGTGAATGAGAAGCGCGGCATATCGCCGGAAATGGCCGTGCGTCTCGAAAAGGTTTTCGGTGGAAGTGCCGAAGGCTGGATGGTGCAACAGGCGCAGTATGATCTGGCGCATGTCCACCGCGACCGCATCAAGCTAAAACGGTTGGAGCCTGCCTAACCGCATCTAAATTTCGGAGTCGGGCTACTTTATCCCACCGCAGGCGGTCTTGCCCGCCTCGGTCCTAATTCTCGTACGTGGAGTGCCAAGACGAACATCCGGCATCATGAACGCAGCGCTCGAGATGGCGGACGCAAATTCTCACAGACAGCGGCTGAAACTGAAAATCGAATGCATTAAGCCCCTTTCTTCCTGGCCCATCCTTCAAAAAGGGTCCTGATTTCAACATGCGGATGGACGCAGCTTCGCGGGGCAGGAAGTTATGGCAGCGATTTAAAGACGGCGCATTGGCGCTAGCGTGGACTGCGATCGACGCCGCCACCGATCGCGCGACACGCGACCGGCTGATTTCCGCCGCCGCGCGGTGAGATATTGGATGGCTTTCCGAGCCTAACCCGGAAGTCCCTAGCGCCGCATCACATAGCCGGCAGACCCAATCGGCCCGCATAGCCCGCGCCGATTTGTCCTTTGATAAGTGTTAAGTTACAGGCTACACTTACCCGGTTGAGAATACGCAACTTCACTCACAAAGGCCTTGAGCGGCTCTATCGGGACGACAACGCCAGGAGCGTCTCAGCCGATATCGTGGACAAGTTGCGGAAGATTTTCGCTTTCCTCGATGCGATGGAAAGCCCCGAGGAATTGCGGGCGCTCACGGCGTGGAAGGCTCATACGATGACCGGCGATCGTAAAGGAACGGTGAGCCTCAGCGTCACTCGCAACTATCGCTTAACGTTTCGCATAAGCGCCGCCGAACCCGAAATTTGCGACGTGAATTTAGAGGATTACCACTAACGAAGGATCAGCTCCCATGTCGATGAAGAACCCGCCCCATCCCGGCGATTTCATACGCACTGAGATTATTGGACCGACAGGATTGACCGTGACGGCCGCCGCCGCGTCGCTCCTGGTCTCGCGTCCGGCCCTGTCCAGTCTGCTCAATGGCAAAGCCGACCTGACCGGCGAAATGGCGCTGCGCATCGAGAAGGCTTTCGGCGTGAAGATGGACACCCTCATGCGGATGCAGTCAGCCTATGACATTGCGCGCACTCGCAAACGCGAGAAGGAAATTCATGTGCGCCGTGTCCGAATAGGCGCCGCGCAACCGTGAGCCTAATTCTCGGAATACGCGAGCCACTTGTGCATCGAACAGAGCAGAGGTTGATACTAGTTGGCTAGCTGTGTCTTTTTTTGCCGCTTTTGACTATGAAATTTCAATGCCGCAACAAAAGAAACCGAACATTCTATTCGTCATGGCTGATGATATCGGATGGTTCAACCTCAGTTGTTACAACCACGGCATCATGGGATACCGAACCCCGAACCTCGATCGCATCGCCGAAGAAGGCGCTATGTTCACCGACTTCTACGGCCAGCAAAGTTGCACGGCCGGGCGCGCCGCCTTCATCACCGGACAATCGCCAATCCGAACCGGCCTCACCAAGGTAGGACTTCCTGGCGCAAAGCTTGGTCTGAGTTTCGAGGACCCGACCATCGCGCAGTTCCTCAAGAACCTTGGGTATGCGACGGGGCAATTTGGCAAAAACCATCTCGGCGATCGTAACGAACACCTGCCGACTGTCCACGGTTTCGAGGAGTTCTTCGGCAACCTGTACCACTTGAACGCCGAGGAGGAGCCGCAGAATCCGGACTATCCCAAGGATCCCAACTTTCGCAAGAAGTTCGGTCCGCGCGGGGTACTGAAATGTCGGGCGACTGACAAAGACGACGACACGGTAGATGAAGCCTTCGGACAGGTCGGCAAGCAGGTAATTCAGAACACAGGCGCTCTCGATACCAAGCGCATGGAAACGATTGACGAGGAATTTTTGACCGGCGCAATCGACTTCATCGAGCGCAAGACCAAGGAGGGGAGCCCCTGGTTCTGCTATTTCAATCCCACGCGCATGCATGTGTGGACGCATCTCAAGCCAGCGTCCAAAGGGAAGACGGGTTTAGGGGACTACCCTGACGGTATGGTTGAGCTCGATGGTTATATCGGGCAATTGCTGGACAAACTCGAACAACTCGGAGTTGCCAACGATACCGCGGTCGTCTTCACCTCCGACAATGGCGCGGAAGTCATGTCCTGGCCGGATGGCGGATCGACCCCTTTCCGCGGTGAGAAAGCTACTAATTGGGAGGGCGGCTGGCGGCTGCCTTGCGTCATGCGATGGCCCGGCGTCATCAAGCCCCGCCAAATCATCAATGAATTGGCTTCGTTGCAGGACTTCATCCCCACCTTCGCCGCTGCTGCTGGCGAGCCCGATCTCGTCGAGAAAGTGAAAAAGGGCTATTCGATTGGCGACAAGGCTTACAAGGTCCACCTCGACGGCTTCAATCTCCTGCCTTTCCTCAAAGGCGAGGTAGAGAAGTCGCCTCGTCCGGGCTTCCTTTACTGGAGCGATGATGGCGATCTTCTCGCGATTCGGGTGCGCGAGTGGAAGGCTGTGTTTGAAGAGCAACGCCACCACGGGCTGGCCGTATGGCAAGAACCGTTTGCGAAGATGCGCGTGCCTAAACTCTTTAACCTGCGATCCGACCCGTTCGAGCGAGGCGACGAGAGTATACTTTACGACAAATGGCTAGCCGATCGGCTCTTTATGTTCGTACCGGCCCAGGCGCTGATTGCTCAATGGTTGGAATCTTTCAAGGAGTTCCCGCCCCGTTCCAGGCCTGCCAGCTTCAGTATCGATCGAGTCATGGAGAGCTTGATGCCGAAATCGTAGTCTCCAAACACTCCCTTCGCCTTGCATGACGCAGCAGCCGAGACGGTTTCGCGCGGCTCTCTTTATCGCCACAAACCGTTCCCTTGGGCGTGTTGCACAAAAGGTAAATTTGCGACGGCGGCAATAGACTCGAATGCCCGAGAGGTCCTCGCTCACGGCGTCGAGGGTCGTTACGCTTCGGGCTTGATCCTGTTCCAGAAGTCGGTGAACTCGATCGTGTCGAAGAAGGCAGTTGCATTCACGATCTTGCCTTCGCGCATTTGCATATACCAGGAGTAGGTATTCCGATACGGCTTGCCGTCGCGAGCCGTCCCGTGTGCATCGAACAGTGCAATTACCGTATCGCCATCCGCGTACAGCCCGCGCATAGTCGGAATCAGACGACTGGAGAGTCGTGCATTGAACGGATTTATGACGACGTCCATGAACTCCTGCCGGCTGGTGAATGTCCGCGACACCGGACAGTTGCCGGCAATCGTCCATTTCGCATCAGCCGCCAGCAGATCGAAGACGCCTCCCGTCCCGTTCCGCCAGGCGTCAAATCCCGCCTGAATAAGTTGTTTATTGCTTTTTTCGGTATCAGTTCCGTCAGCCATCGACAGTTTCTCCGTTACCGAACCCTAACGCATCGCGACATGGGAACCCAATCAGGCACCAGCCGCCCGGTTCGCAACTTCGAAGAAAACCTTTAGCGCATCCTTATACGCCCGGAACTCAACGCGATCCGCTGGTTTCGGTGAAGGCAAGCCGCTCGGCGTCAAACTAGCAATCCTTGGGCGGGTTTCGGATGCGTGCCCAGGTTTCATCGGTGGCGAGAGATTTGTTTCGCCACGATCCGAGATGCTCAACTTTTACACTTGAAAGGCGCTTCGGCACGCGCAATGCTCTCTGACTGAAGCGCCATGGCCAGCAACGTCTCTCGTGAAAAACTGCTCTTCTATGCTGCCGCGGGCGGCCTTGGCGGATTCGGCGCGTGGGGTGTAGCCGAGGCGTTCCTCGGTCTTCACGGCGTATATGAACGCGATCTTCTGCTTGGCGCCTTCGTCGGCCTCTTCATCGCCGCCTTCCTTGGATCGATCGAAGCGCTGAGCGTCGGTCAATGGCGGCAGGCGCTCCGTGGTATCCAGACCGGCGCAATTATCGGGGCGATCGGCGGCGCAATCGGGCTGATCATCGGCGAATTCGCCTTCGATCTCTTGGGCGGCTTCAACGGCCGTATCCTCGGATGGTCCGTGCTCGGCTTGTTGGTGGGACTCGGCGTCGGATCGGCCAGCAAATCCAACGCCCGCCGACGAAACGGTGCGATCGGTGGCCTGGTCGGCGGCGCGCTCGGAGGTTTCTGCTACCAGGCTCTAACCGCAACCTTCCCGCAGGCCTTCGGCCGCGCGATCGCAATTATCATCCTGGGCGCGTTGATCGGCTTCTTTATCGGCCTGGTCAGTGAACTGCTGAAGCAGGGCTGGCTGATGGTCGTGCGCAGCCAGAGCCGCAACGCCCGCGAAGGACGCGAATATCCGCTGAGCAAGCCCGTAACGATTATCGGACGCGCGGAAGAGAGCGATATCGGACTGTTTGGCGATCAATCCGTGCAGGGTCGGCATGCGATTATCCGCAACGAGGGTAAGAACTTCTTCGTCAGCCCGACCTCCGGCGGCCAGGTCATCGTCAATCGCCAACTGATCAACGGTCGTTGTCCGTTGAAAAGCGGAGATCGCATCGAAGTCGGAGGTACTCTGTTTCTGTTCCGTGAGCGCACACAATCAGCACAGAAGTAATTCTCGTTTGATCGTGCGCGGCTCGGTTTTGCGCGCGTTCGCCGCATTGTTTCTGCTCGGATCGCTGGCCTCGTGCTCCTCGTTGTCGCAGCGGCAGGTCTACATGCCGCCGGTATCGATCGAAACCGTCGAGTATTACCCGTTCCAGGTCAAAGGTTACGAAAACACCTATCCCGCGCGACGGGTCGTCGTGACTTCTCCGGCTGATGATCGCGACTTCAAGGATGCCGGCGGCGTCAGCCATGACCCCAAGGACGGGCATCCCGCGATCGGCGTTATTCTCGATCAGAGCGGCAAGATCGATCAGCGGCTTTATGGACCGCCGCTCGACGATCTATTCCAGAACGCGATCGCCAGTGCGGCGCGCGAGGCCGGAATGGCGTCGATCACCACTTCGCTCGGGCTCAAGCTCGCGCTCTCCGCACGCGGCGCGGACTATATAATGGCGGCCCAGATCAAGCGTTGTTGGGTGGTCAAGCATCGCGGTCCCGATAACGCCGACGGCCCCACCTGAGTTCGCGGCGGCCGACGTGGGCCTCTCGGTGGCAATCTATAAACCCCCGTTCGACGTGCCCTTCTGGCAGGGCGACAGTGATGCGGCCTATGACGATCCGCCGCTTTCGGCCAATACCGGGAATCCCGAGGACGAGACCGAAATCTACGATCAGCCGGGACAGGTACTGTCGGTGGCGTTAACGCGCGCCGTCGCCGGAATCTTCAAGCGCAACGACCTGCGCACGCTAATCTCGCAGGACTCGCTCCCGCAACATTAAACGCCGGCGCATGCATCGCAAATCGCACAAAATTTCCGGATTGTGACATCGACACGCGCAACCCTGAGCACCCTTTATTGAGGTTTTAACTTGGCATAGCCTGACGCTGATCCCGTTGACGACGCCGCGGAAGGCCCGCGGCGGACATGAGCCTTGGAATGCCTGACGATTCGCAGCGCGAGCCCAACAGCGCAAATAACCATCTGGGATGCCCCAGCGCTCGGCGCACCCTTTAGGATTCGGATGGAGCTGAGTTGATGCCAGCAATTGTGGTTGCGGGTGACGTCGGCGGTACCAAGACTCATCTCGGACTTTACCAGCTTGCCGAGAACAAACTGTCGTCGATTCGCGATCATACGTACGTAACGCGCGATTTCCCCAGCCTCGAAGCGACGCTGACGGATTTCCTGGCGGATGCCGGCCGTGTCAATGCGGCCTGCTTCGGCGTGCCGGGACCCGTAATCGATCGCGTCAGCCACGCGACCAATGTTCCCTGGGATATGCGCGAGCAGGCGATCGCCTCGTCGCTTGGCGGCGCCGCGACTCGCCTCGTGAACGACCTCGAAGCGACCAGCTATGGCCTGCTCCAGCTCGAAGATTCGCAGTTCGCCGTGCTTGCAACGCGGCGAGAGCCATCGTACCGCCGCCAGTATCGCCGTTATCGCCGCGGGAACCGGGCTGGGAGAGGGTGCGCTGGTCGCAACCGGCGACTCCTGGCACTTCCATCGCCTCCGAGGGCGGCCATGCGGACTTCGCACCGCGCGGCAAGACTCAGGTCGAGTTGCTCGAATTCCTCACGCGCGAGTTCGATCACGTAAGTTTCGAGCGTGTCCTTTCCGGCCCCGGCCTGCACAATATCTACCGTTTCCTCGTCGCTGCTTCGCCGGGCAACGAACCTGAGTGGCTGATGGAACGGATGCGTACGGAAGATCCCTCGGCGGTTATCAGTGAGGCGGCGCTGAGCGGCAAAGATGCAACCTGTAAACGTGCCTTAGAGATGTTTGTAGAGATTTATGGTGCCGAAGCCGCAAACCTGGCGCTTAAGTTTCTCGCTATGGGCGGGGTCTACTTGGCGGCGGAATCGCACCTAAAATCTTGCCGATGCTCGAACAGGACAAATTTATGCGCGCTTTCCTCAATAAAGGACGGCTAAAATCGACTCTTGAGCGAATTCCCGTGCGGGTTTCGCTCAATCCCGCGGCCGGCTCTGGTTGGCGCGGCGCATATAGCGCGGACGATGCTTTAAAGCGCGCCAACTATGGCGCAGGAGTGCATCAATACGATGATGACCAAACGAGTCAGAGAGATCCTTAGTTACTACGATTCCGAAAACGCCGGCGTCAGAACCAACCTCGCGCGGTTCCTGAACCACGGCCGCCTGGCAGGCACGGGCCATCTCGTCGATCCTGCCTGTCAATCAGGGTTTCGAGCATGGACCGGCGCGCAGTTTCGCGGTCAATCCGCCGGCCTATAACCCGCTCTACCATTTCGGTCTGGCGTCGAGGCGGATGCAATGGCTACGCGGCGCCGCTTGGCTTCCTCGAAGCAGGAGCGGCCGAATTCGCCGGCGAGCTGCCGCTCATCCTCAAACTCAACAACCATGACCTCTTGCTCGACGAGCGCGATCCGGAGCCGGCCGTTACCGGCAGCTTCCGAGACGCGTTGCGCCTGGGATGCGCCGCTGTCGGCTTCACGATCTATCCCGGCTCCGCCGCACGCAGCGAGATGTACCAGCAGTTGCAGGAAATCTCCGCCGAAGCCAAGGAACATGGCCTCGCCGTGGTCGTATGGTCGTATCCGCGGGGTCCGGTATCAGCAAGGAAGGCGAGACGTCCCTCGATGTCGTCGCCTATGCGGCACAGATCGCGGCGCAATTCGGGCGCCAACATCATCAAGGTGAAACTGCCGAGCTCACGTCTCGAGCAGCCCGAGGCGAAGAAAGCCTACGAAGCCGCTCGCGTCCCGTGGAGCCCCTCTCCGCGCGCGTGCTCACGTCGTGCAGAGCTGCTTCGACGGGCGCCGCATCCTGATCTTCTCGGGCGGACCGAAATCGGAAGACAAGGCCCTGTTCGAGGAAGCGACTGCCATTCGCACCGGTGGTGGATACGGCTCGATTATCGGCCGCAACTCGTTTCAGCGCTCCAAACCAGACGCAATTGCGATGCTGAACCGCATCATGGACATCTACAAGGGTTAGCCGAGCGGTTACCGCGTCGTCATGACATAAGGGCCGCGGCCTGTCTGACACACTCGTCGGGGGCGGCGGGAGGGTCTCGCGTCAAATGTTGGGTAGCTCGCGGCTAACGCCGGTAGACGAACCAAAGCGCGAATTGACGGGACCCTGGTGCGCGTTGACGAGTGCCGAGGCTGCTCCGGTGAGGGAACCAGGAGAGTAAGACATGCGAGTGTTCGTCACCGGCGCTAGCGGCTTCATCGGTTCCGCCATCGTGGAGGAACTGATCGGCGCGGGGCATCAGGTACTCGGCCTCGCCCGCTCGGATGCGGCCGCCAAGGCGCTTACCGCGGCAGGAGCCGGGGTACATCGCGGCTCCCTTGATGACCTCGACAGCCTGAGGCGCGGCGCGGCTGCGTCGGAGGGGGTCATCCATACCGCCTTCATTCACGACTGGAAGGATATCTCGGACTATGCGGCGGCATGCGAGACGGACCGGCAAGCGGTCGAGGCGCTGGGTGCCGCGCTCAGGGAATCCGGCCGCCCGTTCGTGGTGACGTCGGGGACCGCGCTGCTCAAGCCAGGCCGCGTCGGGACCGAAGAGGATGCACCCGACCTCAGCTCCGCCGCAGCGCTGCGCATAGCTTCGGAAGAGGCGGCGCTCTCGATGGCGTCGCGGGGCGTGCGCGTTCGGTCGTACGCCTCGCCCCGTCGGTACATGGAGACGGCAAAGCCGGCTTCGTTTCGGTTCTAATTGGTATCGCGCGTGAGAAGGGCGTTTCGGCCTATGTGGGCGACGGGCTCAACCGCTGGCCCGCGGTGCATCGGCTCGATGCGGCCCATCTGTTCAAGCTGGCGCTCGAGAAGGGCACTGCCGAGGCCAGGTTTCACGCGGTCGCCGACGAGGGCGTGCCGGTCCGAGAGATCGCGCGAAGTAATCGGCCGGCGGCTGAATCTACCGGTCGTGGCCAAGTCTCCGGCGGAGGCAGAGGAGAATTTCGGCTGGTTTGCTCATTTCGCGGCAATCGACAGCCCGGCCTCGAGCACGCGAACTCAGGAGCGGCTGGGATGCGCGTGCAACGCATCCCGCGCTGATTTCTGATCTCGACGGCCCGAGCTATTTCCCGGCCTGAAAAGGCTGGCCGGCCCCGGCTTCCTTGCCGGCTCCACGCCGGCGTCTGCTGCCCGGGTGCTGTTTACATCCAGCAGGATTTGAATACCCGCTTCGCTTCCGGAGCTCCTCAGTCCGGGAGGAACGAGGGGCTGCCGGTCTTCGCGGTCTGGCCGCCGTCCGCGACGAACGCCGCGCCGGTCACGAACGACGCGAGGTCGGAGGCGAGGAACAGCACGACGTTGGCCATTTCCTCGGGTTTGCCGAGCCTTCCGATCGGGATCGCCTCGTTGAACTTGTCGGCGAAGCCAGGTGTTTGAAGCGCAGGCGCCAGCCCCGGCGTATTGATCGCCCCGGGACAAATGCAATTCACGCGCACGCCGTCGCGCGCATACTCGACCGCGAATCCGCGCGTGAGGTTGATTACTCCGGCCTTGGCAGCATTGTACGCAACGATTCCGGTATCGGCGAAGAGTCCCGAAATCGACGCGGTGTTGACGATGGCGCCGCCGCCCTGCTTGCGCATAATCGGGACGGCGCGTTTCATCGCGCGAAAGACGGCGGTCAGCCCGACCTCGAAGGTATGACTCCAGACCTCGTCGGTGACATCGGCCGCGCGGGCCACCACGGAGCTGCCGGGTCGCGCCGCAGGCATCCCGAACGCGTTGTTGTGCAGAAAGTCGAGCCGAGCCAAATTCGCTCGCGGCACGCGAGATCATCATGTCGATGTCGGCCGTGCGGGTGACATCGGCGGCAAAGGCGATGGCTTTGCCGCCCGCCGCTTTGATTTCCGCCGCGACCTTGTTGGCGTTGTCGCCGTTGAGGTCGACCACCGCGACCGCGCCGCCGCGTTGCGCGAATCCCATCGCAGTGGCGCGGCCGATGCCTGAGCCAGATCCCGTCACTAATCCTGCTTTACCGTCGAATCGCATCGTTCATACCTGCCTTTCCCCAGACGACAACAAGACTTGCGCCCGTGCCGGGTGCCGCCTTTTGCATCGGGCGTAAGGGAACCAGGCTGGCGCGCGCAAAGATTACCCCAAAGATGCGCTAGGCGAACACCACTCCGACGAGAAGACTGATTGTCAGCGCCACCATCGCGATTGCACCGACGGTGAAGGAAATCGTCCGCATCGGCTGGATCGAGTTGAGGTAGCAGATGGTGTGAACGATTCGGGCCAACCATGAAGACGATGCAGTAAATGACGAAAGGGGTCGTCGAGAGGCCCGCGCTCACGTAAATCCAGGCGAGAATCAGAAAGATCGGAATATTCTCGAGGTCGTTGCGCCAGGCTTTTGCCGCACGTTGTACAATCGGGACCTCTTCCGGCGCTACTTTGGCGCCGAAGGTTCGGGCGTCTTCGGGATTCACGAAGATTCCCGCCTTCACTCGGCCGCGTCCCTGCACGATGGCGAGCGAAGACATTTTGAGGGTCAGGATGATCGCGGTAATGGCATACATCCGGAGCAAGGCCATGGTGATACCTCCGCTTCAAGAATCAAGTTCTCACTCGCATGGCATAGAGCAGGGTTCCCCGCAACTATGGAAATTCGGAACGAAATCGTCTTGCGAGAATATCGAGAAGAAATAAGGGCATGAAAAAGGCGCATGCCGTTAGACATGCGCCTTGTTTGAGCGACCAGTATTTAGGCGCGGTCCCGCGTTTTCGCCTGCCTGCCGCCCGATTCAGCCGGCGGCGGGATGGAACCTCGGCACCGGATTAGCAGTTCGATCCTAGCTGGCGCACGAGCCTGCCAGGCTCGAAAGCGCGACGCTGCGACGGCCTTCGCGCAGGTCGTTACGGTCGAAACCGTTGGTCACGTAGGCGAATGAGATACCCGTGCCCGGGTCCGCCCATCCGATTTGCCCACCAAAACCCGGATGACCGAAGGCTTCGGGAGAATTGGTGCGACCGAAACCGCGCATATTCGCTTTTCCATCGCCACCGGCGATGACGATGCCGAGCGCGCGATTCGCGACAACGCCAGCAGGGGATTCTTGAGGTCGCCGCTGCGGATCTTGCGCGCCTCGCGAATCATTTCGGGTTCCAGACTTTCTTCCCGTCCCAGGATTTCCCGTCGTTGAGCAGCGCCTGGTAAAAGAGCGCGAGGTCGCCCGCCGTCGTGATGCAGCCTCCGGCCGGGAAGCCGCTTTGGCGCACCGCGGGATCGTTGAACTCGAGAACGGCGTCCTCGTTGATCGAGCCCAACCCTGCGCGCGGCGGGGTTACGCCGAGCTTTTTGTATTCTTCGTCCGAGGCGGGCTGGCCTACCCAAGTCAGATTGGCAACGCGGTCGTTGTCCTGCGGTGGTATGCCGAGGCGCAGGTCGGGCAGTCCAAGGGGCTCCGAGATGCGTTGGCGGACGAAGTCGCGCAAGTCCTGTTTGGTGATTCGCTCGATTATTTCGGCGATGGGCCAGTAGTTGGCGTGGATGTGATAGGCGAACTTTTCGCCCGGCTTATGATCCGGCCGCCATTGCGCGAAGCGTTCGAGGCGGCGGTTGTGATCGCCGCAATCCTTGGGGCCGCCGGGAGCGACCGGAATTCCGGCGGTATGAATCAGCAGATGCTCGATGGTGGTGGATTCTTTGCCGTTGGTGCCGTATTCGGGAACGTACTTTACGACCAATTCCTCGGGGCGGACCTTGCCCTCCTGGATGAGGAGCCAGAGCGCGGAGGAGGTGAGCGCCTTGGTGGCCGACATCGTCACGAAGATGGTCGAATCGGCGGCCGGCTTGTCGACGCCTCCCTGAATCGCATGGCCGAAGGTACGCATCGCACAGATCTTGCCGTTGCGCGCAATCGCAATCTGGCATGCGGGCAGGATGCCCTCTTTGATTTCGCGATCGGCGCGGTCGAAGAGCGCCTGTACCTTGTCGACGTTCAGTCCGACATCGGTAGGGTGTTCGGCGAAAAAGTGCTGTTGGGGCATCGGATTCTCCTTAGTTAGCCGGAGTTTTCACATAACTCCGCAAGGGGCTCAGCGGCAAGAGCCTGTTGAGCGATTCAGTAGCCGGTGGTGACCTCCACCAGGATGCCGTCGGGGTCGCGGACATAGACCGAGCCGGAGTCGGCCGAGCCATGCATCGAATATTCGGCGTGGCGTTCCTCGAGCTTGGCGACGATCGCGCGTATCTGCGCCGGTTCACCCTTGAGCGCTACATGGTGCATGCTGCCGACGCCGCGAACGGTTTGAGCCGGGCCATGCTTGGGGAAATCGAAAAAGGCGAGTTGGTTGCCGCCGCCCATGTCGAGGAAAATATGGGTCGACGTGGGCTCGTCGCGATTGGGGACGATGCGTGTGAGCCGCATCCCGAGGACTTCGGTGTAGAAGCGAATGGTCGCATCGAGGTCGGAGCTTATCAGAGCAAGGTGATCGACGCCGGCTGTTCGCGCCGGTGCAGGCGTCGATTCGCCTTTGGTCAGGTAACGAGCTTTCAGTTCGTCGCGCCGCGCCTGGTAATAGTTTTCGTCCGCCATGTTTTTGTCTCCCGATTTTTTCGCGAATACCTACTTGAGCCCATGCTGGAGGCGATATTTCCTCGGTGAAATGCCGAACTCGGTGTGAAAGCTGCGAATGAAATTGGACAAATCGTCGAAGCCGACGTCAAGCGCGATATCGGTGATCGGATCGGCACAAGCGACGAGGCGATCAGCGGCGTCCCGCAGACGCGCGCGCAGCAACCATTGATGGGGCGTGACGCCGGTGACGGACCTGAAGGTACGCAGGAAGTGATAGCGACTGATACCCGCGATGCGGGCGAGTTCCGCCAAACTGTGCCGATCGGAAGTATGCGTCGCGAGATGACCGACGACATCGGCGATCCTCGCACGATCACGCGAGGTTATTGACGGGGCAGCATCGTGGATCTCGCCCACGGCCTCGATGACGGCGGCGGCGAAATCGAGTGCCAGTTCCTCGAATGCGTTCTGCGGCTGCGGCTTCAGGGCGCGCGCGACGATCGGGGCCAGCGCGCGAAGGGGTGGAAGGCGGTGATGCACGAAAGCGTGGCCGTCAACGCCCGCGTCCTCGGCCAGGCGCGCGAAGAGATCACGATGGAATTGGAAGGACAGGCATCGATCGCCTTCGCCGTGATCGTGCGAGCATTCGAAGGAGCGTCCCGCGTGTCCGATGAGAATCGCGCCGGGCGACATCAAGGTCGAAC
The DNA here is from genome assembly GCA_963804355.1 of uncultured Pseudomonadota bacterium. Taxonomy (GTDB): domain Bacteria; phylum Desulfobacterota; class Binatia; order Binatales; family Binataceae; genus JASHZA01. The sequence goes on along the minus strand of CAWDQC010000018.1, from coordinate 46,674 downwards.
CGCGATCGCCTCGATAGACGAAGGTGCCGCTGCGCACCAGCGAAAGCGAGGTAGATTCGTGTGATTCCTCGAAGGGACGATCATCGGGACCGGAAGTGCATACGATGTCGACCACGCGCCATCCGTCGCCGGCCGCCAGTTTGAAGCTTTCCGATCCACCGGACGTGCCATTGCGGGCCTTGCGATAAAGGGCAAGAGCCAAGGGGTCACGGCTGTCGGTTTGCGAGGAGAGCAATTTTCGCAAAGTCTCCGCGAGCGGGGATTGCTACGCTATCTCCAATATTTTTCACATGGGAGGCTGATCGGGCAACCGATAGCGGTCTCAGCGAAACTCGTGATGCGAGAGGAGAAACCGATGGCCCTGGAAGGTGGATGCGCGTGCGGCGATATTCGCTACAAACTAACTAAAAACCCGATGGTCGTTCATGCCTGCCATTGCCGCGATTGTCAGCGGATAACCGGCAGCGCCTTTGTGATCAATTTGTGGATCGAGCGCAAATTCCTCGAGGCGAAGGGCGCGGCACCGAAATCGTTCCGGCTGACGGGAGGCACCGGGAACGCGCACGACGTGTTTTTCTGCGAAAAATGCGGGACCTACGTCTGGAGCTCCTACCGCGGCGCGCCCGGCGACGCGTTGTTTGTTCGCGCCGGCACGCTCGACCATCCTGAAGCGGTCAAACCTGACATTCACATCTTTACCCGCAGCAAGCTGCCGTGGCTGAAGCTTCCCGACGACGCCAAGGCATTCAAAACGTTCTACAAATTCGAGGAGGAATGGTCGCCGGAAGCATTGGAACGCCTGCGACTCAATCGCGCGGAAAAGGCGTGACAACGAATCCATCGGCGATCAGCTAGATTTTCGCGCGCGCGCCTTGGCCGGCGGTTTTCTGGTTTGGGCAGGGAGAATTTTGTTGGTCGCCGCATAGCCGGCGCGCTCGAACGCCCGCCACATATACCAACTCGCGACGGTACGATACGGACGCCAACGTTCGCCGAAGGCCAACAATTCACGCGGCGCGGGCATGTGTTTTTTGCCGTAGGTAACCGACCAGCCTTTTTTGACGCCAAGGTCGTGGATCGGCAGCACGTCGGGGCGTCCGAGCCGGAACATCAGGAACATCTCAACGGTCCAGATGCCGACGCCGCGGACCGAAACGAGGCGTTCGACCAATTCTTCATCGGACATCGTGTGCGCCTGATCGAGAGTGGGCACCACGCCCGAAATAGTTTTACGTGCGAGGTCCTTCATCGCGAGGATTTTAGCGCCCGAGAGACCGGCCTTTCGCAGGGCAGGTTTGCGCAGCTTTAACATTTCCTCGGGCGTCGGCACCCCGCCGTTGCGGGCGAGAGCGGTTACGCGGCCGAAGATCGTGGCGGCGGCCTTGCCCGAAATCGACTGGTAAGTGATCGCCTCGACTAGTGCTTCATACGGAGAAAGAGTGCGGACGAGATCGAGTTCAAATGGCGGCGCCTCATCGATCAGGGGCTTCAGGAATTCGTCGCGTTCGGCGAGGAATCTAACGGCTTCGGCCAGATCAAAGGCGAGGCTCGGGATGCGTTCGGTCATCTACTAGAAATAGCGAGTCGCTAAATCGAGCGATAGCCAAAATCGAACATGGACGGCGGCTTTCGGCGGGATCTACTCTGATTGGGCTTCGTTGAAGACGGAACTCTATTCAGACTGCGAGATTACTTCGTTCCTCCGGCAGCGAAGAAATTGGCGATGATTTTGGGACGGGGGGAGCGACACGGACCGGAAGAATCACCAGACTCAGACCTTGCAGTTGAAGCCATCGAAGAATATCCAACGCCGTATGGTTGTGAAGGAAACGACTGAAGAAGCCGTCGAGTTCTTCATGAAAAACCAGCTGGCCGGCGAAAAAGACAGAATTTGGAAATATCCTGGCGACTTCAAGACAGAGTCTGCGCAACTCGAGCACTACGTCAGCACCGATCGCGGTTCTCAACTCGGCATGGAAGCCGAGGTCGCCCGCAATCTGACAATATTCGAGCATGTCGTCGCTAATCTTTTTGTCGAGTTCGCCTACCTCTTCGTGTCCCTTCAGCAACGAGGCGTCGACCTCACCTACGGTAATGAAAACGACGTTGTTGAATTGATCAGGAAATAGCCGGGGAATCTTCATCAGCGTCGCGAGGCCGAGCCCGTTAAAACCATTGACCAACAGAACGGCCGTGGGGGCGGCAGGATCGCGCCGGGCAGGTTTGCGAATCGCAGCGTGGAAGATCTCGGGCAGCTACGTCAGCCTCGAGTTGTTCTATAGCTTTGGCGGTAAGCTCATAGTCACGCCGCACGAGATAGCATGCGGCGACAACCGCGCTGGTGATCGCGACAGTAATCCATCCGCCCTCATTAAACTTCAATGAAACGGTGAGGACGAGGATCGCAGCGGTGAAGATACATCCGATGCCGTTGACCGCCAGCTTCCTCCCCATCGAGGCTCTTTCAGCCGTTCACGCCACCAATGGACGCTCATCCCAAGTTGCGAAAGGGTGAAGGTTACGAAGACGTTGATCGCATAAAGGACGACGAGAACCCGAACCCGCGCTCCCGTTCCGATCAGCACCAGCAAAGCCGCCAGACCCATCGCGACTACACCGTCCTGCGTCACCAGACGTTCGCTGAGATTGGCGAAGCGTCTCAGGCACCCACCGGTCGATAGCCATCGTGGCCAGCACCTGGGGTCCCCCGACGAACCCGGTCTGCGCCGCGACGACAGCAGCGCGCCCTCGGTGACTAGCGTCGCCGTGACAATTGGTAGTCCCAGAGGAATCCCGGCGACTTGCCAGTTGCTGGTCAAACGGTCGAACAGCACCGCGTTCAGGGTTCTGCCGTGTTGCGGCTCGACACCTGCCAATAGATAAGCGAGCAGAATTCCACCAGCGATGAAGGCGAGCGAGACCGCCATGTACATCATGGTGCGCTTGCCGGTAACCGTCCGGGGCTCGCGCAAAAATCGGCAATCCGTTGCTTACGGCCTCGATTCCTGTGTAGGTACCGGCACCCATGCTGTAGGCTCGGAAAAACACTATCGCCAGGCCAATCACTCCTAATAGGTCGAGGCCCTGATGGACCTGCTGCACGGCGTCGTGCACGATTACCGGAAGATCGCCCGCCCGGCTGATGAATGCGTAGGTAACGAGTAGAACATGAAGTACAACGAACAGCAGGAAAATGGGCAGAAGCGCGATGACGGATTCCTTGATGCCGCGCAGATTCATCGCGACCATGACGATCACCACGGCAATAGCTACCCAGAATCGATACGGTAACCAGGAAACTGGCAGCAGACTGAAGATCGCGTCCGCGCCACTGGCTATTGAAATGGAAATAGTCAGAACATAGTCAACGATTAGCGCCGACCCCGATACCAGACCGGGGTACCTGCCGAGCAGTTTCGTCGCGACCAGGTAACCTCCGCCGCCTGCGGGAAACTCATCGATTGTCTGCGAATAGGAGGCGGAGATGATGAAGACGGTCAGCGCCATCAAAACGGCCAGAAATACCGCAAGATACTGATGTGGCCCTAGCGCCAGGAAGGCTTCTTCCGGACCGTAACACGAAGAACTGAGACCATCGGAACCTAAACCAATCCAGGCCAGAAACGCGACCAACGACAGGCTGTGAAAGGTCTTGGGATCGCGAAAATCTCGCGGAGCACCAATCAGAAGCTTGCTGAGGGTCCGTTTCTCAGTGGGCTGGTCAGACCCCATCGGGCTAGCGGTGCCGAAGTGAGCATCATTCAGACGCTCCTGCGCAGACTTGAATGCATGGTGGATTGTGGCGCCTGACTAAGAGCGATAGGCGGGGCGTCAGTTAGCCCCCACTCCGTCATCCTCGAACGCGAGAAGAGGCTCCAGTTCCAATTCGAGATTCGGAACTTGATACCCAGGCTCTTCAATTTCATGAAGGGTGAGGAATGGCTAGCCATTGCGATCTCGGCTCTTTCGACTCGCCCATGGAATAGCAGTTGGTTGTCGCCTTCGCGCAAAACACGAACCTCGAGGGTGTCGGCCTCGGGCAACTGTTCGAACAACCTGGTAATAGCGGCGTCGACGTCTTCCAGGGATTGGCGCGCGAACAAGCGCTCTCTGAGCCGGTTCGCAATGTGACGATCCACGGATGAATTTCGCGGGCGACCCATTCGACGCGCATCGTTGTCTGCATGTTACGCAACTCCGATCCGTCCGCCCTGGCCTCGCCGCGTCGATGCAGAGCGGAGGGCGCGATCGACGCGTCTGCGAAGGAATTTGTCTTCGACCGGTGACGAAGCCTTTGTAGAGAATGGAACTCATCATCTGATCGCGTCATTGGATCGCGGAAAATGCACGGCATGCTGTAGCGAGAAGGGCCGGTCGGCGTTGCGTGCCGCCGACCGACCCATACTCGACACCGCTCAGGCCACTTCTTTTGAGCGGATCTTCGGAAGTTTGTACTGAGTACGGCGCCCGACCGGAACGTCATCGATGGTCTTCGGACAGCCGTCTTCACCGGTGACTACATACTCGGGATATGCCGGGAAACCATGCTCGTGAAGGTCGAGGCCTTCGATCTCGCCCTCGGTCGGGATACGCAGCCTGAATGCGTACTTCACCGCATACATCAGCACCATCGCGGTGGCGAATGTAGCTATAGTAACCGAGAAGCTACCGATCATCTGCGCCTTGAGGACACCCCATCCGCCACCGTAGAAGAGTCCGGTCACTACGGTGCTGGTATCCGCACCTGTCGGGGGTCGGCGCGCCATACTTGCCGGCCGACGAAGAGACCCAATGACAAGGTGCCCCAGATTCCGGCGAATGCATGAACCGGAACCGCCCCAATGGGATCATCAATACGTAGATATTCGAGGAGGTCGATACCGGCGACTACTACAATGCCGGCGCCGATTCCGAGTAGAAATGCTCCTTCGGGGTCGACCCAGTAACACGGACAGGTTATCGCGACCAGACCGGCAAGGAACCCGTTAACCGTCAAAGCTAAATCCCACTTGCCGCTCTTGAAGTACGAGATGAACAGAGCCCGTTAATCCCGCGGAACAGGCGGCCAGGGTGGTATTGAAAGAAACGCGGCCAATGCCCTGGGTGTCGAGCGCACGAGAGGGTGCTGCCGGGGTTAAAGCCATACCAGCCGAACCACAGGATGAGTCCACCCGTCGCACCGATAATGAGATCGTGAGGTTTCATTGGCGCGCCGCCGTCGCGCTTGAATACGCGGCCCAACCGGGGTCCGAGGGCGATGGCGCCGGCCAGTGAGATAACGCCGCCGATAGTGTGAACCACGGTGGAACCGGCGAAATCATGGAAAGGAATCGGACCCATGTTGGCGAGCCAGCCGTCCGGCCCCCAGACCCAATGGCCGATGATCGGATAGATAAAGCCCGTCACACCGATGCTGTAGAGGATATCGCCGATGAAATCGCAGCGGCCGATCATCGCGCCGGAAGTAACAGTCGAACAGGTGTCGGCGAAGGCGTACTGGAATACCCAGTAGGCCAGCAGGGGAACTCCGGTAGTACCGTAGGTAGCAGGCAGTCCATGCAACATGAAGCCGGTAGTGCCAATCCATGGCGTGCCCGAGCAAAACATAAAGGCGAATCCCCATAACCAGAAGGTAACGCCGCAGATGCAAGTGTCGGCGATTCCTTCGACGAGGATATTGACCGACTCCGGGAACGCGCGAAACCAGCCTCCAACATCACGAAGCCGACCTGCATGCAGAACACCAGGTAGGCGGCGACCAAGGTCCATACCGTGTTGATCGCGTTGATGTGCGGAGGCGGCAAGGGCGGCGTGGCGTCGGCGTAGGCGGCGCTCGGTAAGTACCACTTGGAAATGAGGAAGACGACCGCGGCGAGGCCGATCATCTTGCCGAGCAGCATCATCCCGGCCTTGCGCCGGATCTTCCGGGTCCTTCAGGCGTTGTATAAGAAGCCGAATCAATTGCATCGCGGATCGTTCCTCCTGTCGCTACGGTACTTTGACTATCGCTCCGTCCGTTCTTCGTTTTCTCAACGAGCCTGAATGGGGCGGACGCTGGGTTCGAAGGCTGCAACTTTGCAATGGCCATGCCCTGCAGAAATGCATGATAAAAGCTTGCATAAATGCAATGAATTCGGACGCCTGAGACGAGGATCAGGCGGACCAGAGGGGAGCGCGCGCCGCTCAAATGGTCAGCAGCTGCCCGCTGGAGAGGCGATAGCCGGGCAACCCCGCGGTCGCTCCGGACGCCATTGCGAATTTTGTTAATTGAACCTAGGCGAGTCCGTAGCGCTTGCGTTTGCGCCATAGAGTGGCGGCATTGATGCCAAGTTTTTCGGCCGCCGCTTCGAGCGACTCACTGGTAGCGAGCACCCTGACGATGTGGTCACGCTCGAGGTCGTTCATAGCGGGCGCGAGGGCATGGGGCTCCTCGTCGGAAGAGGGAGCGTCGAAACAATAGATCGGGCAGATGATCCGGCGTCACCAAACCCTTCGGGGTGAGGATCGATGCTCGCTCCATCACGTTGCGCAATTCGCGAACATTGCCCGGCCAGTGGTAGCGGGTCAGCTTGGCCAGGGCTTCCGCAGAGAGCGCGAGACGCCGGCGACGGTTGCCGTTGTGGAACGATGCGCTCGAGAGAAAGTATTCGGCCAGCGGCAGAATATCCTCGGGGCGTTCGCGCAGCGGCGGAATTCGAATCGTCGCGGCGTTGATCTGATGGAGCAGGTCCTCGCGAAATCGTCCTTGGGCGACCTCCACCGAAAGATCGACGGTGGAGTCGACCATCAGGCGACTATCGATTGGAATATTGCTTCCGCCGCCCGTGCGCTCGACGATTGAGGACTTGATAAATAGCAACAGCCTGCGTTGCGAGGCTGGGTTGAGGAAATCGATGTGCTTGAGGAAGACGGTCCCGCCGTTTGCCGCTTCGAGGCGGCCGGGAGTGTCTCGCGGCTTGCCGGCCGGATCATTACGAACGGCGCCGAACAACTCGGCTTCCAGCAGATCCTCCGGCAACGTGGCGCAATCCGCCGCAATGAACGGTTGGTCGTGGCGAGGACTCCAGCGGTGGATTTGGCGTGCAAGAACTTCTTTGCCGGTTCCGCTTTCCCCCACCAGCAGCAAGGGAACCGCAGTGGCCGACAGCTGATGTGCGCCGCGCAGCAGTCGTTTCATGGCGGGATTCAGCGAGTCGAGGAACGGACGATTCTCGACGCGATCGCGCAGAGCGCGATTTTCGGAACGCAGTCGCTGAACTTCCAGGGCACGGTCGACGACGTGGGAAATTTGCTCGAGCGAGAACGGCTTGGTCAGATAGTCGAAAGCGCCCGCCTTGATCGAGGCGACCGCGCTCGGCACGGTCGCGTATGCCGTCATCAGAATGACTGCGATATTCGCATCGCGCGTCCTGAGTTCATGCAAAAGCTCGAGGCCGTTCATCTCGGCCATGCGATAGTCGGTGATGACGAGATCGAATCCGGTCTCGATCGAAACGAGGGAGAGGGCCTCGGCGGCGCTCCCGGAAGTACGCACTTCATGCCCGCGGCGCTCGAAGTAGGTCGCCAGATGTTTGCGGATATTTTTCCCGTCGTCGACGATCAGGAGTCGCGCCATGAATTCTTTTCCCGTTCGAAAGGGTCTCGAACTCGCGCCAACTTATTTGGTGGACGCACCTGGACTCGAACCAGGGACCTCTTGCATGTGAGGCAAGCGCTCTAACCGGGCTGAGCTATGCGTCCACCCGGGGAAGGAATTATTCGCCAGGGCTGATCATCCGCAAGAGTCGGCGTCCGGGTGACAACCCGCGGTCGCCGCAGAAGTCCCGCGCCCTTTGGCGAGGTATTTATAGCGGAAGACAGCCGACCGCGCTTGGGCTAGTTTCGTGGATGGGGAGCGCGTCGACGACGCGACGGCGCATCGACGGCGATATTTAATGATTCAAAATAGATGGCTCGCGGAGGAGTGAGCGGATTCGTCCGCAGAATTTCTTTTCATTTCATCTGAAGTCGTCTTTCAGCTACGCTGGCCCGAAGATTCATCCAATATGAATGAGCTATCGAACCACCAGCGCACGACAGGATCTCTCGTCGTGCCCGACCAGATCACCTATCGAGAATACAAGCTGCTCTTGAGAGCAGATCATTTCACCAAGCCTACGCACTTCCATAAGTACTGGAAGGTCACGCGTCGTATCGCTAAATCACTGGGAATCGAGTTGCGCAAGCGTGGCAAACCGATGGAAACGCACACTCGCGAGGTGCTGTTCTTCGATACGCCGAAGTTTCGATTGTACAACGCGGGATTTATCCTGCGACGGCGAACGTTCTACAAAAAGGGACTGCCGCAACCCGAGCACGAGCTTACGCTCAAGTTTCGCTCTTCAGATCGCGAAGACGCGGAGTCGGTAGATGTTCGTCCGCTCCTGCCCTGTATCAACGTGATCAAATTCAAGGAAGAAGTATTGATGGAGACCGGCCATATCGGCAGCATGCGGACCATCTATTCACATGGATGCGAGCTCGACACGCCTAACACCATTCTGACGCAGAACTTCGAAAGCATCGCGCAGGTTTTTCCGGCTCTGCTACGGACGGGCGCTCGGCAAAAGGCGGCGCTCGGAGTCGTAAATGGAGTGGAGATCGAAGAAATTCTGGCGAATTTCGGTGAGCTCGATTTCGGCGGCAAAATAACGGCCAAAGCGACGCTGGCGATCTGGCGAAATCGTACGACCCAGGCGCATATGCTGGGCGAATACGCGTATCAGATAAAGTTCGCGCCGGGCGGCCTCCACGGCAAACCCCGGGAGCTTTCCGAATTGTTCTTCAACAAGCTTCAGACTGAGGGTGCGGACTGGCTTCATATGGGCACCACCAAAACCGCGATGGTTTACGGGCTGGGAAAGACGCAGGTTACCAACCGTGAGTGATCCGGCGCCGCAGAACGCCGGGCTGGGCGAAATTTTCAGGATATTTCTACTCGCGGGCGCTATCAGCTTCGGCGGCGGCGTCATTGCCTATCTGCGGGAGTATGTAGTTCGCGAACAGAAGTGGCTCGATGACGAGGGATTTCTCGACGCGCTCGAGCTGAGTGAAACGCTGCCGGGCCTCAATTCCGTCAATATGAGCGTGATCGTGGGCGATCGGCTGCGCGGCGCACTCGGCGCGATCACCGCCGCGGCCGGCCTGATGATCCCGGGAATGATAGTCGTGATGACTCTCGGCGTCCTGTGGGATCAGCAGCGTCACAATCCTTACGTGACCGCGTTTCTGATTGGAGTAGCTGCCGCCGCGGTCGGTTTACTGTCAACGGTGACGTTTCAGCTGGGGCAGAAGCAGTTCGCGCGAATTCCCGATCTCCTCTTCATTCTCGCCACCTTCGCCGCTGTAAGCTACCTCAAATTTTCTTTGGTCACGGTACTGTTGACGATCGGATCGCTAGCGGTCTGGTATTACCGGCCTCGGGACCATCCGGCGAGCGCTGACCACCATTTCGTACATCTGCGTCAGCGTCTGCTTTCGTCTCACGCACACTGGCGCCACTGAGGTTCGTCGTCGATGGGTAAGTTACTGAACCTCACGTGGGTGTTTGCGCTGTTGTCGATCCTTGCGGTCGGCGGCGGAACGGCCGTGCTGCCGGAGATGCAGCATATGACGGTGCATCAGTTCCACTGGATCACCGACAAGCAGTTTCGCGATATCTATAGCCTCGGACAGGTCGCGCCGGGACCAAACATGCTGATGGTGATGGTGATCGGCTATCGCCAAGCGGGCGCGCTTGGCGCGGCCGTCGTCGCGGCGGCGTTCTTTCTGCCGGACTGCATCCTGACGTTCTTCGCAAATCGGCTGTGGGGGCGCTTTTCCGGATCGCGATGGCGCTCGGCTATCCAACGCGGGTTGGCGCCGGTGGCAATTGGATTGATGCTCTCCGGAACCTATTCGATTGCGCGCTTATCGATTTTGAATTGGATGGGTGCGGCGATCGCGGTCGCGACGATGGCAATCCTGTTGTGGCGGCGTATCAATCCGACGGTCCTGATATCCATCGCGGGTATCGCTTATATCGTATACGCGCGCCTGTAAGATCGTAGCGGTCGGTAAACGATCGCGAGGTCGTGATCCATCACCAGCATGTTGCGACGGTTGCAACTAAAAGCGGCGGCGGACGGGTTGCGACTGAACGGTCGGAGACCGTCGTCAGGACTGGGCCTGCAAAAGCTTGCGCCTGTGATAATCTGACGTTAGAGGCATCTCTAACACCCCTTAATTTACGGTTGGCGTCGAAAGTTGGCGCCGCGGAGGTTCGACCATGGCAGTGTTTGAGCGCGCGGGCGTTTCACTTTATTACGAGGAATTCGGCTCCGGCTACCCGCTGTTGTTGTTCGCACCGGGCGGAATGCGGTCCGCGATCGACTTCTGGCATAAGAGCCCCTTCGATCCGACGGTCGAATTCGCCGCGGGATTCCGTGTGATCGCGATGGATCAACGCAACGCGGGACGTTCGCGCGGACCGGTCAGCGCGTCCGACGGATGGGATACTTACACGTCGGACCATCTTGCGTTGCTGGACCATCTCGGCATCCAAAAATGCCACGTGATGGGTGGATGTATCGGGTCGACCTATTGTTTGAGCATCATCAAGCAGGCGCCTGACCGTGTATCCGCAGCCGTGTTGCAGAACCCGATCGGTCTTACGGAGAACAATCGCGAGGCTTTTCGCGAGATGTTTGATGGGTGGGCCAAGGAGTTGAAGCGGGAACGCCCCGAACTGACCGACGCGGCCCTTACTTCGTTCCGCGAAACGATGTACGGCGGCGATTTCGTCTTTGCGGTAACGCGCGACTTCGTCCGATCCTGTTCTACGCCAATGATGGTCCTGGCGGGTGACGATCTTTATCATCCCGCTCCGATTTCGCGCGAAATCGCCGAATTAGCCCCGAACTTGGAGTTCGTTCCGGTGTGGAAGACCCCGGAGGCAGCAGCCGAAGCCGTCGGCCGCGTGAAGGCGTTCCTGAAGAAGTACGAGTAACGGGACCGTCAGTCGATTGCGATACTGGCGAAGGAAACCGCCGACTCGGTCTGCGGCTCCATCGCGATGTCGTGCATCAGAAGACGTCCCGGGTGATCGCGCAGGAGTTCGAGTTGCGTGTACATCGGCGATAGCCCGCAAATTTTGCGGGCGTCGCGATCTTTCAAGATATCGGCGAAAAATCCGTCCGGGTCTCCACGCTTGATGTTCTCGATGAGGGCTAGGTCTTCGCTTTTGACCCATTGGGCAATGCGTTCGTCCGCGGCGAAGTTATCGCCAAACTTTCTGCCGACGTGAGCGAAGTCGACTCCTGCCAGAATCAAGACTCGCCGTTGCTCCGCTGCCAGCTCCGCCCTCAACGCCTCGATGAAGCCGGCAACGCGTCCTTCGCGCGCGGGGGCTTCACCACTCATCACCATCTCGTGAAAGGATCCAACCAGGATGGGAACGATCTTGTAGCCAGCCGTCCCTAAAGCCCAGGCGAGAAACAGCGCCTGAAATTCGATCGAATGTTCGTTGCGATGAAGCAGTTCGGCCGCAAAGAGGTCGTTCTTTTCGCATCGCGTCGCCAGGCGGTCGACAAAATAGCTATCGGTGGCGACAGCACCTAGCGGGGTCAAGTAATTCTTACGGGTGCAGGTGAACAGTTCGGGTCCGGTGCCGTAGTGCGAGGTGCCGAGAATCACGACCAACTCGGGCCGTGGCCGTGTCAGCAACTCGCCATAAGCATGCGCATAAGCTGCTCCACCCCTGCGCGGATCGATATGCGGAGATATGAGACCGCTCAGCGGCTGGTCGTCGTTGCGTGGGGAAGGAATCTGCCCAGGAGCGCCGGGCCGTTGAAAAAATCCTGCAATCTCGGCACGTAATCGTGCGGGGTCGCTCTCGTAAGCGAGACCCGCCAGGGCGGCCGGACGCTGTGGATTGCTGGTGAATTGCTGGCGAATCTGGCTCATTCGCTCTTCGTACGCCGGCGAGAGGAGGAAAAACGCACGGTCGAGGCCGTCGATCAGTTGGCGAAGGTGTTCGCTGGGAAGAACCTCTCCAAAACGGCGCGTGAACGCCGCTTGCAGATCGAGTTCAGTCTGTTTGCCGTCGAAGAGCGTGACCAAAAAATACGCGCCCATCCCTATCATTATCGGTTCGGGTGCGACTCCGGTCGGGTCCCGCAAGACGATATAGCTCTCGCCCTGCTGCTGCACCGGAAAGGCTTCAACGGGTCGGATCTTTGGCTTGTCTATCAATGTACTGAGTGCTCTCGTTTGTGATGCTAGGGGCTTTGGCAAAGGGCATCAAGCGATACCCGTCGCGAGTCTGCCGTGTTCTCTTTACCAGCCCATGTTCGGAGCGGAAACTTGTGCGATGCCGAAGGACGAGTATCGCGGCGCCGTGCTTGGGCGTTCGCGCCTAAGTAATCCTCTCAAGCCGGCCGCAACACGTTACCGTGTCGGTCGCGCGCGCAGATTAAAGCCGGGCAAGTCAATGAAATTCATGCTTCCGATACGAGGCGTCGATGAAGAATGCTTCGTTGTAAACTACGAGGGCCAGTTTCACGCGTACGTCAACCGCTGCCGACACGTACCGATGGCAATGGATTGGGTAGACAACCAGTTCTTCGCCGAGCATGGGCGATATATCATGTGTCAGACGCATAACGCGTATTATGAGCCCGCAACCGGAGAATGTATCGCCGGGCCATCAGGCACCTGCGGCAAACTTCTGTATCGCATACCGGTCGAGATCGATGGTGGCGTGATCTACGCCCGCCCGCCAGAGGCGGAATTCGAGGACTGAACTTTCTTTTGATGAGCCGCTATTCGCTACCCTCGATAGTGTGGCGAAGGTTGGTGTGCCAGTTGATCCGCGCGTAGGGCTGATCATCCATTTCGACGAAGACCTGGGCGCGCACCTGCATCGCACCATCAACCTGGACAACCTGACAATCGAGCGAGGTGAGTTCGTCCAATGTATTCATCTCACCGGTTGGCTGCCCAAACATATTGAGCTGGGGAGCGCGAAAATGCAGATAGGCCGTGTCCGGTGGCCCTGTTCTGTTCATCACTCAGCTCATCATCTTCTATGATTTCCTCGACAGCCACCAACTGACGGAGCCTGTTCCTCGCCAGCGACTCGACCTACAAGGACCGGGCCAAGAACGCCGTCTCCTCACATGACATCGAGACGGCGATCTCCAAGCTCAAGAGCCACAAGCTTTGCGCGATCATGGACGTGGATTACAAGGGCATCGATCACGGCAAGGATGCTGTTCCCGATGCGAATTTCCTCGACATGCTTCGGGTGTTCGTGGGCAACGAAGACAAGGAAGAGCACCTGCTGCCGCCGGGCCGGGTGGTCATCCTGTCGAACAACAGCGTTTCCCACCCGCTCGAGATGCCGAGCCAGGGAGTATTCACGAAGGTGCTGATCGACGCGCTCGAAGGCGCGGCCGACATGGATGGATACGAGCCGGACGGGGTCGTCACCGTCGAAGAGTTGGATACCTACCTCGAAAAGGAAATGCCGAAACTCGCCCGCAAATTGGGCAAGAACAACGAAGAAAAAGAGCAGGGAGCCATCACTTGGGGGGCCAAGACGAACCATTTCGTCCTGTCTCACAACCCGGCTGCGATGCCGAAAGTCGAGGAACGGCTCAAGAAGCTTGCCGAGATGAAGCTCGCGCCCGAGGTTGTCGCCGACGGTCATCGCCTGCTGACGCGCATGCCGAAGCTGAAGGCGGAACAGGACCTGCGGAAGGCGTATCAACATTTGTGCGACGGCACGCTGACCGCGGACGCTTTCCTGAAGCTGCGGACCGAAAACCTGGCCGCCCGTAAGCTCGACCGGGATTCCGCCGAGACCTATGCGGCACGGACGATGCGCGGCGTGCAAATGGTGCGCGACCAGTACGTCAAGGAGTTGAATTCCGGCGAAATGGTGAGCTGGGCCGTCCGCGGCCTGTATCGGAAAATCGAAATGAAGATTCCGGCCGAGATCAAGGAACGGCTCGACAAGGTCAAGGACATGCGCCGCAGCGAGTTGGAATCGCTTCTGACCGACGTGCGCGAAAACCTCGGCAAGCGCGAGGACCTGGAAAACAACAAGGACGTGGATGTGTCATTGCAGATGATGATGTCCAATCTCGACCCGTACACGGTCTATATCGACGAGGCGACCAAGGTGGCAATTCAAGCGAGTTTGCAAGGACGGTTTCCCGGGATCGGCATTCAGATTCGGCGCGTCGCCGCCAAGGACGCTTTGCTCGTTGTTAGTCCGATCAAAGGCAGTCCGGCCTACCGGGCGGGCCTGAAGGCGGGCGACCTGATTACGCAGATTGAAACCGATCAGGACGCCAAGGGGCAAAAACTGGACGGGCCGAAGACTTTTTCGACCCAGGGGATGAAGACGGAAACGGCCGTCAAGCACATCATCGGGCCGGCAGGCACCAAGGTGAAACTGACCGTGCAGCGCGAAGGTGTGGACAAGCCGCTCGAGTTTGAGATTCGTCGCGGCATGGTCGAGGTCGAGACCGTCCTCGGCGCCAAGCGGAAAGACGACGATAGCTGGGATTACTACATCGATCCCGAAAACAAAATCGGCTACATCCAGCTGACGCAATTTGGCCCGGGCTCATTCCGGGACATGGAAGAAGCCGTCAAGAAGATGGACAAGACGGGTCTCAAAGGTTTAGTTCTGGACCTGCGCGACGATCCGGGCGGCTTGCTGTCGGCGGCCGTGCAGATTTCCGATCTGTTCATCGACGACGGACTGATTGTCAAAATCAAGCCGCGCGTCGGCCAGGAGCAATCCTATGGCGGCGAGCACGAGGGCAGCTATCTGAATTTCCCGATGGTCTGCCTAATCAATAACGGTTCGGCTTCCGGCAGCGAGATCGTCGCCGCCTGCTTGCAGGATCACAAGCGAGCCATCCTCATCGGCGAACGCAGCTATGGGAAGGGCAGCGTCCAGAATGTTCAGCAGTTCTCGCCGACCAGCGGGGAGATCAAGCTGACCACAGCGACGTACTGGCGGCCGAGCGGCAAGAACATCAACAAGCCGAGCATCAAGGACTACGACAAGATGTCGAAGGAAGACTTGGAAAAGCAAGATTGGGGCGTCCGTCCGGATGCCGGATACGTGATTAAGCTCGATCCGAAGGATCGGTTCGATCTCGACGTGCATTTGCGGGACCGTGAAGTCATTCCTCGCCGCGATGCGCCGCCGAAGGATCCCAAGGATGTGAAGCCGGCATTCAAGGACCGGCAGTTGGAAGCGGCCCTGGACTATCTGAAGGCCCAGATCAAGACGGCGTCGCAGGCGCCGGTCAAGCGGGCCGGCTGATCGTCAGCAACGGAAGACATTTCCCAGGCCCACCGGTCAGCGCCGGTGGGCCTCTTTTTTGCGCAATGATTTGTATGTTGTCGGCTCCGGGGGAATGCTTTCTTGAGCGAATCTGGGTTGGTCGCGGAAAGCGGCTGGCGGATCGCGGGCGAGGTCCGACGCATGAGTCGCAAGTGGGGGACGGGGCTGGTCGTGACGGCCGGATTGCTGGGGACGGCGGGATGCAACGGCACCGCCCGGCCGATGTTGTTCCATCGCAATACGCCCGAGCCATGTCCGCCGGGCGCCGAGATGCCGGTCAGCGAGGGACCGATGCTCGGCGACATGCCCCCGATGACGCCGGGCATGGCGGTGACGCCGGGAATGGCCGTGGCGCCGGGCACGATCCCACCGGGAACGGTGACCATCCCCGGGCCGGGCTTGATGGCGCCACCCACTCCTGCCGGACCGCCTGTCGCCGCGCCGCCGGTTGGGCCGCCGCCCCGCGTGGCGCCTTCGGCCAATCCAGCGCAATTGCCCGGCAAACCGACCACATAAAACAGTTACGGCGCGGGCGGAGTCGAGCGCTCTTCCAAAAGCGCTCACTCCGCTCGCGACGTAATAATTCCTGTCAATTCCCGTTATTCTGCTGTCTGCGGAACTGGGTCGGGTCCAAGATCGGCATCGTCGGCGATACGGCTTGCGGTGCGTACGACGAGAGGCGGGGCGAGGGATTGGCCGCCTTCGGCGCCACCGGAGCTGCCACTTGTGGGATCGGCTGGGCGGCCGGCGGCGAAGGATACGCGGACTTCACAAGCTGGCCGCTGGTCGGCGCTTCGGCCGGATTGGCAGCGACGGCTATTGCACCACCGGCAACGCAGCTA
Organism: uncultured Pseudomonadota bacterium; assembly: GCA_963804355.1. Classification (GTDB taxonomy): domain Bacteria; phylum Desulfobacterota; class Binatia; order Binatales; family Binataceae; genus JASHZA01. The sequence continues at coordinate 30,447 of CAWDQC010000018.1, read as the reverse complement.
TTGCATCGGCCGCCGCTCTGGCAGGGGAAGAACGCCCACGCCGGCGGCGGACAACTCATGCAGGTCTGGCAGCATTTCGCCTTGCCGTGGTCGGCCGGCCGGTAAAAGAGCCAATCCAGGACTCGAGCGACTCGAATTTGCCGGTGGCCGCAATTCGAGCAGCATCCACAACCGCCGGATGCCATCGGTCCGCCGCAACTCGGGCAGCGGTCGCTCGAACCATCGACGACTGGACCTGCCGAACCTGCCTCCGGAGTTTTAGACTCGGCGGCCGCGTCCGGAGCAGGCACGGGCTCCGCCGTCGCGGGAGGAACGGCATCGGCGGACGGCGGAATCTGCGACGGAGCCGCCTGCGACAGGACCGGGTTCGCCGCCGGCTCATCCGCACGGGCCGAGTGAAATCCCACCCACATCGTGGCGGCCGCCAGTGCGATGCAACGAACTCTTCGCATGACCCCGTCCTCCTGAGACTGCCGATTTTGTCCGCCGCCGATTCCGTTTATTCATCGTCTGCTCAATCTGCGGGATGGGGCGATTGTGCCGGTCTGAACGATGTTGACGGCCGATGCTGCCCCTACGGCCGGCAAAGATTACCCAGATTATCGCGGAGCGGTAAAATGGAGATGTTCTGATACCCAAACCGAGGCCGCGGATGGCTTTTTTTCGCGCAATTTAGTCAGTAGCGATTCGGGACTTACTGGCGACTCGATCGTGCGGCAGATATGCGCCGAAGTAATCCAACCGAGTAATCTCTACGTCGCCTCGCCACTGCGAGTGCAAATGGCACACCGGGCCGACGAGGAGACATTTTGGGAGTTGTTTCACGGAAAGCTGCTGGACGGAACGCAAACCCGGCGGCGGCAGCGATTCGAGACCTGGGGTCTGCACCTTATCGACGAACACGGCGAACGGTCGACCGAACCGATTCTGGCCATTCGATTGGACGCGGCCAATGGCCGACTGTATGTGACCCGGGCGGTGTTGTGCCATGTCCACGAGACGTACACCGACGGCGCGAACACCATCCTCACTCGCGAGGCGCAACGATGGCAGCGCGAATTGGTTGGCACGGTCGTCCTCGATCGGCTCGACGATGCCGGGTCGCTTCGCGATGAACTGGCGTGCTTGCTTTTCCAAGCGGTCGTCGGCGCAAGCCGGCTGCCGTTGATTTCGATCGAATCGCCGTTGCCGCTATTCGCGCTCGGGCAGATCGGTTATTGCTTTCGGCCGAAGGGGCATGAAACCGATCCGATCACCCATTGGTCGGAACTCATTCGGTGTCTCGACGACACGACATTGGCACCGCTCGAGAGAATTAAGCTTCTCGAATTGTCTTTGCGAGCCGCCAGTGCTGACGATATCGATTCGTTGGCCGGTCAATGTTCGGCGCGGGCGGGAGAAATCCTGCCTCTGCTCCGGGGCATGTTCAACGCGGTTTCACTGTCGCCATTTACCGATTTCACGGCGAAGTCACTCGCACTTGTCCGAGTTTTGGTAAAGCTCGGTGCGATAAGCCAGGGCGATCGAGCGGATTTTCTCAGCCATTTGATTCGCCAGCTGGCCCGCCATCTTGCCGCGTATGATTTGGTGGCGTTTCACCATCGCGGGGCGAATTATCCAGACGCCCTTTTGCTGGATGAAGTGCTGGGTGAGTTGTTGCCATTGGCCGTGGAGCAACCGGCGCTGTTTGCGGGCGCTAGTCGGAACTCGCGATTACGCCGCCGCGCAATACGTCATGCGTTATTGCTCCAACTCGAATACGCGGGACATCCGGTGCCAGATTTGCCGACATCGCCGGGTGAGAATCAGCGTGTGATGCCGGAGCCGTTCTACCGCGTTTCCGACGATCAAATCTACTCGCCCGTGACACGGCAACGACGACTATTCGAATGCCAGCATCGCCCGGATTCGGCTTTGGCAAAGTCTTGCTGGAACGATTTGGATGACGACGAGGAATTGCAGGAACTTGGCACCGCCCTTTTTCTCGATCGACCGCTCGGTTATGCCAAGGCAGCCGGTGAGCCGGACCAGACTTTGCTCGTCTCTCACGTCCTGTTCAGCCGGACGCTTGCGGAACAACGGTTGGCAATTCTGGCTCGGAGGCCGGACTGGCCGCCAGAGCCCGGCGCGATCGAGCGTTGGCGGCGACGGCTCGCCGAATTGAAAATCGATGGGCTGCAGCTGCGGAACGCCGGGCCGCCGCCACGACCTGGCGTCGTATCGCTTCACGATGCTCTGCGCGTCGCCGACGATTGGCAGTTCTTGCGGACCACCGTCGGAACGCTCCGCGATTTCCACGGCCAATATCTACGGTCGCTTAAGGAGGATCAGTTAGGCGCGGCCGTTCCGCCCGTGGATGAATGGCGGCTTTTGATTCCCGGCGGTACGGCCGCGGAGCCGACGTTGTGCATTCATGACCGCGAATTGCGAGTTAGCCTGGAATTCGCGGCGGATATGAGCCGTGGATATGCCACTCGCGGCGGCGTCGAGTATCCAGTTGCGGGCCTCCGGCGAGTCGGGAGCGCGGCGAAATAATCATTACGCAGCCGGCGGTCGACGACGACTGCGGACGGCCGGCGAACCTTCAATCATCAGCGTTGGGCCCGGTTCATGTTGCGGGGCAACTACGACATTGGCTGTCCGGCCAACCTCGACAAGCGCTTCATTGGCGGCGCCCAGAGCCAAGTTGGGCCGGTTGCATTCCCGGCTCAGGTGCAGCGGTACAACGTGCCGCGGAGTCGTGTGCGTCGACTCGCCGACGACTTTGGCCAACAAGCCGCCCGCTTGCCGATTCGAAAGGTGGCCTCGGTCGCCGAGCACGCGCTCGATCAAGTATCGCGGCCGACCGCTGGTCCGCTGAAGATGCTCGTCGTGATTGAATTCCAGCGCCAACAAGTCCACGTCCGCAAGCGATCTGGCCAATTCGTTGTCCCAGCAGCCCAGGTCGGCAGCGTAACCCAGCGCCCAGCTCGGCCCAAACAGGCCGCGACCGCCCTCGAACCGGAAGCCGAATGTCTCACCCGCGTCGTGCTCGATTGGCAATGGCAGGCTGGTCAAGCCGGGACTCAGCTCGATCGCGCATTCGGCCGTGTAGCAAACCACGAGTCCCGCGGCGTAAAGCGCATTGAACCCAATGCTTTGGTCGGCGAGCGATTCGGCATGACCCGCATGACAGCCGAGGCGAATGCCAAGCCGGGACAAATGAACGAGCGTGGTTTCCCGCCAATGATCGGTGTGGGTGTGCGTCAGCAGGACGAAATCGACGTTTCGCCAGGAAAGGCCGCGAGCTGCCATGCGGCCGGCCAGCGTCCGCGGTCCCAAGCCAAAATCGACCAGGACGCCGAAGCCGTTGTCTTCGATCAGACAGGCATTGCCGGCCGAACCGCTCGCCAGGGCCGTGAACCGTGCCGTCATGAATCCGTCCTAGAATTGCGCGGTCGGCGTGATTCCACTCGGATGACCCGGTCCAAGGAAAACGTTCCGCCTCCGGAGAGGAGCAGTGCGGCGCCAAACCAGAATCAGCACGAAATTATACTCATATCCTTGGCCATTAGCACTGAATCCATTGTGACCGGTGTAAGTGAAAATCGCCCCGCACATAATGATGAGCAGGCCCAACGCGGCGAATCGAGTCAGCAAACCCAGCGCCACGGCGACCCCGCCCAACAACTCACCCCAGGCGACGACCAACTGCAACGGCCGAGGCGCTGATCAGCACCGGCGGCGTGCCCGGGCATTTCGTCGGCCCAACGCCAGCCGTATCCGGCCTCGGGCCGCACCTTGTCGAGGCCGTGGTAGATGAACACGGACGCCAGGGCCGCGCAGCAAGAGCGGCGCGAACGTGTGGGCGGCAACACCTTGCAGCATTCCGGCCATGATGTGTTCTCCAGTCGATGAGCCCGATTGCCTTCGGGAGTCAATTCTAAAGAATGCCAACCGCTGTTTCATCGGGCAAACGGCGCACCGCTCAGCGAAACGGGTTGGCCAGCACGCGGCCCATCGGCGATAATGAGACCGGCGGACCTGCCCGCCGCCAGGAAAGGGGCCGGACATGGCATCCAAGACCGTATTGATTGTGGACGATGACTACGATCTGAGTGGACGGCTTGCGCATGGTCCTGGAACGGCAGGGCTTTCGCGTCATCCAGGCCAGCAACGGCCAGGAAGGCAAGGCCAGCGATCTACAACCAACGGCCCGACCTGGTCATCCTCGACATGATGATGCCGCGCATGGGCGGCTATCCGGTGCTGGAGCATTTCAAAGGCAAGACCGACGCGCCGCCGATCATCATGATTACCGCCAACGAGGGCAGCCGGCACAAGGCCTACGCCGAATACCTCGGCGTCGTCGACTACATCCGCAAGCCGTTCGCCATTGAGCGTTTGCTGGAGACGGTTCACAGAGTCATGGGGCCGCAGCCGCCGGCGGAATCGGCGGAAGAGGCCGAGCATTGAGCCGCTCGCGGCTTAGCGGCTCAATTCTTTTTCCATTCCCGGTAATCGTTCGAGCTGCTGATCGCGATGGCCGGGCAGCATCCGATAGATTCCCGGCAAGTCCAGCGATTCGCCCGCGGCTCGACGGCAGGCGGCGTGGCGTTCGTGGGCGCATCGGAACCAAGCCGGCAAACACTTCTCGCAGGCCAGGCCATACGTTTTCAATTCGCGGGTGACGCCGTCGCTCCAACGGGCGGCAATCTTGTACGCCGCCGGCTGGCCGCAGCCGTGCGTATAGCACAGGACCGGATACGACGGCATGGACATGGGTCAATAGTCGGACGGGTATGGGATCGGTTCGCCCTGGATGTCGGCGAGCGCATTCATCGCGGCCCGCTGCTCGGCATCCTTTTTGTTCGCTCCCCAGGCCGGTCGATAGCGGTGGCGGGCGATTTCGGCGGAGATTTTGAAGCACTTGTTGTGATCGGGGCCTTGCTCGTCGAGGACGCAGTATTTGGGCGTGTCGCCAAATTGCCGTTGGGCCACCTGCTGGAGCACCGATTTGTAATTGCCATGACCGCCGTCGGCGGCGTGCTCTATTTCCGCGTCCAGGTCTTTGAGGATGAACTCCTTGGCCGGCTCCAGGCCGCCGTCGAGATAGATGGCCGCGACCAGAGATTCGAAAACGTCGGCCAACAGGTTTTCGGGAACCTCGTAATGTCCGTTCATTCCCTTGCCGAGGAAGAGGAAGTCGCCGAGGCGCAGCTTTTTGCTGATTTTGCGCAGATGCGTCGGCTGACGACTGCGGACTTCACCTTCGTCATTTCCCCTTCCTGGTATTCGGGGAAGCGAACGTAGAGTTGTTCGCAACAAACGAGACGCGAGGACCGAATCGCCGAGGAATTCCATTCGTTCGTTCGATGCGAGCCGGGTATTCGCGCCGGAGGTATGCGTCAAGCGCAGAGCACAACAATTCCGGTTGGCGGAATTGATATCCAATGGCAGCCTGGCACTCCGCCAGCACTTCCGCTTCGGAGGAAATGAGTTCCTGAGGCATAAGCGTTATTCAATTCCACGAGCGAGTTCTTACTCGGCTTGATAACAAATTGTCGGCGATGTGTCAATTCTGCGGGCCGCCGGAGTTTCAGTGAACCAGACGGATATTACAGCCACCTGCCGCTTCCACGGCGTGCGATCGCCGGCTTGTCATCGCATTTGGCCGGAGCAATTCCGGTTCTTTGGCGGAATATCGCTGATCTTTTGCCGTCGACGCGGCGTATTATTTCTAGTGGATGAATTCCAAGCCGGTGCGAACCGGGGTCGGCGTGCATCGCGGGCGACCATTTACCCCTTTCGATCTGTCCAGTGGAGGAGATTTCAAGATGACACGTTCGTTCCGCTGGCCGCTCCTCGTTGCCGGCCTGGGCGTTGGCCTGGTAGTCGGCCGCTATGCCGGCCTGCCCAGTGCCCACGGCGACGCGACGACCGCGCACACTGCCATTCCCGCCGAGATGACATCCTATCGCAACGTCGTGAAAGAAGTGCTGCCGGCCGTGGTCAGCATCGAAGTCAAGGAAAAGGCGACCAAATCCGATGGCTCGACGGCACGCCGCCGGCCGCAACTCAATCCCCAACAGATTCCCGAGGAGTTCAGGAAGTTCTTCCAGTCCCCAGACATGGACGAGATGCCGCATCAGCAGGCCCATGCGTTCGGTTCGGGTTTCATCGTCGATCCTTCCGGTGTCGTATTGACCAATAACCACGTTGTGGACGGCGCCGATGAAGTCGTCGTGACGATGACCGATAACCGAAAGTTCACGACCAGCGACATCAAGCGCGATCCCAAATCGGATTTGGCCATCGTGCGAATCAAGGCCAGCGGCAAGCTGCCATTCCTGCGTTTCGCGGATAGCGGCCAAGCCGAGATCGGCGACCGCGTATTGGCGGTTAGGGCAGCCCATTACCGGCCTGGTCGGATCGGTCACGCAAGGCATCGTTAGCCGCAAGGGTGAGAACCTCCACATGAATCCATACGACGACTACATCCAGACTGATGCGGCCATTAATCCCGGCAATTCAGGGCGCCCGCTTGTCAATCTGGCCGGCGAAGTCGTGGGCGTCAATTCCGCCATCAAGAGCCGATCGGGTGGCTTCGAAGGCGTGGGCATGGCCGTCGCGGTAACACGGCCCGCAACGTCATGCAGCAATTGGAAAGCAATGGCGTAGTCAAGCGGCCGTACCTGGGAATCGAAATGTCCCAGCAGGTTTCCGATGAGGTCGCGGCCCAGCTCGGAATGAAAGACGGTCACGGCGTGATCGTGGCCCGCGTGGTGCCGGAACTCGCCGCCGCCAAAGCTGGCATTAAGGCGGACGACGTCATCACGGGGATCAATGGCCACGAGATTGACGACAATCGTGCGTTGCTGCGAACGGTCGGGAGCTTGCCAATTGGCAAGTCCGCCGATGTCGAAATCTTGCGCGATGGGCATTCGCAAAAGTTGACCCTGACGCTCGAAGAGCAGCCGAAGGGCTACGGCGAGCGGACGGTCCCAACTCGGGGCTCCCGCGTTCAAGGTGATACCGTCAGCGTCGAGAAATATGGTCTGGAATTGTCCGACCTGCCCGCCGATCGCGGCGATGCATTCGACGTCAAAGCCGGGAACTGGTGGTCGGCGTCGAGCCGGATAGTGCCGCTGCCGAGGCCGGGGTCAGCCGGGGGGTGGTCATCACCAAGGTCGATCATAAGGACGTGAATTCGGCCGAGGCCGCCAAGAAAGCGATTGAGAAGGGCAATGCCACGAAGGGCGTCCTGCTGCACCTGCGTTCGGCCGACGGCGGCACCGCAATCGTGCTGCTCAAGGCGGAAAAGAAGTAAAAGGAATGTTTAGCCGCGACGCAAGGAGTCGGCGGAGCGGAGCGCGGGGTCATGTCCCCGCGGCCCTCCGCTTCGCAAAGCCTTCGCGTCGCGGCTAACCTTGTGAAACCAAATCGAGTTTGTCATCCCAGCGAAATTCGCGGCCGATACGAGCTTGTCCCGCATTGCCGAACCGCGTGCGTAACTCTGTATCAGCGATCACACGTTCCAATTGTCGCGCCAATTCATCAATGTCGCCGCATCGAATTTGCAAGCCATCGCAATTATGCCGCACCAATTCGGCGGGGCCACCGGCGCGATAGACCACGTTCGGCAATCCATTCGCCCACGCCTCCAGCAAGACGAGCCCGAAAGAATCGGATCGGCTCGGCAACGCGAACACGTCAATGCCGGCAAAGAAGTCTCGTTTCTCGGCCTCCGACAAAAACGCCGAGGCGATGCACGCGGTCGGCGAACGCATAATTGGAAATGAACTGCCGGAAATTCGGCATCTCCGGGCCGGCCAGGACCACATCGAAAATGGCGAGGCGCTGCCAGAAGACGCTCGGCCGTGGCAACAGATCGACGGTGCCCTTTTCGATGCTATTGTTCGCCAAATGGCCAATGACGACGGCGTTTTCGGCAATTCGCCAATTTGTCCGCGCACGTCGCTGGTCGCCGCCATTACAGCTGTCGACATCGACGCCCAGGCCCTGCCGAACAATTCGCTCCGGCGGGACACCCAAATCGCAAACCGCTTCCTGTTCGCCGGCCGTTTGAACGAAGACGCGGTCCGCCGAGCGAAGCAGCCAGCGAAGCGGTGGGGACGTGTATTGCCGGCGTGTGCGATCGTCGGGATTGCTCGGATCGCCCAGGTGAAGGAGCGGCGTGACGAAAAAAGGCACGTCCAATCGCCGAGCGAGGCGAAGACCGCAGACGATTGGCCAGGCGTAAGGAAACGCAGTGGCGTGGACCAGATCGTATTGTTCGTGCGGTCGGCCGGCGGCACGCCACATGGCCAGCGAAACGGGATTGCACGGCAAGGTCAGGCATTGCCACAAACGCTGCGGCACCAGCGAGAGTGGTTTGAGCAGCCAGCGCCGGCCGCGCCACCCGACCGGTCAGCGGATAGCGATGGATGCGAACGCCGTTGTCATCCTCGACGCCGACGGGCAAGCAACGGCCGGTCGCGGACCAAAACGACTCCAGATCCAATGCATTCGTGGTCCAGACCGTCACGTCGTCGCCGTGACCGACGAAATAATGACGAGCCGGCGGAAGTACGACTCCGAACCCCCGAGGGCCGGCGGATATCGCTGTATGAAGTGGGCCACTCGCATGGGCGCTCCTTCGCCGGAAAGCCACTCGAAGGCCGACGACCGGCCGGTATGATAGCCATCCGAACGATTGACGCAACAGAGGAGATGTGGGAATCGCGATGTTATCACTTTCCAAATTGGCATCGAGCGTCCAACCGTCGGCCGACGCTGGCGGCGGGCGCGAAGGCCCGACAACTCGGGCTGCCGGCGTCAAAGTTTTCGATTTCAGCCTGGGTGAACCGGATCAACCGACGCCGGAACATGTCTGCAAAGCATGCAGCCGACGCCATGCGGGCAGGGCACACGCATTACACGCCGGTGGCCGGCGTTCCCGAATTGCGGCAAGCCATTGCCCGCTGGTATGACCGGTTTCATGGCTTCAAAGTCAGTCCGGACCAGGTCGTCGTGTCCAACGGGGCCAAGCATTCGCTGCATAATGCCCTGGTCACCACCTGCGGCGTCGGTGACGAAGTCGTGATTCCGACGCCGTATTGGGTCAGCTACAGCGATTTGGTCAGCATGGCCGGGGCGACGCCGGTGTTGGTCCATGCAACATTCGAGTCCGGCTTCAAGTTGTCGCCCGAGCAACTCCGAGCGGCCCTCACGCGGCGGACGAAATTGGTGATGCTCAATTCGCCATGCAATCCGACCGGGACCGTGTACACGCGACGGGAATTGGAGCAACTGGTTGATGTGATTCTGGAAACGCCGGCCGGAATCTTCAGCGATGAAATCTACGAGCAACTCTGTTACGGCGATGCCAAGCCGACCTGCATTGCGACGTTGCGGGCCGATTTAGCCGGCCGGACTATCACCATCAGCGGCGCCAGCAAGAGCTACGCGATGACCGGGTGGCGGATGGGCTGGGCGGTCGCTCCAATCGCCACGGCCAAGGCCATGGCCGATATTCAGAGCCAAGAAACCAGCTGCCCTTCGAGCGTCAGTCAGTATGCCACGATTGCGGCGTGGATGGGCCGCAGGATTGTGTGGCTGGGATGTTGCGGGAATATGCGGCGCGGCGAGAATTGGTGTTTTCGCGGTTGCGGTCCATTCCCGGATTGCGGCTCAATGTTCCCGATGGGGCTTTTTACGCCTTCTTTGATGTGTCCAATTATTTCGGCAAACCGATTGGTGGAAAAACGGTTCGCAACTCCGTCGAATTCTGTACGGCGTGCCTGGAATCCGCCCACGTCAATCTGGTGCCCGGGGCCGCATTCGGTTGCGAAGGGTTTGCCCGCATGTCATACGCCACGAACCGTGAGCAGATTGCCGGCGGCTTGGACCGATTGGAGACGTGGTTGTCCGGTCGACTGTAGAAATGGAGTGCGACCGTGGCCGTCTTGTTGCTCACCGAAGATGACGTTCGCCGACTTCTGACCATGGAGGTTGCGCTCGACGCGGTTGAGGCTGGTTTGCGGAAGCTGGCCCTCGACGAAGCCGAGAATGTGCCGCGAAGTCGGTGCCGGACCGACCACGTGATGCTTCATGTCATGTCGGCCGCGGCCAAGGGAGTTGGATTTCTCGGCTACAAGGTTTATTCCACGTCGAAAAACGGGGCCCGATTTCACGTTGGGCTGTTCGACGGTCGGACCGGCGAATTGGCGGCATTGATCCGCGCCGATTATTTAGGCCAAATTCGGACCGGGGCGGCGAGCGGCGTGGCCACGAAGTATTTGGCCAAGCCACAAGCGGCATTGGTCGGCGTTTATGGTGCGGGGAAACAAGCACGGACGCAATTGCAGGCGATCTGCGGTGTCCGCGCGATCAAGCGAGTCACCGTCTACAGTCGCTCGGCAGATCGCCGGCGACAATTCGCGGACGAAATGAGCGGAGTGTGCAACATGGAGGTCGTGCCGGTCGACCGTCCCGAAGTGGCGGCCCGCGGCCAGGAAATCATCGTCACGGCGACAAACTCGACCGAGTCCGTGTTGCGGGGCGAGTGGATTGAACCGGGCACCCATCTCAATGTCGTGGGCTCGAATTTCTTGAGCAAGGCTGAGGTCGATGTCGAGGCGGTCCGCCGAGCGACCCGTGTAATTGTGGATAGCAAGGAACAATGCAAGATCGAGGCCGGGGATTTGGCGCCGGCGGTTGAAGCGGGAATTCTGCGATGGGCGGATGTGGTCGAGCTCGGGGCCGTGCTCGTCGGAAAGCGCACGGTCGCGGCGACCCCGCGGATATCACGCTTTTCAAATCGGTCGGGCTGGCGATTGAGGACGTGGTGACCGCGGCCCGTGTGTATACGGCTGCGAAGGAGCAAGGGGTCGGCCGCACGATCGATTGGTAGCGGTGGCCAGGATTGCTGTCAGAAAAGCCCGTGCAAAGGTCCACCCCGCGCCGCGAGGCCCTCGATCCGGCGCGTTACTTCAGGATCTTCCTCCAGTGGCGGCGCGTGATGCGGCTTGATCCGCGCATTGATGACCAGCGGTCCGGTGCAGCCCCAGTGTTTTTGCTGCGTGAACGCTCCAATGCCATAGATGTCCGCCGCCGGATTGGAACGGGTGAACGTCACCCACAGGCAGTTGTTCAGCGTTCGAGCGGTAAACTCGCTGTCGTCGACAATGACGATCAACGGGAATCCGGCCAGCGAATCGGCCGGCGCTCGCGATTCACAAAACCGAAACATTGCGGCATCCGCCTCGGTCTGACTCGTCGGCCCGCGCACCGCGAGAATGCCCGGCAAACACACACGCGGGTCGGCGAAGCCGTCCGGCAATCGCAACCCGGTGGGAACGTCCTTTCCGAGTTCCCGCCGTTTGGGGCCCGCGGCCGCCAAGACGACCTTGGAGCCTTCGTTCAACGCCGAACCCGAATAATCGAGCGTGTCGATCGTCGTGTTCGTTTCAAAATGCAAATCGGTTCGCCAATCGATCCGCTCGAGCAGATGCCGAAAAAATGCCGCAACGTTGTTGATATCCAAATCGGGGCGTCTTCCCGAGCAACGATTAGCAGGTATTTCGCCAGCGACAGCTGCCCCTGCCCGAGGATGGCGTGGGCGGCGGTTAGCAGTTCTTGCGGGCGATGCCGTTCGGCAAACGGCGTGTATCGTTCGCTGCCGATCGCCAAAAGGAGCGGATGGACGCCGGCCGCATCCACGGCGTGAACCGCATGGACGCCGGGGATCACCGCTGGAATCAGCGGCCCGGTCAATTCGTGGATGAACGCGCCGAAGCCGTGTCTTCCTGCGGCGGCCGACCCACGACGGTGAATGGCCAAATTGCGTCGCGTCGGTGGTAAACGCGCTCGATGTTCAATACCGGAAATGGGTGTGCGAGGCTGTAATAGCCCAGATGGTCGCCGAACGGGCCTTCCGGAAGTAATCGATCCGGATCGACCGTGCCGATGATGGCGAAGTCGGCGTCGGCCAGCATTGGGGGACGACGCTCGCCGGTACTGGAATCGGCCAACCGGACTCGCCGGCCGCCCAGTGCGCCGGCGAATGCCACCTCCGGGACGCCTTCCGGCAGCGGCATGACGGCGGCGAGCGTCAGCGCCGGCGGCCCGCCGACCATCACGTTGACTCGGAACGGCACGGCCCGCTCAATTGCTCGGGCGTGATGAACGCCGATGCCGCGGTGAATCTGATAGTGCAGTCCAATTTGTCGATTCGGTTCATACTGATTTCCTGACAGCTGCACGCGGTACATGCCGAGGTTGGAAGACCGCCAACCGGGCCGGGAAACGTCCTCGGTGTACACCTGTGGCAAAGTGATGAAGGCGCCGCCGTCGCGTGGCCAGCACACCAATTGGGGCAGCTGACCCACGGTCGTTTCGCATTCCGTGACCGGGGGCCGCGAACACGCTTGGGCCGGGCGTGCCAAGCGACTCCGCGGCACTCCGGCGTATCGCCAGGGCCGGCGGAAAAAGTTGCTAGGATCAGTCTTCAGCTCGATGAGGCGGCCAACGGCGGCGAGCGTGTCGCGGAACAGAAATCGCGTTCGGTCGAGAGTGCCGAACAGGTTGCTGACCATCGGAAACGCGCAACCCTTGACGCGCTCAAACAGAACTGCCGGGCCGCCGGCGGCGTAAACCCTTCGGTGGATCGCCGCTGCTTCCAAACGCGGATCGATCTCGACGCTGATGCGGACCAGCTGCCGCGTCCGCTCGAGATCAGCGACACATGCCCGCAGGCTGGCATACCCCATTCCGCCTCCCCGACTGTGTACACCGTCATTATGGGAGGGTTACGCGAGCCGGCGCGGGAAGCCGAAAAATCCGAGCAGAATTGTATTGACACTATCGGCCGATAATATAACTTGGTATTACCTTAACGGGTATTCGTACAACCTGACGGGGGCGACATCATGCGGATCCGCCGCGCATTCACATTGATCGAGTTGCTGGTCGTCATCGCCATTATCGCCGTCCTGATCGGCCTGTTGCTGCCGGCCGTGCAGAAGGTTCGCGAAGCGGCCGCGCGGAGCAAATGCACCAATAACCTCAAGCAGATCGGGCTGGCCCTGCATTTATATCACGACGCGAAAGGCCAGTTTCCCCCAGGCTATGTCGACGGCAATGCGGACCCGACCAGCACTCCGGACAATGACGTCGGGCCGGGCTGGGGCTGGGCGTCCTTCATACTCCCCTACATGGAACAGAGTGCCGTTTATAGCCAGATCAATTTCAGCCAACCGGTGGGGTCCGGAGTCAACGCGCAGATATCCCAAACATCGTTGAGCATTTACCTCTGTCCGTCGGACCCCTATCCCGACAACGTTCCAATTTACGACAGCAATTTCACGAACCCCATTGCCACGGTGGCCCACGGCAATTATCTCGGCTGCAATGGCTGGGTGGAATGCTTTGGAAACGCCGGCGGAAACTATCAACCGAGCAGCGACGGCGGATCGGCCGAGGACGGAGACGGAGCGGGAACTCAAACTGGCCTGGCGGGAGACGGCCTGTTCTATCGCAACAGCAAGAATACGTTCGCGAACATCACGGACGGGATGAGCAACACCATCATCGTCGGCGAACGTTGCAGTACTCATTCGCCCGGCACCTGGACCGGTGCCGTCACGGGAGGAAGATGTCCGGCCTGGATGGCAACGCAACCCTGGACACCCCCCTATACCCCGCCCTCCGCCGCCCCCGACACAGGCAACGGCACCGCCTACGACAATGCGGACTTCGACGAGGCTTTGGTCCTCGGCCACGGCAACGTGACGCATACGCCCAATGCCGACAACCCTTTCTGGGACCCCGACACGTTTTATAGCATGCATCCGGGAGGCGGTGAATTTCCTATTCGGCGACGGCTCGGTGCATTTCCTCACCAGCGGCATCGATCCCAAGACTTATCAATGGCTATGCACGATTGCCGGTGGAGAAGTGCTGGCCCCCTGGTGATGCCACCATCGGAGGAATTCGGCAATGCGGTGGCGCAAAAGACTTGCCATGCTGTTTTGTTTGCTGGCGTGCGGCGGCTGCAGCCAAGAGAAATCGACCGCTGCGTTGCTCGCCGATCTGAAATCGCCACAGGACAAGGATCGGATCGTAGCGGTTCGTCTCTTGCCACATCGAAAGGGAGAAGCGAGACAGGTCATTCCCGCGTTGATTGACGCCCTCAAGGACAAACACGACGACGTCCGAATCAGCGCCGCCCTGGGACTTGGCTCGTTTGGCGAACACGCCAAAGACGCCATCCCCGCGCTTCAGGCGGCGCAGCACGACCGCGACATCCGAGTTCGCGAGGCGGCGAGCAAGGCCTTGTCGCGCATTGATCCCAGTTTGCCCACGAACCCCGCCGCCAGATCACCGTCGGGACGCTGACCTCGCCGCGGACGCTCAATGTACGGGCACCGCCATTTCGACGTGCGGCTTTGCGGCCATCGGCATGCCGCGCGGCAGCTTCACCACTAACACGGAGCACGGGGCGCCCCGCAACGTCTGCTCGGCGACGCTGCCCAACAGCATTCGCTCCAAGCCGGTCCGGCCGTGGGTTCCCATGACGATCAAATTCATGTTCGCATCGGCGGCATATCGGGCGATTTCGGTCGCCGGGTCCCCCTCCAAAAATACATGGCTGACCGGAATGGCCGGGTTTGCGGGCCGGATTTGCTCGAGTTGGCTCCGCCAGTAGCGGCGGTCCTGCTCCTCGTCCCGTTCGGCTTCGGCCGCCTCGAGGACGCCCGGATAAACGTACAAGACCGTCAGGCTGGCCTTGTTGACCTCGGCCAGGGCGACCGCGTGGAGATACGCCTGGTTCGAGTAGGAGGAAAAGTCCGTCGGATAGAGGATCTTTTTGACGTGGACCATGGCCCACCTCGCCGTCCGTGGGGGAAAACCACCAGGCGGCCAGTCACTCGCCGACCGCCCCAGCCATAGTACGAAGATTGAGAGCAATTCGTGTACCGCGCGGTATGTTCAGTGCAACCGTCGGCCAGCGGGCGCTGGTCTGGAGATCGAGGCGAAAGACCTCCGATCTGGTCAGGTTCAATTCAATTCGGCAGCTTCTTCCCAGTGTTCATAGAGGTGAGGCAGTTTGGACTTGGCGTCCTCGAATGCCGACATGGTTTCGCGGAACTTGGCGTGATCTCGGTATAACTCGCCGTCGGCGAGGGCCAATTCCAGCCGCGCGACTTCGGCCTCCGCAGCCGGTGATGTCGGCCTCGAGCTCCTCCAACTTCCGATATGGGAACTTTCGCTTCCGTTTGGCGGGTTTCGCCGATGCGGCACGATTTGATTCCGCGACGGTCGCAGGAATCGGAGCGACTTTCTTCGCGGACTCGGGATGCGCAGCCGGAGTTGTTCGGCCCGCAATCGTTCGTAGGTCTCGTAATTGCCGTGGACGACCTCGCTTTGCCCCGTCCCTCGAAGACGACCAACAGATCGACCACTTGGTTCAGGAAGTAGCGGTCGTGGCTCACGACCACGGCCGAGCCGTCGAACTCCTTGAGCAGCCGACTTCGAGCGCATCGCACGCCCAGATGTCGAGATGGTTGGTCGGCTCGTCCAGCACCAGGACGTTGGCGCCGCCGGCGACCAGCTTGGCCAACGCCGCCCGGCTCTGTTCGCCGCCGGACAGTTCGCCGACCCGCTGGTTGACCTGGTCGCCCGCCAATCCGAATCGGCCCAGCAGATCGCGCATCCGCTGCTCGGTTTGCTCGGGATCGTGGCTTCGGCCAAATGGCCGCAAAACGGTCTCGTCCTCCGGCAGAATGCTACAGTGCTGGTCGAAATAGCCGAAATCCGGTCAGGTGGCCGCGATGAAGCGTGCCCGAATCCGGCTCTTCGTCGCCGAGAATGATACGGAGCAGGGTGGTCTTGCCGCTGCCGTTCGGACCCATGATTCCAAGCCGTTTGCCGCGTGTGCAGCGCGAAGCTCAAGTCCGTGAACAGCGGCGATCCGTAGGCCTTGCTCACGCGGTCCGCATCGATCACTACGTCGCCGGCCCGGCGGACCTGGCCGAAGTGCATCCGCGGCGCCTCGATCATGCGTCGGCCGCTCGACCCGTTCGAGCCGATCGAGGGCCTTTTGCCGTGACTGGGCCTGTTTGGCCAGCTGCCCGTAATGCACGCGGCGAATGTATTCCTCCTGCTTCTCGATGTACTCCTTCTGCGCTTCCCACGCCTTCAACTTCCTGCTCGTAGCGTTCCGGTTGCGCTGCCGGACATATGCTCGATAATTGCCGGGAAAAGAGCGAATGTCTTGCCGATGCAACTCGAATACCTTGGTGACGACGCGATTCAGGAAATAGCGGTCGTGGGAGACGATGAGCATCGCCTGGGGCTGCTTGACGAGGTAGCTTTCCAGCCAGCGCGTCGCATCGATATCCAAATGGTTGCTCGGCTCGTCGAGCAGCATCACGTCGGGAGCGGAGAGCAGGAGCTTGGCTAACAAGAGCCGGCGCTGCTGGCCGCCGCTGAAACTGGCGACGGCCCGATCGAAGTCGGCGGCCTGGAATCCGATTCCTTGCAACACTTGCTCGACCTTGTGGTCGATGGTGTAAGCATCTTCGTTGTGAAGGAGCTCGGTCAGGCGATCGAATCGGGCCGCCAGAGCCTTGCGTTCGCTTTCGTCGGTCGATGCGGCCAATCGCTCGGCCGTGTGGACGAGGTCCTCCTGGGCGGCCAGCAGATCGTTGAGTGCCGACTTGGCTTCGTCAAAAAGCGTTTGGCCCGGGAGGAAACTCGTCGGTCTGGCGAAGCAAACCGGCCCGGGCCCCGGCGTGCAGCCGGACCTCGCCGGTGTCGGGTTGGTCCAGCCCGGCGAGAATTCGCATGAGGGTGGTTTTGCCGGCGCCGTTCGGCGCGACGCAAACCGACCCGCTCGCCGTGGAAACAGCTCGAAGCCGAGGTCCTCGAAAAGCGGTCCGGCGTCGAACCCTCGAGATAGGCCGTTGCAACTCAACAACAACATGAATTTAGGATAGGAGCAGAGGAGCAGGGAGCAAAGGCAGACGGACCATTGAACCGCCCGGCTTGGCGCGGATTTTGCTACCTCGCCGCTGGATTTCGGTCTTCGTGCGGTCGACGAACATGCAAACCCGACAAGTCCCCTGAATCTGGTCGATATTAAGCGCATCCAATCCTCAACTAGCGATGTCCTTGCTTGGATTCCGCCGGTTCGGGCACTAGAATCATTTGACCGTCCGGCGGATAAGCTCGATCGGCCATCCGGCTCCCGCGAGATCAAGACATGCGTTGGCTCACCGCGATTCCCGTTTACAACGAAGCGGCCCATCTCAAGGCGGTCCTGCGCGAAGTCCGGCGGACCAGCCCGGAGATTCTTGTCGTTAACGACGGCTCGACGGACGCCACCGGCGAGTTGTTGTCCAAGGAACCGGGTTTGCGGCTCATCACGCACCCCAAAAATCGCGGCTACGGGGCAGCACTGGTCTCGGCGTTCCATTTTGCCGTCGATCATCAATACGACGTTTTGGTGACGATGGACTGTGACGGGCAACACGAGCCAAGTCGCATCCCGGTGCTGCTCGAAGCGATTCACGACGCCGACATTGTGTCCGGTTCTCGCTATTATCGCGATTTCCGGCAGAATACGCCGGTGCCCGAGGAACGGCTTCGGATCAATCGGCAGATCACCGCCGAGATCAACTAGCGCTATGGATTCAATATCACCGACGCGTTTTGCGGCTTCAAAGCCTACCGGACTGCCGCCCTGGCCAAGTTCGACATCACGGAATTGGGTTATGGAATGCCGTTGCAGTTATGGGTTCAGGCGGCGAGGCTCGGGCTGCGAGTCAAAGAGGTCGGCGTGCCACGAGTGTACCTGGATTTGAGCCGGGCGTTCGGCGGCGCCCTCGATGACGGCGAACGGCGGCTGGCCTACTACCGCACCGTTTTGGCGGACGCGGAGCGACAGTGGGCGGCGCGGTTCTGGTGCCCGGAATTGTGCGAAGGGTCGTGCCCGTGAGCCTGCCTCGGTTGCGGGCGCCGGCCGAAAGCGGGGCCATCCTCGTCCATCCGCCCTTGGCGGACATCGGCCGCTATTGTCGAACGCAATCGCTCGCAATTCGCGAATCCCAATCTGCGGCTCGGTCGTTTGCCTTTGCCGGAATTGCGCCGAGCGGCGGTCGCGGAAATCGCAGACGCGGCCCGGGAATATCTTGGTCAGGCCGGAGAGCCAGCATCCGCTTCCACATCGGATTTGCTTTTCGTGGTGGGCCATCAGCCAGATCTCTTTCACCCCGGCGTCTGGCTCAAGAACTTTGCACTCAATTCGATAGCCCAGCGACATGGGGCGACGCCGTTGAATTTGGTTGTGGACAACGACACCGCCAAGGCTAGCGCGATCCATATGCCGGTCCTGGGCCGGCCAAGCAAACCCTCGTCCGTTCATCTCGTCACGGTCCCGTTCGACAGTTTTTCGGGCGAGGTGCCGTACGAAGAGCGGATGGTCCATGACGAGCGCGAGTTCGCGGAATTCCCGGCCGCGATTAACGCAAGAACGGCGGACTGGCATTTCGAGCCGATCGTGTCGCGTTTTTGGAACGACGTTCTCCGCCAGCGCGATCGAACGCCGCTGCTCGGGGAGCGGCTCGCCGCCGCCCGACGAACATGGGAGCGCAGATTGGAATTGTCGAAATCTCGAATTGCCAATTTCGCGATTGTGCCAGACTGAGTCGTTCGCGAATTTCGCCGTCGCGATCATCGAGGACTTAGCCGCGTTCCACGCCACTTACAACGAGTGTGTCCGAGATTACCGACGCAGTCATCGGATTCGCAGCGTCAACCATCCTGTTCCCGATCTGTTGCGCGATGGCGATTGGCTCGAGGCGCCGTTTTGGGCTTGGCGAACTGGCGGCCAGCGGCGGAGCCGATTATTTGTCCGGCCCGTCGCGGGCGGTTGGCAATTGCGGGCCGGCGCTGAACCGTGGCCGGATTTGCCGCGCGAGACGGCAATCAATCGCTGGCGGCGTCTCGAAAGGGAGGGGTTGAAGGTTCGCACGCGGGCCCTGACCACGACGCTGTTTGCCCGGCTGTGCCTTGCCGATTTATTCATTCACGGGATCGGCGGCGGGAAATATGACGAATTGACGGACGCTATTATCGCCCGGCACTTTGGCATAGTGCCACCGGCATTCCTGGTCCTGACCGGGACGCTGCATTTGCCGATCGCGGGTTATCCGGCCACGCCGGACGACGAACGAGCCGCCTGGCGGCTCGTTCGCGACATTCATTGGAATCCACAACGGCATTTGCCAGCCGACGCTGAGGATTGGCAGGACATGGTCGACGCCAAGATGGCGTTGGCCCAACCGCAGCACATCAACTCGCCTTGGGCTCGCTTTATGGAAATGCGGCGACTGACCGAGCGAATTCGCACGCGCGTGGTCGATATCGAAGCCGAGAAGCGGCGACTGGCCGCGCGAACATCGGCCGAGGTTGCCGCCAACGCGATCCTCCGCCGGCGGGATTATGCGTTTTGCCTGTTTCCCGAATCCTCGCTGCGGCCGTTTTTGACCCAGATCACTTCGTGACGCCGATCATCTTGTTGACTTCGCCGAGAATCGTCTGAATTGCCGCGTCATCGAGCGGTTTGTCGGCCGTGAAGGCATATCGAGCTTGGACCGTTTGGTTGACGTATACCAGCACGACCGTCGTGGCGCGGCCGGCAGGTCGTACGCCTTCGTGCGCTCGCTTTCGATGCGGTCGAGGGCCAACGGCACATACTTGAGTTGCAGTTGCTCCGCGAAGGCTTTGATCCGATTGATCTCAACCGGTTCAGTGACGTCCTGGAGAAACGGCAGCTTGAGCGTCAGAAACGTGGCAAACGCATGGAGACGAGCGTTTCGATTCTTGGCGATCGCCTGGTCCAGCGCGTGTAGCAGCTTGCCGAGCGGTTGGTCCTTGCCTTCGGGCAATTCTCGCGAAAACACCGCGACCGTCGGATCGATGCCGTACTGCGTGATGAAATCGTGGAACTTGCCGACGCGAGCGAGGTCGCCGAGATTGCTGCGGTCTTCGGATACGGTGCCCTCGGGAGGCTTCGGCGCGTCGGGGTTGGTGACGACGAGCGCGACGAACGGCCCCGGCAAGACCTGGCCCGGTTGCGTCCCGGCCGGCTTGGCGTCCTGGCCGGCGCCGAGCGTCGCGAAGAAGCCCAGTCAGCAAAATCGTCAGAGTTCAGCCTCATTTGCCAAGCTCCCGCGCGGCACCGGCGGCAACAGGATCGGGAATCCGCCCAGATTATAGCTGACCTCGGTTCAGGGGGGCTGTCAAGAGATTGACTGAGGCCAAGCGAAAGGCTGCTGCCCAGCAACTATCCAACAACCGGGCAATTCGGCAGCGTTTGCCTCGATTCCGTAACCGGCAAAAAGCGAACCCCCGGCCGAATCGGGCCGGGGGTCGGTGAAAAGTCGATCGATCGGGGGGCCGCCGTTACTTGCCGGCCTTGGCCATCATCGTCGAGCCGCAGCAGATCGGCGTGTTGTTCATGCAGCAGCAGCAGGTGCAGCCACGGCCATCATCGTGGCCATGCAATCGCAGCAAGCCTGGATCATCTTGCAGCATTCGGCGTCGCCGGACGGTGCAGGTGATGACGCAGCCGTCCTTGGTCATTTCGCACTTGCACATGCCCATGGTCAGGTTGCAGCAGCAAACCATCATGCCGTTCATCATGCAGCAGAGCGAACACATGCCGCCCTGCAGCATCATGCACAGGTTCTGCATCATGCTGCAGGCCATCGGATCGTCGCAGGAGCACATGATTTTCATGCCCCCGCTGCACTTTTCCATTTTCATGGTGCAGCGCGGCACCATGAGCATGTTGGGCATCATCGGGGCGGTCGTGCCGCCCATGGCCGATGGTGCCATGCTAGGCATTCCCATGCCCGGCATCCCCATTCCGGTCCGATCCATCATCATCGTGTTTGTCATCGACCCGTACTCCCTCCGGTCAACGCGAGCCGGCCCGCCCGTCCGTCGGGCGTCCCCCGGCAATGAGTCGAGGGCGATTATACCCGGACAAGGTGGGATTGCAACGACTTTATCGCTTTTGCGGGCAAATGTTCCGTCGGATTGCGGTCTTCGAGGACCGGTCTCTGCGCGATATACTTTCTCCGTCGCCTATGATCGTCGTTCGCTTTCGGTGCCTCAATGCCCCTCCTGGTCGGCGTGATCATGGGTTCCCGTTCCGACTGGGAGACGATGCGCCATGCGGCACAAACCTTGGAATCCCTTGGAGTTCCGCACGAGGTCCGTATCATTTCCGCCCACCGGACACCCGATTTGCTCTTCGAATACGCATCCATGGCCGCGGGCCGCGGGCTGGAGGTGATAATCGCCGGCGCCGGCGGGGCAGCTCATTTGCCGGGAATGACTGCCGCGAAGACGCCATTGCCGGTTTTGGGTGTTCCGATCGAGTCGGCGATGCTTGCGAGGCATGGATTCGCTGCTGTCGATTGCACAAATGCCGGCCGGGATTCCGGTGGGCACGCTGGCCATCGGCCGGGCCGGGGCGATCAACGCGGCCTTGCTGGCGGCGGCCATCCTCGGCGGAAAGTATTCCGGAGTTTCGCGCCGCCGTGGAGCAATTCCGGGCCAAGCAAACACAGGCCGTGTTGGATCAGCCCGATCCCCGGTCTGGGGAGCAGGCATGATCGTCGGAATTGTCGGCGGCGGGCAGCTCGGGCGGATGTTGCGCCTCGCCGGCTTTCCGCTCGGCCTGCATTTCCGCGTGTTGGACCCGGCCCCGGAGGCGGCGACTGATCCGGTCGCCGACCGCGTCCTCGGCGAATTCGACGATTATTCGGCCCTCGCCGATTTCGTCCGCGGACTGGACGTCGTCACCTACGAGTTTGAAAACGTTCCGATCGGCACGATTCGTTGGCTGGCGGATCGGGTTCCCGTCTTTCCGCCGCCCGCGGCATTGGCGGTCGCGCAGGATCGCCTTGACGGAGAAACAGTTCTTCTCACCCGGATTCGGATTCCGGTCCCGAAGTTCCGGCCGGTGGATTCGCGGAACGACCTCGATGCTGCGGCGGCCGATATCGGCTTGCCGGCGGTTCTTAAGACACGCCGCTTCGGTTACGACGGGAAAGGGCAGCGCTGCTCCGCGACGCTCGATGATGTGAACGCGCGCGTGGCAAATCCTTGGCGGCCGCCCACTTATCCTCGAGCAGTTAGTCCCATTTGATCGGGAATTGTCGGATGTTGGCTGTGCGCGGCCGCGACGGCCGGATGGCGTGTCTATCCGCTCGTCCAGAACCAGCATCGTGACGGCATTCTGCATTCAGTCGTGCACCGGCGCCGGATGTCAGCGGCGAGTTGCAAGATCGAGCCGAGACATTCGTGCGTTCGGCGTTGGTTGCGGCGCTCGATTACGTTGGCATCTTGGCGATTGAGTTTTTCGAAATCGGCGGTCGGTTGCTCGCCAACGAATGGCGCCGCGCGTCCACAATTCCGGCCATTGGACGATCGAAGGGGCGGAAACCAGCCAATTCGAGAATCATCTGCGGGCGATCCTCGGCTGGCCGCTCGGATCAACGATCCGCGATCGGGCATAGCTGGATGGTGAATCTGATCGGCACCATTCCGAACGCCGCCCACGTGGCCGGCGTCGATTTGCATCTTTATGGCAAGGTGCCGCGGCCGGGACGGAACTCGGGCGCCTGACGATCCGAGCAATGGATTTGGAAACGCTCAACCGACAACGGCATCCTGGAGGTGGAGATGGAATCGCACCTTGCGGAGAAGCAAGCGGCCGGAGGCGGGCCGATGATTTCGATGTCGGTTTCTGGCCTCACGGATCGGCTGCCGGAACTCGCAAGCTCACCCGACAGCGAAACGTCTTGACCCTTCACCCAATGGTGAACGTCCGGCCATTCCGGCCGATGAGGCTGGTGTCGGGCCGTTTGATTTGTGCGATCGGCTCGCGGCTCGACTTTCGCACCGAGTCGTTCGAGGGCAGCTTGGCCGCTCGAGCCAGTCAGAGATTGCCGGACCCGGTCGCCGCGTGCGGCCCTCGGCGAATGTGTCGCGAAAATAATGCCAGCCGACGAAGCCGCCGATACCGACGATCGTGATCCGAGGCTCATCAACGCTAAAGAAAATGTAGAAGAGCGTTCCGCCGGCCGCGTCGTCAACTGCAAATGAGGTCCAGCGGCCGGGATGTGCGATGCGTAAGGAGCCCGCAGAACCCTTGCCCCACGAAATCCGGCCCGACGACTTATTGACGCCCTCGGCCGAGCCAGAATGCGGCCGCTCCGCAGACGGCGATGACCAAGCCCGAAAGGCTGCGTACTCGACGGCCGTGAGCCGGAATCGTCACAAGGGCGGCGCACAAGCCATGACAGCGGGCGACGCACGGGAGTTCCCTCGAGAGGGGTGAGGGTCAAGGGAACGTCTCGAAACCAATCTAGCTCGGGCGGCATTCCAATTGGTCCTGGGGCACCGGTCAGATTCGTGCAGTCCATACGAGTCTCCGCGCCCATCCCAACCGCCTGAAACGGACAACTCGGCAGGACTCGTTATTTCAGGCCAGCGGTCCCTACTGGTGAACACGGATCGTAAGTCGATATGATTTCTCTTCGTTCCGCATTTATCCGTGTCTTCCGTCCGTTTCCGTGGGCGACTTTCAATGGGAACCAATCGCCACAGCTTGCTCACCACTGGCGGCATGGGCCGGGCCCGAACCGGGCCATGCTCCGGGCCGTAGGTTTTCACGACGATGATTTCGACCGGCCGATGATCGGCGTCGCCAATCTGTTCAGCGACATTACGCCATGCAATGCACATCTCGACCGGTTGGCCCGCAAAGGATGCGAGGGCATGCGCGCCGCCGGCGGCGTTCCGCAGATCTTTGGCGCTCCGACCGCGTCTGACGGCATCATGATGGGCCATCAAGGGATGCGTTACAGCCTCGTTTCCCGCGAGGTCATTGCCGACTCCATCGAGATCGTCGCCGGTGGGATGAACCACGACGGCGTCTTGGCGTTTGGCGGCTGCGACAAGAACATGCCCGGTTGCGTCATGGCGATGGCCCGACTCAATGTGCCGAGCATCTTTGTTTATGGCGGCAGCATTTTGCCGGGCATCGGGCCCGAAGGCGAGGCCGTGGATATCGTTTCGATCTTCGAGGCTGTCGGCCGCTACCAGGCCGGCAGCCTGGATGCGAAAGGCGTTCACGACATTGAGTGTGAATCCTGCCCCGGCGCAGGTTCATGCGGCGGCATGTATACGGCCAACACGATGAGCAGCGCCATCGAGGCGATGGGCATGTCGCTGCCCTACGACGCCAGTCATCCCGCCGTGTCCTCGGCGAAGGAGCGGGAAGCATTTCTCGCCGGCCAGGCCCTCGTTCGATTGATCGAGCAAGATCTTAAGCCGCGCGACATCATCACCCGCGAATCGCTCGAAAATGCTTATACGCTGGTCTTGGCGCTCGGCGGCTCGACGAACGCCGTCTTGCATTTGATGGCGATCGCCCGCGAAGCCCGTGTCGAATGGACGCTGGCCGACTTCGATCGTCTCGGCGGCAAGGTGCCGCACCTCGCCGATCTGAAACCGGGCGGCAAGTATGTCATGCACGATCTGCACATGGTCGGCGGCACACCCGCCGTGTTGCGGGCGCTGCTCGACGCCGGCTATTTGCATGGCGATTGCATCACGGTCACCGGTAAATCGCTTGCCGAGAACCTGCGGGACGTTCCCAGCGTTTACAGCCGCAAGCAGGACGTGATCCGCCCCCTCGAAGCCCCGATGCATCCGACCGGTCACATTATCATCCTCCATGGCAACCTGGCCCCGGACGGGCGCCGTAGCCAAGGTCGCCGGACTGAAAGACATCAAAATCACCGGTCCTGCGAAGGTATTTGATGGTGAAGAGGCCTGCGCCGCGGCGATTCAGGAACGGCGAATCAAACCGGGTGACGTCGTCGTCATCCGCGGCGAGGGGCCGGTTGGCGGTCCCGGAATGCGGGAAATGCTAGCCGTCACGGCGGCATTGGTGGGGCAGGGGCTCGGTGAAAAAATCGGCTTGGTTACCGACGGCCGCTTTTCCGGCGGCACGCACGGTCTGGTCGTCGGTCATGTGGCGCCGGAAGCCTGGGTTGGTGGCCCGTTGGCGTTGCTCAAGGACGGCGATGTCGTCACGATCGATGGCGAGGCGAAGCGGCTCGACGTGCGGTTGGACGAGTCGGAATTGGCGAGGCGGCGAGCGGCGTGGAAGCAGCCGCCGCCGCGGAAGAGCGCGGTGTGTTGGCCAAATACGCCAAGACGGTGCATTCGGCGAGTGAAGGGGCCGTGACGGGATAGTCAAATTCGCGTGCTGCGGCCGTCGGTGCGGCATACGACGATGACCTTTGGCCGCGGCTTCCCCGCCGCCAGCGAAAATCGGAATGGAATCACCTTACAATCCAGGGCTTTCGGTTTGGCTGGCGTGCAAGTCCCAACCAATGCCAGTTTTTTCCCGTCATTGCGGTAAAGTTCGAGCTTCCACGGCTTGCGATCGACGATTAGGAGTTCCCGGACGCCGACATCGAAGTAAAAATCGAATTTGTCGCGGCTGCGATCACCAGGGCTGATGATTTCGATGGCGAAATCGGGCCCGCCGAACCAATGCGTTTTGCGGTCTTCGGCCGGATTATCCTTGAGGAACACAGCCACGTCCGGAACGCGATAGTTTCGCGTCCAATCCTCTTCCTGATCGCTAACATTGCATCCCTGGAACACGATTCCATCATCTGGTGTGCGGATGCCTCGGCCGATCGCCATTGCCAGGTACAATGCCAGATATTGATGCTCGTTGTTTGCGATCGGCGACATGACGTAAACCCCATCCCACACCTCGTCATAGCGATCCGCCCCGGTCTGCGCCCGACGGCGCTTGATTTCGTCTTCCAAGTATTCGTCAAGGATGAGAGACGCCATGGGTTCGCTCCCTTGGACGGCGGCGGCCGGTTTCCTTAAATCAAATTCTATCGTACCGCATTGCATCCGAATTCCTCACCGCCAACAAGGGCGATCCGGAGATTGAACGGCATGGTAACTACTCCCGACGGAAAAAAGTTGGTCACCCTCATTCCCGGCGACGGCATTGGCGCGGAATGCGTGGAAAGCGCTCGAAAAATCGTCGAAGCCGCCGGGGCCAAAGTCGCCTGGGAAATCCGCCATGCCGGCGAGAGGGTCTTCAAGCAGGGCATCGCTTCGGGCGTGCCGATGGAGACCATCGAAAGTGTCCGCAAAACGCGATGCGTTCTCAAAGGCCCGCTGGGCACGCCGATCGGCTATGGCGAGAAGTCGGCCAACGTCACGCTGCGAAAGCTGTTCGAGACCTACGCCAACATCCGGCCCGTGCGTGAGTTGCCTGGCGTGCCCACGCCCTATAGCGGCCGAGGCATCGATCTGGTAGTCGTCCGGGAAAACGTCGAAGACCTGTACGCTGGCATCGAATACATGCAGACGCCCGGCGTGGCCGAGTGTCTGAAGCTCATCAGCCGAAAGGGATGCGAGAAGATCGTGCGGCTGGCGTTCGAGTTCGCTCGGTCCGAAGGCCGCAAGAAGGTGGCCTGCGCGACCAAATCGAACATCATGAAGATGACCGAGGGCTACCTCAAACGCACGTTCGAGGAGATTGCCCACGAATACCCGGACATCGAAAGCTGGCACATTATCGTCGATAACTGCTGCCATCAACTCGTTAAGAAGCCGGAACAGTTCGATGTGATCGTCACGACGAACATGAATGGCGACATCATGAGCGACTTGACATCGGCCCTGATCGGCGGGCTCGGGTTTGCTCCGTCAGCTAACCTTGGCAACGAAGTGTCGATTTTTGAGGCGGTCCACGGATCGGCGCCGAAATACGCGGGGAAGGATGTCGTCAACCCCACGGCCGTCATTGGGGCGGCGATCCTCATGCTCCGACACCTGAACGAATTCGACGCCGCCGTAAAGATCGAAAACGCCCTCTTGGTCACGATGGAGGAAGGCAAAGCCAAGACCGGCGACGTGGTCGGTTATGACGGCGGCAAAAATGCAGCCACGACGCAATATACCGATGAGATCATCAAGAACCTCGGCAAGACCAGCAGCAAGTTCAAGGTCCGCGATTACAAACCGATCAAGATGCCGCACCTGTCGAGCGACCGGGATTTCGTCAAAGTCAAATCGCGCAGAAGTGGTCGGAGTCGATCTGTTCCTCGAATCGCCGCTGTCGCCGGAACAGCTTGGGCCGAGCGTCGAGAAGCTGATCGCCGGGACGCCCTTCACCCTCAAAGGCGTGTCGAGCCGCGGGACAAAGGTCTATCCGCCAACCGGCGCCATTACGGACAATCCGGATCATTATGCTGCCCGGCTGTTGTGCCAGTCCGAGCCGACGGATGCGCAGATTCTCGACGTGGTTCAGAAAATCGGCCAACAGCACCGCTGGGCGCATCTCGAAAAACTACAGGAATTCGACGGGGCGGCGGGCTACACGAAGTCGCAAGGGGAAGATTGACCGTTTACGTTTCACGGCCGATGCGCAAGTTCTTTTGATTGCCACGTTCCACGTGTGGAACAGCGGAACTGGAATCGCTCGAGGGGCTCGACTGCCGGCCCGCGACACCGTCGGCCGTCACCGCGGGCCGCAACCCTTGGGTTGTCCCGGTCCCTGCCTCGGAGCCGTTGGCCTTCGGCCGGCGACCGCCGATCGCGGACCGGCAGTCTCACCCCTGCCAAAAAACGGCATCTAACTCTTCCCCAAGAGTGGAACCCCCGGCGACGGTCGCCGGGGGTTCTTTTGATTTGCGGGCCGTCAGGGCTGTTCACGCGGACACACCGGTCTGATTCACACTGTCCCGCAGTAGGTTTTCTCGACGCCTCAGCCTTGCCAATTGCTTGCCAAATTGCTGTCGCGTGCCCCTTCACGAATAATACGGCTGATCGTAGCCCGGCGCTTGGCTCACATGAGGCGGATTTGAATTGCTCGTCATTGGCGAGTTCTTCGGAGACCCTGACCCCGACGCGGCCTGAGGCCCGATCGGGTCACTGATCACCTGGCCGCTCAGATCAAAACCCACGTCTGGGAGCGCCGGCCACCGGCGGAGCGGCGGCCGTGAGGCGGACCGAGTAAGTGCCGGACTTCAGGTAGACGTGGCCGCTGCTGCCGGGCATTCCGGCGTAAGCGTCCAGGGTAAATACGAGGTTGCCGGCGGCGTCGTAAATGTCCATCCGGGCCTCGACCTGAGATGCGGCCGCGGCCGCGAGAATGAACTCGTAGAGTTGGTTCTGGCCGACAGTCAGCGTTTGCCACGTCTGAGGTTGAGCGGCCGGCAAAGTCCCGTCGGCGAAGTCGGTCAACGTGGTTGGTGGTTGGCCGGTGAAATCCACCCCGAGGAAATAGTTTCCAGTGGCGTGGCTGCCGCTTGGAGCCAGGGCGCTGACTTCGATGTAATAGGTTCCACCAGGCGTCGCGTTGTCCAATTCGACGCTGAATGTGCCGTTCTCGTTGCCGAGCAACGTGGACGGGACGTAGGTTCCGTTGGCGGTGTATACGTCGACACGCGGCAGCAACGCGTTCGGCTGAAGCGCCAGACCAGTACGTTCATTTTTTGACCACCCCCGCTCGGCGGCTGAACCCGGTAATAGTCAACATCATGGGGGGTGCTGATGCTGGCCTGTTCCGTGTAATCGAAGCGGGCGTCGGGTTTCGTCCCCTGGACGAGATGCGACGGAAGTTGAACTGCCGTGGCCAGCGTATTGTTAAGATTGATCTCCGGGCCCAACTAACCCGCCGGCCAGCCCGAGCACCGGGCCGAGCACAGTGCCGTCCGAGAGATTCAACGAAGTGGTCAGCTGATAAGAACCAACGCCGAACGCGCCGCCATTTCCGGCCACGCGGATGTAATAGGTTCCACCGCCAAGTAGCTGAGTGAGCAAGCCGCCCAAGCCGCCGCCGTTAACCTGCACGGTCAAGTCGCCGTGGAGCGGGTCGCTCGCGGTCGCCGACCCGATCATTTGCCCGGCCGCGTTGTACACCTGAAGGTTGCCGACCAGATTGCTTAGGCCGGACGTGGTCAACTGGACGGTCAGGCCGGCCACCGCCGGGACAATCACTGGGACGCTGAATTTGTAATAGTCCAGATCGTTTGGCGTCGTGATATCGGCCGCCAGGTTGAAGCCGGTCAGGGCGAGGCCGAGATTCGTGGCAGTTGGGAGCGTGCC
The DNA here is from genome assembly GCA_963804355.1 of uncultured Pseudomonadota bacterium. Lineage (GTDB taxonomy): Bacteria > Desulfobacterota > Binatia > Binatales > Binataceae > JASHZA01. The sequence continues at coordinate 1,230 of CAWDQC010000018.1, read as the reverse complement.
GTTGTCGTGGGCGGCGTCGTATTGATCGGGGTGCGAGCGCCGTAGAGGAACCGAATATCGGCGACGTCGTTCGCATCGATGCCGGTCTTCACGCCGTTGTACTGGTAATAGACGCCGGAAGCGGTGTCGGTGTGCGTGTCGAGCACGCCGAAGACATTGGCGGCCTCATTCAGCATGGACGTGTAGAGATCGTAAGTGCCCGATCCGCCACCGAGGCTGAATAGGTACGAGCTGTTGACGACCACATCGCCGGACCAGGTCGTGCCCGACCACTGGAATTGCGTGTTGGTGATCAACGTGCCGGCGGCGAGCGGGGCGGCCGCGATGCGGATGTCGCCGAATCGGCTGTCGCCCTGCACGGCTCCACTGGTGCCCAGGGGCTGCCCGCCGTCGGCCACGACGCCGACATTCAGATTCGCCGGGGTGGCCCAAGTTTGGAACGCTCGCAGGACGGCCTGCTGCCAGGCGCCGGTTGATCCCACCCGGTTTAGGGTCGAGAATAAGTTGCTTTGGTAGTTACCGACTTGGGTGCCGTCGGGCACGAACGACAGGGTCAAGTTGCCCTCCGGCCAGGCAATGCCCGTTGTCGACGGGACTAACCGTTCTTCCAGGCGTTCAATGGCTAATCGGGGCGATGGGATCATGGGGGTCCTTAACTCGGCAGGTGACGCCTTAGATGCGGCTAATCCCGGCCGATGGGCGAGCAGGGACCAAGAAATATATTGGTTGTAAAGACGCTGTATTAGGAGACACCGAAATAATAGGATCAATCCGCCACCAGTGCCGCGATAAATGGGCGGATTCCATGATTTCCGTGGGGTATTTGGCACAAGGCTTGAGCCAGATTGGACTTATTCCATGCCGGACGCCGCGCGGGGCACGACTCAGCCGAAGTTTCGGTGGGAAATGGCCTGCCATCACAAAGTTTGACCATCCCCGGTTGTAAACGGCCCGCCATTCTGATTGCCGGAATTCCTGCCTGGCCTCATTTGGCAGGCGATAGGGCGGATGTTTCTTTGCGGATCGCTCGACCGACTTGGACTACCTGCTTGAACCACGGTTCAGCGTGAACGAGTGCCATGTCGGCATCGTCTTTGACCTCGTCAAAGCCGAAACCGTTCAGAAGCGCCGCCGCCATGAGTGGGTAGACTCGCTGTGCATCGACCGGTTCCGCCTCGAAGTCAGCGCGTAGACATTGGCGGCCATGTATAAGGTTTCGCCGGAGCGGTC
>CAWDQC010000017.1:0-45261 GCA_963804355.1 uncultured Pseudomonadota bacterium | reverse complement strand
GTACGGCGTGAGGATAAACTCCGAGAATCAGTACGATAACGCCGAGCGGCACCAGCGTGAACGCCTCGCGCAGGCTCAAATCGGGTAAGCCCTGGTATTTCTCGTTGAGTGGGCCGAGGTAGATTCGCTGGAAGCACCACAACATATACCCGGCCGTCAGGATCGCGGTGGCGGCGCCGAGCACCGTCATTATCGGATGCGGCTGCCATGCCCCGATCAGCACCAATACCTCCGAAATAAATGCCGAGAGCCCCGGCAGGCCCATCGCCGCGAAGAAGGCGAAGCCGGTGATCCCCGCGTAAACCGGCATCTGCTGCGCGAGGCCGCCGAAGCCTTCGATATCGCGATGATGCGCGCGGTCATAGATGACTCCCACCAGGATGAACAGCATCGCCGTGATAGTCCCGTGGTTGAACATCTGGAGCACGGCGCCGTTGATTCCGGCAGCGGTGAACGATGCGATACCCAGCATCACGTATCCCATATGGCTGATCGACGAGTAGGCGACGAGCTTCTTTGAAGTCCTTCTGCGCCATCGCGCACATCGCACCGTAGACGATATTGACGGTCCCGATAACGCCGAGAAAAAGCCACGCCAAATCGTGACTGGCCGCGGGTAGTATCGGAAAATTTACGCGCAGGATCCCGTACGTTCCCATCTTCAACAGGACGCCCGCCAGGATCACGCTGATTGCGGTCGGCGCCTCGACGTGAGCGTCGGGCAGCCACGTATGAAACGGAAAGGCGGGAATCTTGATCGCGAAGCCGATGAACAGCGCAATCCAGACGATCCGTTGAAATGAAATCGAATAGTGACTGGCATTCGCCGCCAGCACCGTCATATCGAACGTGTGCGTCGCCCCGTAGTAGTAGAGTCCCAGCATCGCCAGCAGAATCAGCACGGAACCCAGTAGCGTGTAGAGAAAAACTTGATCGCCGCATACTCCCGGCGCGGACCGCCCCAGATACCGATGAGAAAATACATCGGCAGCAGCATCACTTCCCAGAATATGTAGAACAGGAAGAAATCCAGCGACACGAACACGCCCATCATGCCGGTATCGAGCAGCAACAGCAGCGCGTAGTAGCCTTTTTCGGCGCGATCGATACTAAAGCTCGAGAACACCGAGATGAAACAGATCAGCGCCGTCAGCAACACCATCGAAATGCTGATGCCGTCGATACCGAGGAAATAGTAGATGTGGTAGCGCTAATCCACGACGTGCGCTCGACGAACTGCATCGCGGTGGTGGAAGTATTGAAGTTCGCGTAGAGCCATCCCGCGATGATCAACTGCGGCACGGTGGCCGCCACCGCGATCCATCGATACGCCGCCTTTAGCGACGCGGGACAGATCAGAATCAGCACCATCCCGATCAGCGGAACAAACGTAATCAGTGTCAGCGCATGCGTCATGTTGTCCAGTGTCTACCCGTCACACGCGCCACATCGCGCGCACGATCAAAATCACCATCACCGCGGCAAGGATTCCGTAAAGATAACCGTTGATCGATCCGGTTTGAGACGGCGCAACCGTCCGCCCGCGGCCAGCGTCGAGTTGGCTGCAAGATTGACCAGGCCGTCGACGACGTAACTGTCGAAAAGTCCCGACAGCCATGCCCCGAACACCGTGATCACCGCCGACAGGTTCACGATTCCATCTATGATGTGCTGGTCGAACCATGCCATCGCGCGCGACATCGCCATGTAGGGTCGCACGATCGCCGCGTCGTAGGCTTCGTCGATATGGTATTTGTTGAACGAGAGCCGGTAGAATGCCCCGTTCGCAAATTCGGCCATTCTCTCCGCACTGAGCCGATGCCTCCGGTAAGTCAGATCGGCCAGCAACCATCCGGCCAGGACCATGCCAACGACAGACCGGCAAACGTCGTTTCGATCGTCTTGTCATGCAGGCCCGACAGCATCACATGTCGCGTCGCCTCGGCGTGAAGACCGGATCGAGGAAATGCTCGAACGGTGCAAACGGCGCGATAAATTCCGGCAGCATCGCGAAACCGCCAACCACGGAAAGAACGCCTAGCACGACCAGCACCATCGACATCGAGGGTGGCGATTCGTGCAGATGATGTTCCTGCTCGTGCGTCCCGCGGAACTCGCCGAAAAATGTCATGTAGACCTGGCGGAACATGTAGAACACGGTCAGCCCCGCGCCGATCCAGAGCATCGCCCAGATAATCAAATGGCCGTGCGCGTACGCGCGCCAGATGATCTCGTCCTTCGACATAAAGCCGGCGAACGGCGGCACTCCGCTGATCGCGAGGGTCGCGGCAAGAAACGTCCAGAACGTAATCGGTAATTTTTCGCGCAAACCGCCCATCTTGCGCATATCCTGCTCGCCGCCCATCGCATGGATCACCGATCCCGCGCCAAGAAAGAGGCAGGCCTTGAAGAATGCGTGCGTCATCAGATGGAAAACGCCCGCCGCATACGCTCCCACGCCGACGCCGACGAACATGTAGCCGAGCTGGCTGATGGTCGAGTAGGCGAGCACCTTCTTGATATCCGTCTGGGTGATCCCGATAGTCGCGGCGAATAGCGCCGTCAGCCCTCCGATGGTCGCGACCACCTGCATCGTCGCCGGCGCCATCGAGAAGAGAAAATTGAGCCGCGCCACCATGTAGACGCCCGCGGTGACCATCGTCGCCGCATGAATCAGGGCGCTGACCGGGGTCGGACCCGCCATCGCGTCGGGCAGCCACACGTGAAGCGGAATCTGCGCCGATTTTCCGGTCGCTCCCAGGAACAGAAGCAGCGTCACGAATGTGACCAGCGACATGCCGAAATAGCCGGCGTGACCGGCCAGTTGCGGTGCGTATGCGGCTATCTCACGCGTCACCAGGGTCGGATGCCCGATCGCGCCCAACCCGGCGAAGAGCGTGTACAGCGCAATTACGAAAGCCCAGTCGCCCACCCGATTGACGATAAAGGCCTTGTTACCCGCCTTGGTGTTGTTGTGGTCGGTGTACCAGAATCCGATCAGTGCAAACGAGCAAAGTCCCACGCCCTCCCAGCCGACGAACATCAGCCACAGGTTGTCCGCCAGCACCAGTACCAGCATCGCGAACGTGAACAGATTGAGCCATCCGAAGAACCGCCAGTAGGAGCGATCCTCGTGCATGTAGCCGGTCGAGTAGATGTGAATCAGTCCGCCGACGCCGGTGATGATCAGCACCATTATCATCGACAGCGGGTCGAGCCAGAACGCGATATCGAGGTTCAGCCCGCCGACGTCGAACCATCGCCAAAGATCGTCGATCAGGAAGCGCTGATCCGGCGCGATCGCTAACATCAACGCGAAGGCGCGAATCGCCAGAATAAAGGCCGCGACCACCACTCCGCATCCGACCACGCTGATCGCGCGCTTGCCGAGCCGCCGCTGGATTGCCGTACCCGCCAGAAAGTTGATCGTCGCGCCCGCCAGCGGCAACGCGATTATCCAGCGGATGAAGTCAACGCTCAGCGGATGGTCCATGCTCTCAACTTTTGCAGTCTCTCCGTCCTACGCTTCGACAAACGACTGGATATAAGCAGAAAATCCGAGGCGCGCAAAGTATACCCGTTCGACCGGGCGCCTTCGCTCAAGAACCAGCGCTAGCCGCGCAGGCTCTCGGTCGCACCTACGTCGATTGTCCGCAGGTTTTGATAGATTGCCAGAATGATTGCGAGACCGATCACCGCCTCCGCCGCCGCCAGCATGATTACGAAGATTGCAAAGACCTGACCGTCGTATTTGGCGCTGCCGCCACCGTAAAACGAAAATGCCACGTAGTTTACATTCGCGGCGTTCAGGATCAGCTCAATTCCGAGCAGGATACCGATCGCGTTGCGCCGGGTCAGCACGCAGTAGCTTCCCAGCAGGAAGAGGATCAGGCCAAGCACCAGGAAATGGTTGAGGGTCAGTCCACCGGCCATCGTGCCTCCTGCTACTCCCGTGTCGCCGGTCGCGATATCACGATCGCGCCGACCAGCGCCGCCAGCAAAACGATCGATGCGACCTCGAACGGCAAAACGTAGGGGCCAAGGAACGCGTTGCCGATACCATACGTGGTCGGGCTCACCGGCAAAGTCCGTCCGTGGTACCACGGCGTCCGCTCGATCGCATAGTACATCACTACTCCCGCCAGCACCGTTGTGATCAACGCCGGCACCAGGCCCACCACCCGGTTTGAAACGTTCACCTCGGCGATTCCTTGCGTCAGCATCACTGCGAAGATCGTAACAACCAGTATCCCGCCGATGTAGATGAAGATCTGGACGATAAAAAGGAAGTCGGCGCCGAGCAGGATGTAAATTCCCGCGACCCCGGCGAATGATCCGAAGAGCGCGAAGGCCGAATAGACGATATTTCGCGAAAAAGCGGTGATTGCGGCCGACCCGACGGTCAAAACGAAGAGTCCGTAGAAAACTATCAGCGAAACCATACTAGTCGGCGCGCCGCGAACGGCCTGCTCCGTACCATAGCCGCATCGACGCCCTACCCGTCCTTGTTACCATCGCCCTGGTCGCCATCGTCATGACCGGCCCCGTCGGGCACTTTCGCCTCTGTACCGCTCGTAGCCGGCTTGGGACTCGCCGCCGTCGTCGGCCGCGGCACGGAAGCGGGACGCGGCGACGCGGCAACCGGTGCGGGCTTGGGTGGTGACGCCGTCGCCGGCTTGTCTCCGCCCGGTTGCGCCCATTCCTCCACGTATTTCATCCCGCGCTCCAGCAGCTGCGCGACCTCGGGATCCGGTTCCGGTCCCTTCTTTGCCTTGTAAGCGACGACCGGCTCGGCAATGAAGCGCCGAATCAGGCTTTCGAGCGAAAAGTCCGCGCCCTCGAATTCCGTCGTGTGATGAATGGAACCGGTCGGACACACCTCGCTGCACAGCCCGCAATACATGCACTTGGCCATGTCGATATCGAACTGCGAGATGAGGATCTCCCTCGTCTGCGCATTCTTCTCGATCGCAATCGCGATGCAATTGATCGGACAGGCGCGGTCGCAGGCCAGGCAACCGGTGCAGATCTCCAGGTCGACATCGAGGATTCCGCGGTAGCGGAACGGCAACGTATCCTGCACCCGTACCGGAATTCGATCCGGGTACTGAATCGTGTAGGGCTTACGGACAAAATGCGACGCGGTCACCGCCATCCCGTCGAAGATCGTGACGACCGCTTCCTTGATGTGCCTGAAGTAACTTGCGGCAGCGCCCATAACCTACTCGTCCGCGCCTCGTCAGATCGTCGGATGGAAATAGAGTTCCATCCGCGAGCGTTTCGCGAAGTAAGACACCCGCCAGATGAAGAGCGCCGAGAGTGCTAACGCCGCCGTGAACATTATCCACGCCACGATCTGATTGCCATCGGGCCAAATCGCCACCCACACCGCCGTGCCGATTAGATCGATGAATGAGATCGGTACGAAGTACTTCCAGCAGAGCGACATCATCTGGTCGATCCTGACGCGCGGCAGCGTCCCCCTTATCCACATCGAGACGAATACCAGCAGGAGCACTTTGAGATTGAAGGTCACGAATTGCAGCGCGTTCATCACTACCGGACTGCGGCTGACTTGAGGAAACTGCCATCCGCCGAGGAACAACACCACCACGATCGCCGACGCGATGAACATGTTGCCCCATTCCGCCATGAAGAAGAACAGGTAGCGCATGCTCGAGTATTCGGTCGCGAAGCCTGCCACCAATTCCGATTCCGCCTCGGGCAGATCGAATGGGGTGCGGTTATTCTCGGCCAGCCCCGAGACGAACAAAATCAGCGCCGCGGCGAAGCAAAACGGATTGGCAAAAATAAACCAGCGATCCGGCGCCCATCCCTGCGCCCGGATTATCCCCTGCATCGACAGGGTCCCGGTGATCAGCACTATCGGGAAAATCGAGAGTCCCGCTGGAATCTCGTAGCTGATTATCTGGGCGGCAGATCGAATCCCGCCGATCAACGACCATTTGTTATTCGACGCCCACCCCGCCATCAGCACGCCGACCACAGTCAGCGCCGGCACCGCCGTAATGTAGAGAATCCCGATATTAAGGTCCGCCAGGATCAACGAGGAAGAGAACGGCATCACCGCCCACGGCAGGATGAACGCGAGCACCACCAGGTATGGCGCAAGCTTGAACAGCCGCGCGTCCGCTTCATCGGGAATCACGTCCTCTTTGCAGACATGCTTGATACCGTCGGCCAGCCACTGCAAAAACCCGTTCGGACCGACGCGGTTGGGACCGATTCGCGACTGGATTCGCGCCCATACGCGCCGCTCGACCCAGGTCACCACCGAGGCGAACGGTACCGCGACCGCGAACAACACTGCCGCGCAGGCGATCGCTATCGCGATTACGTAGATCAGCTCGCTCGACGGATGCGCTCCGAAGACGCCGCGCGCGATCAAACTGTCGAGCCAACTCTGCATGCGGATAACTTGGCGCCTCCGGGCCGGCGCTTAGCGGTCGATCTCCGGCGCGATCACGTCGAGGCTCGCGATCAGCACCACCAGGTCGGCGATCATCAGCCCCTGCTCAGCTTCTGGATCATCCCCATCGCCGCGAATGAACCGGTTCGCACATGCACCCGCCACGGATTCGCGCTGCCATCGCTCACCACGTACCATCCCTGGTCGCCGCGGGCGCTCTCCACGCGAATCTGGCATTCGCCCGGCGCCGGTTTGAAATTGCGCACCACTTTGGCCAGCACGGGGCCATCCGGGAATCTGCTGCAACGCCTGCCGCAGGATTCGCGACGATTGCACCATTTCGCGAATCCTCATCATGTAGCGGTCCATCGAATCGCCGACCGTGCCCCATTCACCGCTGCCCAGCGGAACCTCAAAGTCGAATTCCGGATAGACCGAGTAAGGCATGTCCTTGCGCACGTCCCACGACACGCCCGAAGCGCGCAGGTTGGGGCCGACGAGGTTGTAGTTGATTGCTTCCTCGGCGCTGATCGGCGCGACGTTGGCCAACCGTTCAACGCAGATTTTGTTATAGGAGAAGAGCGAGTTAAACTCCGCGAGCACCGGTTCGAGATGATCGAGATAGGCGACCGCCTTCTCGCGCCAGCCCGGCGGCAGGTCCCAGGCGACGCCGCCGATCCTCATGTAGTTGAACGTCAGGCGCGCCCCGCACAGCTCCTCGATCAGATCGTTGATCATCTCGCGTTCGCGCAAGGCGTGGAGAAACGGCGTCATCGCGCCGATATCCATCGCCGATCAACCCGACCGTCAGCAGATGCGACGCCAGTCGATTGAATTCGGTCGCGATCACCCGGCAATATTCGGCGCGCCGCGGCACCTCGATCCCCGCCAGCTTCTCGCACGCCATTCCCCAACCCTGGTTGGTGAACATCGCGCAGACGTAGTCCACGCGGTCGGTATAGGGCATGAAGCCGTGATAACCGACCTTCTCGGCGATCTTCTCGATCGAACGATGGAGATAGCCGACGTCGGGAATCGCCTCGCGCATCACCTCACCATCGGCCTTGATCACGAAGCGCAAAACGCCGTGGGTCGACGGATGCTGCGGCCCCATGTTGAGGGTCATCTCTTCGGTACTGCAGCGTGCTCATTTTTTCTTTCGATCGAGCCGGATTATCGGGCTCTCGCGGACAGTCGAGATTCCATGATACTCGAGCGGTTCGACGAAATCCTTGCGCAGCGGATAACCGGGCCAATCCTCCGGCATCAGGATCCGGCGCAAATCGCTGTGACCCGTGAAAGGTGACGCCCAGCAGATCGAAAATCTCACGCTCCATCCAGTTCGCCGATCGCCAGATTTCCTCGACCGTCGCGACCGACGGATTTTCACGCGGAAGTTTTACCTTCAACACGCACGAATGCCGATGTTTGTACGAAAACAGGTGGTAGACGACTTCGATATGCTCCTTGTAATCGACCCCGGTCTCGATTGCTCAGGCAATCCATCGCGCAGTCCGGGTCGTCATACAGGAACAAACCGACCCGCACGATTGCCTTCGGCCGCAACCACCGCGAACGCGTCCGGTTTGCGATCGGAAATCTCCAGGATCTCCTCGGCAAAGCTCTCCTTCAGGCGCTCGTATATCTCGCAGCCTCCATCTCAGGCCTGGGTCGCGGCAGCCGCGCGATCCCGGGCGAGCCAACGCTCGCTCATGATCTTTTCCTGCAGCTTGAGCAATCCCTCCGTCAGGGCCTCCGGCCGCGGCGGGCATCCGGGGACGTAGACGTCCACCGGCAGAATCTTGTCGACGCCATCGCAAACCGAGTAGGCGAGCTGGAACAGTCCGCCGCAATTCGAGCAGCTGCCCATCGAAATGATGTATTTGGGATCGGGCATCTGGTCGTAAAGCAGACGCGTCCGCAACGCCATCTTTAGCGTCAGTGTCCCCGCGATGATCATCAGGTCGGATTGACGCGCCGAGGCTCGCGGCGTCGCCCCGAACCGCTCGATATCGGATCGCGGGCCCCCGGTATGCATCAGCTCGATCGCGCAGCATGCGAGACCGAATAGCATGTACCAGAGGCTCGATTTGCGCATCCAGTTGATTAGTTCATCGGTCTTGGTGGTCAAGACATAGTCGGGAATCGTATTCAGCAGGGGCATATCAAACCCTCAGGAAGATTGTTGCTCCGGTACCTTCTTCACCCATTCGAGGTCGCGTTTTACCCATACGTAGATCAAGCCGACAAACAGGATCAGAAGGAAAATTAGAATCTCGCTCAAGGCAAAGACCCGCTGCCCATGGCGTACCCAATCGAGATAAACCGTGGCAATCGGATAGACGAAGGCGACTTCCACCTCAAAAATCACGAAAACGAGCGCTATCAGGTAAAAACGGACGTTGAAGTTAATCCACGCGCTGCCGGTCGGCGGCTCGCCGCATTCGTACGGCATCTGCTTGCGCGCGAACGGATTGCTCGGTGCGAGCAACTTCTGCAGTCCGACCATCGCCGCCATGAAGGCGACGCCGATAATCGTCAGGGCAAGCGGGATACCGTATTGAAAATACATCGCTAGACGCCGTTCCTGATGTAACCGTCGCTTATAGAACTGTCAATTTATCGCCCTTCGTCGAAACCCAGCACTGCACCCAAATTGAAGCCGCCGGTATCGAACGATATTCGCTATTGCAGGCGCTTCAGCAGCGCCTCCAGCGTTTGATGGTCGAGCCATGCGCCGTGTGCGTTCGGGCAACCCAGCATCGCGAACGCGGCGCCGGCGCTCGCGACGAGCTGGCTATGGCACTGCGGGCAAAGCATCTCGACCTGCGGCTTCTGACGCAATTTCTCGAGCAGTCTCTGGTCCTGATCGCGCGCCCACTGGTCTTCGTGCGCCTTTTCCCGGTCGTGCATCTTGTCGCCGTAGCGATCCTTTTCGTCGGCCATACTCACCTCAAACGCGAAACTTGAAACTCCCCACGCCCATTCGGTCCAAATCGCAAAGCTGCAGCCGCTTACGTCGACTCCTTGATAAGCTTGCCGGTGCGCGCTTTCTCAACCGTTTCATCAAATTTCGAACCGAGATCGACCCCCATCTCTTTTGCCCGTTTCTTCGCCCACAGGCCGACGTTGCGCGAATCCCGATAGAACGATTCGTCGCGTGACCGGGCGGTGTCAAAATTGGATAGCCGCGCTGATTCACTCTCGACCACCGCAAACGAGGACATTACGCGGTTAAGCCGCTTTGCGCCGCAATAGCTGCACGAGGGACGGACTGCGCGTTGCGACCCGATTATCACGTGTGAATCGATGCGCCCGCAGGCAGAGCATTCGTATTCATAAATCGGCATCAACTTAAGAATAGTCCAGCCGGATATGATGGGCAATTCGACCGCAAGGTGACCAATCACGAGACGGTATCCGCGGCCGGCAAGACGGGCCGACTTACCTTCAGGTTAGGCGACGATCACCCAGCGACTGGCGAGACGAGCGAACTTCCGGCGAAGAGTACCACCCCGATTGCCACAACGACCGCGCCGGTCGCGATCCACCAGCCGTTGCTGTCGGCGATACCCACTCCAATCATCGCCAGTCCCCACAGCGGCAGCATCAGGAAAACCATCGCGCGTATCACGATGCTGACGGCGCGTTTGGCGGTGCTCGAGCCTTCCTCTGCCATGAGATCCTCTCTAGTCACCGACGCTTGCCCTGCTCAGCCGAGCCGTCGAACAAATCGACCCTTGGCAGGCGCATTACCGGGAGCCTCGACGATAACCGCAGGCAGTCTCCCTCAACGATTGTCGGTGGCGTCGCGCGAAAGATTCAGCCGTCCGGCCAACGAATGGCGCACCCCGCCGACCGGATCGAACATCGCGACCTCCATCGCCTGCGCGTTGTGCGCGAAGCCGAAGTGGCCGTGCTCGTCGACCATGATGATTCCGGCCTCGGCACCGGTCTCGGCGAAGAGGCTCGTTATCCGCGACGCGGCACTTTCCTGCGCATTGGCACGTGCAAGTCCGAGGATAGCTTCCCGGCACAGCGCGACCTTCATTATCGCTTCACCCGAACCGGTGGCCGAGGCCGCTCCCGCGCCATTGGCGAAGAGACCCGCGCCGACTATCGCCGAATCGCCGATTCGTCCGGGCATCTTGCCGGTGACGCCTCCGGTCGAGGTCGCGGCCGCCAGATTACCCCGGCTATCGACCGCGACCGCACCCACGGTGCCGTGTTGATCGACTGCGTTCGCGGACGCAGTGGTAGCCGATCGCGCGGCGAGCCATCGCTCGCGGGCGCGTGGACTCACCAGCTGCTCCGGACGGCAAAGCCGCAGACCCGCCTGACGCGCCAGGCGTTCCGCCGCAGCGCCGCCAATCAGCATATGGGGCGTACGCTCCATTACGGCCCTTGCGAGCAGGATCGGATTGCGCACGCGGCTGACGAGCACGACACCGCCCGCCCGCAGCGTTACCCGTCTCTTCGCATGAGCGGACGCGCCACCCGGCGCAACGTCAGCCGCCATTACTCCCGCGTCCATCTCCGGCCGCCCCGCCGTCGTCAGCACCGAGCCATAACCGGCGTTGAACAGTCCGTTGTCCTCGAGCGCGCAGATCGTGGCGACGACCGCGTCCAGCGCACTACCGGCTTCGCGCAAAATCGCCGCGCCGATCTCGACTGCCTCGATCATGCCGCGCCGCCGCGCCGGCCGTTCGGCCGCCTGTGCGCGTCCGCCTGCACCGCCATGTGCTATCAGAGCAGGAGTGGAAATCGCTCGCCGCATAACCGTCTAGTCGGCCGGGCGGCTACCCCAAAGGAAGAGCCTCCGAAAATTGAAGGTCAATGCTCCACGCGTGCCGTAGGCGGCTTCGAGCCGACGGGTCAGTTCCGCGACGAAGGGGCGTTGCTGTTCCGGCCTCAGACGATCCAGGAAAGGGCGCAATCCGGTCGCGCTGTAAAACTCGACGACCTCGGCCGGACTGCCCATCGGATGGTGAAACGTATGGTAGTGGCAGTCGACTTCGTCAAAGCCGATTTCCTCGAGCAGCGCGCGATAGGCATCCGGCGCCGCTACGTTGCGATTCGACGGGGTCTTCACAGTTTCGAGCATCGCGTTCCAGGGCGCGTCCGCGGCCAGCGCCTGAATCGTGACCTGCGCGGTTTCGATCTCGTTGGCGGGAACCTGGACGACGAGGCGCCCGCCGGGACGCAGCGCCCGGTAGCAGGCGCTCAGCACTTCGCGATGGTTGCCGACCCACTGCAGGGCGGCATTGGAAAAACGATCGTATATTCGCGATCAGCTTTGAAATTGCGAAAATCTTCGAGGACGAAACTGACGCGGCGGGAGAGTTCGGGAGGCAACGTCGCGCGCAGCTTACCCGCGCGATCGATCATCGCGGGCGATGAGTCGATCCCGACTGCTGTTCCAGCGCTGGTGCGCCGGGCCAATTCCACCGTGTTCTCGCCACTGCCGCACCCGAGGTCGGCGATCCGCTCGGCAGATCCGCTTTGCAGCCGTTCGAGAATCATCTCAACCGGCTCCGCGCGATAGCGCGCAAAGCGATTGTAAAGCTCAGGATCCCAGTCGGCCATGGCAGAAACCGTTAGCAGCATAGGTCCGCCGGCGAGCGCGAACAAGCGATCGCTGGCGATTACCGGCGTACGGACGTACTTGACATCTCACCGCGCCGCCTGAAACTTTCGAGTGCAAATTTGCGCGCTTCCATTCGTACGCGAATCTGACGCGTCACTCGTTTTTCTTTGAAGGTGGGGAAACCATGGCCAATGATCCGATCAAGCACGTCGTCGTGCTGATGCTCGAAAATCGCTCCTTCGACCACATGCTTGGATGCATCAAGCAGGTCTATACGACGCTCGAGGGCGTCGACCCCGCGAATCCCGCAACGAACTCATGGCAGGGCAATAAATATCCGCAAGCTCCGGGCGCAGCGCGCAGCGGCGTAACCGATCCTCAACACGACTACGCGAATGTGATCGCGCAGGTCGCAAACAAAAACGGCGAATTCGTCGCCAATTATTCCCTGAACTCTCCCGGCCTCAACTCCGAGCAACTGGCCGAGGTCATGAAGTATCACGACCGCGGTACGCTCCCGGCGCTGCACAAACTGGCCGCGAGTTTCACCGTCTGCGATCATTGGTTCGCCTCGGTGCCGGGACCCACATGGCCGAACCGGCTCTTTGCGATGAGCGGCACCTCACTGGGGCGGGTCCGGATGCCCGAAGGTCTGATGCCGACCGATCTTCATTGGTACGACCAGGACACCATCTTCGATCGCCTAAACGAGCGGTCGATTCCGTGGAAAGTGTACTTCGGCGACTTCCCGCTTTCTTTGTTGCTGGTTCATCAGCGCGATCCCAAGAACGCGGTTCGTCACCACAAGATGACTGAATTTCTCGAGGACGCCGCCGGATCCGAATCCAAGTTTCCGGCGTTTGCCTGGATCGAACCCGCTTACTTGCCGCCCAAACCCAACGACGACCATCCTAACCATGACGTGCTGAACGGCGAGGCGCTGATTGCCAGCGTTTACAACGCGATTCGCGGCAATCTCGATCTGTGGAACTCGACGCTACTGGTGGTGCTTTTCGATGAACATGGCGGCTTCTACGATCACCTTCCGCTGCAACCAACGGTGCCGCCCGATCATTACCATTATCCCGACGAAGGCAATTTCGATTTAACCGGCGTGCGGGTTCCGGCGATTCTGGTCTCGCCTTACGTTCGAGCAACGGTGCTCACCGACGTTTTCGATCATACCAGTCTGCTTAAATACCTCATCGACAAGTGGAAGCTCGGCACGCTCTACAATCGCACCGCCGTCGCCCACACCTTCGCCGCCGCTATCGGGGAGCAGCCGCGCATCGATACCCCTTTGACAATCACAGTGCCGACGGCGCCGACGCCGCCCGCCACGATGACCCGACTTGGATCCAACCACAACGCGATACTCGCGCTATCCCATCTGCTCGAAACGACGACGGCAGGAGAATCCGGCGATAATCGCCGCGCGCGGCCGTCAACTGTTGAGCAGTCCGCAGAGCGCGATCGACGTCGCCTTCGACCGGGTGGAAGCTTTTCTTCAGCAGCAAAGCGCGAAAGTTCGCTAGCAGCGCGCGTTGCGCATCGCCGCGCCGAAATTCGAACGGCGCGACGATCGTATCGCCGCGCCGTTGATACTCGCGCTCGATTCTAGGTCGCGTTCAGCCCTTCAGCGCCGCCTCGATCTTCGCACCTTCGCGCTTGCGGAACTCGACCGCTACCGACAGTCGCTCCAGATGCTGCTCGATAATCTTGTGACCGAGCCGTGGCTTGTGCTGCTCGAAGAAGGCATCGACCTCCGCCTGGTGGTCGAGCAGGCCGACCACCGCCTCGCACATCCGCGGCAAGGCGCTATCGGGAAATTTGCTCACCATGGTTTCCCAGTTGCGCTTGATGAACTCCCAGCCTTCGTAGCGAGAGACCGGATTGTAGAGCAGCGAATGCATCAGGAAGGGTGCGTTCTGCGTGCGCACCTCTCCGTTCAGGGTCATCTCCATGGTCTGCCGCAGAAGATCCGGGTCGCGGAAACTGGCCAACGAAAAGAGGAACCGCTGCTCCTCCTGCGGCGTGCGCGCCGCCTTGAAGCTTTTCTTGAATTCCTGGTAGCGCGCCGCATCGCCGCAATGAGCCAGGATACTGATAAGCGCGGGCTTCAGATCGCGATCGGCCTTCGACTCGTTGCGGCTCCAATCTTCATAAAGCTCACGCGCCCGCGCATGCACTTGCGGGTCGTCGCCGAGCGTCCCCAGCGCCCCGATGATCGTACCGCGCAATTGCCGGGTCAGTTCGTCCTCGCCCGGCTGCGCCGTCCATCCGAGCCGCTTGGCGACGTCACCCAGAATACCGCGCACGGCGCTCGCCAGGGCCGGCCGCTGGTTCTCGCCGACGATCATGTCGAGATAGCTGAAGCCGCCCAGCAATGCGCGCCAGACGGCGATATCGGTTTCGTTACGAAACAGCCGCGCCATCGCGACAAATTCGACTGAGCGGCGTCAGTCCGGCGACGGTCGAGGCCCAGGTGTCGCTGACCAGCGCGAAACGCTCGATCGCGCGCAGTTGTCCGAGGTTCGCCGTCAGGGATCGCAGCAACTCGGGCGCATAACGCACGCGGAAGAAACCGCTGCTGTCCTCGTTGACCAGCGCCCATTCGAGCGTCCCCGGAAGTTCCAGTTCGGCGCTGCCTTCGGTCAGCAGCAACCGATGGGTCGAGATACCCTTGTCGGTTTTCGCGCGCACGATAATCGGCACATGCCAGAGTTGCGCTTCCGGCTTCGCGGGCGGCAGATAGAAGAAACGGTTCTGCGTAAAGCGCAGACTCTTCTTTCCCGCCGACGCCGCGACACTCACCAGCGGAAACCCCTGCTGGAAAATCCACGTTCCATCACGCTGCGCACGGGCTGCCCGCTGGCCTCCTGCAACGCGTCCCACAAGTCGCTGGTCTCGGTGTTGGCGTACTCGTGCTTCTTCAGATAGCGCGAGATACCTTTGCGGAAGACGTCCGCACCAAGATACTGCTCGAGCATCCGCAGCACCGAGGCGCCCTTCTCGTAGGTCAGGACGTCGAACATCGATCGACAGTCCTCGGGGCTCAACACGGTGTATTCGATCGATCGGGTGCTCTTGAGCGCATCGATCGCCATCGCCGCCGATCGCGAGACGCCGAAGCTGTCCCAGCGTTTCCATTGCGGTTTCCAGGCGTCGACCGCGAGCATTTCCATGAAAGTGGCGAAGGCCTCGTTGAGCCAGATGCCGTTCCACCACTTCATCGTCACCAGATCGCCGAACCACATGTGCGCATTTTCATGCGCGACGACGTCGGCGATACGCTCGAGTTCGGCCCGCGAGGCGCTCTTTTCATCGGCGAGCAAGGCGGTCTCGCGAAAGGTGATGGCGCCGAGATTCTCCATCGCACCAGCGGCGAAATCCGGAATCGCGATCAAATCGAGCTTGTCGCCCGGATACGGAATCCCGTAGTAATTCGCGAAGAACTTGAGCGAGAAGGCGCCGATTTCCTGCGCCCACGCGCTGAGCCCCCTGTTTGCCCGGCACGTGAACCACGCGCAATGGCGTGCCCGCGTCGGTCGCGGCGGTAGCGTCGAATTCGCCCACGATGAACGCGAGCAAATAGGTGGACATCTTGATCGTATCTTTGAAGACGACTTCTTTCTTGCCGTTGCCAAGATTGCGCTCGCGTTCGACCCCGGCGTTGGAGAATGCCGAGAGCTGCTCGTCGACTACCAGCGTGACCTTGTATACCGCCTTGAGCGCCGGTTCGTCCCAGCACGGAAAGGCGCGGCGCGCGTCGGTCGCTTCGAATTGCGTGGTCGCCACCGTATGACTCTTGCCGGCGGCGTCGGCATAGCTGCTGCGATAGAAACCGTGGAGCTTGTCGTTGAGAATTCCGCGGTACTTGATCGATAGCGTCCACTCGCCCGCTTCGAGCGGCTGCGGAAAATGGATATGCGCGCGCTCGCGTTGTGCTTCCAGTTCGATCTTGTTCGCGCGCAGAGTCGTACCCGCGCGCTCGGCGATGGCTTCGTCCAATTCGAGTTCGAGCGCGTTGAGCACCACTTCCGCCGTCGCCTCGTGAACCTTGACGGCCACGCGCTGTTCGCCGGCGAAGGTAAACGCGACGAGGTCGGGAGTCAGGCGCAAATCGTAACGTTCGGGGGTAACAGAAGCCGGCAACCTGTGTTCCAGGGCCTTGTCGGCACTGATTGTAGTCTCCTGATCGAACATCGAGTTCCCTCTTTTCCGCTTATTCGGGATTTTTTCGCCGCATCAACGCCGCGCTACCGCTTCGCATTGTAGTCGGAAAATATGGCGGGATGCGAGTTGGAGCGGCGCGGTTGCCCGATACACGCCGAGATCATGGGGCGGCCGCGGCGAAGATACCCGCAAAGTCCCCGGCAACAGCGGAAGTAGCGGCGTCCACTTCATTCGGGGCGAAACTGCGGCGCAAAAGAGTCGCTAAATATTGATGGGAGCGGGCGGCATCGCGATCCGTCCTGGCGCCTGGTAACCCGAGCTAAATTCCGCTTCGGAGAGAATCCCTAACTTTTTGCGCGGCCCGGGTGAGCGAAATTTCTTCGCCTCCCGGACGCCGCTATGAACCAACTGGAAGGGTCTTCGTTACTTGAGCCGTCTTGAACGATACGAGTGGACTCTTCGCCGCGCGACGCAGTCCTAATCAAACCGCGAGGTCGCGTCTCCGTCAAACCGCGAGGTCGCGGCCCGCCGGATGACGTCGAAGCACTCGCAAGCATCGGCGCGCGATAGCACGCGAGGCGCCTTCGCGGACTCGCTCGAAACTGGGCCAATCATTGAAATCGACGATCGAGTATTGTTCTCCTCGCACGACCGCGTCCCCGCCCCATACTTCGAGGCCCAATGCCTCGGCGGCGATACTCGCCGAATGAGACAGGCCCGCCTTGGCGGTCTCGTCAATCTCCCTCTCCCTGGAATCAGGGTGAAATATTCGGCGCCGCCGCCGACGCCGTAGAACTTCACCACTTCGCCGACCGCCTCCTGCTGCACGTAGGCCAAAGGCACGCCACGCCGCGAGAAGCGCACGAGAGTCTCCTGCAGCTGTTCCAATCCGTCGACACGGCTGACGTCTTCTGGCCCGAGCGCGTGCACTTCCCCGCGTTTGACGTACATCGGCGCGGTAAGATTGAGCGTACGCAATTGCTTCATATCCAACGGTGTGGAAGTCCGCACCAGCGCCCCCTCGGGCACCGGCACGCCAGCGCGCATGAGTCCCGCGCCCAGCAAATCTCGATAACAGTTGCGAATCGCCAGCGCGGAGTTCAGCGTCACCGCACCCGACTCCTCGATCGCCGCGAGCCGGCGCAACGCCTCCGATCCCTGGCACATCGCGAGCACCATGTGGACGTCAGGCAACGGGTCCGAGATAAACCGCACGGCGTCGATCGCAGTCGTTTCGGCACCGGCCACGCGCAGGTGTCCCAGCACCGCGTCGATAATGGCGCTGTCGGCACTGGTCTTTCCAGGTGAAAACTCGACCTCCCGATAAACCCCAAGCACTCGCAAATTCATTGTGATGCTCCGATCGACACGCGCAGTGTCATCGCGAGCGGCCGCGTCAATCCTCGCGCCTTAACCCTGCGATGGCGCGCGCCGCCTCCAGATCTTCGCCCTCGTCAACGTCCACTACGTTATCCATTTGGATCGCTGCAAACCTCATTTTCCTGGTCAACAAATGAGCCAGAAACTGCCGCATCGCGTTGAGTCCCACGGCTCTGGCCTCGGCGCCATGAGCGAAGATCTCCGTAGAAAATAGGTAGACCCCTGCGGTTACTTTGGTCGATTCGCTTTTCCCCAACCCGCTGATGAGACTATCACCCGTCTGCTGCACGAATAATGGATTCCTGTCGCCGCGCCACTTTATCACCCCAAGCGCCCCGTCAAGACCATGATCCCCCGCCGGATCGGTCAAATTTGTCGCCCTGGCGACAAAGCGCCGGAATTCTTCCCCACTCGTCACCGCGTCGACGGTGGCCAGCAGAAACCTGTCTCCGCTTATCCGTTCCCCCAGCGTCAGCAACGATTCCATCGAATTGGCGGTATCGCGCACGCACAGATCGACCCCGTCCGGCATCGTCAGCGCCCGTTCCCGCATGAGGCCCGCCGTCTCCGAGTTGACGATCACATGGACCGGCCGTGCGTCCACCGAGAGCATCGCGCGCGCCTGTCGCACGATCATCGGCTCGCCCGCGAGGTCAACCAGCGGCTTCGGTATCCCACCCGAGGCCCCGCGCAAGCGGTCGCCCCGCCCCGCCGCGATAATCGCTCCGCTCAAATCGGCCATTTAAGTGTCTTTAACTCCGCCAGCCCCTCGATTGTGAAATCCGCGACGCCCTCGACGTCTTTGGTTTGGGCAGCGTCGGCATGCCTCAACCACGCGGTCGTCAGGCCCAGCCGTTTGGCCGGGGCGCAATCCTTATCGAGCGAATCACCCACCATCGCGGCCTCACCTGGCTGGGCACCAAGTCCCGCGAGAGCCGCCCGGTAGATACCGGGGTCGGGCTTGAAGATACCGAGGCGCGAGGAGTCGGCGATGGTATCGACCAACTCGCTCAGGCCGGCCTCGGAGAGTACCCGGTCGAGGTTTCCATAGAAATTCGAGACGACCCCGATTCTGAATCGTGGCTTCAAGGCCGCCAGAACGTCCCGGCTCTCGACCAACCCGGCAATCGATTCCTGCACGAACCCCCCGCTGATGCGCTCGGCCAGTTTATCGAAATCACCCCCCGCCGCCTGCTCCACCGCCGCCTTCACCCGCCCCGTGCCGTTTCTGCTAAGATCGTCGAGTTGAAGCCCGACCAGGTAGCGCACCACATCGGATAACCCGTAACATCTAATGGACGATGCGGCACGGTAGGCGGTTCGCGTCGCGGTATCGAAGGCCTTGTCCAGCTCGTCCCGAGTCAGGACAACGGCGGCTTCATGGTAATGGGTCAGGAAGCGGTCGAGCCAATGCCGGGGAAAGTCGAGCGTGCCGCCGAAATCGAACAGAATTACGCGCATCGCACGCCCAAAATATCAGCGCTGGCCGGGCCGCCGCTATGGGCAGTGAATCGCGAGATCGCCTCTGAGAAACAGCTTAGCCGGGAACCAGGTAGTCCGACATCGCGGACGATTACTGGAATGTTGTCAGAAGGTTACATTGACTCATCGGTCAATTTCCCCTAAAAACCTAGTTCTAATTTGAACGCCCACGTGAAAACCAATCCAGTAACCACGGCGCTGATAACAGCGCCTTCGCGTGCTGACGAGCTAATTTTCGGACGTTCGCTCATTGAACGCCTGATTATCATGTGTACGCGCGCGGGAATCGAACGTTTCGTCGTCGAGACCTCACCGGCTCTACGCGAGCAAATCCTTGCCTCGGTGCAAAAGGTCGACTCCGGCGTCCGCATCGACGTGGTCGACTCGCTGCTCTCCGTGGTTGGGCAAGCGGGTGAAGTCGACGCCGCCACGCCCTGTTTGCGCATATCCGGCAATCTGGTTCTTGGCCAATCGCAACTTCAGCAAGCCTTGAACGACTTCGCGGCTCGACCTGCCCAAACGGTCAGGCTGGTGAGCGTCGACCATGAGCGTGGCGGCATGCTCGCGATCGGCCAGGCCAGCACCTTGATCGAGAATTTCGGGACCGGCGGCGAGTTCGTGCATAGCAGCCGGGAACTGCCGTTCGCCCTCAATGGACGTCCGGAGGACCGCGAAGAGGCGGAAGTCCGGTTGGCGCGATCGGTCCGCCAGGAAAGTTTATCCACAGACGCCGTGATGGCGCGGCTGGTCGACCGCCGCCTCTCGTGGCGTCTGAGCCTGCGACTCGCCCGAGCCCGCATCGCACCCAACGCGGTCACCCTGTCCAACACGGTGCTCGGCTTCGGATGCGCGGTGATGCTGGCGTCGACCAGTTATTGGGCACGACTCGTCGGCGCGGCGCTGTTTCTCCTTTCGATCACCCTGGACGGCGTCGACGGCGAATTGGCGCGCCTGCGCATGGTGGAGTCGGAAGCTGGAGCGCGACTCGATATCTTCACCGACAATCTGGTCCATGTCGCGGTATTCGTCGGGATCCTCATCGGCTGTTATCGTGCAAACCCGACTTCCGCGTACTTTTACCTGTTGGGTGCCCTGTTGATCGGCTTCGGCGCCTGTGCGGTGTCGGTAAGCCACGCGGTTTCGGCCAGTGATGGTGAAGCCGAGAAATGGATCGGCGCCGTCGAGCGCGTGACAGGTCGTGATTTCGCCTATATCCTGCTGGTTCTCGCCTTGTTCGATCGGCTTCGCTACTTCGCGTGGGGAGCCGCCTTTGGAACTTATATATTCGCGATCGGCCTGTGGTGGCTGACGGAGCGCCGCAGGAATCGATAGAGGGCTTGGGGCCGGCCTCTGGCCGGAATGTTGTTAGGAGGGATTGTGAAGAAACCCCGTATTCTTTTGGTGCAACCTACTACGGTCCATTTGGACGGGACCCCGCATAAATCGCGGTGGCGTCTAATCATGGGCTTGATGATCCCGCTGATGGCGGGACTGACGCCGGACGAATACGACGTCACGCTGTGCGACGAACGGCTCGAGGATCTCGACTTCGACGGCGGCTGGGACCTCGTCGGAATGACCACGACGATCGGCGCCTCCTTGCGGGCGTATCAGCTGGGCGACGAGTTCCGGCGACGCGGCACTCCGGTCGTGATGGGCGGTTTTCACGCCACCCTTCAGACCGATGAAGCCTTGAAGCATGCCGACGCCGTCGTTCAGGGCGAGGCGGACCTGGTCTGGGCCGAGTTGCTGCAGGATTGGCGCGACGGCAAGCTCAAGCAGACCTACCGCGCCGACAAGCTCCACGACCTCAAGAATCTTCCTCGTCCGCGTCACGAATTGCTCAAGCTGAACCGGTACCTGTTCAAGGCCGTCCCGGTCCAGGCCAGCCGCGGATGCCCCTATCGATGCTCGTTCTGCGAAATCCCGGTCTTCTACAGCGGCAGTTACCGGACGCGACCGGTCGGCGATATCGTCGACGAGATTAAGAAGGTCATGGAGGTCACCGGCTTTCGCCGTTTTCAGTTCATCGATGACCAGATAACGGGCAAGCACAAGTTCGCCAAGGAACTGTTCAAGGCGCTTGAGCCTTTGAATATCCGTTTCTCCTGCTTATGGACGGTCAACTCGAATCATGACGAGGATTTGCTCGAGTTGGCGGCGAAAGCGGGGGTTTTCCACGTCAATATCGGGGTGGAATCGGTCAGTCAGGACAGCCTGCTGTCGATGAACAAGATTCAGAACCACACCAAAGACTACAAAAAGCTGCTCAAGCGGCTCGAGCATTACGGGATTTACTATTCGCTGAACTTCCTCTTCGGGCTCGAGGAGGATCATCCGCAAATCTTCGACGATACCTTGAAGTTCCTGCATGAGGTCAAGGCGCCCGAGGCCTTCTTCAACACCGTCACCCCGCGCAAAGGTACTCCGATGCGCGAGCAGCTCGAGTCGGAGGGACGCGTCATAATTCCCGACGCGGACATGTATACCAACAATTTTCGCTGCATGTTCGTGCCGAAAAACCTCTCGCCCCAGCAGGTCGAAGAGGGTGTCTGGCGTTGCACGAAGGAGTTTTACTCCTTCAAGTCGATGTTCAAGCGATTGTTGATGCCGCCCGGAAAATTCACCTGGCAGGGACTGACCGAGAACATGCTCTTCTGGTACGGAGCGAAGCGGCAAATCGACCCTGTCGACTATTATTAGACTCGAAGAATACGCGTAACGAGGAAGGGCGACCGCCACGCGGCCGCCCTTCTTTTTTTATCCTGCCGACCGACGCTCCGAAGCCAATCAAGAATCTTGATCTCCGCCCCTGGAGTTCTCCAACCCCTAGAGTTTTCATCTCCAACCTGCAGCTTTGATTTCCGCTGGCGGAAATCGCGCCTCCGACCACAGCAGCGAAACTCAAACGTGAATCGTGCAAAGACGAAGCGGCGGGTGTATAGGTGGCGACTGAGTCGCCTGTTCACGATGGAAATCCTGGTCTAAGCCCCCGATCTCTTCTCGCGTCGAGTTCAAGGGGGCGAACGCGGACGACATAATCCGGCGCATCCGCGGCGCGGATGCAGCCGCGGATTTGTTGCGGAGGCAGCCATGGAGAAGCGGGAACGTCAGGCCTGGATCGTCGCAGTCAGCCTGTTCATCTCACTCTTCTTCCTCTGGGGCGGCGGTTACAACACCGCTCCGATTTTTCTGGCCGCGTTGCTCAAGGCCTTCGGCTGGAGTCACGGCCGAGTCTCCTGGATAACCGCCGGGCTCTCGCTGGCGATAGGAGTCTCGGCTCCAATCGCGGGATGGCTGCTCGATCGGATTGAGGCACGCTTCGTGATGGGAGTGGGCGCTTTAGTCGCGGTGGTCGGACTATATTGCGCGAGCCGTTCCGATAGCTTCGAGTCGCTGCTGCTTTCGATCATTCTCCTCGGCATCGGCCTGGGCGCATCGACCTGGTTGGCGGCCGTCACGGTGATCGCGAATTGGTTCCCGGACCGTCGCGGGATGGCGCTGGGGATTGTCACCGCGGGGATGGAAGCGGGCGGGATGGTGATGACGTTCATCGTCGGCAGCATGATCGCGGCCCACGGATGGCGTGCCGGCTATTTCACGGTCGCGGTGCCCGGACTTCTGATCGTGATGCCCCTGTTGCTGATCTGTGTGAGAACGCGGCCGGCAAGCGCCGCCGTGCAATCGGTGGCCGAACGCGCCGATGCGCTACCCGGATTCGAGGTGCGTGAAGCGCTGCGCACGCGCGCCTTCTGGATGCTCGCGGTGACGCAGTTATCCTATGGACTTGCGGTGGGCGGCACCTTTCATCACCTGGTCGCGTTCCTCGAGACACTTAGCTACAGCCTTCATTCGGCGACGCTGGTGGTGAGCGTCGTGCTGGGCATGGCGGCGGTCGGAAAGGCCGCGATGGGCGCGCTCGGCGACCGTATCGGCGGCAAAAACGCGCTCGGAATCGGCTTTGCGATGATCGCGGTCGGAGTGATCGTGCTGCTCAATGCGCGTCACGTATCGATGCTGTTGCTGTGGCTGGTCGTCGTCGGTATCGCAGGAGCCGCGCCGGTGGCGCTGGTGCCGATGGTTACGGCCGAAACGCTCGGCCTCAAGCGCTTCGGCACCCTGTTCGGATGGCTCAGCACAGTCGTGACGGTCGGCCTGTTTAGCGGACCGCTGCTGGTGGGATGGATGACCGACGTGACCGGCAGCTACACGATGCCGTTCGAGTTGTGCGCGATCATCTGCCTGGTCGGATCGACGGCGGCATTTTTGTGCGTGACGCCGCGGCCGTCGGAGATTGCGATCGTCGCCCACGCCGCCGGCGCTTCAACCTCGGCCGTCTGATTCGCGTCTCAGGGGAAAGCCGAAACGGCGCCTTCCAACCCGCAGTAGAAGCTGTCGTTTCGAAGCTATCGATTGGTCACACCGGCATCGTCGGTGCCGGGGTCCCTGCCCTATCCGGCTTGCGCCAGGTGCAACTCGCGCGGACGGTTCTGGTCGTCGACGTGAATGACGGTTGGAATATGTCGACGCGCTTTCGCCTCGTCCATCGGAGCGAACGTCGCGACGATGATTATATCGCCGGGTTTGCCGCGTAATGCGGCCGCGCCGTTCAAGGCAACTTCTCCCGAACCGGCAGCCGCTCTAATCGCGTAGGTCTCGAGGCGCTCACCGTTGGTGACGTTCCAGACGTGGACCATTTCGAATTCGAAGATCCCCGCTGCCTCGAGCAGGTTCGAATCGATCGCGATGCTGCCCTCGTAATCCGGATCGGCTCCCGTAAGGCGCAAGCGATGAAGCTTGGAACGAAGCATGATGCGCATGACAGATGATCACTCCTTGCCTGCCTGCCCGCCGGCGCGTCGCCGGTCGAAGCGGCCAAATCTCGAAAATCTCACACAGATAAAAACCGAGTCGATTCCGCTTGCGGATTCTAAGCCGACTTGCCGAAAACCATGTTGTCGATGAGACGGGTAGCACCGACGCGGACGGCGATCGCAACGACTACCGGACGATCGATCGTTGAGACGCGTTCCAGCGTCTCGGCGTCAACCGCGTCGACATACTCGATCCGCACACCGGGAGTATTCTCAAGAACCGCCTTCGCCGCCCGTACGAGTTGCGCGGGCTCGCGTGCTCCGGCTTTAAGGCACGCACCGGCCGCCTGCAACGCGCGACTGACGGAGAGCGCTCTCTCGCGTTCTTCTGCCGAAAGGTAGGCGTTGCGCGAACTCATCGCGAGGCCGTCGGTCTCGCGAACGGTCGCAACCGGAATGATTTCGAGGTCAAAATTGAGATCCCTGACCATCCGCTCGATTGCGCGAAGCTGCTGGTAGTCTTTTTCACCGAAGAGCGCGACGTGCGGTTTGACGATGTTGAACAGTTTCGCCACGACGCTGGTGACGCCACGGAAATGGCCGGGCCGATGGTCGCCGCACAGCCCCTTGGTGACTTCCGTCGCTTCGACGAAAGTCTGCGAGCCCGGCGGATACATCGCCTCGGGCTCGGGTGCGAACAGAACGTCGACGGGTACCGTGCGCATCATCGCACAATCCCCGTCGAAGTTGCGGGGATAGCGCGAGAAGTCCTCGTTCGGACCGAACTGGGTCGGATTCACGAAGAGCGAACTGGCGAGAGTGGAAGCGCGCTTGCGCCCTTCGCGCATGAGGGTCAGATGTCCCTCGTGCAGGAAACCCATGGTCGGTACGAAGGCGATAGTTTCGCCGCGGCGACGCATATCCTCGGACCAGCGCTGCATCTCCGCCGGCGACGCGATGATCTCCACCGTGGTCAGCTCCCTTTCAGGCCATAACAATGCTCGGGCGCCGGAAAGGCGCGCTCGCGCACCTCGCGGATATAGCTGGTGGCGGCGGCCCCGGCGTCCTGCCACAGGGTCGCATAGGGCTTGGCGAATCGCGGTACGAAGGATTCGCTCAGGCCGAGCATGTCGTGCATCACAAGCACCTGTCCGTCGCAGGCGGGACCCGCGCCGATGCCGATGGTCGGGATACCGGACTTGGTGGTGATTTCGGCGGCCAGATCGACCGGAATTCCCTCAAGCACCATCGCGAAGGCCCCGGCCTGTTCGACCGCGGCGGCGTCCTCGAGCAGACGGTCGCGGCATCCGGGGCCGTTGCCGGAGCGGCGGCCCTGCACACGATGACCACCCATTCGGTGAACGGACTGCGGCGTAAGGCCGATGTGTCCCATCACGGGAATGTCGATATCCACCAGCCGGCGAATGGTCTCGGCCATGGTGGTACCGCCTTCGAGTTTGACGGCTTCCGCGCCGCCCTCCTTGATGAGGCGTCCGGCGTTGCGGACGGCCTGCTCGATACTGACCTGGTACGTAAGGAACGGCAGGTCGGCAACGACCAGGGCGCGCTTGCGTGCGCGCACGACCATCCGGACGTGATAGACGATCTCGCTGAGAGTGACGGGTAAAGTGCTGTCGGCGCCCTGCACGACCATCCCAAGGCTATCGCCGATCAGGAGCATGTCGATGCCGGCCTGATCGAAGATTCGCGCGAAGGGATAGTCATACGCCGTCAGCATCGTGATCGGCATTCCTTCCGCCTTCATTCGGACTAGATCGGTTACGCGAACTTTGTCCTTTGCCATGGTAACGCCTACTTAGTCACTGTTTAGAATAAAAATGCGGAGCAGCCTTTACCGGCAACCCCGCACTCAACTTGCGCAGTCGATCCCGCACTCGAGTCCTGTTCGGGGTCCCGGTCCTTAATCTTCGGATCCGGGCACGAGGCCCAAGTTCTATATAAAAACCATCAAGGCTCGCCCCAGCCTCTTGGTACATCGATCTCGCCGGGCAAAAACCTCGACGGACGAGTCCTTCTAGCGCGAACTCCTATAACAGTAAAGCGGAAAAAAGATGCCGGCGTCAAAACACCGGCGGGGGAAGAGTCGCGGGCAATTTGACCGGTACCTGAAGCCGCGAACCGTTGCGCACGATGCTCAGATAGACGATCTCGCCGGGGCGAACGTCCCGCAAACGGTCGGCGAACTGCATGTAATCGGTGACGCGCGATCCGTCCACGGCGATTATCAGATCGGAGGTCTCACCGATGTGCACCTGGTCCATTACCGGCAAAAGAATGACCGCCGGAGGGAAGAACAGGGCACCGGCGATGGAAACGCCTTTGAGGATATCGCTCACCGTCCGCCGGTACGGATGCAACCCGGCTTTGGCGGCAGGGCTGTCGGCGGTGACGTCGACGATCAGCAGGCCGTCGGCCTTGCCACCGGCGCTAAGCTTGGCCTCGGACTGCTGAACCTCGATCCCCAGCGGCGAAGAATTTGGGCCCTGGTTGAGGAATTCCTGGAGGGAATGAAGGTGCGGGTCGAAGCCTGGATCAGTCTGCCACTTCTGGTAGTTGACGATGTCCGAATCGTCGCCCTCGGTTTCATCCGCAGGCGTATCGGGCCCCGCCGCCGGTTGCTTTCCTGCCGCC
This sequence comes from uncultured Pseudomonadota bacterium, assembly GCA_963804355.1. Taxonomy (GTDB): domain Bacteria; phylum Desulfobacterota; class Binatia; order Binatales; family Binataceae; genus JASHZA01. The sequence goes on along the minus strand of CAWDQC010000017.1, from coordinate 18,740 downwards.
GGGATTTCAGTGGTGCTCTGGGTGACAGGATTTTGGGTGGCGAAAGATCCCCCGGGCATCGAATCAGGAACCTCGACGGTCTCGCTGGTGGAATCCGCCGGAGAAGGCGATGGTGACGCGGCGGCAGCCACCGGTAAGACCGCCGCAGCGGTCGGAGACGTCGGTGGTGCCGCGGCGGCAGGCGCCGCGGGCGCAGCGGCCTCTACCGGAGGAGCAGCGGGAATTGAGGCTGCGGCGGCAGCACTGGCCGGTGCGGCCGGAACAGTTCCTACAGGAGCGGCCGCGGACGGGGGCGGAGCGGTCGGGGCGGGCGGAGCAGCATCTTCGGTAGTGGTCGAATCGCCAACGCGTTCGTAGAGCGCGTCGGCAGCAAGGGTTTCGGCGGCCGCGCTGTCGCCGGCAAAGGCCACGGTCGAGGGGATCGCGAAGGCGATGAAGCTCGCTGCGCCAGCCGTGGCAAGAATCGCGATGCAGGCTCTGCTAGTTAAGCGCCCAGCGTTTCTCATGCTCGACCACGCGTCCTTCTTTATGAAGCTTCTTCAGGTGCGAACGCACAGACTTAGCCGCCGCCGGATGAAGATATTCGGGCACATCGGCGTAGATTTGCTTGACCATCGCGACCACTTCCAGTGGTCCCTTGGAGGGCGCCGAGCACCTGGCGCTCGCGCAACTCCCGATGAGCGATGTACTCGCGAATCTTTTCCTTGGGCTTGCGAATCACCGGGCCGTGCGCCGGATAGATGGTCTCCGAAGTCGAGGCTCGAGCAGGCGGTGCAGCGAATCCATATATTGCCCGAGATCGCCGGTATCGTCCGGAATCACCGTGGTGCCCGCGCCGAGCACGACGTCACCGGTGAAGAGCGCCTTCTCCTCGACCAGGTAGTAGCAAAGATGATCGGGAGCATGACCGGGGGTGTAAATCGCGCGCAGCGTCGCGCCCGCCGGAGCGACTCACGACGTTGCCATCGATGGGGACGATGGGAGCGCCGGCCGACCGCGTCGGGACCCGGCTCGGCCACGGCTTCTTGTAGGCTCTTTGATGCTCGCCGTAGCTTCGCGCGACATCTTTGACGCCGCCGATATGATCCTGGCTGCGCATGGGTGAGAACGATCTCTCGATGTCGTCGCACTGGAGAGTTCGCTTAAGCGCCTGTCGGCAGGAGGTCGCCCATTTGGGTACGCCGACTCCGGTATCGAGAAGAATCGGATGCGCGCCCGTGCCGACGATGCCAGGTATTGGTACCGGGTCCGGTGAAGGGGCCCGGGTTATGGCCCAGTACAGTCGCAACACGATCCGAATGCCGTGCGTAAGTCGGGCAGCTTCATGCCCATCATGCTGTCGGTAACGATCACGCCCCGGCTTGGCCATCTAGTTCTCCCCCGTCCTCTTCCATCAGAAAGGCGTCGGCCCGTCTGAATCTACGTATGCGTCAAATTAGAACCGCTCCATGCATCGCGAGCTTACGGACGATGGTTACGTTCAAAAATCAGGCGCAGCCCCTTTAGAGTGAGAAATTCGTCCGCTCTCCTCGATAGTCTCCGACTCGGGGGCGATCAAGTCCGCGAGGCCGCCAGTCGCGATGACGTGGATTTTCTCGCCGCGCTCACGCGATTATCCGCGCACCAGGCCATCTACCAGCGAGTATAGCCGAAAACAAGCCCGGATTGGATCGCGCCGACAGTGGTTCGGCCGACGGTTTCACTTGGGCGCACCAATTCGACACGATAGAGCTTGGCGGCGTGCTCGACCAGCGCGTCCATCGAATACCCAGTCCGGGCGCGATCGCGCCGCCAGCGTACTCGCCGCGGCCGGTGATGTAGTCGAAGGTCGTGGCAGTACCGAAATCGACCACGATGCAGGCGCTGAAATGGCGTCGTAGGCGGCGACGGCTTGACGATACGATCGGCGCCGACTTCCTTGGGGTTCTCGTAAGAATCGGCATCCCGGTCTTGATTCCGGGACCGACGATGAGGGCGCGCAATGAAAGTACTGTTCCGACGAGTTCCTCGATGAGCCTGGTTGAGCGGCGGCACCACACAGGCAATCACAACGCCTTCAGGCTTCAGTGACGACTCCAGGCCGGCCCCGCTCAGGAGGCCTTGAAGGGTGACGCCGTATTCGTCGGTGGTACGGTCCGGTTCGGTCGAGAGTCGCCAATGATGGGTCAGCCGCTCACCCTCGTAGATGCCGATTACCGTATGAGTATTGCCGACGTCGATAGTTATAAGCATCGAAAGCCCGCGTGCTCCCATAGATAGGGAACAATGGCGTCGTATAACGAATACAACGTAAGTATCAGCGTTTACTAGCGGAGGAAACCGTCCCGGGTTTTTTCAGCGATGGGCCCGAGTCCACCATCCGCCGGGAATTGAGCCGCCGCGGGGCCCGGAGAGGATTCGCCCTGGCATCGGAACACCGAAGCGCGGACCGGAAAGCATCGGGCTGGTGGCTGGAAAAGGCCCTAGCCCCGTCGGTCCCGGAATGATGCGACTCTGCGGTAACATCCCGACGGTCCCGAAGCCGGGCCCCGCCGTCTGCAAAACAGGAACGGCGATCATCCCAACCGGCACACCGCCGGGGATCGAAGCGGCCTCGGCGACATCCGGCTGATTCTGGTAGTCGGAAACGCTTCCAAGCTGATCCGGCGATTCCGCGCTGTCGTCCGCAGAAGCGTTTGCGTCCGCCGAACCGTTAGCACCTGACGAGGCGCTCGCAGCGGATGAGGCGTTCGCGCCTGATGAGGCATTGGCGTTTTGTGGAATCGCATCGACTTGCTGAGGGAGTTCGAGGACCTGGCCCGCCGCGGAGTCATCATCGGAGGGGCTGGCCATTTCGGAATATGCCGGCACGTCGGCATCCGCGGGTGAGGATGCATCTTCGTCTGGCGGGGGGGCTGACATTTCCGGCGTGGCAACCTCGTCGGACTGCGCGCCGGCGGGGACCGCGATGCACATCAGGGCGACCATCATGGCAAGGATGGCGGCGAACAACAGGAGCGGTTCACCATTCGGGGCGCTTTTGCAATGGAGTTGCGAATACATGAGCAGACACCCGAGCTTCTTCACACTACCACCTCAAAGATACAGCGGCAAAGAGGAAACCCACGCAGGTTCGAGTATTTAGATGAATTTTGGCGATACGGCCGGAGGTTTGCCAATTAATCGCGGCACGCTAAGATGCGCGGCATGTCAGAGCCCAAAGTTGCATTGATCACGGGTGCCGGACGTGGGATTGGACGCGACATCGCTCAGCGCATGGCGCGTGAAGGTTATGCCTGCGGACTCATTGCGCGCACCAAATCCCAACTGGACGAGACCGCGGAGCTAATCAGAAAACAGGGCGGCAAGGCGTTGGTCACCCCGACGGACGTGTCGAAACGCGAGCAGGTGATCGCTTCGGTCGAAGCGGTGGAACGCGAGCTCGGTCCGATTTCGGTATTGATCAACAACGCCGGCGCATACCTGCGCAAGGCCTTTACCGAAATCACGGAAGAGGACTTCGACTTTCAATTAAAGGTTAATTGCTACGGCCCGTTCTTTTGCACGCAGGCGGTGGTCGCTCGGATGGCCGAGCGCGGGCACGGTACGGTGATTTTCGTGCTCGGATCGGAGACCCGCGGCGGTCCCGCGCAGTACGCGGCTTACAACGCGTCGAAGGTGGCGCAGCGAGCAATCGCCGAGTCGGTCGCTTACGAGTTCATGCATCGCGGAGTGCATTCGGTGGCGCTTGATGTCGACGGTGCGGTCGGCCTCCCGCGTATCACCGAAGGGACACCCGAGGAAGACCCGGATCACTTCGTCTCAACCGAAGCTATCTGCGGTGAGATCGTGCGACGTGATCAATCAACCGAAGAACGCGTGGACGTTCGCGGTGGATTTGCGATCTTACTGGCAATGGCGTCCGCGCGTGGCGGCGAAGAAGAAGAGCTAAGGAGATTCTGCTGCGGCTTGCGGCTCTAACGTGAGGATCCCGCCGACGCTTTCAGCGCACGGGATTCTGAGCACATAGCTTCATTCGAAAGCCGGATGCGAACGTCTTGGACGTTCGCATCCGGTCGATTTTCGCTAACTTACTTTCCCAATTCTGATTCGATCGCACTCGTGATTGCCGGATCCTTGGGAGCGAAGTCCGGCGCAAAACGCGCGACGACTTCGCCTTTGCGGTTCACGAGAAATTTCTCGAAGTTCCACATGATGTCGGTATCGTTCTTGGGCCCGAGTCCATGCTGATCGAGGGTCTTGCGTAGCGAAGCCCTTGGGATTTTGTTGTGCGTTCGGTTTCGCTTCGATCAGACTCTGATAGAGCGGATGCTGCCCGTCGCCCTTGACCACGATCTTTTCGAACATCGGAAACTTGATGCCGAATTTGGTCTGGCAGAACTGCTGGATCTCATCGTTCGATCCCGGTTCCTGACCCGCGAATTCATTTGCCGGGAAGCCGAGCACGGCAAATCCGCGATCGCGATAGGTCTCGTAGATTTCCTCGAGTTCGGTGTACTGCGGTGTCAGTCCGCATTTCGAGGCAACATTGACGATGAGCAGTACGTTGCCCTTATGGTCGGCCAGCGACGCTGGGGTGCCATCGATACGCTTAACGGGAATGTCATAAACTGCGGCGGCCATATGGTCGTCCTCCTGAATTTTTTGCTGAGGTACTAAGGCGTTCTAACTACTAGACTATCTGCGTTACCACAGTCTACAGGCTTATTCTCCATAGAATACCTGACCGGCGGGCGATCCCATGTAGTCGATGTAGGTCTGTTGCGAAGCCTGGTCATCCACCGACGCGGCCTCTTCTCGTTGCTCGTTTGAGGCTTGAGCTTTCAGGTCCTCGTATTTCTCATAGTTGTGCAAATCGCCTCGATAGAGGCAGTGGCAGACGTAAGGATCCGGAAACCAGTAGACCGGCTTGCCGTTATGATTGAAGTAGCTGACCCTCAGCGGCTTCATCTGACTGAGCTTGTCGGCTCGCGCGGGAGTATCTGCCGGCAGAGCACGAAACCCCGCCTGCGAGAGCATCGGCTCCAGGCGATTCGCCCGCTTATCGTTCGACTCCGCGCATCCGGCAACGACGCCCAGCAGGAGCAGCGAGGCGATCAGTCCCGCCAGGTTTCTTTTGTGGATACTCATCTTACCGCGACTCTCGCGCCGCTTTTGGCGGGTGAAAATTTTGAGTAATTCTCAACGGCTGTCGTCGGCGTTGGCGATGACTCATCAGCGCATCGTTTTACTGTACCGACAAAATCTGCGCAATACGGACGTGGGTCTCGAAACGCAGAGATCGACGTCACCTCGCCACACCGAAATTCGTCAGCTAACGCATCGCGGATGAAGCTCGGGCATCGCGTCGAACGTTAGCAGGAGCTAATCAAAGTTGGCAGCCAACGATCGGCCGTTTGCACTCGTCACTAGAGAGTTGCCGAGAACTCGAGTCTTTTCATAACGGCATTGTTGTTGCTCCAATAGCGATTCGGAAGGGCGCGTATTTCTATCTGAATTAGGGGAGGGTATAGCGATGGCGAATCATGTTTTGAAGGGTAGCGAACGTCATCTGTTAAAGGGTGCGCGATCGTTGGGCAAGGCCGATCCGGCCGAGCGGCTCGAAGTGACCATATTGCTGAAGCATCGCGCGGCAGACGCTCTGCTCAATCGAGTGAAACAGGTCCACAGTGCCGGCCATCATTCGGACCACATGAAGCGCGAGGATTTCGCGCAACAATTCGGCGCCGATCCCGCCGATATCCAGAAGGTGAAAAACTTCGCGACCAAACATGGCCTCGCGGTCGTACAAGAAAGCGCCGCACGACGCAGCGTGGTTCTTGCCGGCACCGTCGATCAATTCAACCGTGCTTTCAGCGTCGATCTCCAGCGTATCGAGCACGACGGCGGCACTTATCGCGGACGCACCGGGGCGGTCCATATTCCCGACGAACTTCACGGCAAAGTTGAAGGTGTGTTCGGGCTCGACAATCGCCAACAGGCGAAGCCCCATTTCCGTGTCCGCGATCAAGGCAAGATTCAGTCGCATACGGCCTCGAGTTCGTTCACGCCGCCGCAGTTGGCATCGCTCTATAATTTTCCCACCGGCACGGGACAGGGCCAATGCGTCGGCATAATCGAGCTCGGTGGAGGATACCAACCGGCCGACTTGCAGACGTATCTTTCAGGGCTGAGCCTGGCTGTTCCAACGGTCACGGCGGTATCGGTCGATCACGGTGCTAATAGTCCGACCGGCGATCCGAACGGGCCGGACGGCGAGGTCATGCTGGATATCGAAGTTGTGGCTGCCATTGCGCCTCAGGCGCAGATTGCGGTGTATTTCGCGCCGAACACCGATCAGGGCTTCCTCGATGCGGTTACTACGGCGATCCATGACACCACCAACAAACCGTCGGTGATCTCGATAAGCTGGGGCGGTCCCGAGTCTTCCTGGACCCAACAATCACTGACCGCCTTCGACCAGGCCTTTCAGGCCGCCGCCACCTTGGGGATCACCGTATGCGTCGCGGCGGGCGACAACGGTTCGAGCGATGGCGCCAGCGGGGATAACGTCGACTTCCCGGCTTCAGACCCCTACGTGCTGGCCTGCGGCGGTACCAGCGTCCAGGCTTCGAACAATGCGATTACCTCCGAGACCGTCTGGAACGACGGCGCGCAGGGAGGTTCGACCGGCGGTGGTATCAGCACCGTATTTCCGCTCCCGCCCTGCCAGGCAGGACTCAGCGCCACCCTCACCGCCGGCGGATCGACGGCGCTAGCGAATCGCGGCGTACCCGACGTCGCGGGCGACGCCGACGAAGATACCGGATACAGCGTCAGGGTCGACGGCAACAACACGGTAATCGGTGGAACCAGTGCGGTGGCGCCGCTATGGGCGGGATTGATCGCACGAATCAATTCGCTCAGTAACAAAGCGGCCGGCTACATCAATCCGACCCTCTATCAGAATCAACCGGCCTTCAACGATATCACGCAGGGCAACAACGGCGACTTCGCGGCCGCGCCCGGATGGGACGCATGCACCGGAATGGGCAGTCCCAACGGTGCCAATATTGCCACGGCGCTCGGCGGAGGCTCGGCCAGTTAATTGACGTTTACTTAACAAATTGACTTCTTCAACCGGGTTGCAGGCGCCGGCGTCACGAACGATATACGTGGCGCCGGCGTTGCCGAATCTGGATCATCGTACGCGTGACTTCATGAAGGCCTCGAAGGCTGCGCTGTACTCCGGATGCCATCGTGAAAGAGCCGGGCGGTTTTCGACGATATCGCCCGCGGCCCGAAGGATCCGTCCCTCATCTTGTTCACGGGTCGTCTCATTATCCTGGCAAAGGATATAAAACTCGCCACGCCCGAGACCCTGGAGCAGACGCTCCGCAACCTGATCGGTCGACCAGGCGCCGGCCGGGCGGTCGGGCATTCGCCGAGCCATAACACCGGAGTAGGTGAACCCGGGAATCAACAGATGCGCGCTTATCCGGCAGCCGGGAATATTGCGCAGCGTGTGGGCCAGCCCCTCGGTCAATGATTTCACCGCCGCCTTCGTCACGTTGTAGGCAGTGTTTCCGGGCGGCGAGGTAATACCCTGCTTGGAGCCCGTATTGACGATGAAGCCCTGCCCGCCTCGATCGATCATTGCGCGCCCGATGCGCTGAACGCCGTTGAGAACGCCCAGCACGTTCACTTCAAGCAACTGTCGCCATCCTTCCGGATCGGATAACGCGTCGCCGCCCTGGAAGGACGCCGCGTTGTTCATCGAAAATGCGATATCGCCGAAGCGGCCGAAAGCGGTCTCGGCCAAGCGATCGACATCCGCCAGAGACGAGACGTCGACCTCGAGGCTGAGAACATCTTCCGCTCCGCGACGAGCAAGTTTGGCCAGTTCGGCCGCCGCCGCCGTAAGCGAATCACGATCACGATCCGCGATGCAGACGCGCATACCGATCGCTGCCAAGCGCCGAGCCGTGGCGAGACCGATACCGCTTGCGCCTCCAGTAATTATCGCCCCTCGGCCGGGAGCGAATGCCGTACCCATGGTTTCAGTGTCCATCCCGCTCAATATCTTCAAATCGTGAATGAAGGCAATTGCCTCATCCGAAGTCAGTGAAGGCGATTGAAGCGACGATGCCGCGATCGCAGCGGATCCGCGTGCTGGGCGATTCATTCATCGAGGATGAAGTCACGCTGGTCCATCACTATAGTTGCGACGTGCGACTCCATCTCGTCGACGGAACCTACGAGCTCTATCGGGCTCATTATTCGCATCGTCCGGATCACCGGGCGCCGTCTGGACACGACGCGAAGGCCACGGTTGGCGTGATCGAGTCGTTGTTCGCATTGCTGCGCGACGCCGAGGAAGCGGTTACGCATCTGGCGGTGGTATTCGACAATCCAATCCGATCGTTTCGCAACGATCTCTTCCCCGAATACAAGAGTGATGAGGGAGTGCCGCCGGAACTGCATTCACAGTTCGACGCCGTGGAGGAGGCCGTTCGTTCGATTGGGGTGATGGTTTGGTCGATGCACGAGTACGAGGCCGACGATGGCCTCGCCAGCGGCGCACGCCGATTTCGCGACGAGGTCGAACAGGTGCGGATCATGACCCCGGACAAGGATCTCGGCCAGTGTCTCTCCGGCGATTTGGTGGTCCAGGTGGATCGCCGCCAAAAGAAGGTCATCAACGAGACCGCGTTTCGCGCCGATCGCGGTTTTGCGCCGCAGGGCATGCCGGATTTTTTGGCGCTCGTCGGTGACACCGCCGACGGTATTCCCGGATTGCCAGGTTTCGGCAAGAAAAGCGCTTCGCTATTAATCGGCGCATACGATCGGCTCGAACTTATCCCGGCCGACCCGCTCCAATGGAAGGTCAGTCCTCGTGGAGCGCCGCAACTCGCCGCCACCTTGATCGATCATCGCGACAACGCCCTCCTCTACCGTCAACTGGCGACGCTGGTGGATACCGTTCCAATCCAGGAGTCTCTCGAGGACTTGAGATTCAAAGGAGTGCCGCGCAAGCGTTTCATGGCCTGGTGCGACGAGCTCGGTGTTCCGCGGCTCAAGACCACGCCGAGACAGTGGAATCCGGACTCGACCCGCTAGCTGTTTCCCACTAACGGAAAACTTGCGGCCAGGACTTTGCCATCATCGGCGCGATATTTTTCGATCTATTGCAAAGTGTCGTTATAGGAATGTCTCGCCCATCCCCGGTAGCGCGGATTGTTGCCGTTCGCTTCGTCCAGCGTCCGCAACATCCGGGGTAACAATTCGCCGTAATCCGCAGTGCGCAGCGCGATAACCATTTCCGCAAGTTTCTGATCGCCCATACCTTCATAAGCCATTTCGAGGAATTTTCGGCTGGTCTCGCGCAATTTCTCCGTTTTCTGATCGACAGTTTGGCCGTCGTTGGGGCTGCTCAGCTCGTAGAGCATCAGCGTCACTCGCGGCACCGACGACAACAGCATCCTTCGCTGGTCGAGATTGCCTTTCAGAAGCTTGGTCTGAATATCCGCGTTGACCGTCAAGCGTGAACGTTCGGCCTCGCTACGGACCGCGCGATACGCATCGACCAGACCGGGAAGAAATCTCAGATTACCGGGACCTTTGTTTTCCGGTCGTTGCTGCGGCTCGATATCGAGATGGATCCCGTCGAAGGCATTTGTCGGATGATTCCGATCGAATTGCACGATCTCGCGAACATGACTCATGAGCTTTTCGAGATGCTTGCCGCCCTCGTCCGCGTTCTCGCTCGAAAGCAGTGCTTCGACGCGAATGTTCGATTGATGGAGCAGCGCGATCAGGTCAGCGAAGCGGCCTTCCGTCGAGGCTTCGCTACGTTCTGAAACCGAGAGATAAACTTCGTTGATGTCCTCCGCCTGGCAGAAATGCAACAACCTTTCCGCTCCCCCTGGTGCTGCCAAAACGGACGGACTCTTCCAGACCCACAAGCCATGGATCATATTGGATCGTGCATTCAGGGGCAGTGGAAACGCCCCGAACAAAACTACACAGAAGGTGCCGACTAGGATGCAGCGGGTAATTCGCGCCCAGTGCGATGGAATCGGTTTCTTCTATTTCGTCAGGCTTCAAAGGTATCCTCGGCTGTCGTTTCACCGCATTATCTACCATGGACGGTAAACGTTTATAGCAACTGGAGATCCACGATGGAAAATTCTCATCCGACCAAAGAGACAGTGCATCATCCGTTGGATCCGCTGAACGCCGAAGAAGTAAGGACTGCCGTCCGCATCCTGCGCACGCACCGCCCTTCGAAAAACAATTTGCGTTTCGTTTCGGTCAATCTTCAAGAACCCGCCAAGACCGAATTCGAAAGGATGAGCAGCGGCGAAATTGTGGACCGGCGCGCCTTCGTCATCGTCATCGACCTGACCGCGCGATGCGTACTGGAGGCGCTCGTTAGTCTGCGTGACGAGACCCTGCTCTCGTGCGAAGAGCGTCCGCGGCGTTCAGCCTGGCATCATCGTCGAAGAATTCATCATGTGCGAAAACGCCGTGAAGGCCGACCCTCGATGGCGCGCCGCGCTTGCGCGCCGAGGTATCAGCGAATTCGATAAGGCTATCGTCGATCCCTGGTCGGCAGGCGCGTATGGCGACGAGCGTTTTCCCGACCGCCGGCTTGCCCAGGGACTTACCTGGATTCGCGGCAGCGACGCCGACGTCGGCTATGGCCGACCGGTCGAGGGATTAGTCACTTTTGTCGATCTCGAAAAGATGGAGGTGCTGGAGGTAATCGACGAAGTCCGGTGCCGCTTCCGCCTTTAACCGGTACCTATGCCGCGGAAAGTCTCGGACCTCTACGGCAGGATTTGAAGCCGCTCGAGATAACGCAGCCCGAGGGACCGAGTTTTACTGTGAATGGCTATGAAGTGCGCTGGCAGAAGTGGCGCTTCCGCGTCGGCTTCACCTCGCGCGAAGGTCTCGTGCTGCATCAGCTCGCCTATGAGGATCAGGATCGCATTCGCCCAATTTTGTACAGGGCGTCGTTGTCCGAGATGCAGGTTCCGTACGGCGATCCCACTCGAACCCACAACAAAAAGAACGCCTTCGACGTAGGCGAATATGGCATCGGGCGCATGGCCAACAGTCTCAAGCTAGGATGCGATTGTGTCGGCACGATCCATTACTTCGACGCGCATGTGGTCAATATGGCGGGCGAGGCGGAAACCATCGAGAACGCGGTATGCATGCATGAGGAGGATTTCGGAACTCTGTGGAAGCATACCGACTGGCGGACGAATCGTTGTGAGGTTCGACGCTCGCGCCGCCTGGTAATCTCTTTTTTCGCCACCGTCGGCAATTACGACTACGGTTTCTACTGGTATCTGTATCAAAGCGGCGAAATACAGCTCGAAGTTAAACTGACCGGATGCCTTTCGGTCGGCGCCTATCCGCCGGGATGGCAACCAACCCACGGCGCGTTAGTGGCTCCGCAGCTTTACGCCCCGATCCATCAACACTACTTCAACTTACCGGCTCGATCTGGATGTCGACGGGCCGGGCAATTCGGTCTACGAAATGGACACCATCTCTGATCCTCCCGGAGCAGCCAATCCGCATAACGGCTCGTACCGGCCGAAATACACGCTGATCAGCAACCAGACGGAAGCCGCTCGCGATGCCGACCCGGCAACGGGACGCACCTGGCTAGTGGTGAACCCATCGCGTCGCAACGGCGTAGGCCAGCCGACGGGTTACAAGATTATGCCCGGAGGCGATGTGGTTCGGCCTTTCGCTCATGACGGCGCGAGCCTGCTGCGACGTGCGGGATTCATTCGCCATAACCTGTGGATCACCGCGTACGATTCGACTCAGCGATACGCATCGGGCGACTACATCAATCAGAACCCCGCTCCCGATGGACTCGATCAATGGATCAAACGCGATAGGTCGCTCGAAAATACGGATATCGTCGCCTGGTACAGCTTCGGCGTGCATCATATTCCGCGTCCGGAAGACTGGCCGGTGATGCCTGTGTCATACGCCGGCTTTATGCTCAAACCGACGGGCTTCTTCGAGCAGAATCCCGCGATGGACGTGGCTCCGCCACAGCCTCGCCATCAGTGTTGTAAATAGGCGACTGCAAATAGCCATCGGAGACGCAGGAATGCTCATCGGAAGTACCGCGTGGTCATTGGGATGGAGATCGCAGTCATCCAAGGAGAGACTCTGTTTTTGAGCATCGCCATTTGGGCGAACCTTCACTCACGACCAAGGAAGGGTATATTCTCAAACGCAGAGTGATTCCGCGTCTCGCAGAAGGAGACGCGATCAGTGGAGTTCTCCGAGATGTTCGAAGACGAAACTATCGACGTCGCATGCCCCAAGTGCAACCACAGGAATCCAGTCTTGCTCCGCGAGATCGAGGCTAACGACGAACTGCACATCATCTGTGAGAAATGCAAAGTCGGGGTTAAGATCGAAGCCAAAGGCTTTCAGCAACGACTGGACGAGATCCGCAAAGAGCTCGAAGAGATTCAGCGGGAAGCGCATCTGGACAATCCCAGGCCGCGAAGAACCAAAGACGATTACCAGATCTGAACGTCCTTGAGCGCTCGCCAACCCCCAGGAAAACTCTACCGCCGACACCAACTGTATTTCCGATCGTCAGCCGATTTGCGCGATCCGCGGCGACCCGCGCGCGCTTCACTCAGTCACATACGCAGACCGAACATAGCCGTTGTTGCTGGGCGCTGGAAAAACTCAGTCCCGTAGCCGGCGAACCGTACGAATTCGACTGGCCGACGCCTTGTGTTACTCCAGGCAGTCCGCCAAGAGAGTTGGAACCCCCGGAGCTTTGCGCCACTCCCGGGAACCCATAAGAGTTGCCGGCGCCAACGTTTTGATTCGCCCCCGGCAATGGTCCGTAGTAATTGCCGGCGCCGATCCCGCCCGCCGCCCCATAGGATGGGGGCTTCCCCTGGTTGTAGGCGACGCAGGCGCCGCTCGCACTTTGGCTGGCGTTGAAGTAGCCGGAGGCGGTTACTTGACCCATCCAGTGATTCGGCTCGCCAGGCCCGGAGCACGAACAGTTGAAGGTTCGCGAGCCGGGGTCGCATACGCCGCGGGCAGAGTCGGCACCGCTAACGGCGACGGCGCTATCGCCGTGCTAATCGGCGCAGGTAATTGAGCCGGAGGACTCGGCGGCAGCGCAGGTACCACGAGCGGATTCGGTGATGCTTGCTGAGCCCACCCGACGTATTCCAGAGTCAGGACCAGCCCGAATGCGAGCGCGCGGTATGATTCTAAGTGTGGTCAGTCGAGGCATTGTGTGTTTTGCGCAGACGTGAGCAGTTTTATGGTCCGGACTTTACCGCTCGGATGATTAGAGCGTCGGCTGGCCTCTCGCCGTGGATGGTTCAAATTCAAAAGCGCGAATACCAGGGCGACTGATGAGGGTTTTGCAACTGAAAATCGATGTTGAAATGATCCAACAGACTGCCCTCGGCGTGCCATAAGGCTAAACGCGCGTTTTCCAGACCCACATCGGTCTGAACCTCGCTTCCCTGCGCCGTCACCATATTGCTTTGGTATTGGAGAAGTTGATTCGTGGTTGCCATGCCCACGCGGAATTGGGACTGGACGTCGTGCAGGCTCTTTACCGCATAGTAGGTTGCTTCTTGCGCCGCCTCGACCTGGTCGTCGTACGCGCGAAGATTGGCAAGCGCGCTCTTGACCTGCAAAACCGCCTGGTAAAGTGCCTGGCGATACTGCAGCCGATTCTGCTCGTAAGAAATGTGCGCCTGCTCCAGAGCGGCTTTCGCGGCCGCGTTGTCCAACGGTATCGAAAAGCTCAATACCGCTGCATAGTCGTAAAATTTGAAGTCGAACATGCTGTTCAGTGCGGAGGAGTAATCCCCCGCGAATGGCAACTCGGCCGCATTGTCGGCGCCCGGAGGCACAGTCGGACCCTTGGGACTGAAGCAGTTGGCATAGTCGGCACCGAAATAGAAGAGGTGCACTTCGAGTTGCCCGCCTCGGATGAGATGCCGAACTGCGTGCCCAGATTCAGCTGCGGCAATGTCTGATTTTCCGCGTATTTAACTTGAATCAACGCGGAACGGATAGACTCGCGTAGTCCTGCCAGCGAGGGGCTTTCCTCGAGCATCCTCTCGAAGGCGACTTCCTCGCTTTCCGGTGATTCAATCCGGGTGTCGGGTCGCTGGAGTGGTTCGATCTCCGCACCGACCAAAGCTGCGGCGTTATTGAGGGCGACGTCCTGGCGAAGCGTGGTTCTGGCAATCTCCAGCGCGGCCCTTGCCGCCCTGAGGTTGGCTCGCGCGGTTGCGGCCGCAGATAGAGCCTCAGACAGGTTTACCGCGGCCATCATGCCGAGTTTGACGTTATTCCCGTTAACCCGCACCAGATCCTGGTTGAATTGTAGAGCCGATTGCGTGACCTGCAGATTCTCCTCTGCCTGCACCACGCCCCAATAGTCGTTACCGATACGCTGGACGAAGTCGTTGACCGACGACGCATAGTTCCATTGCGAGGAACGTTGCGCCGACTCGGCCAGGCGAACATTGATCGTCGCAAACTGCCACCCGAAATTCTGAAGTAACGGTTGAGAAAGCGACATCACCAGGGTGGGTGTATAGACCGGGTTAACCGGGCTGAACGCACTGTTGGTCAGTTCGCGGTCGTTGTTGAAGGTAACTCCGAAAGTGGCGTTGCTCAGGGAGAGCACCTTGCTCATCCCAAAGTTCCAATCGTAGAACTTCGAGACGTCGGTGATGCTGCCGGGATTTTGAAATGGCGAAGAGACCGGCGAGGTCTCCTTTTCCGTGTCAATTTGCGAGCTTAGCTGCGGGTCGAAGACGGCGTTTGAACCCGAACACTCGCAGTCGCCGCCACCGGGTCCAAGGCCACCGACTCGAGCCCTGGATTATTTTTGAGCGCGAGGTAGATGGTCTCTTTGAGCGTGAGCCGCTGCCCTTCGAGATTGTCTTCCATCAGATTGAAATGATCGACGGGCAAATCCTCGCGGCCAGGAATCCATTGCCGAACGAAAATGTTGGGAAGCGAAAGGATGGGATTGGTTACGAACCTGCTCGGCACCTGGGGCGGCACGCTGACGTCCACGCCTGCTGACGAGCCTTGAGATACCACCGGCGCGGTTTGGGCGCCGCTGTTACCGTTGGCGCCCACCGTGGGTCCCTGCGCATGCACAGGGGCGTCGTCGCGACGAGACCGGACGCTATCATGGCAATTAACCCAGCAACCATTGCTGGGAATCGCCAAGACGGCGCTAACGTTGATGAGACGCCATTTGCGAGCCGTAACCTTCCTATACGAAACCGCATTCGGCCGATTGTCGCCCAACTACGCGCCGAACAATTGCCGATCGCGACCATTGCTCGTGAAATCGTCGGGTCAAACAGCAAGATCGCGAGCGGCCATAACATCGGGAAGGTGAAGGCGATTCGTCGGATAAGACGGGCCGCTGTCAGTGGCGCGTCATTCAGATTAGCGAGGTGCAGCTCATCGAGGTGAAATTTCTTCATGGAGTTACGCTTGCGAGGCCTTAACGATCTCGCGGCGTAGATTCCTGATCATCTTCGCAGCGCCTTCGAGATAACAGCGACGCTTGTCCGGCTGTTGCCTTTAAGCTCTTTCGGGCAAATATCCGCGACCCCAGCGGCCTATCTGCAAGAAATACGAAATGAAGACCCTGAGGTTACAGCGCTATGCGGGACGATCCGAATCGAGGATCCAGTGCGTTGTCGCCGACAAACCGGGTTGGCGGCGCGACGACTCAACCTTCCGCCACGAGCCGAACGGCGTGACCATCGTGCGAGTCGGATTGAGTCGATGCGAGGTCTGTTGGAGCCGGATTTTTCCGAAGCTATTGTGGCTGACCTACTCTTGTAGCGGACCTCGGGCGGAGGCTTTTTTGTGGCCAAAAAAGAACAGATGAACGACAGCGGAGCTAAGCAATGGGAAAGACGGCGGATTCGACATGCGCATCGACACCCGCCGGTTAAAAACGTCAACGAGCTCTTGTCCGGAGGGCTGACTGTAGGGGAGCGAATCGCGGACTCGGTTGCCGCGACGATGGGCAGCTGGAGATTCATCATCAGCCAGAGCCTCGTCCTCGCGGCGTGGATCGTCTTAAACGTGGTGGCCTGGATCCGGCATTGGGACCCCTACCCCTTCATATTGCTCAATCTCGCGCTCAGCTTTCAGGCGGCGTACGCCGCCCCGATCATTATTATGTCGCAAAATCGGCAAGCGGCTAAAGACCGCCTGATGGCGGAACAGGACTATGAAGTCAACGCCAAAGCCGAGGAAGAAGTAAGTGCGATCATGCAGCATCTCGAGCAGCAGGACGAGGTTATGATCGATATTCTCCGACGCCTCGAGGATAACCAGAGGATGCTACTAGCGGCCCATGCGCTACTCGATACCGGTCAGTCTGGAACACCCACCTCGGCGGCGACGACATCGACCAGGTCGTGATGGACTGGCTGGTGGCCGAGTTCAAGAAGGACCAGGGGATCGACGTCTCCAAGGACAAGATGGTGATCCAGCGTCCGCGGTGGAGGAACGGGAGGTCCATTCCGTCGCCACCGACGACAGCTCGATCTTGGCCTCCGCCTCACGCAGATGCTCATCACCATCTTGTCCTTGAGCGGATCCCCTGGTCCTGAACTCGGCCACCAGCCAGTCCATCACGACCTGGTCGATGTCGTCGCCGCCGAGGTGGGTGTCGCCATTGGTCGACATGACCTCGACGACCTTCTCGCCTACGGCCTCGACAAGAGCAAGGACCACCTGATCGCCGTCTACGACTTCGGCGGCGGCACCTTCGACATCTCGATCCTCGAGGTCGGCGAGAAGGGCTCGTCGAGGTCGTGTCGACCAATGGCGACACCCACCTCGGCGGCGACGACATCGACCAGGTCGTGATGGACTGGCTGGTGGCCGAGTTCAAGAAGGACCAGGGGATCGACGTCTCCAAGGACAAGATGGTGATCCAGCGTCTGCCAGGAGGCGGCGGAGAAGGCCAAATTCGAGCTGTCGACCGTGGCGGAGACGGAGATCAACCTGCCGTTCCTGACCGCCGGACTCGACCGGGCCGAAGCACCTGCTGAAGAAGCTGTCGCGCGCGAAATTGGAACAGATGATCGACGACTTGGTCCATCGCACGATGGAGCCGACCAAGAAGGCGCTGGCCGACGCGGGCAAGAAGCCGGCCGAGATCGCCGAGGTCGTGCTGGTCGGTGGCTCGACCCGCATCCCGATCGTCCAGAAGCTGGTCAAAGACTTCTTTGGCAAGGAGCCGCACAAAGGCGTCAACCCCGACGAGGTCGTCGCGCTCGGTGCGGCGGTGCAGGCGGGCGTGCTGTCGGGCGACGTGAAAGACATCCTGCTCCTCGACGTCACCCCGCTGACGCTGGGTATCGAGACGCTGGGCGGCGTGATGACCACGATGATCCCACGCAACACGACGATCCCGACCAGCAAGAGCGAGACCTTCTCGACGGCGGCCGACAACCAGTCTCGGTCGAGGTGCTCGTGTTCTCAGGGCGAGCGGCCATGGCGGGGACAACCGGCTGCTCGGCAAGTTCCGCCTCGACCGTATTCCCGTCCGGCGCCGCGTGGCGTGCCGCAGATCGAGGTCACCTTCGATATCGACGCCAACGGCATCGTCAATGTCCTCGGCCAAGGACAAGGCGACCGCCAAGGCGCAGCACATCACCCATCCACCGCCTCGTCGGGGAGTGTCGGAGGCCGACATCCAGCGAATGGTGAAGGACGCAGCAGGAGCACGAGGCCGAGGACAAGAAGAGGCGCGAGGCGATCGAGGCCCGAAACAAGCTCGAGTCGCTGACCTTCCAGGTGCAAAAGCACCTCGACGAGAACCGCGACAAGATCGCCGAGGGGGATCGCACCGAGCTGGAGGCGGCGCTCAAGGAGGCCAAGGAGGCGGTGGAGAACAACCGCGATCCGAAGGAAGGCCCAGCTGTTCGAGGGGGTGTTCGAGCGGCTCCAGAAGGCGTCGCACAAGATGGCGGAGGCGCTCTTGATCCCCAGCGCCGCGGGCTGCGGCCGGTTTTTCCGACGTGCCGCCGGCGGCCGACGGTGCGGCGCCGCCTTCGGGCGACGACGCCCAAGAAGGACGACGTGATCGACGCCGAGTACACCGAAGGGCCGAAGCCGTAGCCCCCGAGGCTCATCGCCGCCGGAGGGTCGTAGTGCCCGACGGCCGCGGCGGGGGACTCTTGCTCCTCTCCCCCCGCGGACCCGCCCTTCCTTTGGTTTTTGGCGGCCCAGCCCCCGATCGTGAGGGCGGTCAGGTCGCGGGGGGCGGGATTTTTGTTATCGTCTACCGCATGTCCGTTTCGCTGGCCGGCCGTGTGGTGGTGCGGGCGTGCCGAACTCGTGTTGCTGTTCGTCGTCTACGCGGCCACAGCGAAGCTGGGGCTGCTCGTTCGACGCGATCGGGGGGATCGCGACCACGGTCTGGCCGCCCACCGGTATCGCGCTGGCGGCGCTCTGCCTGTGGCGGCGTGGGGCTCTGGCCGGCGATCCGCGGCCGCCGCCTTCGCGGTCAACGCGGCAACCGGGATTCCGCTCTGGAGCGCGGCGATCATCGCCGTCGGCAACACGCTGGAGGCGGTGATCGGCGCCGTGCTCTTGCGGCGGGCGGGCTTCGACCGCCGCCTCGAGCGGCTGGGCGATGTGTTTCTGCTCGTGGGGGTGGCGGCGCTGGCGAGCACGAC
>CAWDQC010000016.1:0-19154 GCA_963804355.1 uncultured Pseudomonadota bacterium | reverse complement strand
GTTTATGCCCTGTTCTACGCCTTCGTTAGAGTACCGTATTGCTGTTGAGTGGTCGGTCCGCTGAAATGTATCGGCTGCTTGCCCGTCAGCATGTCGGGGGTAGACGACGTCATCGCCGCCCAGCGAGCTGCGCCAGATAGTATTTGCGACTTGCGTATTCCCACCGGTGACTGCATATCCGGCGCCGCCGGCGATACCGCCGAAGATGCCGTACAACCAGTTCGCCGGAATATAGACGACGTTGCTGGCGAGCGTGCCGCCGGACTCCGACTCCTTGCCAGTTCACTCCACCCTGTGCGGGCTGCGGGACTTGTGCCTGATCCGTGCGAGCTCTGCGCCAGCGTGGCCGCCGGGAGCGCGAGCGCGAATGCTATCGCCATCACCAAGCCGAATTTTGTCCGCATTGTACTTATCCTCCTCCTAGATCCTACCAATTCGGTTTTACTCAATTTTGACTACTACTTCCCGCGGCAAGAGTTCGAGCAGATGCTTGAAAGCACGCTCGAGATAAACACTGTCTTTCGACTCGAGGGTCAGCTTCACCCGATATTCCGGATCGCCGATACGCGGGTACGAACCCAGTAGCAACTCCGGGTAAGTCTGAAGGCAGGAGTTGAGATGCTCGGCGATCGTGCCTTCGACGGCGCTGGTGTAAATCGCGTGGATGAAATACGGGTCGGTCGCGAAGGCGTTCGACCAGGGCATTCAGCTTGGCTTCGAAGATCTGCGGGATACCCGGCAGAACATAAACGTTCTCGACTTGCACGGTCGGAAAACGCAGGTCACCGCCCGTCGTTCAGCACCGCGCCTTCGGGAACTTCCGCCATCTTCATCCCGGTCGCGAGGCGCTCGCGTGAAATGCTCGCGGATAACGCTTCGAGCTCAGGATGGATCACGCTTTGCGGCCGAAGGCGATCGCGACCGCCTTCAATCGTGATGTCGTCATGCGTCGGGCCGACGCCACCCGAAGTGATCACGAAGTCGAAGTGGCTGCGCGCAGTACGCGACTTCCTCGGCGATGGCCTGAAGTTCGTCGGGCACCACTGCGACGCGCTTCAGCGCGACGCCGATGCTGCGTAGTTCGCGCGCGGCGAAATACGCATTGCTGTCCTGGACCTTGCCGGACAGAATTTCAGTTCCACCACTACCATTGCGGCAAGCTGCGTTCGTGCATAACTCCGACGTCGCCGTCATAATATACGCGATCGCGGGAGTGCGGTCAACCACCCGGCAAAACTTTTCGCCGTCGGATAGCTTTTCGGTATAGCTCTCGGCCTGCTCGATGTCGCCGTCTGGCCCTGGAGAAATTCCTTGAGACGCGTTCTTCAGCCGATTCTCGATCTGACGCACGCGCTCGCGGCTGATTCCGAATTTTCCGCCGATTTCCTGCAGGGTCGGCGGGATCTTCGGACAGCAGGCGGCTGCGGAAAATCTCCAGCTCCTTGTCCTTGAGCGTCGCGGCGAATTCTTCGACCTTTTCGTGGGCGAACTCGCGCCATTCGGTCGCCGCGGTCGCTCTCTTCGGGTGTGCGGTCGCTATCGGGAATCGCATCGATCAGCCGGGTGTCATCGTCTGGGCCGGCCGGCTGGTCGAGCGAAACCTCGCTCTGCGCCATCCGCTCCTGCATCTCGCGCACCTCGCTCTCCTTCACGCCCATCCGCTGCGCGAGCAGCTTGGGCTGCGGGGCGAATCCCTCCGCTTCGAGGCGCTCGGTTTCCTTGCGCAGGTTGAAGAAGAGCTTGCGCTGGGCCTGCGTGGTGCCGATCTTCACCAGCCGCCAGTTGTTGATCAGGTAACGATAGATATAGGCGCGTACCCACCATACGGCGTAGGAGGGAAAGCGGATCCCGCGATATGGGTCGAAATTTTTGACCGCCTCCATCAGGCCGACGTTACCTTCCTGGATTAGGTCGAGCAGGTTCTTGGAGGCGCGCGCGAACTCTTTGGCGATCTTCACCACCAGGCGCAGATTCCCGGTGACCAGCTTGTAAGCGTCTTCCCGATCCTGAAACTGATGATACCGCTTGGCGATCTCAGTCTCTTCCTCGCGGGTCAAAATCGGAAAACGGCGGATTTCGGCGAGATAGCGGCTCAGCGGATCGAAGGGAACGAGCGACGCCGCCTCGGAAGCCTGCTCGCGCTCATCGTCGTCGAGGCCCGGCAGACGACTGTCCTCGACTGCGGCCTCGGCGATCGTTTCCTCGTCGTCAACCGGGAGAGCTTCCACTTCGCGCGGACGCTCCTCGGGATCGGACGCCGTCTCGGTATCCGCTTCGTCGCTCGCCACGATTTCGGGTTCGATCGCCTCGTCGTCCGGCAGGCGTTCGTCAGCACGTGACGCCCGTGGGGCGCGAGGGGCGGATTTCGCACGCCCGGAACGCGAAGATTTGCCAGGTTTGCGAGCCATCTCAGTGCTTTTCGGTGACCCTCGAATCAGGTTCTCGACGGGTATCGGCCTATCAATTCGGCGATGCCGTTACCGTAACATCATGTGGAGGGGACAATTAGTCCGGCTACTTTGATCAGGTTCGACGACGCCGACCTTTCCGGAGGCAATCTCACGCAGCGCCGTCACCACTTCCTTATTGTCGGAATCTACCAGCGGACGGGCCCCTTTAAGGAGTTGCTTGGCCCGGCGTGCCGCTCCTAAGACCAGTTCGAAGCGGTTATTAACCTTCTCCAGGCAATCTTCAACTGTAATGCGTGCCATTTACCCAATCTTCCGGCGCGCCGCTTCGATTGTCAACGAACCCAAATATGGGGCTCGAGGCGAGGTATTCTGACGACGGCTACTTCTCGGCTGCCAAACCGGCCTGCGACCATTCTGCGTAGGATCCGTCGAAAAGCCGTACGTCGAAGCCCAGCTGGCGCAATGCCAGGTAGCCGAGCGACGCGCGCGGACCGCTGCGGCAATATGCGATTATCTTGTCGCCGCGCGCAATTCCCAATTCCCGCAACCAAGTTTTGACCTCGTCGGCGGGCTTGAGCAGACGATGCGGCGGACTCGCGAATTGCGCCAGACCAGGTTGACCGCGCCGGGGATATGCCCGGGTACGTCGTCGGCCATCGATTTTTCGCCGGTAAATTCCTCGTGACTCCTGAAATCGACCAGCTTGTACTCGGACGCGCGGCGGACCTCGTCAAGCGTGACCCGGATCGTCGAATCAACGCTCGCCGTGAAATGTTGCGCCGAGGCCTCGACCGGCTTATAGCGCACTTCGCGGCCGTCCGACTTCCACGCCTCGAAGAACGAGTCCATCAGGCTGACGTCGGTGCGTCCCAGGTATTCCAGGATCCACGCGAGCATCGCGGCGTTTTGACCCTCGGGCGAATCGTAAAGCACCGGAATAGAAGAATCGCCGAGCCCCATGCCACCGACGAACTCGGCCAAAGCTGCCGGCGCGAGCAGCCGTCCGTCCGCGCCGAAGGCCTTATAAACCGGGATATTAATCGCGCCCGGCAGATGCCCGAGCAGGTATTTCATCGGCCGACGCGGATCCACAATCGCGATCGGCGGCTTTTCCAGGCGCTCGGCAACCCATTGCGCGCCGACCAGCTTCGCCATCCGCGCGCTAGACCTTTTCGAACTCGGTCAGATTCTGCGTCGGACGCGCGACCGTCTGCGTCACCGGAGAGCCATCGACGGCGGCCTTCCAGATTTCGCGCAGAACCTTTTCGTCCGCATCGGCCCGCACGAAGCACTTCGCCTTGACGGTCGGATAACCAGGGTTTCCGGATGGCGCGTGACCGGCCCACTTGAGGATATTTTCGAAATTGCCCTCGAGCGCGATTTCGAGATCGTGCACCTTGATCCCGCGCTTGGTCGCGTTGAGCACGTAACCGACCGTGAGGCAGCTCCCGATCGCCGACAGCAGTTGCTCGTGAGCGCTGGCGGCCGAATCGCTGGCGTCGAGCCCGTCCGGCTCATCCATCTCCACCGCATGCTTGCGCATGTAGGCTTTGGCCTTGAAGCCGCCCTGCCATACCACGCGCGATTTCCACGGGCCGGTGACGGCCTTGAGCACTTCGGGATCATCGCGCATCGAGTCGAGAATCGCGTTGATTTTTTCGACTCTCAGCCCATTGAGAGTTTTTTCTTCCGCCATTTTGCGAAACCTCGTCGTCAGCGTTCCGGCGTATTCCTTGCGCAGCAACTCGGCCGCCGCGGAGATCGCCTGCAGTTTGCGATACGCAATTTCGGGCGTGTTCACGCAGCGTTCGGCGAACGTGCCGAAGCCGCAGTCGGGGTTGAGGTAGATCTTTTCCGGGTCGAAGTACTTGCAACACTTCTTTGACCCGGCTCGCGATCTGACGGGGATTCTCGATTTCATCCGATCGCGGATTCGAGACGCCGAGCCCGATCTCCTTCTGATTGCGATATTCCTTGAATACTTCGATCTCGCCCGCCCGTGGCGTCGCCATCTCGAGCACTAGCTGGTCCACATTCATGCGCATCAGCCAGGGGAGCAAGGGGCCGTAGTTGCCGCTCAACAGGACGTCTTCCTTGCGGCTCCAATTGCCACGGCAGACGTGCACCCCGAACTTTACTCCATCGATACCCTGAACAGTCTCGTTGACCAGCCGCACCGCGAATTCGAGTTCGTTCGTCGGATCGGTGCGCGAGCCGAGCGCCGCACACATGAAGGTTTGCTCGGCCTCGTCACCATAGACCACTTGCGAAATGGACGGTTCATCGAGCTGAATGAAATCGATTCCGGCCTGCTTCAGCGCGAGGCATTCCTGACGCAGAATTCTAACGACGTCTTTCGCCAAATCTTCGCGTGTCGGATAAACCTTGTCCGAAAGCCCCTCGAACCAGCTCGATCTGGTGAGCAGATAGGGCCCCGGAATCGGCATCTTGGTCGATGGCCGGTATGCGCCTTGAGGAAGCGCGCCTCGTCCAGGCTGATACCGTCCTCATGCTCGCGAATCCGCTCGACCGCGATCGGGCTCTTGATCGCGAAGGCGGGAACATCGAGCGCGCGGAGTATTTCCTCGAAGCCCGCGCGATCCTTCATGTAGTCGAGCAGTTGCGACAGCTTCATCAGCCGCATTCCGGACAGCTTTTCGACCACGAACGAGTAGAAATTATCGCGCCGCATCTCGCCGTCGGCCACGATATCAACGCCGGCATCCTCCTGGTACTTGATCGCGGAGAGGACGGCGTCGTCCGCGATGCGGTTGAATTCCTCGGCGGTGATCTCTTCGGCCTGGCGGCGGCGCAACGCGTGCACCAGCCATTCCGGCCGCGTCCACGAGCCCACCACGCTGACCGGAAACAGCTTTTGTTTTGACATCGGAAAACTCCCAAACCAGCGGAATTTCGCTTACTTTTGCAATACCGACCCGGAAGCGCAAGGAACGGGATCTTCTCGGTTCGCGCGTTCGTTCGCGATTAATCAGCTGTAAGCGCCAGTAAAAACAGCCCGACCGGCGTTTCACCGGCCGGGCCTTCACTTTCGCGCGATTGGCGAAAATTACTTGTTAGGTTGCGGCGTCAAGCGCAAGTAGGGTTTGAGTTCGCGCCAACCCTTGGGGAACTTCTCTTTCATTACCTTTGGATCGGTAAACGAGGGCACGATCACGATTCCTCGCCGTCCTTCCAATTTCCCGGCGTCGCCACTGAATGATTATCGGTCAGCTGCAGCGAATCGATCACCCGCAGCAATTCCTGAAAATTCCGCCCGCAGCTCTGCGGGTAGGTGATCATCAGCCGCACCTTCTTCTTCGGATCGATCACGAAAACCGAACGCACCGTCGTGGTGTCGCTGATGTCGGGATGAATCATATCGTAGAGAGTCGAAACCTTCTTGTCGGCGTCGCCCAGGATAGGAAAGTTGAGCTTGGCGCCCTGGGTCTCCTCGATATCCTTGACCCAACCGTTGTGCGACTTCACATCGTCGACGCTGACCGCGATCGCCTTGGCATTGCGCTTTTCGAACTCCGGCTTGAGCTTGGCGACCAGGCCGAGTTCGGTTGTGCAGACCGGGGTGAAATCCTTGGGATGAGAGAACAGAACCGCCCATTTGTCACCGATCCATTCGTGGAAATGGATGGTACCTTCGGTGGATTCCTGGGTGAAATCCGGGGCCGTACTTCCGAGATGAACTGCCATTAGTTTGCACCTCCGAGATGCTTTTTTACGATTATGATGGCTTATGCACCGTCGGCGAATCGATGCGCGCCTCGTATCTGCTGAATAGATTAGTTAGCAGGCTTACTATGTCATGATCAATCTGTTGAGGCCGACGTCAAAACTTCTACTTACGGATGCGGCTCAGGTCCGGCTTGCGCTTTTCCATAAAGGCGCTGACGTATTCCTTGTGTTCCGCGCTTGCATAACAGCGTTCGAGCGCCAAACCCTCGAACTCCATCGCGTTGTCTACCGTGCCGTTGAGTCCGTTATAAAGCGCGTGCCGGGTCAGGGAGAGCGAGAGTGGCGATCCCTGGATTATCTCGCCCGCCAGTTCCCGGGCCTTGGCGGCGAGATGCCGCCGGCACGACCTGACTCACCAATCCCATCGCGAGGCATTCGGCGGCGGTATAATGGCGTCCGGTTAGTAGCATTTCAGCGGCGCGCGATACTCCCACCAGGCGCGGCAAGAAATACGAAGACCCAAGTTCCGTCATCAAGCCGACCCGCGAAAAGATAAAACCCAGCTTGGCCTCTTCCGCCATGATGCGAATGTCGCAGGGCAGCGTCATGGTTGCGCCGATACCGAGCGCGTACCGTTGATCGCGACGATCGACGGTTTGGTCAGGCCGCGCATAACTGTGGGGTAGGAGGTCATTCCTTCGCGACGTTCCGCCGATCGTGGCCCACTGCCGGATTCGCGCGCCTGGATATTGCCCGCGAACATGCTGATATCCGCGCCGGCACAAAAGGCGCGGCCGGCTCCGGTGAGAATTATAACGCGGACCTCGCGATCCTCGTCGGCACGACGCATCGCCTCGACCATCTCGACGCCCATCTCCGCCGTGTAGGCGTTCATCTTGTTGGGGCGGTCGAGGGTGATCGTGGCGATTTCGTCAGCCGCCTCGTAGCGCAACGTCTCCATTATCCGGTTCCTCCGTCACACACGAAGTAAATGGGCGATCGCGTCCGCGATATAAGCGGACTGCGTCAGGCCCGTTTCTTTTTCTGTTTTTTCGCCTCGCGAACTCTTGCCTTAAGCACTTTCTCGCGCCGCTTCCGACGTCGCTTGATTTCCCGCTGCCGTTCACTCGCCATCGTAGATCATTCCGCCTCGCCGTTTTTGGTCTTGCCACGAGACGCCCCGGAGCAGTAGGCGCTTCCGGATGCGTCGCGCAGCGCAAGTATCATAGGAGCACGTGGGCTTGTGCGCCAGCGATGAAATCGCGCCGCGAGAGGCCAGTCGTGTACCCCGGGGACAGCCTCAAGTCGCTTGCAGCGGTACGCATTCGCGCGTTACAAGCGACCGAGGCATGGCGATCCGGCTTACCAAATCGCCGTTGGAGGGCACCGCGATGGGTACGAAAATAATCATAGAGAAGAATATCGACGTCCCGATGCGCGACGGCTGCGTGTTGAAGGCCGACCTGTTCCGGCCTGACACCCCCGAGAAGCTGCCGGTACTGCTTAATCGCACGCCCTACGACAAGAAGTTTCCGCAAATCTCGTTCAACACCATCGACGCGATTCGCGCGGCGGAGCGCGGCTACAACGTTGTCTTTGTCGACTGTCGCGGACGCTACGCCTCTGCGGGCACCTTCACCTGTTTCGCCGATGAGCAACCCGACGGCTATGACACAATCGAGCACCTTGCGCGCGAACCGTGGTCGGACGGCAAGGTCGGAACCTTCGGCGCGTCATACATGGGGGCGACGCAATGGCTCGCGGCGACGCAGGTCCCACCGAGTCTCAAGGCGATGGTCCCCAGTATCACGGCCAGCGATTATCACGACAACTGGACGTACCAGGGCGGCGCGTTTTCGCTTTTTTTCAATGTCAGCTGGCTGATGAGCAATCTCGCGCTGGCGCGTCTGATGCGCGAGCGTGAGGAGAGCGCCTCCGCCAGAAAAGAACTCGCCGACATCATGTCGACGATGGATACGATGCGGACGCGGACGGATTTTCAGCCGCTCAAGGAATTTCCACTGTTTCGCACCGGCGCGCCCTACTTTTTCGATTGGCTCGACCATCCCAACTATGACGAGTACTGGCGCAAGCTTTGTATCGAGGAATATCACTCGAAAATCGACGTGCCGACGCTGAACTTCGGCGGATGGTACGACATTTTTGCCGGCGGCACCGTGCGCAACTACAGCGGAATGAAGGCCAACGGCGGTGGCCCGGGCGGCCGCAAACCGCGGCTGGTGATGGGTCCGTGGTTCCATACGCTGCCGCTGGGAAGCCTGGTCGGTGAGGTCGATATGGGATTTCGCTCGAGCTATGTCTCGATCGATTTCGACGGGATGCAACTCGACTTCTTCGACCATTGGCTCAAAGGCAAGCGCAATGGCGCCGGCGACGATGGTCCGGTGCGGCTCTACGTGATGGGCGCCAACGACTGGCGCGACGAAAAGGATTGGCCGCTGCCGGACACCGAATGGCGTCGCTACTACCTGCATAGCCGCGGACGCGCCAATAGCGCGGCCGGTGATGGCGGGCTCTCGCTCGAAGCGCCGAGCAACGAACCTGCGGACGTGTTTCTCTACAATCCGCTCGATCCGGTGCCGACCAACGGCGGCGGGCTCTGCTGTTACCACAACGCAGTGCCGGGAGGCGCCTTCGACCAAAGCGCGATCGAGCAACGCGCCGACGTGCTGGTCTACTCGACTGAACCGCTGGCCGAGGATATGGAAGTGACCGGCCCGATTCGTCTGACGCTGTACGCCTCGTCGTCCGCGCCGGATACCGACTTCACCGCCAAACTGGTCGACGTCGACGAATGCGGATGTTTCGCGCGCAATCTGACCGACGGAATCCTGCGCGCGCGCGTGCGTGAATCGAAGTCCGATCCGAAGCTGATGACCGCCGGTAAGGTTTACGAATTCGATATCGACATGTGGTCGACGTCCAATCTGTTCAAGGCCGGCCATCGAATTCGTCTCGAGGTCAGTTCCAGCAATTTTCCACGCTTCGACCGCAATCCCAATACGGGACATGATCTGTTTGCGGACGCCGAGACACAGCCGGCGCTGCAGACCGTGCGGCACGACCGCGGTTTTGCTTCGTACCTGACGCTGCCCGTCATCCCGAAGCGGCGATAAGCAAATTAAATAATCGCGATTCCAAAGGGCGCGGCCGATTAGATGATCGGACCGCGCCCTTTGACGATCGCGGCTGACGATTCAGCCACCAAATTGTCGGCGCCTCTCGACCCGCAGGCACCGTCGGATCGATTCGCTGCGGGTCGCGGGTTGAGGCTGCTCGTCCGACTTTCTGCACTTTCCGCTTGTATTTCATCAGCGGGTTAATAGTATTAACTGCCAGGTTAACTATGCGTAAGGTCCGCGACCTCGCGCGCACGCGCGAACTGATTCTTGCCGCCGCCCTCGGCGAATTTGCCGCGCACGGCCTCGGCGGCGCGCGCTGCGGCGATATTGCGCGGCGCGCCGGCGTCAACAAGCGGATGCTGTTCTACTGTTTCGGATCGAAGGAGGCGCTTTATCGCGAGATCCTGCGCCGCAAATTCACCGAGCGCGCCGACTTCTTCGAGGCCGCACCCGACGACCTGGCCGAAGCGATCATTCACTGGTACGAAGCCGGCTCCAGCGACCTCGAATGGGTGCGTCTCCTTGAGTGGGAGGCGTTGGGCGCGAAGAACGACAAGCTGGTAGGCGAAGACTCGCGGCGCGACTATTTTACGCGCACCAATATGCGGCTGCGGCGCGCACAGGCGCGGGGCCGTATCCCGCGTGACCTCGATCTGAGCCAGCTGCAAATCTCGATGATCGCGCTGACCGTCTTTCCGCTGGCGTTTCCGCAAATGACCCGGCTGGCAACCGGCTTGGCGCCAACGGATCCTCGCTTCCGTCGCAAGCGGATGCGTTTCCTGCGTTGGCTCGGCCAACAGCTATCACCCGAGGCGTCGCCCGAGACCTCGCGAGTGGCATCGCCTCGATCAACCAAGAGTGTGCGCCGTCGATCCGTCCGGCGGGCGGCAGATCGGTCTGTCGTGAAGGACGAGGCTTAACCGGCTTATCGGAGCGGATGAGTAATGGCAGCCGCTGTTGAACCTACTGTCTCGCAAGAACGCGCCGCGGCGATATACTGCTGCGGCGACCGCGCGTCAGCCGCATAAATGGCTGATTGCGGCGGCCGTGATGATGGGGGCGGCGCTCGAAGTGCTCGACTCTTCGATCGTCAACGTCTCGCTGCCGCACATGCAGGGCAGCTTTTCCGCCAGCGTCGATGAAATCGCCTGGGTGCTGACCAGCTATCTGGTGGCCAACGGCGTGATGATTCCGTTGACCGGCTGGATTTCGGCGCGCTTTGGCCGCAAGCGCTACTTTTTGATGTCGGTCCTCGGTCTTCGTGATCGCGTCGGCTCTGTGCGGCGCGGCCAAGACGCTGGATCAGATGGTGCTGTTTCCGCCTGGTCCAGGGAGTCGCCGGCGCGGCGATGATCCCGTCCTCGCAGGCCATCCTGATGGAGACCTTTCCGCCCGAGGAACAGCAGATGGCGATGGCGGTGTGGGGCATGGGCCTCATGGTCGCGCCGATTCTCGGACCGACGGTGGGCGGCTGGATCACCGATAACTGGAACTGGCGCTGGAATTTTTACATCAATCTGCCGATCGGCGCGATCGCCTTCCTGATGGTATCGGCCTTCGTGCACGATCCGACCTACTTGCGCACCCGCAACAAGGGAGGACGCGTCGACTACCTCGGTATCATTCTTCTGGTGCTGTCGCTCGGGCCGTTACAGATAGTGGTCGACCGCGGGCAGCGATCGGACTGGTTCTCCTCGCCGTGGGTGGTATGGGCGACCGCAGTTTCGGCGCTTTCGATGGTGGGTCTGGTGATCCGCGAGCTGCGGGTGAAGGAGCCGGTGCTGGAATTGCGCTTTCTCAAGATTCCGCAATTCGCGGCCGCGGTTTTCTCGGTAGTGATGTTGAGCTTCGTACTGTTCGGGACCGGCTTGTTGAACCCGATCTTCCTGCAGGAATACATGGGTTATACCGCCTGGAAAGCCGGGATTGTGATGGCGCCGCGCGCGATGGGGGCGATGTTCGCGATGTTATTTGCGGGACAAATGGCCCGTGCCGGTTACGACAACAAGCGCCTGATCGGGCTCAGTTTCGTCCTGATGACAGTGGGGCTGTGGTCGATGGCGCATTGGAATCTCGAGGTCGGCCTATGGCAGGTGATCTGGCCGGGTATTATCCTCGGGCTGGGGCTCGGGATGTGCTTTCCGATCCTTTCGGCGGCGGCGTTGACCTGCGTGCCGCGCGAGCAAATGGGGTACGCGTCGGTATCTACAACATGATGCGGAATACCGGCGCCGCTATCGGTATCGCCTACCTGACGAACATGCTGGTGCGTAATCAGCAGGTCCATCAAGCGTACCTGGTGCAGCATTTTTCGGTGTTCGACGCGTGGCGGATGGGCAGCGCGCCCAACGTGCCGGGAGCGCCCACTTTTCACTTTTTATCGCAGATGGTGTCGCGGCAGCGGCAGGGACTCGGCATGGTCTACGGACTGATGCAGCAGCAATCCGCGATGCTCGCGTTCAACGATATTTATCGAATGCTCACCATTATCGCGCTTCTGATGATCCCCTCGTTCGTGTTGTTTCGCAGCACCAAGCCGGCCGGCGGCCGCGCACCGGCGGCGCATTAAATCGCGAGACGCGAGATTTGTGCATAACCAGCTGCTATCCGGTTGACGGCAGCGAGTCGAAAATATTCAAGACGCCGTTGCCCGAACCGAGCCAGAGGCCGCCAGTAGTTCGGGACCACACTCCGGCGTTTAAAGAAGCTCGTGCCCTCCCTGAGGGCGCCCTTGCGACGCCAAGTGCGGTGAGATTAACCGACGGCGGCGATAGTCCGGCTTTGACGCCTTGGCCAAATCGTGCTCGGGGGACGAACAGAATCGAAGCGCCGGGGAGCTAGGACTGGAGGAGGAGCCGCCGTCGGTAGGCTTTCAACTGACACCCTCGTCCGAAAAGTTGCAAACGAATCGCGCCACAAGTTCGTAACTATCCGTATTCATTCATCACTTATCGGGCCGCTTTGTTACCTACGGCACATTTTCGTCCCGAGGCGAGCCGATTCCGCGAGCGTCGTCACCCTCCGCGAGGACGACTTCTCACTCGTCGCTGACTGAGTAGCTACATCTCTGTTTCTTCCGTAACGTCCATTCTGAACGAATCCGGCCAAAGCCCTCGACGGCCTCCGTCGGGATAGCTATCTCACCTCTTTTGATGGAAGCCTTGATTTTCTGATATCGTTTGCGGCGATCAGGATGCATCCGAAACGGAAGCTTACCGGCAATCTCCGGCGTGTATCCGCCACGGTGCCGGCGAGTCGTAAACCTTTATAGGAGTCACAAAATCATGGCATCAGGCGAACAGAACAAGGAACTCGTCGCCAAGACCTGGCGTGCGTTCATAACCGGCGATCTCGATACTGCCCTGGCAAACATGTCGGACGAAGTCAGCTGGGTCATCCCCGGCAACCTGCCGAACATTTCCGGACTCAAGCGCGGTAAGGAAGCCATCAGGGCTTTCGGCCAAGTCGCCAAGACGGCGTTTCCCAACGGTATCAAGAGCGAGATCCATAGATCTCCATGCGACCGACGACAACACCGTGATCGTCGAACTGACAAACAGGGCAAGGTCGCCAACGGCAAGGACTATCGCAACGAATACTGCTTCGTCTTCGAGGTCGAAGGCGGCAAGATTCGCCGCGTTCGCGAATACGTCGACCTGTTGACGGTGAAAGAAACCTTGCTCGCCTGATTCAGGGGAGCGCAGAGCGGGAATATCGGCGGAGGTTCCGTCGCGAAGTCAACCAATAGACCGGCAGCGCGCTGAGAGCGATCAGCAGACCCGGCCAGGTGTATCGAGGCCGGACCACCAGCAGATCCGCCATCAGTGCGATCGCCGCCGCGATATACGTGGCAGGAACCCGGGATACCCCCACGCGCGGCATGGGCGT
This sequence comes from uncultured Pseudomonadota bacterium, assembly GCA_963804355.1. Classification (GTDB taxonomy): domain Bacteria; phylum Desulfobacterota; class Binatia; order Binatales; family Binataceae; genus JASHZA01. Next base: position 6,025 of record CAWDQC010000016.1, on the reverse strand, counting down.
GGGGTATCCGGGCGTCTTGCGCGCAAGATAAAGACGGCGGCGACGGTCAGCACGTAGAACAGCAACTGCGCGAAGATTACGTAGTCGAGCAACTCCGAATAGGTGCCCGAAACCGTCAGCAAAGAGGCCCAGGCGCCCTGGATTAAGAGGGCGACGGCGGGGACCGACCTGGTGTTGAGACGCCGGGCGGCGCTGACGAAGACGCCGTCGTTGGCCATCGCATAAACCACGCCGAGCACCAGTCAGAATCAGCCCGTTGGCGCATCCGAAAGTCGAAACCATTACAGGATTGCGGTTATAACCGCGCCCATCCCGCCCATGATGACCTGCATCGCGGCGGCGGCGACGCGGTCGCTTTGTGCGCCGCTTATCCCGCGCAAAAATACATGACTGATGCCGCCAGCAGATCCATCTGACGCCAACCGCCGGCAATGCAACAGGTACGAGAGGTTGGTGAGGATATACAGCACGATCACGATGCCGGTGCCGAAGGCGAGCGCGCGAGGCAGGTCGCGCTGCGGATTGCGGACTTCCGAGGCCGCAAAGGTAACGTTTCCATGCGTCGGCGGAGAAGAGCCCACCTACCATCGCGGCGCCGAAGGCCGCGACCAGTCCCGGCGATAACCTTCGCGTCCCGAAGAAGGCGCTCGTGCTGCCGAAATTCGCCTCGATCGCCCGGTGATTCGGTGCGATCAGGCAGCCGGGAGAGCCACGATGAAAATCAGCGACGCGATCTTGGTGGTAGTGAAGACATTCTGCACCACGCGGCCAGAATTGACGCCGCGCAGATTAACCATCGTCAGCAGAACGATAACCGCGATCGCACCGACGCGTTCGCCGGACAGTCCGATACTCTCTGTGCCAAGGAAAATATTCGAGCCGAGGACCGGCCAGAACACGCCGCCGAAGCGAGCAAAAGCGACCGCGACAGCCGCGATGGTCCCGGTCTGGATAACCAGGAGCAACGTCCAGCCGAAGGAAAAGGCCACTACCTCGCCATAGGCCTCGCGCAGAAAGACATACTGGCCTCCCGCCTGCGGCATCATCGCTGCTAACTCACCGTAAGCAAGCGCTCCCGCAATCGTCATAAGCCCGCTAACTATCCAGACCAGTAATAGGCCGGCGGGCAATGGTAACACGGCCACACGAGGCCAAAGACGTCAGCCTCGCCGCGGGGCACACACTGCGCTACAACGAGTGGCCGGGCGACGGGCCCAACCTCATCCTGCTGCATGGCTCGGCCGGCTACGGCCTGATGTTCGAGTGGACCGCCAACTACCTCGGCCATCGCTTCCACATCTTCGCTCCCGACCAGCGCGGTCACGGAGACAGCGACAAGCCGGACGGCACCTATTCCGCCCAGGAGTACGCCCAGGACCTGCATCAGTTCATCGAAGCTCTTGGCCTTGGCAAGGCCGTGGTTGGCGGCCATTCGCTCGGCGGGCGCGTCTCACAGGTCTTCGCGGCCACGTACCCGTCCGAGTGTCAGGGGGTGATCCTTGTTGGCGGGCTGCACCTGAGTAACTTCTACCAGGACCGTGCCCGCGTCACGCGTGTGCTGGAGAGCGCGAGCGCGATGCTGGTCTCGCCCACCGAGTTCGCCTCGCGCGACGAAGCGCTGGCGTACATCGGCTCCATCCGCGTCCACGACACCGAGGAGTCCAACCTGCATCGCCTCGAGCACAATATGGATCGTGTCGGCGATGGCTACCGCTTCAAGTACGACAAGGTGCGCGTGACCCAGAGCCTGATTTACCAGAATGACAATTTGCGCCCCTTTGCGCCCCTGGTCAGCGCCCCGCTCGCGCTCATGCGCAGCACGCGTGGCTCAGAGCTCAGAACCCCGGCTGAGGCAGAGGAGATCGCCAGATTGTGGAAGAACGCTACGGTCACGGACGTGGAGGGCGACTACCTGCTGCATATCACCGGCCCCGAGGCGTTCGCCAACGCCGTGGCCAACTTCATTGACACGAAGGTGACCGCCGCCGTCAGCGCCTGATTGAGCCGATACCCGCGCCATTAGCGTTCGTCTCTGTCTGACAGCGTCGCCGAGCGTTCGACCTGCTTCAGCGCGCCACACCCAGCTGGCGCAATCGATCCGCGTCCGCCACCATGTCGATTTCAACGATCCTGCCGCGTGCGACGGTCAGACCCCACACCGCCAGCGGCTCGCCCTTTTCGAGCAAGACGAGCCCGGCCGCCCCGTTGACCAGCGCGCGTCGCATCTCAGCCGTCTGATGGCCGCGGGCTCCGAGCACCGCGCTGCGCGCCACGTTCGCGGCGCCGCGCAGGACGACGCGTGTGCCGGGCCGCGATGGAAGACCGTCTACGCGCAGCACCACGTCTGGATCCCGCACGGCTACCAGACCCGCCAGGTCGCCGGTGTGCGCCGCGGCCATGAAAGCGTCCACCACGCTGCGCTGGGCCGACAGACTCGGCATCAGGCACCGGGGCCAGCCCGCGCACGCGCCGCCGCGCGCGACTCGCCAGCTGACGCGCCGCTTCCACGGAGCAGTCAGCCATTGGCGCGATCTCCTCGAACGAGACGTCGAACATGTCGTGCAGCACGAACGCCAGCCGCTCCGCCGGGCGCAGCGTCTCGAGCACCACCTGCAACGCCAGGCCGACCGAGTCAGCCAGGATGACCTGCTGCTCGGGGTCGACACCGTCCGCCAGGCTGATCAACGGAACCGGCACGTGCGCGTCGATCGGCTCTTCACGACGAACTTTGCGCGACCGCAGCATATTCAGGCACACGCGCGCGACGATCGTCGTCAGCCAGCCGCCCATGTTCTCGACCCCGCTGGCACCGGACGACGAGGCGCAGCCAGGCATCCTGGAGCGCGTCGTCAGCCTCGACCAGCGACCCGAGCATGCGGTATGCCACGGCTTTCAAGTGCGGTCGATGCTCGTCGAAACGCTCGGCCAGCCATTCGCGCTCATCCATCTGTCACGTTGCTCCTCGCTCACGGGTCAAACAAGTGACACGCGACGACCCTTCAACGTGACAGGAGTTACGCACATGCAACCGCGAATGACCAGCCCACTGCTCAGCATCCCGGGCGTCCTCGAATCGCTCCAGGCCCTCAGCAAAGCAGCCAGCGACGCTGGCAGCCAGGCGGGACTGCCGCAGAACACCATCGACCTGGTCACGCTGCGGGCAAGCCAGATCAATGGCTGCGCCGTCTGCCTCGACATGCACGCCCGCGCGCTCAGGAAAGGCGGCGAAACCGAGGCGCGCCTCGCCACGCTGGCCGCCTGGCGCGAAGCGCCGTCTCACGGACGCGGAGCGCGCCGCCCTCGCCCTGGCGGAGGCGGCAACGCGCGTCAGCGACCAAGCCAACCCGGTGACCGACGAGATCTGGAACGAGGCCGCCCGACACTTCGACCAGCAGGCGCTCGCGGCACTGGTCGTGGCGATCGCGGCCATCAACACCTGGAACCGTCTGAACATCACCACCGGGCAGATCGCTGGCGAGTGGACCGGCCAGTGGGTCGCCTGATGCTGACCCGCTCGCTACAAGGCCTGGCGTGGCAGATCGTGGCGGGCCTCGTCGCCGAGTTCTATCTGGCCGGCGCCGCGCTGTTTGGCGTAACGACGTCCTTTGCACCACACCGAGCGCTGGGCGGCGTCCCTGGCTGTCGCCATCGTGCTGCTGCTGGTCCTGGCACTCATCGCACGTCCAGGGCGGCGGCTCGTGGGACTGGCGGCGCTACTGGCCTGTCGAAAAGTCTGCTTTCATCCCCTCTTCAGAGAAAATTTTCTTGCCCCTCGAGACGTTACGGTCTCAAACGTCGTCTGGTCCACGACTTGTGCGGCTCGGCCCTACAGAGCGTCGCGATTTAGCCTGCGGCTGGCCCCGGCTGGGAGGTGGCCAGGTCTCGTCAATGAACGCGGGGATTGCGCCGCGGCGCGACCGACCGAGCGAGCGAGCGAGCGAAGCAATGCGCCGTATTACGCGAGGCTCATTAAGCCTCACGCGGCGCGGGCAGCGTCCGACCGGGGAACGACTCATCTCCGCTCGGCTCGTAGTGCACCACGTTGTTCATACGCTGACGCAGCTGCGACATCTCCCAGTACAACCGCTTGCGCGCGCGACTGATGTTGCCCAGCGGTCGGTGCTGCGGCACACAGTGCCACGGGTTATAGCTGAGCACGCGCGCGAAAGCGATCTGCTCGGGCGAGTCGAACGTCTGGCGCGGGATGTGGATCGTCGCCACCGGCACGCGTGGCGACAGCCGCGTTGGCCACATGATCGCCGCGTTCTCGATGGGCATGAGGAACGGATCCGTCTGGAGTTGCACGCAGAGGTCGAACTCCACGTCCTGGCGGGCGAGTGTCGCGACCATCGCCTGCCGCAGGTAGTTGTCCGGGGGTCGGCCGGGCAGGTTCGGGACCGGCGTGCGCGAGCGCAGCCGCGGCTGAAATGAGTACTGCATGGCCTGACCCTCGCCCAACAGGTACGGCACGGTGCTGAAGTACTGGCACTCCAGCGGACTCGTCTGCGTCCGCGTCCACAGCGAGTTCATGATCGAGTCCAGGACGTGCGACTCGGTGAAGTTGAAGAAATAAAAGACGGCGGCGTTCTTGTAACTCCAGTGCTGCAGCTGGGCGTTGGCACGCGTGTCGGGGGAGACGAACGTTGGCACGCAGGTCCCGAACAGGTCCTGTGTGAACTTCTCGTCGTCCATGAGCTTCGGACCGGGGACGCCCATCAGCTTGATGGCCATGCTCAGGAAGCCGATGTCTTCGATGTCGGCCGACCAGACCGGGCCGGGTCCCGAATAGCGCACCCAGGCCTTGAAGGTGCGCGGCTCGGCGAAGATGCCGTGACGCAGATGGGCGGGCACGTCGTTGCGGATGGTGACCTCAGCGCGCACGACGCCGTGCGTTTTGGTGTTGCCGCCGCGCTCGAAGTAGCCCGGGTTCCACAAGCGCCGCGTCTGCGCGCTGAACGCGTCGATGATTGCTTGCAGGTGCGCTTCCTCGTCGGGTTGCGCACGCTCCTCGGCCAGCCGCAGGCCCTCGTCGGTCCGCTGCTTGTTCTTCAGGTCGGTCACCCACTCGGACAGTCGATCGCGCAACATGGCATCGACCCACGGTCGGAAAAACGGGTCGAGGCGTCGCTCGGCCTGGACCACGGCCAGCAGCGTGTTGCTGATCCAGTCAAGGACCGGGTTGCCGGTATCCGCTGGCGGCATGCCAAAACCCGGCCCACCTCGCCGATCAACGGCCGGCGACTGCATCTGCCCGGCTTCAACCTCTGTAAAGTGACTCGTCATGGCACCGCCATTCAAGGTACTCGCCATCGACGGGGGCGGGATTCGCGGCATTATCCCCGCGCTGATCCTGGTGGCCATTGAAGAACGGACGAAGCGCCCGATCAGTGACCTGTTCAACATGGTCGCCGGCACCTCCACCGGCGGGATCATCGCGCTCGGGGTGACCAAGCCCGGCGCCGATGGCAAGCCCGACAAGTCGGCCCGCGACATCGTCACCCTGTACGAGACCGAAGGCGACAGCATCTTCCCGCGCTCGCTGCGCGGCATGTTCCATATCGAAGCGCTCGCCGGCGCCCGCTATCCGTCCGATGGCATCGAAGCCACGCTGCAGCGCTACTTCGGGGAGGTCCGCCTGAAGGACGCGCTCAAGCCTGTCCTCGTGCCGAGCTACGACATCGAAAAGCAGCTGCCGATCTTTTTCAAGAGCGAGAAGGCCAGAGCCAACGCGGACTGGGATTTTCCGATGCGCCAGGTGGCACGCGCCACGTCGGCGGCGCCAACGTACTTTCCACCCGAGAAAATCACGACCGCGGACCCATTGCAGTACTACGCCCTGATCGACGGCGGCATCATCGCCAACAATCCGTCCATGTGCGCGTACGCCGAGGCGATCAAGATGGGGCGCCCGGCGACGGCGTGCTGGTGGTCTCGATCGGCACGGGCGAGTTACGTCATCCGATCAAGTACGACGACGCCAACCGCTGGGGCCAGCTGGAGTGGGCGCAGCCGGTGCTGGACGTTG
>CAWDQC010000015.1:0-26917 GCA_963804355.1 uncultured Pseudomonadota bacterium | reverse complement strand
TCCGCCCGAACGGACCGGCGCTGGTCCAGCGTTCCTTCCACAGCGACCAATAGAGAACCTCGACACGATCGTCTTTCCCGGTCTGGCGCAACCGCGCGACGGGCGCGCCGGAGCCGGCATGATAGACTGTGTAGCCTCGATTGCGGCGTTCGGCGGCCAACCTGCCGCGGGGACATTTGAAGCTCTCGATGCGTTGGATGATCGGATCGGTCATGACGGGGTGATAGATCACCCGGCAGGCGGTTGTCGCCGTCCGGGCGAACTCTGCGGCGCGGACGCGTCTCGATTCTACAACCGCGATGGAATCGAATCACGCCGGCGCCCCCGCGGCGCCCGACCCGCATCTGGTGCCGCCGGTCCTCGCCGCCTGGCTGTCGGTGTTTCGCCCTTGCTTCACCGCGCCGGTCTGGGAGCGTGTTCTTGTTTTGGTGGCCGGTGCGGTGCTGGCCCCGGGCAAGCGCACCGTCACCCAGGTGCTGCGCGTCATGGGACTGGCGGATGAGCCAGGCTTTCGTCGCTATCATGAAGTCCTGAGCCGCGCCAGCTGGGACGGGAGGGCCGTCGCGCGGCGGTTGTTGCTCTATATGATCGAGCGGCTGTTGCCTGACGGCGAGGTGGTGATCGGGGTTGACGATACCATCGAGCGCCGCTGGGGGGCGCGCATCAAGGCCCGGGGCATCTATCGCGACCCGGTTCGATCCTCCAAGGGGCATTTCGTCAAAACCAGCGGTCTGCGCTGGCTATCGCTGATGGTCGCGGTGCCGATACCCTGGGCCGGGCGGACGTGGGCGCTGCCGTTCCTGACGATCCTTGCGCCGTCGGCGCGATGGAGCGAAACCAATGGCAAGCGCCACAAGACGCTGACCACCTGGGCCCGGCAGGCGATCCTGCAGACCAAACGCTGGTTGCCCAACCGCCGTCTTGTCGTCGTCGGCGACAACGGCCTTTCCGCACTCGAACTGCTCGCCGGTGTCCGCGACCATGTTTGCATGATCACGCGGTTACGGCTGGATGCCAGCCTGTTCAGGCCAGCACCCAAGCGCCGGCGGGGTCAGCGAGGCCGAACCCCGTTGAAAGGACGTCCCCTGCCGAAGCTGAGTGCTGGCAAGAACAAGAAAACCGTGTGGACGAGCGTGGTGGTCTCGCAATGGTACAACGCCCAGCAGCGCACGCTGCTGATCGCCACCGGCACCGCCGTCTGGGTACCACGCGGCACTCGCCCCGTGCCGATCCGATGGGTGCTGGTCCGCGACCCGTCCGGCGAGCACGATCCATCCGCATTCCTCAGCACGGACCTGGATGCGCAGCCAGCCAGGATCCTCGGCTGGTTCGTCTCGCGTTGGCGCGTGGAAACCACGTTCCAAGAAGCACGGTCCCACCTTGGCGTGGAGACACAGCGCCAGTGGTCGGATTTGGCGATTTTGCGAACAACCCCTGCGTTGCTGGGGTTGTTCTCCCTGATCACCGTCTGGGCCGATAGCCTGGCACGCGAAACCGCAGAGCGCGCTGCGCCCAAACGCCGCCGCGTGGTACAGCAAGAAAGAGCCCACGTTCGAGCCATCGCGGCTGTCCGCCGCGTGCTATGGGTTCCGCCCAATTTGCCGATGTCTCGGCAAATGGGTGAGACCATCACAATTCCCGCCCTCTTGCTAAACCGACTCTTCCAGACTTTTTGCCTCGCTGCCTGAATTGCGGAAAGCCAAGCGAAGAAGCCGTCGAGGAACGTCCCGAACGTGTAAAGGACAGTGTTCGAAGCATCTTCCAGGAAGAGGGAGCCGCCAGTGACCACCGCTTGGGTTGCATGGGCGAATTCGCTGCTGTCGAACCAGATCCGATCGGACAGCCCGAAACTTCTGATGACGGCGGACGAGCTGGTGGTGCCGGCCGTGGCGGAGGTCAGCTCGAATGTCTCGACGTTGCCGGTGGCGCCATCGAATCCGACGACGCCGTTGGTGAAGTCGCCACCAAGGCTCAGCAGCACATTTGCTCCGTTCATCACGTAGGAGCCGGAATCGCCGCTGCCCGTCGCGACGATGCTGGAGCCTGCCTGCAGGACGATCGACGCATTGTTGGCGATGGCGATGCCTGCGCTGGCCGGGACGATCCCGGTGATGCTCAGCGCGCTGTTCCGGGTGATGTAGGTATTATTGGCAACCGTCAGCGAAGTGATGGTGAGGCTCGCGATGTCGTCGGCGGTGATCACGGGCGACACAAAGCCGGCTGCGGGAATGACCACGTTCGACGAGGCGTCGGGGATGGCCGCCGCGTTCCAGTTGTGGGAGCGCTCCAGGCATATAGCCCGGCGTCCAAGCCAGTGCTCACGGTTGTGGAGTAAACAAAAGTTTTGGTTGCCATACTGACGCCCTTACATACCGCCGGTTACCGACAATGCAGGAAGTTTTTGCATCCTAAGGTTGGGTTAGTCAATGATAATACGCTTGTAAGCGTGTTGTGGTCACATGGCAGCACGCTGTGAGTGCAGGGTTATATTGCCGTGTTCGGCTGCCTAATGCCACAAGCCTTGCCAATAAGATCGTTATGAATACAACTGTATACTCCAACATATTCCAGAAATTCCTCGCAAGCGGAAGTATCATGGGGAAATTAGTCGCTGTTCACTATGGGCGGTAACGAGACGCCCTTGCTTGGAAAGCTGTGTTACCCATCTCAGGCTGTTTCTTGGTTCGGCTGACAGGGGGGTCGTTTCTCCGTCCCGGCCTGACGACCCGCAAGGCGTCGCGCGCAGCAGCGGCTCAAGGATGGCCGTAGGCTACCGCGCGCTTGCGCGGCGCGCAGCGTCCTTGACGGCGGCGAGCACGGCGCCCGGCTCGAGCAGGACTGGACGCGAGCGAGGATCGACCATGTGTGACACAACTCTGCTGCAACTTGCGTTGGCCCTGACCCCGCCATGGACCGTGAACCGCAGCGACTTTGACCCTGAGGCACATCGGCTCGATATCGAGATCGACTTCCCTCCGGCAGCCGCTTTGCCTGTCCGAGTTGCGGTGCCGCGGACTGCCCGGCCTACGACACCGAGCGGAAAACCTGGCGCCACCTCAACTTCTTCCAGCATCAGGCCTACCTGAATGCCCGCGTGCCGCGCGTGTGTTGCGACGCATGCGGCATCAGGACCGTCGGCGTGCCGTGGCGCGGCCGGACAGCGGCTTCACCCTGCTGTTCGAGGCGTTGGTCATGACCATGATCTCGGCCATGCCGGTCAAGGCGGTCGCCCGGATCGTAGGTGAGCACGACACACGGCTGTGGCGCATGGCTCACCACTATGTCGACGTGGCGCGGCGCGCGCCGACGCCTCGGCGTGACCCGGCTCGCCATCGACGAAACAGCCGCTCGGCGCGGCCAGGACTACATCACGCTGTTTGTCGATATCGACCAGGCACGGGTGCTGTTCGCGACCGAGGCAACAATGCCGAGACTATCGCGGCCTTCGCCGAGGATCTTACCGCACATCGCGGCGACCCGGAAACGATCAGCGAGGTCTGCATCGACATGAGCCCCGCCTTCATCAAGGGCGTTGGCGAGAGCCTGCCCAAGGCCACCATCACTTTCGACAAGTTCCATGCCGTCAAGATCATCAACGATGCTGTCGAGAAGGTGCGACGCGTCGAGCAGAAGAGCCAAAGCCTGCTGCGCGGCACGCGCTATATCTGGCTGCGCAATCCAGCCAACCTCTCGGCACGGCAACAGGCAACGCTCGAGCGGCTGCCAACGCGCCATCTTAAAACCGCACGTGCCTACCAGATCCGTTTGGCGTTCCAAGACCTCTATGACCAGCCATCGGTGCAGGACGGGGCTGATTTCCTGAAGAAAAGGGACTTCTGGGCCACTCACAGCAAGCTCGACCCGATCATCGATGCTACTCGTCCGTCAAGCGCCATTGGAACGGCATCCTGCGCTGGTTCGACAGCAAGATCGCCAACGGATTGATCGAGGGCATCAACACCTGCAAGCCAGCACTTGCTCCGGCAAAAGGCCGATTTGTAGCTGAAACTGCAGCTGCCGGGGTCCGCCGGATCAGCGGGCATGAAGTTTCGATGAATACGATCGCGATGGCGAATGCCGCCGCCGCTGCGCGTTGTGGCAAACTAACCCGTTGCGCCGTCGGAGCGGCGCGGGCGATTGGCCGCCGTGGGGCGCGCGAGGCCGCGCCGCCGGGCGGGCGCGCAATTAAAGCTTGCAGTGGGGGGAGGGGGGTCCTATGTGGACCCCACGCAGCAACGCACGTGCCTCTGGCCCTCGTGGTTACGCAACGACGTCAAGCGTTCTGGCAACTCGTTTAGGTCGCTGGTTCGTTCGACCGTTTCGTCAACTACGCCCGTCGCCTCGATCAGGCGGGCGTCTTACCGAGGGAGGTGCGGTGCGATGACCCCGAAAATTGCACAATTCCTTGCTGAGCAGCAGCCGGTTACGCCGTGCTTGGTGCTCGACGTAGACCGTGTGGAAGCCAACTTCCGCGCGCTCGCCCGCGCGCTGCCGCTTGCGCGCATCTACTACGCCGTCAAGGCCAACCCGGCCGCGCCGGTGCTGGAGCGGCTCGTGCATCTATCGAGCGGCTTCGATGCGGCCTCCTTCGAGGAGATCGAGGCGTGCCTCGGGCCGGCGCGAAGGCTGAAGCGATCAGCTTCGGCAACACGATCAAGAAGGTCGCCGCGATCCGCCGCGCGCACGCCGCCGGCGTGTCGCTGTTCGCTTTCGATTCCGACCGAGGAATTGCAGAAGATCGCCGAGCACGCGCCGGGGCGAAGGTGTACTGCCGTATCAGGTCGCCAACGCCGGCGCCGATTGGCCGCTGTCGCGCAAGTTCGGCACCACCGTCGAGATGGCGCGTGAGCTGATGCTGCAAGCTGGCGATCTGGGCCTGGATCCATATGGGCTGTCGTTCCACGTCGGCAGCCAGCAGACCGAAACCGCGAGCTACGAAGCGGCGATCGGCCAAGTGGCCATGCTGTTCACCGACCTCCAGGAGGCCGGCGTCAATTTGCGGATGGTCAACCTGGGCGGCGGCTTTCCGGTGCGCTATCGCGACGAAGTGCCCGAGATCGACCGGTTCGGCGATGCCATCATGGGCGCGATGACCAAGCATTTCGGCAATGCTCTGCCCGAGATGCTGATCGAGCCCGGCCGTTTCATCGTCGGCGATGCCGGCGTGGTGAGTTCCGAGGTGATACTGGTCAGCCGGCGCGATCGGAACGATCCGGTGCGCTGGGTGTATCTCGACATCGGCCGTTTCGGCGGCTTGGCGGAAACCACATTAGTTTGCTTCATCAGGGCGCGGTCACGAGCCGAATGTTGTGATGCGCAACAATGGCGATCCGCGATCCATGAGTCAGCGGTGCCAGGCGAGAAATCCGCCTGCGAGAACCATCGCGATACCGCTCGAACGCGCGACCAAGCGGCCGTATGGAGTCGCCTTCTCGATCAGAACAATGCGCTCAGGGCAGCGACCCACGCCAGGTTCATCACGCCCATCACGAACAGCAGCGCCATCAGCGCCCAGCAGCATCCCACGCACAAGACGCCGTGCTTGAGACCCATCCTGAACGCACCGCCGCTACCGCCGCGCCATTCGGTCATGAAGAAGCCCAACGGCGATCGACAATTGCTCAGGCAGGCGTCCTTCAGAGGGGTCAGCTGGAAGACTCCCGCGATCACAAGAATTGCCGCACCGATAAGTGGAGGGGCGGTGAGGTCGCCGCGAAGCAGGGCCGCTCGCTGCAACGCCCATTGTGCAATCGTCGCGGCGACGCTGCAGAGCGTCCACACCACGAGATAGGCGCTGGCGAAGAACCATACCGCGAGATGCGAGGAGTCCTGGCGCTGGCCGGCGATGCGCGCGTACATCGCGATCATCGGGCTCGCGCTGGGAAGCATCATCGCGACCATCATCACCGTCCACATCATGAAGACCAGCCACCAAGCGGCGGCGGCCTGCGGAAGGACGCTGAGCCACCGCGCGGCGATCGCGGGCAAATCGCCCGGCGTCATCGGCATCCGAATGAGGTAAATCCAGGAGAAGCCGTGATTGCCGCGAGCTCTCCCCAAAGGATCAAGCGATCGCTCAGCGGCAGTGACGGCGGTGCAATGACCTCGGCGACATCAGGCTGACGAGCCGGAGCGTCCGCGGAGGTCATGGCGTTGGCATGGCGTTAACTGTTGGCCCAGTTGATCGGGGAGAAATGACCGTTGCGTCCCGAATTGTCGAAGGTGAAGGGAACGATCCTTGAAGCGGCTCGCGGTGCCCTTGGCGGCCGCCAGTTTCTGCGAAAAGGGATGGCCGACGTTCTCGAGCCATACGGTCTGGTTACCGGCGCCGGCGACGCCTTCAACCGTGACCTCGCTGATCCCGGCGATCGACAACTTGTAAGTCTTGCCGTCGGAGCTGAAGGAGATGGGGACCGCCTTGATCGGCAGCCGATGCGTGATCATGGTGGTCAGCAGGGATGGCGGACCGCCCGCGTTGCCGGTGAAGATCGCTTCGAGGGCTTGCCGCTGCGCGGCGTTGGCGCGGCTGTCGACGTATACCGCGAGAGTGCCGTTGCCTTGCGCCATCGGTCCGGGCGTGGTGAGCGCCTGAACCGCATTCAGCCCCGACAAATCGACCTCGCCACACGTGCCGCTCGCAATATGAATCGCGAGCACAACGTCGCAATGTCCCTCGGTCGGCCGCGCCTGCGCATGAGACAAAAGGCAGGGACAGAGCAGCTCGCAGTTGCACGATTCGAAATATTCACCCTTGATGCGCCAGTTTTCGTTGCTCATGGATTCCACCTCTAGGGATTGGCGGCAGACGCCTGCTTGTGCGGCTCGAGCGCGTCGACGCTGATCTTTGCTTCGGACTGATTGGCGACGGCGACCAGGTTGAGCGCGTCGGGATGCAGGTACTGCTGCGCGACCTTTTGAACGTCAGCCTTGGTAACAGCGCCGATAAGCTGCGGATAGTGATCGGCGTAATCAGTGCCCAGTCCGTATAGCTCCGTCTCGAGCATGAAGCTGACGATCTCGCTTTGCCGGTCCAACTTCAAGGGAAAGCTGCCGATAAGATATTTCTTGGCGGACTGCATTTCCGCATCGGAGACCGGCGCGCTCTGGATATCGCGGAGTTGCTGGAGAATCAGCTTGAGGGCGTCGTTGCTGCTCTGGTTCTTGGTCTGCAGAACGACCTGGAATGCGCCCGGGAATTTACCGGCATTGAAGCTGCTGCCGATGCCCGTAGGCCAGCCCGGCTTTGCTGCGCACGACCTTCATCAGCCGCGAGGCGAAGCCGCCGCCGCCGAGAATGTAGTTCATCACCTGGAGCTTGTAGTAGTCGGGGTTGGAGCGCGCGATCCCGCTTGAGCCGAGAATCAGGGTCGCCTGTGCGACGTTGCGATCGATGAGATCGGCATGAAGACCCGGGGCGACGGTGGGAGTCGCGGGTTCCGGCTGCGCGGCGACGGTACCGCCCAACCCGGCGAATTCCTTTTGCACCTCAGCCTTTATCGTATCGGCGTCGACATCGCCGACGACGGCGATTATGGCGCTGCCGACCCGGTAGTGTTCGCGATAAAAATTGCGGACGTCGTCGGGTTTGAGCTTGCCGACGGTATCGGCGAGACCGGCGATCGGATGACCGTAAGGATTGTCGCCGAAGAGTTGCTTGATGAAGGCGACCTCGGCGACATATTCGGGCTCTTCGTCGGACGCCTTGATGCGCGGCGATCTGGTCGGCCTGCTTGCGCTGGATATCGGCGTCACGCAAGCCCGGGTCCTGCAGCGACTGCGCCAGCAGGTGTAGGGTATCGTCGGAATATTTCTTCAGCGAGGTGAAGGTGCCGGTGGCGTAGTCGCGGCTCGCGCCGACACCGATCGAGCTGCCCATGAAATCGACCTTCTGATTGAACTCGGCGGCGCTCGATTGCTTCGTTCCCTGGGTCAGCGAGGATGCGGTCAGCGCGGCCAAACCCGGCTTTGCCCGCTGGATCGCGACGCGCACCCGCGTCGAATGCGATCGCCATCGAAACCATCGGCAGCTGATGCTGTTCCGAGACCAGCAGGACGGCGCCGTTATCGAGCTTGAAACGCTTGATTTCGAGCGCATGCGCGGGGACTGCGGCGGCCGCGACCGCAATGATCGCGACCAGCGCAGCAGCGGTCAGATCGAGGATCGGCGATTCATCACAGCACCTCCGCCGCGGGAATCGCGCGCGCGTGGTATGCCGGCTTCTTCGCCGGTCGCGGGCGCATGGTGGACCACGCCGCCGGAACCGCCGCCCGCCTGTTTTGGCAGGCATTCCCGTGGGCACCAGCACGCCGAGGGTGCGGTTGTTGTCGGTAAGATACTGTTTCGCGACCCGCTGCATGTCCGCCGCGGACACCTTTTCGATGCCGTCGAGGTATTGATCGATCATCTGGTAGTTACCGAGCATCTGGTAGAGCCCGAGCTGGAGGGCTTCGTCGAAAACCGAGTCCTGGCCGAAGACAAAGCCGGCCTGCACGAGATTCTTGGCCTTGCGCAATTCCTCGGTGCGTGACCGGCTGGTCGCGCAGCGTGGCGATTTGCCTGATCGACCTCGGCGATGGCGTCATCGACCTTCACCCCGGGCCGCATCTGCGCACTGACCCAGAGCAGACCAGGATCGAAGGACGTCATGTCGTATTCGACGCTGATATCGACCACCATCCGCTTGTCGACGACGAGGTCCTTGTAGAGGCGCGAACTCTTGACCGTCGGCGAGAATCTCACTCGGCGATTGTCAAGGCGAAGGCGTCGCTGGCTTGCGGTAATTGGGCACATGGTAGGCCATCGCGAAGGCCGGCAAATTGGCCGCATGACGCAGGACCACGCGCCGCTCACCGTCCTGCGGCGGCTCGACTTCGGTGACGGGCGGCGGCTTGGGACCGTTCTTGATCGATGCCGAAAGCCTCCGAATCTGCGCGATACCCGGTCGGCGTTGAAATCACCGACGGCGACGACGATCGCGTTCTGCGGCGAGTAGTGAATCGTGTGATAGTTGAGGGCGTCCTCGCAGGGTCAGTCCCTGGATTTCGTGCATCCAGCCGATGACCGGCCAGTGATAGGGATGCTCGACGAAGGCCGCCGCCTGCGTCATCTCCTGCAGCGCGTCTTCCGGATTGTCCTCGGTGCGCAGGCGCCGCTCTTCCATCACCACGGCTTTTTCGGAGTCGAAGCCCTTGGGGTCGAAATTGCCCATGCGATCGGCTTCGAGCGTAGATCGGGACATTCAGATGGTCGCGATTGATGACCTCGAAATAGTCGGTGTAATCCTCGCTGGTGAAGGCGTTATCGTCGCCGCCGTTCTCCTGGATGATGTTGGAGAATTCCTCGGGCCGAGCTTCTTGGTGCCGCGGAACATCAGATGCTCGCACAGATGCGATATCGCCGGTCTTGCCGATTTGCTCGTTGCGCGAGCCCACGCGATAGAAAATGTTGAAGGTCGCGACCGGCGCCTTGTGGTTTTCCAGCACGATGACCTGGAGCCCGTTGGCCAGCTTCTCGTACTTGACGGCGTCGGCGATTCCGGCGTGGCGCGGCGGTAGCGAAAACCAGCGCGATCACCGCGGCCAGCGGCAAAATCGCAGTGGCGACGGCGAGGGGAAAAACGATTGATTCTCATATGTAATCCTATCCAGTTAAGGCAGCCGCGTCCGGCACAGTCAAGCCAGCATTTCGGTGGCCCGCTCAATCGCAAATTGCATCTTCGAGCCGCGATTTGTCACGATGAACGCGATGCCCACTGAGAACACGTCGTCCAACGAGCATGCGCTGTACATGGTTAAGGGCATGCTGACGAAATTCATGCGGATGTTGTTTCCGTCGAATTTCGCCTCGACTCATTGCCCAATACCGGCGCGATGCTGCCGTTTCATTACCCGCTGATGCCGGGTGAGATGATCTATCTGCCGGAGACGGTCTCGTCGGCATGGGCGGCGCCGCGATGGCGCGTGACTATTACGTCCTGACTGCGGCTCATCTGGCGGGTCGTCACGAGTTCGGCACCTTCGACTTTCGGCTGGCCGATATGCCCGGTTTCGAGGATCGCGCGGAAGACGGTCTCGAAGCGCTCGACTCCTATGTCTCATCATTCGAAGATCCGGCGCTCGCCGGCGCGCTGATGCGGCTATGCGAATCGGCGCGGGTCGACGCCGAGCTTGCGCGGCGCTATCGCGGACTCGCGCCCCGCATGACGCGGATGCATGCGATGCTGGTCGACGCGCTGCGGCCCGAGGCGCTCAGCACCATGCTGGTCAAGGCCTCGCTCGAACTGACCGCCGTTGCGGAAGACGATCCGGCCGGCGCGTTTATTCGAAAGGCCGGCGAGTTCTTCGCTCCGCTGCGGGTGGACGGCGCCGACGTCAAGCAAAGCGCGTTTCTCACCGGCGCGATGTACGAATGGTTGCAGCGCCATGATCGCCGCGGCTCGCGAGGCCGGCGTGATGCGATTGCCGGGCGACGGCGCCGCCCAGATGCGCGACGATCTGATCGGCAGCGTGCGCGGCGCCGAACATCCCACGACGGCGATGGACTCCGAGGGCGACGGCGACATGGGCGGCGAGACCGATCAGTTGACACCAGATGGAGACCTCGGGACGCAACTCCAAGGGCAAAGGCAGCCGTCCGCTCACCCCCGAGGAAATCCGCAAGCTGCTCGAGCAGGGGGCGCAACTCAAACCCTCGCAATCCACTGGCGGCGCCGAAGGCGAGGGGATGTACCTCACCCAGCTCAAGGGCAAGGAGGCGCACGAGTTCGAGGAATTGCGCGAACAGCTTGGCGAGATCGGCACGATGCCCGGCGCGGGACGCCTCATGCTCGGCCGCAGACGCACCCAGGATTCCTACTACGCCTACGATGAATGGGACTACGTCGCCGCGGATTACCGGCGCAATTGGTGCCGGCTGCGCGAAATCCCGGTCGAAGGCGAGGGCAGCGATTTCTTCGCGACCACCCTTGCAGCGTTACTCCGAACTGCTGCCGCAGGTGCGCCGTAATTTCCAGCGTATCCGCCCGGCTTCCTATCGGATGGTGCGCGGGCTCGAGGATGGCGACGAAATCGACTTCGATCGCACGATCGAATCGCGCGTGGCGCGGCGCATGGGCGAGATCCCCGATAGTCGCGTCTACAAGGCCCGCAAGAAGGAGGCTCGCGACGTCGCGACGCTCTTCCTGCTCGATATGTCCGCCTCGACCGACGAGCCGATTCATCGGGATCCGCCGCGCTATAACCAGGACGATACCGATAATGACGATTGGATGAAGCGTGGCAGCGCCGGCCGAACAGCCCCAGCGTCCGCGCCGGATTATCGACGTTAACAAGGAAGCGCCTGTGATCATGGCGCATCGCTCGAGGAGATGGGCGATCAATACGCGATCATGGGCTTCTCCGGTCACGGGCGAGACAATGTCGAATTCTACGTGATCAAGGAGTTCGACCAGGAGCTGTCGGAGGACGTCAAGTCGCGGGTCGGCGCGGTCGAGCCCAAGCGCTCGACCCGGATGGGCACCGCCATCCGTCACGTGCGCGAAAAATTCGAGAATGTAACCTCGCGGGCCAAGCACGTAATCCTGCTCAGCGACGGCTTTCCACAGGACTTCGACTACGGGCATGACCGCCGTTCCAATGCCTACGGTATCCAGGACACCATGGTCGCTTTGAAGGAACTCGAGATGGCGGGCGTGCTGCCGTTCTGCATCACGGTCAATCGCACCGGCCACGACTACCTGCGCCAGATGTGCTCGTCGTCGCGATACCTCGTCATCGAGGACATCACCTCGCTGCCGCGCCAACTGCCGAAGGTGTACGACAAGTCGTCCGCTGGTAAGCGCACGACCCTTCCTGCTACGTATCCGTGAACAGACCCGGGCGCTCGCGCGCGGGTCGTTCGAATCGGAATCCGTCGAGATGCGGCGCGTTCGCCATGCGGCGTCGAGGTCCACGAACTCTCTTCGTCTATATATTGACGAATAGGATCAGAAACGCTCTATACGGGAGTGACTCATGATCTCGAACGGCGTATGCACGAGCACAAGAACCACGTTGTAAGCGGATTCACCGCTAAGTATGCGGTCGACAGGCTTGTATACTTCGAGGAGTACGGCGACGCGGAGACTGCCATCGCGCGGGAAAGCAGATTAAGGGATGGCTGCGGAAGAAGAAGATCGCACTAATCGAAGCCGGCAATCCTGGCTGGTGCGATCTCGCGGAGGATTGGTTTAAATAGAATCCAATAGTAACTGATGAGTCGAGATTCTTCGCTCCGCAGACTCCGCTCAGAATGACTTATGTACCTTTGGTTCGGGACTCACGATATCATCCACAGCCTCAAGTCATTCTGAGCGAAGCGAAGAATCTCGCACAACGATCCCATCAAGGAGATCACGATGGCCAAAGTGATTATCGAAGCCGCGATCAACGGCAACGCGATGAAAAAACTCAATCCGCATATCGGCTACAGTCCCGCCGAAATTGCCGACGATGCGATCGCGACCTGTAAGGCGGGCGCCGCGATAATCCATTTCCACGTGCGCGATCCGAAAGCGGCAAATGGGTCCAGGACGTTCCCTACTATGCCGACGTCTACCGGCGATCGCGCGCCGCCTGCAAGGCGCTCTTGTGGCCAACCTTCCCGATGGGCGACGATCCCGCCAAGCGCTTCAACCATTTCGTCGAACTCGCGAAAGATCCCGCCACCAAGCCCGACTTCGGCGCCGGCGACATGGGATCCGTCAACCTCGTCGCCTACGATCCGCGCGCCAAGAAGATCCATGGAGAGGGTTCCATCTACTGCAACTCCTACGAGACCATCCGCTACTTCCTGACCAAGTCGCGCGAACTTGGCCTGCGTCCGACGCTGCAGATCTTGATCCGAGCTTCTTGCGTGCGGCGCTGATTTTCCTCGACCAGGGCGTCCTCACCGAACCGTTGCTGCTCAAGTTTTACCTCGGCGGCCCGGAGCTTCCCTTCGGCCTGCCGCCGACGCTCAAGAGTCTCGAGGCCTATCTCGACATGCTCAAGGGAGTCCGCGCGAACTGGTTCGCGGCTACCCTCGGCGGCGATAACCTGCCGTTGGTCCCGATGATCGTAAGTCTCGGCGGACACGTGCGGATCGGACTCGAGGATTACCAGTACGCGCACGATGGGCAGTTGAGCAATCCGCAGTTGGCCGAGCGCGCCTCCGCGATGATCCGCGGGATGGGCCATGAAGTGGCGACTCCCGACGAAGCGCGCAAAATCCTGGAGGCGTGAGCCTGCGCGGCAATTGGTGCGGACTCCATAACGCGCCCGCGACGCTCCTTACCTGGGCCTTCTGCCTGGCGCTGCTGGTCACGGCCGCGTGTTCGTCGACTCCGACTCCGGTCGCCTGCGGCCCCTTCGGCGATCCGCCCGCGAAAGTCACGGCGATAATCAAGCCCGACTGCGGCAGGGACGGCGAACTGCTCGGGCCCTGGACCGATGGCGACGGGAACCATCGCTACGCATGCCTGTACGAGCCCGCCGCGGCCAATCGCGATCACAAACTCCCGCTGATCGTCTTCCTCCATCCGTCGCTTTTCCCCGCCGGCAGCGTGGTGCAGACCGGATTGCTGGATTTGAGGGAAACCTACCCTTTGAGCGGTGACCCGAAGCGGCCGGGCTTTATCGTGCTCGCACCGCAGGGCCGCAAGACTACGCATTACTATCCGGCACCCGATGACCGCGGTATCGGATGGGACAACTGGTATCGGCAATTCGATCCCAAGGGTGACGTCAACGTCCGCGGCGTGACTTATTGGGAGAACGCCGACGCCGCGACGATCGACCATTTCCTCGCTCGCGAGCTGGCCTCCGGCAAAGTCGACAGCCGCCGGGTTTCTCTCTCAGGATGGTCCAACGGGGCCGCGATGGCTTCGCTGTACGCCCTCAATCGCCACGACGTGGCGGCAGCCGCGGTTTACTCGGCGCCCAATCCCTTCGGCGCATTCGAAGATAGCTGCCAGCAGACGCCGGTCGCGGGCCCTCCGGCCAGCAACGCCGAGATCCGCATCTTCAACCCCGGGCTGGCGCTGATGCACGTCCATAACAGTTGCGACCTGGCCGGCCTCTGTCCCAACGCCGAAAAGACCGCGAAGGAACTTCGCGCCGCGGGCGTTAACCTGCGCGACGTGATTCTCGATGCCGCCGGCGAAGAGACTGCCGCATGTTCGAGTCATTGCGGCGCCAACTCCAACGGTGACACCAGCTTCTGGCGCAATCCGTGGGGATATACCGAGGGCTTGCGCCATCACATGAAATGGCCGCGCAAATGGAACCCGGCGATGCTCGATTTCCTCCGTGACCATCCGCTGGCCGAGGCAAAATCGGTTCACGCCTCCTTGCCTTGAAGTTGGGCGTCGGACTGGAAGCCGGCGGACGACGCACCGATCGATCGTTCAGGCGCCCGCCGCCATCGGAGCCTATAAATTTTCGATGCCTCGACGCGCTGAATTTTCGATGCCTCGATCCTCGTCCACGATGCTACAATTCGATCGCCGGAGTGAGTCGGGCGATCGCCCCGTAATCGGGGAGGAAAGTCCGGGCTCCGCAGGGCAGGGTGGCCGCTAACGGCGGCGCGGAGCGATCCGCGGAAAGTGGCACAGAAAACATACCGCCCGTCAGGGTAAGGGTGAAATGGCGGGGTAAGAGCCCACCGGCGCGCGAGTAATCGTGCGCGCATGCTAAACCCCACCCGGAGCAAGACCAAATAGGAGGGAGAGCGGCCCGCTCGCGATTCCTCGGGTATGGTCGCTCGAGCCGCCGGGCAACCGGCGGCCCAGAGGAATGATCGCCGCCCGCAAGGGTACAGAACCCGGCTTACAGACTCACTCCGGCGACCTTCCGCACCCCCCTGACTTTGCCGCCTCCGCGAGTCAGATCAGCGTGGTGGTCTCCGGTTCGTCGATTACGCGATTCTCGATATGCCCCACGCGCTCGATCTCATTCGCACCAGGTCGCCCGCCACCAGCATCCGCGGCGGCTTCATCGCAAAGGCCACTCCGGCGGGAGTTCCGGTCGAGATGATCGTTCCGGGTAGCAGCGTGAAAACAGTCGAAAGCGTTTCAATCTGTCGTAGCAGTCAAATACCAGGTGGCGAGTGTTGGAATGCTGCCGCAGTTCGCCGTTGACCCATGTGCGTAGTTCGAGCGTGTGCGGATCGCCGACCTCGTCTGGCGTGACGATCCACGGACCAATCGGACCGTGAGTATCGAACGATTTGCCCAGGGTCATGGTCTGCGCCTTGAACTGCCAGTCGCGCACGCTGACGTCGTTGACCACGAAATAACCCGCGATTACTTCGTGGGCGCGATCGCGCGGCACGTGCCGGCAGGTCCTGCCGATCACGAAGCCGAGTTCGCCCTCGTAATCCAGCGCCTTTGACACGCGCGGCAGATGGATCGGATCGGTCGGCCCCGTCACGCAACTCGATTGCTTGTTGAAGAACAGCGGGAACTTCGGGCGTTCCATCTTCGACTCTTCGATATGATCGGCATAGTTGAGGCCGATTGCCAGGAATTCCGGCGGATGCAGTATCGGCGCCTCGATCTTCACGCGATCGAGTGGAATTCGTCCCGCCGTTCCGCCCGCAGCCTTGCGCGCACGCTCCAGCGCGTCCGCACCCGCGGCGAGAAATGCGCACATCTCGCGCGGCAATTCCGGCGCTGCCGCCGCGAGGTCAAGGACCGCACCGTCAGTGATGACTCCGATTCGAGTCGTTCCATCGTGCGTAAATGTTGCCAGTTTCAAGTCATTAGCTCCTTGATGCTCTCGGCAGGGTTGATCCCGTTCACCGCGTCGAAGCGTCGTATTGCCTGCGTGAATAGCGTCTTGTGTGGGACCTCGGCTTTCGCGTTGCGGCGGCCGCAAACGGGATCAACTTCATCCAAGCCAGGACCGGCGTCAAGGCGAAACCGGAGGCCTCGAGGCCGCTTTCACGAGGCGATCTTCCTGGCGCAACAATCACCGTCTCACGGTGAAACGATTTCGTTCTCCGGAGAACCAAAAAGCTTTTAGATCATCGCGGCGATATCGGCGTTGATTCTATTCCAGCTCCTTCAACGCCTCGATTACTTCCTCGGTATGGCCGTTGACTTTGACCTTCGGAAAAATCTTGCGAACGACGCCGTCGCGATCGATCACCACGGTGGTCCGTTCGATTCCCATGTACTCGCGCCCGTAGAAGACTTCATCTTGTAAACGCCGTAGGCTGTACATACCGTCTTGTCGACGTCGCTCAGCAGCGGAAAGTTGAGCGAATACTTGTCGATAAATTTCTGATGCGACGCCGGCGAATCCGCGCTGATTCCGACAATCTGGGCGTCGAGTTTTTTCAAACCAGCGATATTGTCGCGAAAACTGCACGCCTCGGTGGTACATCCCGGCGTCATATCCTTGGGATAAAAGTAGATCACCACGTTGCCGCGAGCCGTCAGGTCCCGCAATGAGACCTTTTCGCCGCTCTGATCCGGCAGACTGAAGGCGGGAGCTTTTTTGCCTTCCAGGATGACGCTATTTGCACCCGGTTTCGCCGCCGCAGCGGATGACTTGCCCGAGGTTTTTACTGGGGATTTCTTCATATTCGCCATGATTGCAGGTCCCTTTTCGAGTATCGCGCGTCGCGGAAATGAGCCGTCGATTCGAGCGCGAATTATTGCGCAATGGCTCGAATCGCACCATCGCGGACCCGCGCTGCCGGTTCGCAATGTCGAGTTCTTACAGGCAAATTCGCGACGGTTTGTCAGTTTTAGCCGTTTCCGCATTTTTTAGTTGACGCGATTCCGAATCGGCTCTAGATTGGGGCGCGGTTAGCTACTTACACCTTCATGGCTGCATACACTGAGCTCAACAAAGCATTCCTCGAAGAGCTCGCGGACGATTACAACTTCGGCCGAATCGCCAGTATAAATGGGATTCCCGAAGGATCGGTCAATTCGAACTACCTGCTCGAAGCGGGCAAGGGTAAATTTCTGCTGCGGATTGACGAGGTCAAAAGCGAAAGCGAAGTAAGACGCGAAATCGATCTGCTCGTCTTTCTGCGTAAACACTCGTTCCCGTGTCCCAATCCGGTACAGGATCGCATCGGCCGCTACTACCGCGAATACGGTAGCAAGTGCGTTTCGCTCTTCAGCTATCATGAGGGTCGGGTCCTGTCGGTCGCCAAGCTGCGTCCGAGCCATCTGGAAACCATCGGCGCAGCGCTCGGCGAACTTCACATCATCGGCAAAGGCTACAAGAAGGGAATCGACAACCGCTTCAGCTTCGAGCGAATCGCGGACCTGTACCTGAATGTGCGCAATCGCCTGCCGAACTATTTCCGCAAGGTAACGCGCACTTTAGAAGACGAAATCGAATATCTGACTCGCTACCTCGAAGGAAAGTTGCCCAAGGGGATCATCCACGGCGATCTGTTCACCGATAACCTGCTGTTTCGCGGTGAGAAGCTGACCGCGGTGCTCGATTTCGAGGCGGCCTGCCGCGGCAAATTCATCTTCGATATCGCTACGGCCGTCAACGCGCTCTGTTTCATCGACGGGGGATACTCGCTCGAACGTTTTCGTTACGTTCTTCAAGGTTACGAGTCGGTACGCACGCTTTCGCTGGCGGAATGGGATGCTTTCCCCAACGAGTTGCGCTATTCGTCGCTGCGCTTCACCATCACGCGTCTGCACGATTTTTTCCTGAAGCCAATCGAGGGCGGGAATCGTATCGACAAGGATTTTCGCGAGTTCTTCGATCGCCTGCGGGTTCTGCGGCGCGAAAAAGAAGGCGGCATGGAACCGTTGCTGATGGCGATGGCGACAGGCTACGATTATCGCAAATACCAAAAGGTCAAGGCGAACGAACGGCTCAAAGCCTGACCCGACTTCGCGCTCGCCTTGCCGATTCGTCGGATATGTTTAAATCTTTTGCGCTTGCCGTCGCTTCCGCCAGCCTTAGCCGCGCCGGCCCGCGCCGGATTGGGCCAGCTTGACCACCCTCGATCGAGATAAGTCTCGTGCCGGCAAGGCGCCGGCGCTCTGGCTCGAAGTCAGTCCTCCGCCGCGGGCGTAATCCCGAAATGCTGCTCAAGCGCCTGGCAGGCGTGAAGGATCATGTCGGCATCATCAATCTCGCCGACAACGCGCTCGGACGGGTGAAGATGTCCGGTCTGGTCTTCGCCTCGATGATCAAGGCGCGCCTGGGATCGCCGGTGGTGCTCAATTTTTCGTGCCGCGATCGCAACCGCTTCGCGCTGAAGTCCGACCTGCTCGGAGCGCGCGCGCGATCGGCGTCGACGGAGTGGTCGCGCTGCAGGGTGACAAGCTGCCGCCCGACGGCAGCGCGGGCGCACGGCCGGTCGACGATCTCGACACCTTCGGCCTGCTGCAGATGATCGCAGGACCTCAACCGGGGCGATACCGGCGAGGGCAAACGCATGCTGAAGACGCTGCCGCGAGTTGCTCCCCGGCGTCGTCGGTAACCCCAACCGCAAGCAGATCGACGCGCGAATTCGAACTTGCTCGAGCGCAAGGCCGGCGCCGGGGCGCGATTTGTGATTACGCAACCGGTTTTCGAGACCGCGATACGGCGCTGCCTTTATCGACACAGGCGCGTGCGTGCGGGCTTAAAGTGATACCTGGGATCCTGCCGGTAAAGCGCGAATCGATGGCGACCTACTTGAAGGAAAAGATTAAGGACCTGAGCGGTACCGCATCATCATTTCGACCGCTATGCCGGAATCAGCGAGGAAGACGCCCGCCGCCGCTCGATCGAGGATAATCTCGCGCTGATGGATTCGCTGGCTCGCGAGATGTCGCGGGTTTTAATATTATGAGTGGTGGTGGCCCGTCGCTCGCGATTGAACTTGCCCTCGAATGGAGCCGGCATCAGAGACCCGCAACCGGTTAGCATCACCTTTGAACAAATCACAGGGCTGGATACCGGCCTCAGACCAAGATAAAGGCACTAGAACGATTCGGTCCGCAAATGACCGGACCAATAAAGATTCGCCCTCAACAAAGGATCGAATGATGGCCCAAAACCGGCAATCCACCGAGGAAGCGGTACGTTCCATTCTGCGTCATATCGGCGAAGATCCCGATCGTGAAGGTCTCGCGCGTACTCCGTTTCGCGTTGTTCAGGCCTTTGAGTTTCTGACGCAGGGCTACGATCAGGACCCGAAGGTCGCGATTAACGGCGCGCTCTTCACCGAGGAAGACTACCAGGAGATGATCCTGTGCAGGGACCTCGACTTCTATTCTCTTTGCGAGCATCATCTGCTGCCGTTTATCGGCAAGGCGCACGTCGCCTATTTGCCCAACCGGCACATCGTCGGGCTTGTCGAAAATCGCGCGGATGGTCGAGATTTATGCGCGGAGGCTACAGGTCCAGGAACGGCTGACGACGCAGATCGCCCATACGATCATGGAAGAAATCAAGCCGCTGGGCGTCGCCGTCGTGCTCGAAGCCGAGCATCTGTGCATGCGGATGCGCGGGGTCGAGAAGCAGAACTCGTACGTCACGACTTCGGCGATGCTCGGACGTCTTCCGCACCCACCAGGAAACGCGCCAGGAGTTCATGAACCTCCTGCACAATCGCAAGAGCTAGTTTCCTCGTTCCGCGCCGCAACCGGGGTCGCGCAGATACGTCCAGAGTGGGGCCGCGGAAAACCCATCCAGCCGTGCTGCGACTTCATCGGCGTTCCCGATGCCAGAAGACTGACGAGACTTGGCCCGCTATCAGCGCTTCCCGTGGCCGCCGCTACTATGACTGACGGAGCCACCTGAGCTCTGATAGCTCGGGAAGTGACTTGTCGCACTCATGGCGTGATTTTCGGTACTGCCAAACGGTTGACTGCTCGCCTGATGGCTCGCGTCTTGTAGATAGACGCTGCATTGTGCGGTTCGCTACCGTACGAGACAGAACCCGCATGCGCCGAACCGTTCCATCCATGATCCTGGTATTTTACACCAGCAGCGTATCCATGATTCCTCTCGTACTCTCGTTGCGCAGTAGCCCGGTCTATTTCGTGTTCCCGACGGTAGATTTCGTCCGGATGGGTCCAGTCGTGCGGATGGTCTCGCCAGTAAGGTGAATGGAACCACTCGGGATGCGTCCCATAGTCGGCTCGCATCCAGCGCGGATACGGTTCGGCCCACTCCGGATGATGCGCATAGATCCAACCCGGATTACGCTCGTGCCACCAGTCCGCATAATGCCATTGGTGATACTGGTCGTACGCGCCATATCTCCAGATCGGATGGCTGTCCCAGAAGCGCGTCCTGAACCATTCCGGATGAGCTTCATGATCAAATTGCCACCAATCCCTGTGATCGACCGCCCATTCGGGATGGTATCTATAGAACCAGTCGGGATAGTGAGAATGCCAATATACCGAGTTGCGCCAGACATGCTCTCGATCGTACATGCCGTATGGCGCCGAGAATGCCGGCGCACTCGTGAGAGTAATAGCCGCGCAGAATATTAGAAAAGGTAGCAGTTTCGCCGCTTTCATTCCGTCGTCTCCCCAAAAACGTCGCAGGTCCTCCAGTGATACCCCCCGAAACCCGATTGTCCCTCTGGTGCAAAACGCGCCTGTTCGCTTGCTTCTTATCCCGGTGGCTGATCCGGACCCTCCGGCGGCGGACCGGAACCGCTCTGCCCGGGGCCGCCTGCCGGCTCAGTGCCGCCCGACGGACCGGTTTCACCACAAGCCGCGACGCAGTGCTCCCGGGTCTGTTGGCAGCCGTCAATGCAACTGGTTCCCTGTCCAAAGAAACCAACAATGTCAGCAGCTGACCGCGGGAGGTTCGGCGCACTACTGGCGGCACACTGGGTTTTGCAATGGCCTTCGTCGCTAAGGCACGAATTCTGGCATGTACCGGCCATTGCCTCGGGTGGCTCGCCGCCCGCCGACGCTGCGGAGACAGAACCGGTTGCGGCAGAAGTTGGAATGATCTCCGCGATCCACCTGGACCCGGTTTTTTATCGAAACTTGGGCGTCGCTGAGAAAATCCTCAGACTTTAATGTCGCGTCGCGCGCGCCCTTTTCCGTGCGCACGCGGCCATTCAGCGTCACTGATCGCGGCTCTCCGCTGGAGTTTGCGAACACCAGCGCATCGACATACGGCAGGCGATGTTGATGAAGATAACTGCTCAACTTATCGCTCAGGCTTTGGTCGAGGACTAAGGCCGAATGCCGGGGCGCGGACGGTTCTGGAGGACCGGCGTCACCATCATCCTCGGGTACAGGCGGCTGCGCGGCCAGGCGTACCGGAGGGGAAGGCTGGACTTGTGCTGGTTCGGGAGGTGGGGAGGCCTGCACCATTTTCACCGCAGTCTGAACGATCGTCGGTGAAGCGACGGCTGCCGGTGCCGGCTGGTTTGCCAGCATCACCGCCGGTCGCTCAGCGAAACGTCCGTTTCCCGACAATAAGTAGAAAAGGAAGGCCCCACCTGCGAGAAGAAAGACGACGGGAGTTACAATCGCGCCGCCGATCAATAAACCCCGGGATGATCCTTGCGAGGACGCCTGGTCGGAAGGCTGCCGCGACATTCGCAGCAAAACCTTCGTGGTATGCTCAAACTGCGGGTCCCGTTCCTCGATCATTCGCTTTAGTCGGGCGATTTCCTCTTCGTGAGCCTTGGTCCTTTCGTCTAATTCCTGAGTCACCCTGCTGGGTTCCGAAACATTTTGAGCAGGCGCTTGATTTGAAATCGTGGGTTCGACGGCTTGGCCCCCGTCGGCCGTCGCGGGTGTCGGCTCACTCGGTTGCACCGCTGCAGCATCGAATGCGGATACCCCGTCGGGATTGCCCTCGGCTTCCTGCGACTGTTCCTCGGCGAGCTTTACTGCTGGCGATGTGCTCTCCTGAGCCTCCGCCGCAAGGTTTTCCCCGTTCAGACGAGCGTGATCGTCGGTTGGTTCTTTTTCTGGAATTTTCACAAGCACCAACAATCGATGGTTGGCTCCGCCATCACCGATCGATAAATCCGGACGCACCAAGAGCCCTGCGGTCCCATGGGTAGTTCCGGCCAGTAAGACGACGTTTGGTTATAAAAGGTAGAACACGAGCATGATGAGAGAGCTCACCATAACTCCACCACATAAAGCTTCATTACCAGACAAATTGTCATCCTTCACAAACAATAGACTGCATGAAGCTCTTATGTCAACTAATTTGACAATTAGGCTACATCAGATTTGCACGCTCACTTCTAAAGACCTTTTAGCCCTTAGTCACGGGCCAATTCCCTGTGAAAGCGAGTTGTGCCAAGCTCTCGTGCGGAAGGTAACCTTGGAAAGTCACACTGCTCCCAATCTGGTGGCGCTCGGTGAGCACGCGTTGCGGTTCGTCAAGCCGGGCCAGACACTCGGCCTCGGCACCGGCCGCGCGGCCAGCGCCTTTATCCGCGCGCTCGGCGAATCCGGTATCAAAGTGTCGGGGGTCGCAACTTCAAATGCCAGCGCGGAACTGGCGCGCTCGGTCGGTATTCGCGTCGTCGATCTGAGCGAAGTCCGCCATCTCGACACGGACTTCGACGGTGCGGACGAGGTCGACCCGCGCCTTAACATGATCAAAGGACTAGGCGGCGCGATGGTGCGCGAGAAAGTCGTTGCGGAAGCATCGAGGCGGCGAATCTTTCTCGTTGGCGAGGAGAAACGCGTCAAACGTCTGGGTGCGCACGGTACGCTGCCGGTCGAGGTGGTGCCCTTCGCGGTCTCCTATTCGTCACGCCGCATCTCTGATCTTGGCCTCAAGCCGGTCGTGCGAAAGCAGCCCTCCGGCGATGATTTCGTCAGCGACAACGGCAACCTGGTGCTGGACTGCCGCGTCAAGGAGATACGCCATCCGAAGCGGCTCGAACGCGACCTCCTGGCGATCCCGGGCGTGGTCGGTACCGGCCTGTTCGTCGGCATTGCCGACATGGTCCTGGTGACGACTGCGGACGGCGGAATCGCGACCCTGCGCCCTCGTCGCTAGACGCGGACGCCAAGTTGCGGACAATCCGGACGCAGCGTGCAGGCGTCGCAGCGCGGCCCGCGCGCAAAACACACCTGACGCCCATGCAGGATCAGCCGCATCGAAAAGGGCGTCCACTCCTTCGGCGGCAAAAGCTGCTGCAAGTCCAGTTCGATTTGTCCGGGATCGACGTCGCGCGTCAGTCCGAGGCGGTTGGCCAGCCGTCGCACGTGAGTATCGACGACCAATCCCGGCTCACCGAAAACATGGCCCAATAGCACGTTGGCGGTCTTGCGGCCGACCCCGGGCAGCGTGACCAGATCCTCCATTTTGTGAGGAACCTCTCCCTCGAAGCGTTGCATGATCCGACGCGCGGCCGCTTGCAGGGATTTGGTCTTTTGGCGAAAAAAACCGGTGGTCGCGATCAATCGTTCGATTTCGTCGCTGGGCGCCTCGGCCATCGCGGCGATATCGGGGATCTTCCTGAAGAGATCGGGCGTTACTCGATTGACCCGTTCGTCGGTGCATTGCGCCGACAGTATGGTCGCGACGAGGCATTGCCAGGGTGTGGTGAAATCGAGGCTAATCCGGGCTTCGTGGTAAAGCCTGGCGAGGGCCGCGGCGAGGCGGAGCGTGCGGGCGGCCAGCTCTGCGTGCGATTCCGGTGATTTGCGCGAATCCGTTGCGGTCTTCGCACCCTTAGTCTTCGTCGGTTCGCTTTTCGCCTGCCTGGTCTTAGTATGTTTCGGAGTGACCTGTTTTGGCTCGACCTGTTTTGGCTCGACCTGTTTGGTTTTGGCCTCTTTGGTCTTGGCCCGTACAGTGGCGGCGGTCTTGGTTTTAACGGGTCTGGTCGTGGCCTTCATAATTTCGTCCTGCCCTCGATTGGTTAGCCCCGCGCCTTACCGTGACACGAGAGGATCAGTCCTCGTCGCCGCGCGTTGCTACGATCCGGCCTGAGAAGCCCGGCAAAGCGGCGAAGGCCGCGAGTTCTGAACGTTCGCGATCGCGATCCCATCCTAATTCCGCCGCCATCAAGCGCGCGACCAGCGGCGCCGCCTCGACCGCCGCGAGCGGCGCGCGCCAAACCATCGAGGTGCGCCGCACCAGGAAATCGGCGAGCGTTCGCGCCATTTCGTTGCGTACCGCATGCACGACTTCCGCGGCGATAGCGGGTGCGCCATGCGCCAGTTCGGCTGCGAGTTTGGGCCGATCGCGTACGATTCCGACACCATCGAGACGCGCGATCCGTAGCGTCCCTCGAGCATTGCGCCGATCCGCGGCAACAGCGGGAAGGCCGCCGAGGTATCGTTACGATTACGCGCCCCAATCAGCGGGGTGCTCAGGGTTGGTGATCGCGTCGGCCGCCGCCCCATGGAATGCATGACGCGATTCACGACCTGTTGCGCGATCTGACGATGAGTCGTCAATTTGCCGCCGGCGACGGTGAGAAGCCCGGACGGGCTTTCGATAATGACTTCTTCGCGCGGCACGGCGGAGGGTCCAGCGGCCGGATCGCCCACAACCAACGCGCGCAGCCCGGCGAAACTGTAGGCGACGTCAGCGGGAGTGAGGTGAAGGTCGTGAAGCGAGTTGGTGAGTACGTGCAGTAAATATGCGATGTCTGCGTCGTCGGCCGCGACCCGGCTGGCGTCGCCAGTAAAGTCGGTATCTGTAGTACCGACCAGCACGTAACCGTCGCGAGGCATCGCGAAGACGATTCGCCCGGCTTCATCCGAAAGCACCAGCGAGTTGCGCAGCGGCAGATGCGCGCCGGCGATCACCAGGTGAACGCCTTTGGTCAGGCGCACGCTCGGCGCGCAGCCGGCGTCGTCCATTCGGCGCACCTTGTCGACCCACGGTCCGGCGGCATTGACGAAGATGCGCGCGCGTAACTCGAACGAGGCGCCGCCGCCCTCGAGGTCGGTCGCGGCCAGCGCCGAGATTTGTGAACCTGTGCGTACAAAGCCCTCGGCGGCGACGTAGTTGGCGATTGCCGCGCCATGAAACGAAGCGTCGAGAACGTTCTCGAGCGTCAGACGGGCGTCGTCCGCCCAGGCGTCGTAGTAGAGTGCGCCGCCGCTCAGACTGTCGGATGCGAGCGCGGGTTCCTGTTCGCGAACGGCGGCGGCCGAAAGCCGGCGATGGCGCTCGGCGGCAGGCGTATTGGCGAAAAGGTCGTAAAGGAACAGTCCGGCGGAAAGGGCAAATCGTCCGACCCCACGATTCCGATAGGTCGCGTAGAGGAAGCGAAGCGGATGGACCAGGTGCGGGGCGGTGACGCGGAGCAGGCGTTCGCGTTCGCGCAGGGCATGGTAGACCAGTCGCAATTGACCCTGCGGCAGGTAGCGCAGCCCGCCGTGGATGAGCTTCGAGGAACTCGATGACGTGGCGCCGGCGAAGTCGCCCTTTTCTACCAGGGCGACGCGCAACCCGCGCATCGCGGCATCGCGGGCGATCGCGGCGCCATTAATCCCGCCGCCGATTACCGCGAGGTCGTATTCTTCGCCACGCAGGCGGGCCAGGTTTTCGTCGCGATTGAAGCTGGAAGACGTGGAGACACGCGCGGGCGGGTGACGGGGTCGATCGCCGCTACCGGCGGAATCCTCGGATGAGCGAACGGCCGTCTCCTATTCCTCGCCGTCCTCCTGGAAGGAGTAACGCTCCTCTGCCCAGGGTTCGCCGTGGTTATGGTAGCCGCGAACCTCCCAGAAGCCGCGCTGGTCTTGCGCACAGAACTCGATGGCGCGCACCCATTTCGCGCTTTTCCATCCGTAGAGCTTGGGTACGACCAGCCGCAGCGGCCATCCGTGGCCCGGATCGAGATTCTTGCCGTCGTGACGACAGGCGAGAATCACGTCGTCGTCGAGGAACTCGGCGAGCGGTAGATTGGTGGTGTAGCCACCGTCGCAATGGATATAGACGAACGCAGCTTCCGGCTTGAGCCTGACCAGCTTCATCAGGTCGCGAACTTTGAGGCCTTCCCAGCGATTATCGAACCGTGACCAGGTCGTCACGCAATGAAAGTCGGAGACCTGCCCGGATTGCGGCAGCTGCTGAAATTGATCCCAGCTAAGATGCAGCGGCTGCTCGACCAGGCCGATTACGCGAAAGTCCCATTTGGCCGGGTTGAAACGCGGCGTCGGCCCGTAACTCAGAACCGGAAAATTGGTCACCAGTGTCTGTCCCGGGGGTAGACGATTCCCGTAATTCTCTTGGGCTCGCTGTTTAGCCATGGCGTTAAAAAAATAGCCAGCGGTGCCACGATCGGAAGAGCGACGATAGCGAAAGAGGACGCTCGAAAGCGTGAAAAGTAGACGCTCGAAAGCGAAGCGGAGGGCGATCGGAAGCGCGCGCTCGCCGGATGATCGCGATCGCGACTCAGACCGAGGCTTCGGCCGTGTATGCCGACGCGGGCGCGTTCATCTCACGCAGAATTGCCGCGGTCATCTCGGTGGTGGTCGCGCGGCCGCCGAGGTCGGGGGTGAGGATGTTTCCGGTGCGCAGCACGGTTCCCACGGCTTCGCGAATATTCCGTGCGGCGGCAAGCTGACCGAGGTATTCAACCAGCATCGCACCGGACAGGATCGCGGCGACCGGATTGGCGACGTTCTTGCCGGCGATATCCGGCGCGGTACCGTGGACGGCCTCGAAAATCGCGCCCCGTTCGCCGTAGTTTGCTCCCGGCACGACTCCAAATCCGCCGACCAGACCGGCGCACAAATCAGAGACGATATCGCCGTAGAGATTTTCCAGGAGCAGGACATCGAAGGAACCCGGGTCGGTCACCAGGCGCATGCAAGCCGCGTCGACGATCTGCTCGAGATAGCGGATGTCTTTGTACTCTTCGGCGACCTTGCGCGCGCACTTCAGAAAGAGGCCATCCGAGAGCTTCATGATGTTGGCCTTGTGAATCGCAGTAACGGAGGTGCGTCCGTTATTGCGC
>CAWDQC010000014.1:0-28714 GCA_963804355.1 uncultured Pseudomonadota bacterium | reverse complement strand
TTTTTCTGACACCTACTTCGACTTTTCAGTTTCGTCTTGCTAGTAAAAGCAATGGCCACATGGGGCAGTGACCGCCATCATCTCGTCGCCGACACGAAACTCCTCGACGCCCTCCCCTACTTCCGCCACTACGCCGGAAAATTCATGTCCAAACGGCGCGGGCATCGGCCACCATCGGATGGCCTCGTCGATGGCTTTTAAATCGGTGCCACAGCTCAGCGCGCATTTGATCTGCAACAATACTTCGCCGGGCCCCGGATGCGGCGGCGTGAAGTCACGCAACTTCCGTTCCTGCCCGGTTCAAACCGGGCATTGCCTGGCGCGCGCGCACCGGATGCGTATCGACCGGATGGCTTCGGATCGCGTCGCTCTCCCCGCTGGCGAGACGATCCGTCACAGTTTGCGCTCCACCGCGAACTTCGCGAGCATTCGCAGCGGCTCGGCCCGATGGTCGAGATCGGCGAGCGCGGCGCCCGCTTTCGCGGCCAGGTCGCGAGCCAGGTTTCGCGCGAACGCGCGACTCCCAGCAAAGAGGGATACGTCGCCTTGCCCCGCTCTTCGTCCTTTTGCGTTCGCTTTCCCAACTGCTCGGCCGATTCCTCCACATCGAGTAAATCGTCGACCACCTGGAAGGCGAGGCCCAGCGCCCTCGCGTATGTGCGTAACGCCTCGAGCTGAGTAGCGTCCGCACCACCGATTCGCGCGCCACCGCAGACCGCGGCGACGAACAGCGCGCCGGTCTTCTTGCTGTGAAGATGCTCGAGTTCGCGCAATTCGATCGCCTGGCCCTCGCCCAGCAAATCGATCACCTGCCCGCCTACCATCCCCCGGAACCGGCCGCCTCGGCCAACTCCGCGATCACTTCGAGCATTGTCGAAGGTGAAACCCGCGCGTTGGACGACAGCGCCGAACGCGCCACAACCGCGAACGCGTCGGTCAACAGGCCGTCTACCCGCCAGCGTGGCGATCGCCTCGCCATACACTTTGTGATTGGTCGGCCGGCCGCGCCGCAGATCGTCATCATCCATGCAGGGCAAA
The DNA here is from genome assembly GCA_963804355.1 of uncultured Pseudomonadota bacterium. Lineage (GTDB taxonomy): Bacteria > Desulfobacterota > Binatia > Binatales > Binataceae > JASHZA01. The sequence goes on along the minus strand of CAWDQC010000014.1, from coordinate 27,676 downwards.
TCGTCATGGATAAGTGAGTAGGTGTGAATCATCTCCATCGCGCAGGCGAAACCCATCGCGGCGTCGACCGAACCGCCTACCGCCTCGCACGCCGCCAGCGCCAACACCGGTCGCAGGCGTTTGCCGCCCGCGAGCAGACTATAGCGCATCGCCTCGAATAGCTTAGCTGCGGGACCGTCACTTTCGGCGACGCTCAACGCGAGCGCGCGCTCGACAATCTCGGCCTTCGCGCTTAGATAGCGCTTGAGGTCAATGACCGTCAGGCGCGTGAGCGTTCGTGCTCATTCCGGCGTCTCCATGCAGTTTCTCGACGCCTGCAGCTTCAAGGCATCTCAAGATACGTAGTGGCGCACCATCCGCCACGAATCCTTGAGGCTCTTGCCGAAGTCGAGCGCGACCGTGCCCTCGAAACCCGAATGGAGCTTGCAATCACGGCAGCGAATATCCTGCTTGGTGCGGTAGTACTCCCAATCGGTCGCCTCGTGCATCTCGCGAAACGACTGGTAATGGCCGTTCGTGATCAAATAGCACGGCCCCTTCCATCCGCGAGGATTGCGCGTAACCGTCGTCCAGGGACTGCACAAGAGGTCGCGCTCGCCGACCAGATAGTCGAGATAAATAGGCGTATTGATGATTTTATGGTTTTCCGCAAGTTTACGCACGCGTTCAAACTTGTACGGCATCTCTTCGTTCTTCAAATAGATGTCGTTGGCGAGCACCTGGTAGTGATAGCCCGGTGTCACCAGCATTCCGTCGACGCCGAGACCACTCAAAAATCCGACTAATTCGTCGATTTCATCCGCGCTGGTCTCGCGAAAAATCGTCGAATTCGTCTGCACCCGGTAGCCCTTCTCCTTGAGCATCCGAATCATCTTGACGCAGGTGTCGAATACCCCGTCGCGGTCCACAACCCGGTCATGAGTTCTCGCGCATGCCGTCTATGTGGACGTTGGAGCTTCAGGTAGCGATTGGGAGCGACCTGTTTGACGAAGCGTTCCAGCAGCAACGCGTTAGTACAATCATGACGTGGCGCTGCTGCTCGATGAGTCCCTTGGTCAGCGGCACGATATGTTTGTACATCAGCGGTTCGCCGCCGCAGATGGAGACGATGGGGGCGTCCGCCTCCCGGGCGGCGGCGAGGGCATCCTCAAGCGGCATCTATCCCGAATCGTGTCCTTATATTCGACAATCCGGCCGCAACCCAAGCAGGCAAGGTTACAAGCATGAAGAGGCTCGAGCATCAGCACGATGGGGAAATACTTCTCACCTGCACGCTTTTTTCGGCTCATATAGCGGCCGAATCGAATCATCTGTCGCAACGGAACTCGCATCCGCATCCTATCTCCTCATTAGAGGGCGCTGTTCGATGATTTCGGAGGGTTGCCCGGCTCAGTCTGCGGCGACTCCCGGAAGAGCCATTGCCGCAACATTCCCATCGCGCCCTCTAGGTCCGCACCGTTATCGCGGACAAACAGGAAGCCGAGCAACATTCCATTGAGAGTCGAGAGCAGAAAAGCCACCGCCACTTCGGGGCGAAAACTCGCGAGAACAAAGCGCTTTTTCCTGCGCGCGAAAGATCAAATCGGTCAAAAGAGCCCGATACCCGTCGTATAGCGCCATGACCTGGTTAGTCAGCGCTTCGAACGTCCTGTCGCCGTGCAGGAGCTGCGCGATAAAGAATCGAATCGAGCTGGCGTTGTCGCGAACGAAGAAGATGTACGACTCGACCAGTTTCAGAATCTGCGCCTTTTCGTCCAGTACACCCGCCTCTTCGGCGAAATCGATAACGTATGGCTCCAGCAAACGATTCAAAACGGCGAAAAAGAGGTCTTCTTTAGTCTTAAAGTGCCAGAATATGAGCGCCTTGCTGACGTGCGCAGCCCGCGCAACCTCCGACATCGAGGTTTCGTGGACGCCGCGACTGGCGAACAGCTTGGTCGCCGCCTTCAGGATCTCATCACGGGAGTCCTGAGCGCGGGACTCCGGCGAATATGCGCGGTTATCTGTCGCGGTCATTGTAAGATGGACGGACGCTGATCACTCCGCCTACCCCTCTGAACGATTCGACCGCCAAGCCCTTCAGCCACCCTCTTCTTAGTGATGAGAATATCCGCCAGAAGCCGCCGCCGCACTCTTTCGTGCGCCCAACCATACGCTAACCCAGCGGTCAATAAGGCACTCTAACCCTGCGGACTCGAAAGTCAATAGGGTTTAACAGGCTGTAAGCTTTGCAGTAACGAAACTTGCCTTTTCGATCATACGAATTGGTCGAGGCTTATCGTCGAACCACCGGCGGCTGAGGACTTGATGGCGAGCGTTAGCAAGCCAAGGGCGCTACGTGCCTGTGATCGATTTTGCCGCGCGAGCGAGCCGTCGTTGCCCTCGGCAAGCGCCTGCTCGAATTCAGCCGCAACTGCGGCGAACCAGGCCGAATGATAGGAATCGTCGGGCGCTTCGGCGACCGAGAAGTTCTCGGCAGCGCCGGAACGGAGGCGCATCACGACGCGATCGCTTTCGATCTCCGCGATACCGTTTGAACCGTAGATCATCGCCGAGGTGCGGCGGACCGGCGCCCGCCACGAAAGATGGATGTGCGCCATGCGATCACCCGGGAAGTCGATGCGCAGGTCGGCAAGATCGTCGACTGTCGTGCCCTCGCGAATTCCCAGGCGGGCCGCGACCGCGATGGGCGGATCGCCCCCATCAGCCATTGTGCGAGATAGAACGCGTGCCAGCCGTGGTCGATGAGGATGCCACCGCCGGTCTTCGGGTCCAGACGCCAGCGCTCTCCGCCGACTCCCGTACTGCCGCCGCCCCCAGCCGGCTCGGTACGCAAGCGGTGCAATTCGAGATAGCGCAAATCCCCAAGACGCCCGGCCGCAATCAATTCCTGCGCACATCGATACGCCGGGGCGAAGCGCCAGTTGTGCACGCACATCAGGAGGCGCGATTGCCGGTCGGCCAGCGCGTAGAGCTGATCGAATTCCGCCGGCGCGAGACACAGCGGCTTCTCGACCAGCACGTGCGCACCGGCCTCGAGAGCGGCGCGAGCGGTCGCCGCGTGGAACAGCGGCGGGCTCGCTATATCGATGAAGTCCAGGGCCTCGCCTTCGAGCATCAACTCGAGGTCGTCATACACGCGAATGTTCGGAATCAGGTTGATCGCGTGATGACGTCGCGCGGAGACCGGGTCATGAATCGCAACGATATTGACGCCGGGCCGCGTGCGCCATCCCGCCAGATGGGCCTGCGCCGCGACTTCGCCGAATCCCGAGATCGCGCCCCTCAACGGCATTGCGCACCAACGCCGTCGAGGGGGCGAGCCGCGGCCCGAATCAGTTCACCCATGCCTTGGCGAGAGCCTCGAGGTCGCTTTCGAATTTTCCCGGAGTCGGCGGATCGAGCAGGAAGATAAGCCGATGCGCACCGGCTTCACGATACTGCTCACGGATCCGTTTGGGGTCACCCTCGACCGGCGCGTACATCGAAATGTCGAGCTTGGAGAAATCGCGACCCGCCTCGGCACACATCTTCTTGAGTTTCGACAGTTCAACCGCGAGCGCGTCGGGCGTCAAGGCGAGCGGCGCCCAGCCGTCACCGATCGCGACCGTATCTTTGAGCGCGCGTTCCATACTCGCGCCGAAGCCGCCGGCGCCGATATGGATCGGTGGATGCGGTTTGCGAAATGGCTTGGGATCGGATTTGACCGGCGGGAACTTGATGAACTCGCCTTCGAAACTCGCCTCGGGCTTGGTCCACAGCTCCTTCATTGCGCGAATGCATTCACGGGTCATGGGCCATCGCCGTTTGAAATTGACGCCCATGATCTCGCTTTCGTCGGCGAGCCATCCCGCGCCGATCCCGAAGATGAAGCGTCCTCCCGAGTAATGGTCGAGCGTCGCGACTTCTTTCGCCAGGACGATGGGGTCGCGCTCGGGAACCAGGCAGATACCGGTGCCCAGACCGATCTTCTTCGTCACCGCCGCGGCCAGCGCGAGACCGACGAACGGGTCGATCATCCGCGCGTAGGAATCTGGGATTACACCATCGGCCGAGGCCGGATACGGCGTTTTGTGCTTGACCGGAATGATCGGATGCTCCGGCAGATAGAACGATTCGAAGCCGAGCGCTTCGGCTTTCTGTGCAATCGCACCAGGTGTCGCGGTATGGCTCGCGACGAATCCAAGGACGCCGATTTTCATTTCCTACCTCCGTGATGCAGACGAGCGCGCATGCCGCGAAAGGCTTTTCCGAGGCTCACAGATACGACGACGCGTAACGCTCGAGACGCTGCTTATAGTTTTCGGGAGTGATTGTACCAACCATCAGGACGAAGCGCCCTACCCCGATTTCAGCATACCTGGCCAACTCTTCCTGCACCTGCGCGCGATCGCCCGCGATCGAGCCCATCACGGTGATATCGAGCTTGCTGTAATCACGCCCCACCGCGGCGCATTCATTCTTCAGAATCGCCAGTTGATCCTTCATCAGAGCGGGATCCATCTGATTGGGACACCAACCGTCGCCCCACTTCGCCACCCGCTTGAGCGCGTTCTTGTCTTTGCTACCGAGCAATACCGGTGGTCCGCCTTTCTGGACCGGTTTCGGATACGATCGAATCGGCGGGAATTTCACGTAACGTCCTTCGAAAGAGGCTTCCGGCTTCGACCACAGTTCACGCATCGCCGCGATATATTCGGCGGTCTGGGTCCAGCGCCGCGGAAAATCGACACCGAGCAGTTCCGATTCCTCGCGCAACCAGCCCGCGCCAATTCCGTAGATCAGGCGGCCACCCGAAAAGTAGTCGAGAGTCGCGATTTGCTTCGCCGCGACCATCGGGTTGTGCTCCGGCACCAGCGTTATCCCGGTCCCGAGCTTGAGCCGGCTGGTCGTGGCCGCGGCCATCCCAAGGCATATGAACTGATCGCTCATATGCGCATAGACGTCGGGAATCGGCCCGCCTTGAGGGAACGGGGTCTTGGGGTTCACCGGCAGTATCGGATGCTCGGGCGCCCACAGCGATTCGAAACCGATTCGCTCCATCTCCTCGGCGAAGGGACCGGGCCGCGCGGTGCTTTCGTGAAAAACGATCAGGACTCCGATTTTCATCGCGATAATCCTCGTATGCTGAAGTGAGATTCGAGATGTCGCAAAAAGCGCGATTCTTTTCCACTGATCTGGCTTGCTGCCGCGATTCGTCTCTTCGCGGACCCGCCCGGTTAATCGATTAACGATTCCACGAACTACAAATTCAGTACCGCCTTGCCCGCGATACCGCGATTGTAAAGCTTCTGTGCAACCTCGGAAATTTGTGCGAACGGCGCTTCGAGTTCGATCTGCGGATGAAGCTTGTTGTCGGCGACCATTTGCACCAGCTGCGCCAAGCCCTCCGACGCGGGCCTGAACCTGATTTCGTGAAACAGGATAAAGCCGTAAAGACGCGCGCCGCCGGTACGCATGAAAGTCGCGGCGTCTAAGGTCGTCTCGCTCGATGCCGACACGCCATAGAGCGCGCACATCCCTCCGCGTGCGATCAGCTTGAGCGCGGCGGCGAGGGAATTGGCGCCGATCGATTCGAGGATCAGGTCGTAAGGACCGTACTTCGATGCGGCCGACAAATCTTCGCCGACCACCACCTCATGTGCGCCGGCGTCGCGCGCATGTTTTTCGCGCTCCGGGCGCCGTACCGACGCGACCACGAACGCGCCCGCATGATTGGCCATCTCGACCGCCATGTGGCCGACGCCGCCCGAAGCGCCGGTCACCAGCACCCGGCGTCCCAGCAGCGATCCATTCAGTTCCAGCGAATAAAGCGCGGTAAGTCCCGCTACCGGCAAGGTCGAGGCCTGGGCGAAGGAGACGTTCGCGGGCATTACGGCGATCGCGTTGCTGGGCACCGCGGCTACTTCGGCCCACGCGCCCGCCGGCAGAAATCCGACTACGCGCGTCCCGATGGACGGACCCGAACCGTCGGCGGCGGCCTGCTCGACGATCCCGGCCAGAGTCCCAACCCGGACGAAATCCGGCGTCGGCCATCGTCAGCGAACGCCTGACCTCGCCGAGATTGAGAGAAATTGCCTTGACCCGCACCAGGCTCTCGTTGGGACGTGGCGAGGGCGAGGCGACCTGCTTGATTCCGAGACGCCCCGAAAGATTCGGATCGACGATTACCGCGCGCATCTGCTCCATGAGGTCCTCCGTTCAGGGCGATTTCGCAGGGATCGACGAGCCGAAATGAATCGAAAGAATCGGTCCCGCCGCCAGCGTTAGTCATCACCCCGCGAGCGACGGCGCGTCAAGCCGAGGCGCATGGTCAGCGATAAGCCGACGGGATAATCGTCCCGCGAAGCTATTCCCAGTTGAAAAAGTCGCGCGCCCAGGCAAACTTGCCGACACCGGCGGCGCGCGCGGCGGCCGCGTCGATCTCTTGATCGCCCACCATCGTCGAGGCCTTGAATCGACGCCGTGAACCTCTCCAAGTTCGGTGATCAGACCGCCCTTGGGCTTGCGGCATTCGCAGCGATCGGCGTCGTCATGCGGACAGATTTGCCATGCGGTGAGAATACCGTCGAGTTGCCGATCGAGTTCGGCCATCGCGGTTTCGACCTGCGCCAGGGTGAAGCGTCCCGCGTTTCACTCCGGCCTGATTGGTCACGACGAAAATGAGATGGTTTTTCAGCGGAAACAGCGTGGTCTTTACGTTGGGCAGCAGCTCGATCCGGATATTTCCGCGCGCGTCGATCGGCAGCTGGCGCGTATCGTCCATCTTGACCAGGGTTCCCGCCAAATCGCAGAAGAGCCCCACATTCCCGGCATCAGTCGCCATAGCAGAACACCTATCTCAGCCGGCGTCGCGCCAGTCTACTTCATCGCGCACATGGGCAAAGACTTCATCGAGGATATCGGCGCCCGCATCGGCCTGCGCTTCGGTAATCACCAATGGCGGGTTGATGCGAACGCGCGGGAAATAGCTCATCGAGAGCAGCCCGCGGCGCAGCGATTCGCGAAAGACGATCTCCATCACCTTGCGGCTCATGGCGATCCGGTTCTTGGCGTCGCGCACCAGATCCAGGCCGATCAGCAGTCCGCGTCCGCGCACGTCGCCGACGAATTCGTATTTTTCCTTCAACTGGAGCAGCCGGCCGAGCAACCTCCCACCGACGTTGCGCGAATTCTCGATAAGTTTCTCGTGCTGGATCGTCTTGATCGTCTCGGCCACTGCCACCGCCGCCAGCGGATTTCCGCCATAGCTTGAAGACGAGGCGCTCGGCTTCGAGAATGGCTCGGCCTGGCCGAGTTCATCGCTCATCAGGACGGCGGAGACCGGGAAGCCTGAGCCCATCCCCTTGCCGACGGTAATGATATCCGGCTCGACCCCGCTGTGTTCGACTCCCCACATCGTGCCGGTGCGGCCGAAGCCGGTGATCATCTCGTCGGCGATTAGCATCGCACCGTGATCCTTCGCCACCGATTTCACCGCGGGCAGCCAGTCGTCCGGCGGAATCACGTTCCCGGCGGTGCCCTGCATCGGTTCGGCGACGATTGCCGCGATCGCGCCGGCGGATGAATTTTTGATCTGTTCGCGGATGAAATCGACGCAGAAGAGCCCGCACGAGGGATACTTCATCTTGAACGGGCAGCGGTAACAGTCGGCGTAAGGGACCTGGTAGCGTCCGCCCGGCAACGGGCCGTAGCCTTGCTTCGATTCGTCGCCGATAAGCCCGATCACACCGCCGGTCTTACCGTGGAAACCGCCCCAGAAACTCACGACCTCGCTTTTATGCGTAGCGGAACGCGCCAATCGCAACGCCGCCTCGACCGCTTCGGCCCCGCCGCTGTAAAGATGCGCGCGCTTGAGTCGACCCGGACCGACCTTGGAGAGCAACTCGAACGCCTCGGCCCGCTCGGGCGTGGCGAAGGTCCCGACCATCAGACGCTTGGCCTGGCGGCCGATCGCCGCCGCCATCGTGGGATGAGCATGGCCGAGGCTGGCGACCGCGACTCCGGCAAAGAAATCGAGGTAAACGTTGCCATCGGCGTCGGTGAGGGTTGCCCCTTCGCCGTGATCGAAGGCGACCCCCGCGAGCAGCGAGATACGCTGGCGTCCGGGGGCGATATAACGTTCTTCGCGTCCGAAAATTTCCTTGGATTTCGGGCCGGGTATCGCCGTGGTGATGCGCGGAAGCTGACCTTTTCCCGCTCACATCCGAACCTTTGCTGCTCATTCGATCAAACCATCCGTGCGCACTCATCACACTTTGCGCATTCATCATCGCGCGATCCTCGCCTCACAAGAACTTCGATCCGCTTAGCTCTGCCGCGTCACACCAGCGGAGTCAAGCGGCCTGGTTCCAAGATGACGCCCGGAATGACCAATACTATCGCGAATCGATGCGCATTTCCGATCAGGGCGTTCCGCACAGCGTTCCGTTGATATCGCATTGCGGGGTGACGCCGACGTCGCGCTGTTGCTGCACCAGCGAACCGATCGCGGTGTTGGTCTGCGCGTTGACGGCGCACCCGCACAGCTGACTCGCGCAGCAACTACAGTTGGCGGCCTGCTCCGCCTTGATGATCTCCGACACGTCGCACTTCGCCAGGGCTTTGCACGCCTTACCGACGAGATTCAGATCATTACACTGGTCGGTGCACAGGGTCGCGTCGCAGGTCAGGCCGGTCTGGACGCCGCCCGGTTGTCGGCAACTGGTGTACTCCGCGCATACCGCCTGGCAATTGACGCCGCTATTCGGTGGCAGCACCGTGGTGCCGGGAACATACAGCGGGCATCCGAAGCCGCCCGGCGCATCGGGTATGCATGCTCCCGGACTGGGCGCGGTCCCCGACGGTGTCGGCGTCGGTGAGGAGGGCGGCGCATAGGCGGCCGACCAGACCAGCTTATCCCCCAGCGAACAGTCCTGGTTGTTCTGTCCCACCTGGTAGGGCCCGTCGTAGACGGGACATGAACAGGTGGTGAGACCCGACTTGTCCGGCTGCGAGCATGGCGCCGTCATGCAACCGGCATAGGGCGCGGCGCCGCAACTGGTCTGTCCGATACCGTTGGTGGGGATACAATCGAAACTGAAGGTGGAAAAAAGTTTCGCGTTCGGTATCAACGTGCCCTGGTTCACCGATTGGCAAACCGGGGCCGAGTTCAACGCCCCGCAGGCGCTGCCGTCGGCGCCACACTGCGCGATGGTGTCTTTGTAGACCGAATTGTTCAGAATCGCGTTGATATCGACGAAATAGATGCCGTAGGGAATATCGAAACACTGGCAGTTCGCGTACTTGCCGTCGGCGGTCAGTTGGCAGGAGAGATCTTCCGTGCCGGAACTCGGCCCCGAGTAATAACACAGCGCGAACGGACCGCCCCGGCAGGGTACGAAATTAGTCGGAGCCAGGAGAATATTGGCGTAAGCCGGGCCGTAACTGGTGGTCCAGTTCTGCGGATCACTCCAGAAGGCATGGGAATTCGGTACGAAATGCACCGGCGTCGGACCTGCCTGCGGAGACCCCGAACCGCCTCCGCATCCGGCGACCAGCAGCAGACCAACGAGCACGATCAGACTGTAATTGGATTTCCAACGACGCGGACTGCGCGCCTGTCGGACACGAAACGGTGCCATTCTCTCCCCCTCTTCACCACCACAACCACCAAGCAGTCCGCCCTCAAGAAGGGGGTACTTCGCCGGCAGAAGTTAATTCAGTTCAGCCGAACCGCACTACAACTGCGTTATATCAAATAAGCAGCGGCGACAATGGGGGATCGGATCATTTGCTCCCGGCGCGAACGGTTTCACTTCCCGATTTTGGGACTTGTAGAGGGAACCGCAAGGCAGTCAGGGCAAGAGTATGCGCAGGCGCAGGCGCGCCCGACGTGGAGTCGGCGCAGCAATAAGGTCGAATGCGGGTGAAACGTATTCGACCTTAAAGTTGATCTTTAGAAACGCAGGAAGAAACGAATGTCGCCGAAGCGGACCTCGCTCCCGTTGCTCGCGCGGACCGATCCCTGCACCTGATGTTGATTCACATAGCTGCCGTTGGTCGAGTTGAGATCCGTTACCTCCCAAATACCGTCGCGCCGGGCCAGTCGCGCATGTGCACGAGACACGCTCGGGTGAGGTATCACGATATCGTTCTCCTCGCCGCGACCCAGCGAAATTTCGTCCTTGAGCAGCGCATACTCCGTCGGAATCTGATCGACGCGGTCGATTGCGGTGAGGCGCGCTTCCCGGACGGAACCGGCCATCGGACTCGAGGGCGGAGGAGGCGCCGGTTCCATCGGTGGGGCACTGGACCCCTGACCGGCACCTCGTGCGCGTTGCGCGAGTTGGCGCGCCCCGGCGACGAATCCGGGCTGCGGCGCGGCATTTTGAGCTTCAACAATCGCTTTCAGTTCGTCCGCGGGCACGCCGAAGCGCATCCGCGAAAGCGCGACCAGCCCCAGCAGCGCCATCAGTGGCACCGCTCCATTCCACCATGAGAACGAGATTTGCGGCGACGCAACACCCTCTTCGCCGCCTCCCGTATCGGGCTCGTTGATCGCGGCGCCGCCGATACCTCTCACCTGGTACGACGTGTCGGCGGTGCCGGTCTCGCCGCCGTAGTTCACCCTCAACTCGACCGAACGATTGGTGCCGTCCTCGACCGGGCGCGGCGTCAGATAGGTCAGCGAATACTCGGTCGCGATAGAATGGCCGATTTCACGAACTAAATCGGAGAAACGATCCTCTTCAGTGACGATATTGTAGAGCCTGCCATGGGTCGCATCGACCACCTGCTTGTACTCGGGTGCGATAAACGGCGGCGGCGCCACCGCGTAGAGCGTCAGACCATCCTTCTGAAGTAGCTTGGCGAGCTTGTCCCCGGTCATGTCGGTGACCTGAACTCCACGCTGATGATGGTCCCAAAAGGCCTGGTCGTGCTGCGTATACGCCGAACCGTCGCCGTCATGATGAGGCGGAGCGTCGGTGACGATGATAATGATGCCCTGGGCCTCGGGTCGAAACGGAAAGCTGGCGGCGTATGCCAGGGCGTCGAGCTGGTCTTCGGGAATATCGCCGCCCCCGCCGGCGTGCAGACCGCCCACCCAGCCGGTGAACTTCTGCACATCCGAGGTCATCGTGTTGCGATACTCGCAGTTGCAATCGGGATATTTCGAAACGACATAGTCCTCGAAGGTGACGAGTCCGAGGCGGTAGTCGCGGTTATTCGCCCGAAGATCTTGGGCAAAATTGATGATGTTCTGCTTGACCGCGTCGATATAGGGCTGCATCGACTCGGTGACGTTGAGGACAAAAACGATATCGACCGGCCGACCCTGCCCTACCCCGCGGAAATAAAGAATCTTGGCCGGTTTGCCGTCCTCGAATACCTGGACGTTATCCTTCGTCAGATTACCGACCGGCTGACCCGCCTGATCGGTGAGTCCGAAGTCGAGCTCGACTCCGCCGTCGGAATCGAAGTGGGTCAGACCTGGATTACCGATCGTAACCTGGAGTGACGCGTGGGCAGGATCTGCCGCCAACGCAATAAAGAAACAAATGATGGCGACAACTATCGCGCCGAAATACCCGCCAACGCCGAACGTCCGCATAACCAATTCTCCGAACCAGCGAGGTACACAGTCAAGAGGGCACAGCCCTAATCGACACGTTTGGACAAAGGCTGGCTTGCCTTCGCAATTTACTTGGGTTATCCCAAAGCGCTGACTTAAAACTTTGGTCTCGGGTCATCAGTGAAGCAACTTGGTTCGCGATGGGCCGCAGCAACGCTGCTTGCCCTGATTTTATTAATTTTCGCACTATTGCTGGCGTCAGGTTTACCGCCTCGAGCGGCAACCAACACTACCAACGGTACGGTCCAGGTTGGCTTCACTTCAACCATCTCGCTGCCGAACTCGGGTCAGTTGTTCCAGCGGATGCTGCTGAATGTCATCGCGGTCCGCCTTAACCCGAGCACAGACGCCACCGTCAGCGACGCCAACGGTGGCTGGCAGGAAATTCCCGCGCCGGCTGGCGTCGGCGCATTTTCAACTGTCGGCGTGGTCACGACCGGCGTCACGACAGGCGGCAATTTCGGCCCTAGCGGAACTACCTTCGAGGTCGGTCAGGGACGCAGCGAACTGCAAATCGAGCTCAATCTGTTGCAGGACCAGGCTCAAATCCTGAATTCCGCGAATATTCCCGCCAAAACGTACCATCATATAGAGCTCCTGCTGGACAAAAATAACCCGGGGAATTTTGTCACCCTATGCGGGCAGGCGACACCCCGGGGCGAGGGCTGCATCGTCTATCCGAGTCAGCTGTCCGACCCGAATTCCCTGATTCTCGTGCCCGGGACCATCAATTTTCAGGTTTCCAGGGGCGCCGTCACCCCGTTGGTGTTGAATATCGACCCGGGCATTCAGGGCGTGCCGGTCTCGTCCACCGATTCGGTGACGATCAATCCGTCGATTACCCTGGTTCCAAATCAGGTAGTTGGTGGCGTTCCTGGCAATCCGGAGTTCGGCATCGTTTCCGGGACAGTAACGAATCCAGGGAACAAGCAGACCGTAACCGCCGAACTAAGCGGTACTAACCAGATTATTGCGGTTATCAGCACCCAGACGGACGGCAGTTACGTGCTCAACCTGCCGGCGGTTGCGGGCGGGACGGCGTACGACCTGTATGCGTCGGCGAAAGGCCGCAGCACCGAGGTGGCCAGCGGAGTCGTCTTGTTGCCGGGGCAGCAGGCAGCGCGGTCGCCCTTGGATTTTACCGAGACCGACGTAACTTCGTCGTCGATCGCCGGAAAGGTCACCGACGCGTGTACCGGTGTGGGGGTTGCCGCGGCAACTTTACAAATGCTGGTTCCCGACCCGACGATTTCGCCCGCTCCCAATTGCAATGCGATTCCGGCGGTCGGATGCGTAGTGGTCGGATCCGCGACAACGGATGATTCCGGGCATTTTCCGATGCCAGGTAATGGCCAGGCGGCGGCGCCCTTTTCGATCATGGCCAGCAACCAGAATTACGCCCTGGATGTATCGGCTTCCGGCTACAACCCGGGACAGTTGGCGGTAGCGCCGGTCGGCAACGGGCTGGGATGCCCATCGTCGGGCGTCGGCGGCAACAACTGCAGTATCGCGCTTGAACGGGGTGAAATCGACGCCACAGTCGCGCTACCGAGCGTCAACAACGGACCGACCCTCAACGTCCTGATCATGGCCGAGCAAACCGGCACCAACAGCGTGCAGGGCGTGGGGATGGCCTCGATTCCCTCCGGTTCGACCCAATCCAACCCGGTGCCAATCTTTGTTCCAGACAACTCGGCGCCATTGAATCCGATAGCCGCATTCGATTTTTTTGGAACCGTTCAGGATCTCTTCGGCACCTCGACCAATGCGGCTCCGCAACGCGATTCGGGGCACACGCTGACTGTATCGGCGGCCGTCCCCGGCTCGGGTAAATGCCCCGCGGCGCCCGCTGCTACCGCGCTTACGGGATTTACCTGCGTTGGGCACGGTAGCGTGGCGGGGACGGTGACCGGTGCGGACGCCAACACTGTCGTGGTGCTGGCCAACGATGGTGTTGACCTGATGCAGCAGGCGGTGCCATCGAGCGGGGTCAATGCCGGCCAATTCAGCTTTTGTGCGCCAGCAGACCCGGCCGCCGCTTACACGCTGCAGCATTTCGAGGCGCAACCCGACGGCACCCTGGTTGCCGCCGGAACGGCGACTGCGGTCACACTTCCGGTACCGACTGCGATCCCGACCCCCTGTTCCGGCATCTGCGGCAACACCAGTACCACCTGCAGTCTATGCAACGGATTGACGAACTCGAACATCCAGTGAACGCGTGAGTAATCCGGAACAAAGACGACTCGGAACTGGCGGCCAGACGTGATTTCCCACGCCAATTTCAGGCGAGATTTGTCTACACGCGATGAGACGAAGTTTAACGAATTTTCTCGTGTGAATCCGTGAAACGCTTCAGTTATCTCTGGGCAGTGCCACTTCGACGCTTTTTTTTGGCACTCTCGATTCTGATCGCACTGCCTCCCGGCTACGCATTTGCCACCAAGGGGGTGGTGCAGGTGGCGTTCACCTCGACTGCCTCGCCGACGAATTCGACCGAGCTCTTTCAGAGCATGGTGCTCAACGTGATCGGTGTGCGCCTGAACCCCACGGCAGGATCGGTAAGCGAAACCGATAAGAAATGGCAGTTGATCCCGGCGCCGGGCGGCATAAGCGGGACCAATGTGACGGGACAAGGGCGGACGGAGTTAGCGGTTGATTTAGCCTCGACCCAGGGCGTTGCCCAGATTCTCAACACGGTCAAAATCCCCCCGAAAACCTACGCTCATATCGAACTGGTGCTCGATCCGCAAAATCCCGGCAATTTCGTACCGTTGTGCGGCAACGCTCAGCCGCGCGGCGAGGGATGCATAAGTTACCCGGCGAAGCTTGCAAACCCTAATACACCAATCCAGGTCCAGGGGACCGTGTCCTTCGTCGTGCCCACCCCAACCACCTCGTTGCCGCCGACCATACCGCTGGTGCTGAACATCGACCCGGGGATCGCGGGAACGCCGACCAGCTCGGCGGATTCGGTGACGATCGATCCCGTGATCACCGTCGTGCCCAACACGACCTTTTCCGGCGGTCTTGGAAATCCGGCCATGGCGCTGGTCAGCGGCACGGTGACAAACCCCGGGGTTAAGCAAATAGTCACCGCCCAGGTGCCCGGCACGGCGACGATCGTCGGGAGCGTAGCCGTGCAGACGAAGGGCAACTACGCCCTCAATCTGCCCGCTGCGGCGGGAGGGACCGCCTACGACCTGATCGCCTCGGGGAAAGGCCGGGCTTTCGCAGTGAAAAGCAACGTAACAGTGTTTCCGGGGGTTGAATCGGCCGGCACGGATTTTTCGCCGGAGAAGCGCGGAGAGGTACAGATCGTCGGCAAGGTCTTCGATGCCTGCACGGGCTTAGGCCTGCTCGGGGTGGGTCTCGAAGCACTCCTACCGGACCCAGCGATTACCCCCATGCCCAATTGCAGTGCGGGAACTCCGGTGCCCGCGGGATGCGTGGTCGTGGCGACCGCGCAAACCGATAATGGCGGCAGCTATCCGCTAAAATCGAGTACCATAGCAGCCTCCGGGGTTCCGGAATTTCAACAGATCCCGAGCGGTGTACCGTACACCGTGAGAGTAACGAATCCCGGCTACAACATCGGAAACATCGCAGTGAACGTGGTTTCCGGGACGCTCCGGTGCAATCAATCCGGCTTCAAGAATGGCGCCTGCAATATCAACCTCGAACACGGTGAAATCGACGCCGTCGTCAGCCTGGATGCGGTCAACACCGGGCCCGCGCTCAACGCGATGGTGATGGCCGAGCAAAGCGGGACCAATAACCTGGTGGGCGTTGCCACCGCCGCGATTCCTACCGGCGCCTCGCAGTCGGCACCGGTGCCGGTATTCGTGCCGGATGATTCAGCCACGACCAATCCAATGACGGCACTGGATTTTTTCGCGGCGGTGCAGGATTCGTTCGGAACTCCCGGCGCCGGCTCCCCGCAGAAGGCCACGGGCATTCGATTGCCGGTGTTGGCGGCGGTTCCCGGCTCACCCAAATGTCCCGAGCAGAATAATGTCACCCCCGCTTCGATCACGGTCGGAAATGCGGCCTGCGTCGGTCACGGCAGTGTCGAAGGAACCGTGGCTACGCCGGACAGCAATACCCTGGTGATTTTATCCAACAACGGCGTGCAGTTGATGCAGACGGGCGTCCCGACCGGAACGGGAACTCCGGGTGAGTTCAGCTTTTGCGCACCGGCCGACACCACTGCGGCCTATACGCTGAATCATGTCGAGAATCAGCTTGACGGAACAACGACACCGGTATCGTCGGTACCGGTGACGATGGCGGCGCCGGTCACGATCGCGGCGCCTTGTTCCGGAATATGTGGCAATACCGGCACGACGTGCCTTTTGTGCACCGGCGTCAGCGGGGTGAGTCTACCTTAGGTGTCCAGGGAGCCAGGCATAATGTTCGGACAAGGCTATAGCAGTACGGGCGGACGGCTTCCCTTAGCTGGGGTCGCGGCATTGTGCGCGGGCCTTCTCGGATGCGGCGGCGCGTTCGGCGTGGGTAATAGTACCAACCCCGGCAGCACCGAAATATCAGTGCGCAAACCAGCTATCGTATCGTTGGCACGGTCGGGACGCCGTTTTTTGCTACCGTTTCCGATGCGCGGTCATCATGGCAGATCCAGGGGACCGCGCCGACGAGCATAGTAATTGTACAGGACCAACCGCCCGATCGGGTGGTCGCGACCAAGACCGTCGGCGACCATTCGCTGCTGAGTCTCGAGGTCACCACCGGCTTCAACGTCAAGTTGCTGGCCTCTACCAGCGACCCCTATGGCACGGCAGTGGGCGGGGTAAACCAGGGCGGGGCAAATGGCGCCCTGTTGAACCTGGCGCCGAGCGCCAACCCGGACGTGCGATTCTTCGTCAAAGGACCTTATGTCAACATTTTTAATGCGCTGATTGAAGATGAAACACATGGAGAAGTGGTGCAATCGAGAGCGCCCTCTTTGATCCCGTTCGACTCACCCAACGGCGGTTCCAGCGGGCGAGTCGACGGTATCTTCAACGAGGTGAATTTTCTCGGGCCATTTGCTATCGATTTGATCTCGGACGGAGTGGTAGTACAGTCCGCTGCGGGAGGAGTCAGCGAAACCTTGAAGGCCAACGTGGCGGCCTCCGACTAGAGAATATGAGCCGACGGAGTAAATACAAAAGCGAGAACCCGGCAGGGACTCGCATTTTGAAGTGAGAACCATGATCACATCTGGCAGTATCGAATGGGCAGTAATGACTAACGTACCTAGCCGATTTCGCACGCCGCAGGCGGCGCTCCTCAAATGAAGGGAGTATTGCGCAAGGTACTCTTGGTCCTGGTCGTCGTTGTCCTGATCCTCTGCATCTTCCCGGCGATACGCTACTACAAGTACTTCTCCTCCCACGTCTCGACCGACGATGCCTACGTTGACGGAACGATCGCGCTGATTTCGTCACGGATTCCGGGCAGCGTGAACCGTCTCTTTGTTCAAGAGAACTGGCGGGTAACCGGCGGCGATCTACTGCTCACGCTCGATCCCAGCGACTACAAAGTGCGCGTGGATCAGGCGGAGGCTCAAGTCGAACGCGCCCACGAATCGGTCGATCAACTCTTTGCACAATTGGAAGCTGCCGAATCGGGACTAAAACTGGCTGACTCGCAGCTCACGCAGGCCCGTATCGATTTCACTCGCGCCAAGGCCTTGCGCGGGGAAGGCGTGGTTTCACTCGAATACTACGACCAGGCCACGACCGGATTGCGCGTCGCGTTGGCGGACCGCGCGTTGGCGGGTCATCAGATGGAGCAGGCGCGCGCGGCGCTGGGCGGACCCATCGACGACCATCAGCGTTACGACCGCCCGATCGTGGAACAGGCCGATGCCGCGCTCGAAGCGGCCAAGCTCGACCTCAGCTATACGGAAATCCGATCGCCGTTGACGGGGATCATCACGCGAAAGAATGTTCACGTCGGGAACCGGATCCAACCCGGCGAGCCGCTGATGGCAATTGTGCCGGTCGATCGTCTTTACATCACGGCGAATTTCAAAGAGACCCAGCTGACCGACGTGCGAGTGGGTCAGCCTGCCGAAATCGAAGCCGATATCTATCCCGGCTACATCTACAAGGCCCACATCGATTCGATCAGCGTCGGCACCGGGGCCGCGTTCGCTTTGCTGCCGCCGGAAAACGCGACGGGCAACTGGGTTAAGGTGGTTCAGCGAGTGCCGGTCAAAGTCGTCCTGAACCAACCTGCGCCGGCAGACAAGCCATTACGGATGGGTTTATCGGTCGAGGTAACCGTTGATATCACCGACAAGAGTGGACAATTCCTGTCGTCGACGAATCAAAACCTCTACCGGCAGCATCAGGGAGGTCTCGAAGCGAGCCCGGAGAAGCTTCAGAATGCGCCGATCTCCGACGGTGCGGCGAACCCACCGGTCCAGCAGCCCGGGATTCAGCATTAAGGATCGTTGGCTCCCGGGATTCGACGTCGTCGCGGCTTGAATCGCGAATTTCGCGCCAATCGCAGTCGGCATCGCAGGCGATGGCCGGCGATCGCCTGCGATCCGGATCAGAAAACGCGCTGACGATTCTCGATGCCCGCCGCCGATATCAGCGATCGCCTGGCCGCCCTTCTCGATGCGCGTCTTTCCGCGTTTCGCGTCCTTGCCAGTGGATGGGAAACCACGGTCTATGAATTTGCGCTGGCGACACGATCGTCGCGCGTCCCGGAGATGCCCATCGCGACACCGTTGGTGCTGCGTTTTTACGAAGGATCGCGCGCCAGGCAGAAGGGCCAGCACGAAAATGTCGCGATAACGCGACTGACCGCGCTGGACTATCCGGTACCCCATCCATATCTCTACGAGCCCGATCCGGCGTCACTGGGTGCGCCGTTTTTGATCATGGAGCGGGCGATCGGGGGTCCGCTGTTCAGGACGAAAAATTTTCCAGACGCCTTCAAGACTTTCTCATTGGGCTTCCTGGGTTTCGTGCGGGCGCAAACTCGTCTTCATCGCCTGGGCGTTTCCGAATCGGCCGAGTCGCTGCCGCCGGCCTTTAATCCCGAAAGCATCGCCCCGTCGGATCCTTTATTGGATCGCATCCTTGGGGTCGTGGCTCGACGGATCGAAGAGGGGCCGTTGCCGGGCCTGCGCGACGCGTTTGAGCATCTGCGATCGATCTCGGGACGATACCCAGCGGCACCGGCGGCGATCGTGCACATGGACTATCATCCGCAGAACGTCATCGTTCAGGGCATGCGGGTGACGGGGGTGATCGATTGGGTCAACGCGGATCGCGGTGATCGTCACTTGTGCGCGGGCATGACCGCGGCGATTCTCTCGACCAGCACCATGGAGCGGCCCCGATGGATGCAGGAAAACCTTGCGGGTAATTCGCTGCGCAGGCTCTTCGCATCGCTCTACATCCCGCTCTATCACGCGCTCGCGCCGGTGGAATGGGAACGCTTCCGCTATTGTCAGGCGATCGCGTCGCTGTATCGGCTATCGACATTCGGCATGATGCGGACCCGCGGCCCGGAGGCGGTGGGCTATCAGCCGCAGGCAATCGAACATATTACGCCGTCGGTGGTGCGACTGGTGTCGCGTTACCTGACGCGCAAGAGCGGCGTCCCCGCCAGTGTGGAGAACGAGAAGGTGTGATTGATCGGGCACGCGCCGACTCGCGCTGCGCCATGCCCGATCGTAAATCGCGCGCCTAACGCATCAGCTGCGAGAGGCCACCGGGTGTCGAATACCTCGAGACGTTGTCGTAGCGCTTGGGCAGTGATGAATCCCAAACTTCGCAATTGCCCGACGGATTAAAGCTTGTGATATAGCTGACGTGGTCGTTCTGCATATCCCAGTAGGTCTCGACGATCCCGCAGAATCCCATCTGTTCCCCATAGCTATCGAGCTTATAGGGCGAGGACCCGACCCAAACCACCTTCCATAGCTTCATGTTGGTGTCGTAGATGTCCTCGGCGACGTTGCCGTAGTACTGCTTGTCGACATAGTCGATACGTTTGCCATAGCAGTATCCCGGCGCCAACGAGGGAATACGGCGGACATCGACGACGTAGGTGTCGCGCGTTTCCCAGTCACCCCACGAAGGCTTCGGCCATCCGAGTTGCCCATCGTATTCGCCCGGGAAAGTACCGGCGGCTTTTCCATTCATATCGGCAATCGTGAGGAGCTTTTGATCGCGCAGCCAGGTACCTTCGAATTTGCCGACGCCACCGTTCCAGCCGACGCGCTGGTCGTCCTTGACCATGTCGCTGCCGAGCAATGGCGAGCAACGGGCCGAAGAGGAAAGACGCAACGAACGGCGCAGCGCGGGAACGAATGCGTAGTCGTCCTCGTCTTTCAGATTGTCCTGCCAGAACAGCGTAAGCACCGCCGTGTAGCGCGACTGCTCAGGCTGCTCGACCATCAGCCATTCGGTGTACCAGGCACCGCCCGCGTTCGGATCGACTCGCGGAAAACCCTGATCGGTTTGCCAGTTGTAGGCGAGTTGACGATAGAGCGCGTCGACGACCTCGGGTGAATAGTTGCCGAAACGATCCTTGGTATAGAAGGCGCCATTGTTATTCATGTCGACGAAGACGCCGACCATGACACCCTGCATTTTGTAGGTATCGTTCGCCATGATCTCAGTACCCTTGTCGGGACCACTGGGATTGGGGAAAGGAGTACCGGCTATGTAATTCTCCAGGCGGTAGCGTCCATCCGCATCCTTCACCAGGCGGGTCTGGCCGCCGTACTTCTCGGTAGCTTCGACGTATGGTTTGGGCAGAGACCACTGATGCTGACTGCCGACGTGCATCTCAACGTCGTCAGGCATCTTCCAGAAATAAGATCCCTGCCAGAAGGCCTGCACTCCGTCGGAGAAGCAGTCCTTGTACTGCGACCAATTGGTTTTGTTGATGATCGTGCCCGGCGTGACTTTGCAATCCGCCAGGCTGCTCGTCGGCAGGACCGGTATCGCCAGACAAGCAGCGAGGACCCACCACACAGCTTTGCGTGTTGCGCCCATAAGCATCGTGCCTCCTTGTTTGGGAGTTAAACGGCCTAACGCCTTCGCGGGCAGCAACCACATCTCCGCTCCGCGCGGCAGAACCAGACGTTGTCGAGTTTCCCGTTCGCGCGCACGAGCAATGCGCATTGCCTACGCCGCGGAAATGATGCTGTCAATAGCCTCCTGCGAAACGTGAGACAATTCGGGAGAAAAAGATCTCCCGTCAGATTGTCGGGAGATCGCAGCGCTGTGTAGAATTTACCGTCGGAGAGTGAATAGCTAACGCGGTCGTGCGGGCGCGAGGCTTCAGGCTTTCAACAATTCGCGCAGTACATACGGCAGCACGCCGCCATGACGAATGTAGGCGACGTCCTCCGGGGTATCGACGCGCGCGACCACGTCGAACTCCTTGACCTTGCCATTTTCCTCGGCGCGCACCTTGAGCGTCTGTCGCGGTTTGAGTCCGCTCGTAAGGCCGGTAATCGAATATACTTCACGTCCGCTGAGACCGAGTGATTCGCGATTTTCACCGGGCTTGAATTCGAGCGCGAGAACACCCATCCCGACCAGATTGCTGCGATGGATCCGTTCAAAGCTTTCGGCAATTACCGCGCGGACGCCGAGCAGTTGCGTACCCTTGGCCGCCCAATCGCGCGACGAACCCGAGCCGTACTCCTTGCCGGCGATTACGATCAACGGCACTTTGCTGGCGCGATATTGCTCGGAGGCTTCGAAAATCGAAGTGCGTTTTCCGCTGGGTAGATACTCGGTAACGCCTCCTTCGACTCCCGGAACCAGCAGATTCTTGAGCCGGATATTGGCGAACGTCCCGCGCATCATAACCTCATGATTACCGCGACGTGCGCCATAGGAATTGAAGTCTCGCGGTTGCACACCGCGCTCGATCAGATAGCGGCCGGCGGGACCGTCGGTCGCGATCGATCCGGCGGGCGAGATGTGGTCGGTGGTGATGCTGTCGCCGAGCATCGCCAGCACGCACGCGTCGTGGACATCACTCAACGGCGCAGGGTCGCGCGTGACACCGTCAAAGAAGGGAGGCGCTTTGACGTACGACGAATCCTGGTCCCAGAGAAAGAGGTCGCCCTCGGGAATCTTGAGTCCCTGCCAGTGGCTATCGCCCTCGAAGACGCGGCCGTACTCGTCGCGAAACATCGAGGAATCGAGCGCGCCCGCGAGCACCTGGTTAATTTCCTCGGACGAGGGCCAGATATCGCGGAGATAGACCGAACGGCCTTGCGCATCGCGGCCGAGCGGTTCCACCCCTGGATCGAGATCCATGGTGCCGGCGATCGCGAAGGCTACTACCAGCGGCGGCGAGGCGAGATAATTGAATCGAACAACCGGGTTGATGTGTCCCTCGAAATTGCGATTCCCACTCAGGATTGCGCAGGCCACCAGATTGCCTTGCTTGATCGCACCGGCGATCGGTTCGGCGACCGGTCCGCTATTGCCGATACAGGTCGTGCATCCGTAACCGACCAGGTTGAAGCGCAGCTGCTCGAGATACTGGAGAAGTCCGGCGCGCTTCAAGTATGCGGTTACTACTTTCGATCCCGGCGCAAGACTGGTCTTGACCCACGGCTTGACGGTGAGCCCGCGCTCGACGGCCTTCTTCGCCAACAAGCCGGCGGCGATGAGCACCGACGGATTCGAGGTGTTGGTGCAGCTGGTGATCGCCGCGATCACGATCGAGCCGTGTCCGATCGCAAAAGTTTCGGCGCCCGCTTCGACTTCGACCGCATGCCCAAGCGCACCAAGATCTGCCGGGCGGAGTCGCTCGTGCGGCGCAACGTCGGCATTGCCGCCTTCGGCAACCCAGCGCCCCACTGCTTTCGGATCGATGCCGTCGTGGCCGCCGAGCTCCTTGGCCAGCTCGCGACGGAACTCGCCCTTAAGGGCGGTCGTCGTGACGCGATCCTGCGGGCGGCGAGGCCCGGCCAGGCTAGGTTCGACCTGGGCGAGATCGAGTTCGAGAGTGTCGGTGTAAACGGCCTCCGGGGAATTCGCCGAACGGAACAATCCTTGAGCCTTGCAGTACGCCTCGATCATTCGAACGTGATCTTCCGAGCGGCCGCTTAGCCGCAGATAGGCGAGCGTCTGATCGTCTACCGGGAAGAAGCCGATCGTGGCGCCATACTCAGGCGACATATTTCCGATCGTCGCGCGATCGGCCACGCTGAGATTGGCGATACCGGCGCCGAAGAATTCGACGAACTTGTTCACCACACCCTTTTTTCGCAACATCTGGGTGACTGTAAGCACCAGGTCGGTCGCAGTCGCGCCGGCTCGCAGTGTGCCGCTCAGGCGAAAGCCGATGACCTCGGGGATCAGCATCGGCGTCGACTGTCCGAGCATCGCGGCCTCGGCTTCGATTTCACCGACGCCCCATCCGACGACGCCCAACCCGTTGATCATCGTGGTATGCGAATCGGTGCCGAAAACCGTATCGGGATAGGCTTCTCCCTCCTTCGAGGTGAAGACGACCGGCGCGAGGTATTCGAGATTGACCTGATGGACAATTCCGGTATCGGGCGGGACCACGCGGAAATTATCGAATGCACGCTGGCCCCAGCGCAGGAACTGGTAGCGCTCCTGGTTGCGTTCAAACTCCATCTGCGCGTTAACCGCGAAAGAGTTCGCCGCACCGAATGAATCAACTTGGACCGAATGGTCGATCACCAGATCAGCCGGTTGCAGCGGATTAATCTTGGTGGCGTCGCCGCCGAGCTTGCGAATCGCTTCGCGCATCGCCGCGAGGTCCGCAACCACGGGAACTCCGGTGAAGTCCTGCAGCAGTACGCGCGCCGGCATGAAGGAGAATTCGCGACTACCGCGCCCGCGATCCTTGTCCCATTGAGCCAGCGCCTCGATATGCGCCGTCGTCACGTTTTCGCCGTCCTCGCGCCGCAAGACGTTCTCGAGGAGAATTTTTATCGAATATGGCATGCGCGAAAGGTCGAAGCCGCGCCGCGTCATCGCCTCGAGCGAATAGATCGTGTAGCTGCCGCTGCCGGCCGGAAGAGTGGTTCGTGCGCCAAAACTGTTCTTGCTCATGGTTCAGCTTCTTGGTCGTCGAGAAGTTATCTTTTAATTCCGCCGCCAGCTCCGCCGATGCAATAGCGAAAGCTCCGGAATATCCGGGTTCAGAATAGCGCGCGCGCAAGCTCGGCCAAAGCGCCACACCCGCTACGGCAGCTCGCGCAGGATTCTGCCATTACTCGAGTAAAAATCCTCACCGGCTTCCCCGTCCGCATCCACGCCAATGAGGGCGCGCGGCCGTGATTGATTGTCGAACAGCCGCAGGGTCGGGACGTTGTCGGCGTTGACGCCGACTTCGATACGCAGCATCCGCTTCAAGTCGTAAAATCGGATTCCCGGGTTCTCGTCCGCACCAATATCCAGCGCGAGTCGAGTCTGCCCGGCGTGATCGAGGAGTTCAAGACTAGGTTCTCCCGCTTTGGTCATACGGAGCGCGGCGCGCGTCTTGCCATTCGGGCCGATCAACAATATTTCCT
Organism: uncultured Pseudomonadota bacterium; assembly: GCA_963804355.1. Classification (GTDB taxonomy): domain Bacteria; phylum Desulfobacterota; class Binatia; order Binatales; family Binataceae; genus JASHZA01. Next base: position 3,518 of record CAWDQC010000014.1, on the reverse strand, counting down.
GCGCGGCGATGCTTCGCGGCGCGGCCTCGGCGGCAACCGCGGCGCCGATCCCGTTGAGCCGGCTGCCCACGATTCCGCCCATCGTCCCCGCAATCAGCGCCAGCATCACGTACAGCCATTCCCTCTTCATTTATACACTCCGCCTTTCACTCACCGGGCCTGCCTTGATGGCCCGCAGTAACGCTAGCGCAGCATTCGACTCCATGCGACTCTCGCTCCAGCAGTTGCGATCTTTCTCGCGAATGGAATCTCGGAAGGAGCGAAGCGGCAAACGTGCATAATTTCACCCCGATTGCATCGTTGATCGGCGGCATCCTGATTGGACTTTCCGCGGCGGCGATGTTCTGGTTGGACGGCAAAATCGCCGGTATCAGCGGGATCGTCGCCGGAGTCTTGCGGCCAGTCCGCAACGACTGGCTCTGGCGGGCTTTTTTCGTGGGCGGCCTTTTATCAGCGGCCTGATCATGCGGATGGTTGAGCCGGACGCGTATGCCTACACGATTCAACGCTCGAGCGGCGCAATCATCGTTGCCGGCCTGCTGGTCGGGTTCGGGACGCGGCTGTCCAACGGATGCACCAGCGGGCATGGCGTATGCGGAGTCAGCCGGCTCTCGGCGCGATCGATGGTCGCCACAGGGTCCTTCCTGGCAACCGGCGCCGTGACCGTTTTCGTGATCAATCGCTTTTTCGGGGGATCGCTATGAAAGCCAACCTCGCCGCATTCGCCGCCGGCGTGGTCTTTGCCATCGGTCTTTGCATTGCCGGGATGACGCTGCCGTCGAAGATCGTCGGATTCCTCGATTTCGCCGGTCAATGGGACGCCAGTCTTGCCTTAGTGATAGCCGGCGCGATGGCCGTGTACGCCGTGATTTACAGTTGGGCCGCGGGCCAGGAAGCTCCGCTCCTCGTGCCCAAATTTTCGATTCCGTCGCGCAACGATATCGATGGCAGTTTGATAGGGGGCGCGGCCTTATTCGGCATCGGATGGGGACTAGGCGGTTTCTGTCCCGGCCCAGCCATCGCCGCGCTGGCCTGGGCTGCGTCTCCGGTAATCATCTTCGTCGTCGCGATGTGCGTCGGGATGTACCTTCATGCGTGGATCAGTGCCGCTTCGCTCGGGCGAACACGCAACGCAACTGCGGCATCAGTTGTGATGGTCGACGCCTAGAGTTCGCCCGGCGGTCAGGCGCGACCCGTCCAGTCGGCTTCCGCTACCGCGCGCCAACGCTTGCGAATCGTCTCGTAGACGGTCGGCGGGAGGGGACCCTGTGCGGCCAATGCGGCGTTGGTCTCCGTAACGCGAGGGATTGCTCGTGCCCACGATAGCGGTGTTGACCCCGGGCACGCTCAGAGCGAAACGCAAGGCGATACCGATCGCTAGGCGCATCGCGAGTGAGAAAGTCGTACGCCAGCTTGCGCAGGCGGCGTCGGTAGGTTCGCGAATAGAACCCCGAACGGCCATCGCGGCACCCACGCGGCATTCTCTTCGCGATCGGCCGCTTCGCAATCACGCCGAGTATGGTTCCTGACCGCTGCGGGCAAATCGTGTCGATCGCTTCCTGGTCGGCGATACTGACGGAAATTTGCAACGTATCGAAGGCGCCACACTCGACCGCGTAGAGCGCGGCGCCATTGTCGCCGCTGTACCCGATATAGCGCGTGTTCCCTTTGTCGCGCGCCCGTCTGCAACGCCGCAACGACGTCGCCTCTGCGCAAGATCTCCTCGCTGCAACTATTTAGCTGGACTACGTCGATACAGTCCGTGCGCAACCGCTTGAGACTGCGCTCGATACTTCTCTCGATCAGCGACGGCGTCCATTCCGGGAGACTCAGACCGGAGGCGTGTCCGCACTTGGTGACCAGGCGTAGTCCCGCCGGCGATGCGCAACGGTGGCGCCGATTAACTCTTCGCTCGCGCCGTAACATTCGGCTGTATCGATTATGCTGAGGCCGGCGTCGAGCGCGGCAATATGACAAACGTCCTGCCTTCGATTCTCTCAATCGCTCCTAGCCAATTTCCGAGCCACCGAAGCCTAATACACTTACGCGAAACCCGGTCTTACCCAGCCAGAACTCGCTGTTCCATCGCGCGCACTTATCTCTCCCCAGGGACAGTCCGCAAGCCGCTGTCGGCGCGACAAACTTAGCCCAAACTTTCTTATACTTTGCAAAAGGCGCGCAGCGCCGCAAGCGTTTCGCTCTTCTCCCCGTTTTCCATCGCGGCGAATTCATTGCAATTCGTTGGTACAGTCCGGACGCCCCATGATAGATTGGCGTGCCCAAGTTATCGTCGCCCAGGAACTCGGCAATCTCCTCCATCTCGGCCACCCAGCGATAGGCCTTGGGCAGCATCGAGGGTATATGCCGTTCGAAGCGCTTGACCAGGTCAGGTTGGGTGCGCATCAATTCAGCGCGAGTAATTCCGCCGTCCCCGCGTGAAGCACCGGCAACCATCGCGGCGCCGATAGCGATTAACCTTTGGTGATGCCGGCTATGACAGTTTCAACGCCGACGCGGCGCCGATCGGCCCGTCATCGGGGCGATATTAGGCCGTAATCGCTAAGCCGGGCGAGCTCTCCGGCATCCGCGCCCGAGGCGTAAAAGCGCGGTCCCGAGCTGTCACGATTCTGACGGCGGTCCCCCGATAATTCCAGCATCGACAAAGGCATCCGCTGGGCGCAAGAACCTCCGCGATCGACTTCACCGTTTTGGGCGAAATCGCATTGCACTCCGCAAAAACCGGATGAACACCCGATGGCCAGCGGCCCGCGAAATCTTCGTGCGACTTCCATCGAGGAAGCGGGCGGTACGATCGAGAGTACGAAGTCCGCGCGCCAATTGGTCGTCGTCATCGACGATCTCGAGCCCGGCCTGCCGTACCCGCTCGACGCTTTGCGAGCCGCGCCCCTTGAGCGAGGTCAGCACCCTCGCTCCGGACTTTTGCAGACGCTGTCCCACCGCGGCGCCCATTTCGCCCGCTCCGATGATAGCGACGACCGGCGCGGCGTCTTTTGGTTTGTCCATAAATCGCTCCAATCGAACGAGATGAGTCCGACGATTGAATAGCACTGGCGCGCGTCTCGACCACGCGGGCAGAGTTTCGCTTGGACTGGCCGAACGATACGTTGAGTTGGGCAAAAAAATTCGCCGACGCTTTTGGTGCCGGCGAACTATCGGTCTTCAGATCCGCGATGGGTGCCGCAGATCCGCTTATGCGATTTTAGAGGCTGCGGATTCGAGCCGGACTACGCCCGTCGGACTGCGCGGACATCGCCGGTTGCCATCCATTGTGACCGTTCGTGCGCCCGGCTCACGTGCTTGCGAGGATCCGGTATTCGCGCCCGAGGAAAGATTGGGGCGATTCAGCAGTACGTACTGTTTGCCGCGACGCGCCAGGATACCTTCTTCGATCATCTCGTTGACTAGCCTGCTCACCATCGGCCTAGAGCTGCCGATCGTCTCGCGAGGTCGACATGCGATAACTCGGGCATCAAGAGCGTGCCGCGCATATCCTGGCC
>CAWDQC010000013.1:0-48089 GCA_963804355.1 uncultured Pseudomonadota bacterium | reverse complement strand
GATCAACAAGGAGTTGAATATCCAGTTCGTGCTGGGCTATTCGGGCGATGAATTTCGCGCGACGTTGCAGAACCTGTCGGAGGGCAAGGTCAACGGCAATCCGTTGGTCACGGGCAAGGTCGGCGTCGAGGGCGTGGCCAAGGCGTTCGAGGATCTGGCGTCGCCGGAGCAGGATGCGAAAATCCTGGTCGAACCATTTCGCGCCTCAACCGGAGAGCGGCCGGTTTAAAAAAAGGGCGCAGATTCAAGCCTGCGCCCTTTTCGATCGTGCGAAAGAACAGATCAAGAGGTGTGGGCGATGACGAACTGGCCGATCTTGTCGATCGCCTGCTGGCCCTCGGGCAGGATTTTGGCGAAGACGTGCCATAGTGACATGTCGTCCCAGACTTCGAGGTCGACCTCGACGCTGGCGGCCTTGGCCTTTTCGGCGACGCGAGTCGAATCGTCCAGGAGAATCTCGGCGTCTCCCACCTGAATCAGCGGCGGCAGGCCGCGATAGTCACCATGCAGGGGCGAGGCGAGCGGATCCTTGGGATTCCTGTCGCCGACATACATCTTGCCCATCGGGAGCAGGTTCGCCGAACCAACCATGGGATCCTTGGCGGCGCGGGTCTTCACGGAGGCACCCGTTCCTTCCATATCGGTCCAGGGCGAAATCCGCGCCGCGGCCGGTAAGGGAGTGCCGGCGTCGCGCAACGAGAGGAGCGTCGCCAGGGTCAATCCACCGCCAGCGGAATCGCCGGAGATCGCTATTTTGCCGGGCTTGTAGCCTTGCGCCAGGAGCCAGCGGTAGGCCGCGGTGGCGTCTTCGACCGCTGCCGGGAAGGTGACTTCGGGCGCGATCCGATAGTCCAGCGCGAGGGCGCGCGCTTTTGACGCACGTGCGACCGCGCGATCATCGCGCGATGGGTATTGATCAGCCCATCACATAACCGCCGCCATGAAGATAGAGGACCACGCGATCGTCGGCCGCTTCGGGCGGTACGATCCATTCCGCTTTGACACCACCCGCATCGACAGGTTCGCACTTGACGTCGCTAGCGACCCGTTCGGCGACTTTTTCCATACCGCCGCGCATCTGACCGACCGAAGCGTCCGGATTGCGTGGTTGGCGACTGAGGATGTCGAGTACCTTGGCAAGTTGTGCACTGGCCATAAAATTGAGTTCCCTCCCGCAGTATCGAGTTATAACTTGGGTATCACAGACGAGCGGCGCTCGTGAAGCTGGCAAGCATCGCGAGTGGCGGTCCAAATTTGTTGTCAGGGCGGTGGCGAATCGTTGGCGGCGAGGGTGACGCCGCGCACGGTGAAGGTCAGGGTGTCGAGGATTAGTCCGTCGGCATCGACCAGCGCGAGGGTATGAACGCCGGGAATCGGCGGCCATAACTTTACGCCGTTCACCGGGCCGAGGTCACGGCGATCGAGCGTCCAGTGCGCGCCGCGCGCACCGTCGTTGGCGACTAAGGCAATATCCTGCTGGCCGCGCGGAATATCGGGATCGAGCGCAATAATCGCGGCGGAGGCGGGAGCGAGTATTTGCGCACGGTCATCCAACGAAGGCGTCGGCGAATTCGGGGGCTCGGTCCCATCGACGAACCATTCCAGCCGAGGCGGCTCGACCGCGCGCGGAAAGGCAACGGTGCGGCTGGTCACGCCCGGCGGAGGAATCGGGCTTGCGGCGCCGAAGCGGTCGTAGAGATAGTTCATCATCTCGAGCCAAACCGGGGCCGCACCGGTGATGCCGCTGACGTCATGCATCGAAGCGCCGGAGAAATTGCCGACCCATACCGCGACGGTGAAGCGATCGTTGAAGCCGACGCACCAATTGTCGCGCATGTCCTTGCTCGTCCCGGTTTTGACCGCGCTCCAGAAGCGCGTGGCCGAGGCCGCTTTCCAGACCAAACGTGGTAGAGCAGGGCTCGCGCGATCGGCAAGGATGTCCGCGACGATGAAGGCCGCCGGGCGAGTAGATGAGCCGGGGCGTGCGACGACGCCTGCGGCTCGCGCGATCGAGCATACGCAGGGGCGAGAACACACCGCCGTTAGCGATCGTGCGGTAAGCGTTCGCGAGATCCCACAAACGTACCTCAGCGGAGCCCAGCGCGAGTGCCGATCCGTAGTAGTCGCCCTGCTCCACTATTCCGTCGAAACCGAGACCCTCAAGGTGACGCGCGAAGGTTTCGAGGCCGAGCAGATCGACGGTTCGAACCGCCGGGATATTAAGCGACGAGGCCAAGGCGATCCGTACCGAAACCAGGCCCCTGAATTCGCGATCGTAATCCAGCGGGCGGTAGAGTCCGCGTTCTTCGGGACGCTCGAGCGGGGTGTCCTCGATCAGCGAGGCAGAGGTGAGCAAATGGCGGTCGAGGGCGAGCGCGTAGAGGAAGGGCTTGAGGGCGGAGCCGGGCTGACGCAACGCGCGGACACCGTCGACGTACGGTGCGCTGGAAAAATCGCCGGTGCCGCCGACATAGGCAAAGACTTCACCGGTTGAATTTTCGACCACGAGCACCGCACCGTCATGGACGTTGCGATCGCGAACCTCGGCAACGTGCCGGTGCAAGGCGTCGAGCGCAATTCTTTGGACGTCGCGATCGAGAGTGCAGCGCACGGTCAGGTGGCCATCGCGCAACAATTGTTCGGCGACATTCGGAGCGAGGTCGGCTCGGGCAAGTCGCGCCGTGCCGCTGACGCCGTCACCGCCGATATCGGCGGTCACCGGGTCGGTCGCGCCAGTACAGATCCAGACCGTCGCCCGCTTTTAGCGCGCCACGATGCGCGTTCGGCGCCTTGATTAACGCGGCCAGTACGGTTGCCTCGGCGGCACTGATCCCCTGCGGCTCCTTGCCGTATAACAGCAGCGAGGCTGCGCGAATTCCCTCGATCTCGCCACGCCAGGTCACCAGGTTGAGATATGCTTCGAGGATCTCCCGCTTCGACCATCGCCGCTCGAGCGCAATCGCCGCCAAAACCTGTCGCAATTTTTGCATCGCGCCACGCGGCGCACCGTCGCGGGCAAGTCGCGTATCGAGCATCGCCACGAGCTGCATCGAGATGGTACTCGCGCCGCGCGATTCATGACCGTGACGCGGTGAACGATCGCGCCGAGCATCGCGGCGAGGTCGACGCCGTGATGATCGAAGAAGCGGCGATCTTCGGAGGCGATCACCGCTTCCGGCAGCACCGGTGAGATCTCGTCGAGGGCAGTCCAGGCGAGACGCCGCAGGCGCAAGTCGACACGCAGTTCCTGTAGCGGCGCGCCGTGACGGTCGAGCAATTCCGCATCGGAGGGACGCCAATCGGCGCGAACTTCCTGGAAACTCGGGACGGTGGGCCAGTAGAGGAAAGGGCGAGGACGGTCGCGAATACAGCTATCGCGAGAGCTGCGACCGCGCATCTCATTCAGGGCGCGACCTCGAAGGGAGCATTCGGCGAACTCACCGAACATCTCCGGTTCGTACAGTGCTTCGACGCGCGTGGCGGGCAGCAGAAACTTCCCGGGCTGATTCAAGCGAATCGTGTACTCGACGTCGAACGGCCCCTTGGGCACGAATTCGTAATAGGCGCGGAAGGAGTCGAAGCTGCGTTCGGTATAAGCCGCGAAATGAAGTCCGGAGAATGTAAGCGGGGCGCTCTCGCCGGAAAGCTCGATCGAGGACTGGCGCATGAGACCGCTGCCGAGCTGCGAGGCGCCGGCCGGAATCGGATCATTCACGACGACCCACGTCATATCGGTCGCGGCGTCGATCCTTGAGATGGACGCGGACCAGGTTGCCGCTCCGCAGGCACCGGCGTGACCGCCCTCGATCGGCGAGAAAGTCTTGGTGATGCGATAGCCGCTGAAGAGCGAAGATTTGAGCGGTATCGCGGCGCGCGTCCTGATTTCGGCCCACGGTTGACCGGCACCGACGTGGTCGATTCGCAGGTCGGCGAGTTTCGGCGGCCAGGCGAAATTCAAATTGCCGCCGTTGGGATCGCTCGTCCGGTCGATTCGATGCGCGACGCTATCCAGCGACGCATTGGTGACTCCACCGACATGAACGGCCTCGAAGGCATGATTGAAGGCCTCGACCGCCAGAGTTCCCGCGTTTGCCAGCGTGGTCGACCAGCTCCCGCGAGTTTGCATACGAATCGCACCTTGCATCAGGCGCGGGACATCATCGCGCCATAACTGATGATTGGTGAGCAGCAGAACGAGCTGCGCGGTCGCGCTTTCGGAATCGCTCATCAGCCACCACATCCGCTGACCCGTCAGGTGAGCACCCGTGCCCTGCCAATTGATGCGCGCGCGCATAATCTGACCGGCTTCGGTGAGCTGGCGCGCACGGTCGGGGACGTCGGACAGGCGCAGCAGGATGTCCCACCATTGAATCATGGTGAGGTCGGGCCACGGATTCGGATCGATCGTGATGCTGCCGAGCATCGAAGAATTGGCGTTGCCGAAGCGGGCGAGAGCGTCGATGGCCGCGATTTTTCGCAGAGGCAAATCGGCGGTCGCAACCGCGCCGTAGCGCACTACCGAACCATCGATAAAACCAGTTAATCCTTTGACCATCGCGGCTTCGGTCTGTTGCGGAATCGACAGCCCCGCGTCATGTGCAATCGACATCACGTAGGAGGTAAGGACATCGCTACCCTGCTGCATGTCCGGGAAGACTTGAGCAGGCCGTCGGAATCGAGATAATCGGGCAAGTCGGCCACAATCGCACGCCACATTCCGGCGTCGCGCAAGACGACCGCGCGCGAAACTCGTTGCTCGAGACAGACATAGGGATAGGCACGCATCACTCGCGCACGCCGTCGAGCCCACTCGCGAGAGACGGACTCAAGGCGAGTTGGATATCGCCCTCGCCGGCGAGCGCCCCGGCCGGGAGCATAACGGGCTGGCTTAGTGGCTTGTCGACTCGCAACAACGTTGCCTGGTAGGTACGGACCGGAACCGGATTCAGCACGCGCTGGGTGACGGCCAGATGATCGGAGGGTCCATTCGCGACCACGGCGGAGACCAGATATTTCAGTTGCGAGACCCGCGACGGAACATCGACTTTCCAGTCGAGAATTTTGCCGTCAACCGGAGCCAAATCGACCTTCTGCGGCGCGGGTTGCAGCGTAAGGCCTTCGATTCGTCCGGAAACGTCGGCGGAAAAGGGCTTTTGCGAGGCGTTGCGAATGGTGAATTGAGCGTCGAAGGAATCGCCCGCGCGAATAATCGGCGAGACGCCCGGAGGATCGAGAGTATCCTGCGTCGATTGGATCAGCGTCGAACCGGTTCCGAAAAGACTCGAGCCGACGCTCGCGATCGCAACGATCCGAAAACTGGTAAGCGAATCGTTGAGCGGTACTTCCACCGAGGCGTCGCCATTCGCGTCCAGCGGAACGGTCGCTTTCCACAGCAGCAAGGTATCGAACAACTCGCGCGTGATCTGGCGTCCGCCACCTCCGCCCGGCGGCAGCGCCTTGAGCCCGTAGTGACGTTTGCCGACGACCTCCATCTGCGCCGTCGAGGTATCAACCTCGTACGGGACGCCTGCCATCATCGCGTCGAGCAATTTCCAGGTGTCGTTATCGGCCAGTTCGAGCAGCCCCTGGTCAACCGCGGCGACTGCTACCTGGGAATCCGGCGGCGGAATTCTTCAGTCGAAGTCCTCACCATAATTTTGACGCGCGCCCGATCGCGAACTCGATAGACCGTACGATCGGGCGTGACCGTAACCTTAAGGCGGTTGGCGCGCCATCCGACACGAATCTCGGCGATACCGAGACGGAAGGCGGGTTTCCCCAAATCAGCAGGCCGGTGGGTTGAATCGATCGATACGTCCGCGAATCGCCAACACCGAGACGAAAACGTTGGGCTCGTAGGCACGGATCGGAAGAGTAATTACCGGATTGTGACCGGAGAGATGGATGACCGAGGCGGCGATCACACCCTCGCGTTCGACGGTCACCAGCGCGGTGGCCTCGGCGAAGGGCATCCGCACCTGCAAAAGCGTGCGACATCTCCTGGCTCGTATTGCGGTTCTCCGGCAACACGTCCATGCGATTTTCGTCGCGGGGAGCAAACCACAAGCGATCGGGACCCGGAATGTAAACGTCGGAGTTGGCGACACTGCGATTTCCCGCGTCATCCCGCACGGAGGCCTGAACGACGGCCTCGCCGGTTGTCGGCGGCTTCGCATCGCAAAACAGCAAGCCCTGATCGTTGGTGGTACCGGCGCAGAGTTGGCCCGCACGCTGCGTCACTACGGTGTTGTCGTAGGCGTAAAAGCCGCCGACCAGCCTTTGACGATACGAAAAGCGTTTGCGGCTGAAGATGTCGACGCTGACGGGAGCGTTGGCCACCGGCTTGCCGCCGTCACCGACGACGGCGACGCGCAGTCGGACTTGGCCGGGCGAAAGCCCAGTCATCCGTGCGAATTCCTACGAGCCATTTGGCGGGCCAAATCGTCGCGGTGTTCGCGACCGTCTGCACTTCGCCGATAAGATCGCGAAACTCCATCTCGGCGTGCAAATCAACCGGCGTCGCACTGCGCGGAATATTGGCGATAGTCAACTGGGCGCCACCGGTCGGACCGAGGACAATCGCGCTGAGCTGTTTTACTCCCTGGTTTTGAACCTCGCCATTTTCGGACTCGCTGCTGACGGTCCCTTCCTTGACCGCGCCGTTGGCGAACACGAAGTTGTCGAAATCAGGAAACGAGACCGTGGCATTGGGATCGATCTGCGTTTGCAGCGGCCAACCGGCAAACCCTTGGCCGCGCCGCCGGACAGATATTCGGCGCTCAAATCGACCGGAACCTGCGTGACCCCGACCAGCGGCCCGGGCGGCATCCGCACCGCCGCTTTCATCAGCGGGACGCGGAATTCCTCGACGCGGAAGCTCGCCGATTCGGAACTGATCCGACTCCTGTGATGAATCAGCGGCAGCGCCGGACGCTTTCTTGCGAGAACGTGGATGGTGTATTCGCCGAGTTTCGCATCCCTGGGGATGTCCCAATTGTTCTCCGCGATCCCGGCGGCATTCCAGCCGAGCGGAATCTCGTAATTTTCCACCGCGCCCGGCGTACGCCGCTCAATCCGGAGGCGACCAAACCCGGCGCCCGCCGTGAGCGATCGAAAATCCGTCGAGCGTCCTCGCGCGGATAAAATGCTTCATGTGGACGGTTTCGCCGGCGCGAAACAGCGGACGATCGAGCACGGTGTGCGCAGCAAAGTTGAGCGGTTGCCATTCGGTTGGCAGATTGAAGCGCCACGATTCAATTCCGTAGCGCCAACTCGAATGAACGAAGCTGAAATCGTCGCCGCTGGTCGCCGTTACCAGCAAGCCCTCGCGGAGGTCGCGAAGCGCGATCGTCTGGGTGGTATAGAAATCGGAATTTGGCGGAGTGTCCGGCTGCGCGCATCGCGGCGGATGATCGATCGCGTCGAGTCGGGGAACCAGCGCGATACCGCGAAAATCGGTCGTGCCGTTCCACAGCACCGTTCCGTTGCAGTCCGCGATACTGACCTTTGCACCACCGACCGGCCGAGCCCGTTCCAGGGAGGTGACCCAGACAAGCGAATTCTGATTACCCTGCTTGAAATGCACCGAAGATCGGTGACCAGCCGCGGTGGGAACGTACATCGGAACGTTTTTGCCAAGCAGCACGGCGCCCAAGTGCGCGCTCTTAAGCTGAACAATATAGAGACCGGGGTGATCGAGAAGGAATTCCCACTACCTCAAAGGCCTTGGCCCCGTTGGGTTTGGGCATCTCGAAAGATTTTGCGCCGCTTTCGGTTCCGGCAAATACGGAGTAATGGCGCTTTGCGTCGGCGACGCGATTCAACCAGGTGAGAGTGGTACGCGCGTCGGGAGTCGGGACTTTCCAGAAGGTCGCGTCGATACGATCGAGCAGCTCGCGCACCGATGAGATCGTCGCCGGGGGACTGCCTTTCACATCGAAGCGCGCGCCTTCGAGTTCCGGCTCGAGATTGCGGACAGTAACCGGCACCACCGGATCGGCCGCCTCATAATGCCGAAGCGTACCGGCGAATTTTGCCAGCGGCGAAATTCGTCCGTCATCACGGTCAATGGAAAACGGGAAGCGTTGCTGAGCGGGCGATGATTGAAGTCGGTCATGCCGTCGGGCAACTCGATTCGGTATTGTGCGGAGAGTCCTGAAACGGGGGTTTGAACTTGACCACTCGAACGTCGGTTTGATTCGAATCGGAGCCGAAATCGGGAGCCTGCCGAGTCCCGCCCGGACCGACCAGGGCAATCTGCTTCGCCGTATCCATCGAGATGGACGCCGAAAATGCGAGTGACATGGGAGTAACGGGAATACATCCAGCCTTGGAGCTTTCGCGTTCGCAGCGGAAGTTTGCCTCGAAGGGCGGCCGCGTCTTGAAGTTGAGAATCTGATCCTGATCGGTCGCAATTCCACTTTGCGTCCTGATGCCTTTTCCCCAGATCAGGCGGACAGCAGTAGCATCGGGAAGGCTTGCCGAGCCTGCACGATCACCACCGGGCGATGATTAACGAAATCAGCGAAGCGCTTGAGCAACAGATCGCGATCGGCGCCGGTAATGAGCGAAGCGCCGACTCGTTGGGGCATGCCGTCCACCGCGAAATCGGCATGATCGAGTATCGACTGTTCGTCGGGCGCCGCATCGAGTACCAGGATGAAGGCTTGCCGAGAGTCTATCTCGTCGCTTCCCACCCACGGGTTAGCCTCGACCACCGAGGCCGACCGCCGGTGTTGAAGACGTAGCGCGGCCGGACCGTGAAACCTGATCCGGCCAGGGTCTTGAGGCCGGGCTTAGGGTGAAGTTGCAACTGACATCCGCCCGCAGATCATGGTCGAAATCGTAGGACCAGGTGCGACTGTCGATCCATCGCGCGACACCATGCGCGGAGCAATCTACTTGAAAGGGAGATTTGTTGACGCGCGGATCGCCCAGCGGAACCATCGGCTGCGAAAATCGCGCGGCCACCTGGCGAATCTGTTTTACCGTCCCCTGCGGCGAAAACGAGACAATGGTGGGCGTATCCTGCGCGAAAATTTCGATTGGCAGAGCGTTAGAAGGACTAGCGCGAAGATCGTCGCGCCGAGCATCCGCCGAGGATGTGCGCGCGTGACGCCCCGACGCTGCAACTGGGTTGGCTAATTTTCGATCCCCCTCGCCGTGATGGTCGAGGACGCCGGGGCCTCGAGGCCATTACGGGCAATTGCGCTTACTATTGCGGTGAGACGGAATGCCCACTGGCGGAGACGCGTACGGTAAGCTTGACCGGGCAGGAGCCTTCGTCCTCGCCATAGCACAGGCTGCTGACGACATCGGCAGCTTGCTTGTCGCTCTCGCGCGCGTTGCCCGGACAAATCCAGTGGCTGCCCTCGCGATAGAGGGCAACGGCATACCACTGACCGGGAGCAAGCGTGCCGCTCGTGTGACCGGCCAAATCGTTGGTGGATTCGACGGTGAAGCCGTCATCGGCCACCAGTCAGATCGAAGTGCATGAAGGTAATGACCCAGCGTCCTCCGCCGCTGTTCGCGGCGTCGTAGGTCATCGGTTTGTCGGAGGAGAACACCGGCTTGTCGCGACAAAGCCAGGGACGCGGTTCAACGGCTCGCGCGATTGAAAACGGAGCACCGACAAAGATCGTCGCGGCAATCGCGAACAGGGCAAGCTTCCAGTATCTCATCCCAACACCTCCCGCCACACGCAACAACTTTTAGCAGACTACGATAGCTTAATCCGCACTGATCGCGACGATCCGTTCAACGATTGCACCGAGGCTCGAGTCCTTGGGCGTGAAGACCGCGCGGACGCCCATCTCAATCAGCAGCCCCCGATCCTGCTCGGGTATAATCCCGCCGATCACCAATTTTACGTCATCCGCGCCGTGTTGTTTGAGCAAAGCAAGAAAGCTCTCGTGCGATCTCCATATGCGCACCAGCGAGGCTGCTTATTGCGAGCACGTCACGTCCTCCTGCAGAGCCGTCTCTACGAATTGCGCGGGGGTTTGCTTGAATCCGGCAAGGATAACTTCCATCCCTGCCTGCATGCAGGCATGCGCGAGCAGCTTGACGGCGTTGATATGGCCGTCGAGTCCGGCTTTACCGAGCGCGATTCGTATCTGTACGGCTGGCCATAGGACCTTAAACGCGCCGACGGCGCACTGGATCGAGAATCGGGGTATATAGCGGCCGCGCGTTGCGCCTGCTCGATGGTTGTGGTCCATTCCCCGATCGTACCGCCCGTCCGGGCAAGTTCGAGCGTCGATTCCATCGTATTAAGCGCGCCCCTCACCGCCGCGTGATGTAGCCTTTCGCGCACATGCGCCACGGCCGTTTCGTCGCGGCCGCGTACGCCATTCTCGGAGCGATTCCGATACGTTCCCGCTCTAGCGCCGCGTAATCGATCGACTTGTCGGCGGTGGAGACGCGCTATCAGTCCGATTTCGCCGCGAACGCATTGACCCCCATCTGAACGATGTCGCCGGTCTCGAGTCACGCTGCCGATCGACAGCAAGCGTGTCAACTCCGCCACCGACAATCAAGATCGCGCTGGAATAGCCGGCCTCGCGCAATTTATCGCTGATCGACGCGCGCCGTTCCACGGTCTCGTCGGTCAGTTTTCGATCATCCCAGCCTTCGAAAATATCGCCGTAACCGCCGATTCCGGTCTCGTGCATCAAGACCTGCTGCGTACGGAGCCCGATCAGTTGTTCGGCTTCATCCGGCAGCGCCATGGCTTCGCGAAAACCCGGCAATTGCAGCGCGTTGACTCGCGCTTCGCCGACAACACGACCGGCAACGCCTCGTAGGCGACCCTGATGATATTAACTTCGGGCTGCTGCTCGGTGAGAGTCAGCGACCGACCTGGCATCCGGCACGAAAGCGACATCTGAGATCCCGTACTCTTCCCGGCAGAGTTCACGCCACAGTTTGAAGTATGCGCGGACCTTGCAAATTTCCGGCACCAGTTCGATACCGCTATTGATGAAGAACGAGATCCGCCGAACGGTCTGCTCGAACGCCGCGGCGCCAGTTGCGGCCGCAGAGCATCGAGAATCATCAGGGCATTGCCAAAGGAGTATGCCAATCTCCTCGGCCGGCCCCGCCCCGCTTTCCATGTAGTGATAGCCGCAGCAGTTGATCGGATTCCAGTTGGGCACGTGCTCGACCGCAAAACGAGATCATCTCGGTCGACATTCGAAACGAGACTCGGGATTGAAGATCGAGGTCCCGCGGGCGACGAACTCCTTCATCAGATCATTCTGGGTCGTTCCGCGCAATTCTTTCCCAGGGCACTCCATGCTTTTCCGCGGTTACCAGATAGAGCGCGAGCAGGAACGGCGCGGTCGCGTTGATCGTCATCGAGGTGTTGATCTTCGCCGAGCGGGATGCCGTCGAGAAGCTGTTCCATGTCACGCCAATGAAGATCGACACGCCCGCCTTGCCCACTTCTCCGCGCAGCACACGGGCGCATCGGGGTCGTAGCCGTTTTGCGTAGGGAGGTCGAAAGCGATCGAAAGACCGCGCTGGCCTTCCTTCAAGTTGCGCAAAAACCGACGATTCGCGTCGCGCGCATCGACCGAAACCGGCATAGTGCGGATAATCCATGGCTCTCGCGCCGGTTTCGCGGTTGATTCGCTTTTGCGGGTCGATTCGCTCATCTTATCCTTTGGGCTCAGCGTCGCGAGTGGATCGCCATTTGGAAGCCCGTAACCAGAGCCTAATTCTGTTGGGGCTTTTCGACGCCAGCGTACTTTTTCGTCTCAATGAAATTGGCTGACGCTGGATCACCGCTATCCCTTCGGCGGCGGGGGCGGTCATGGCTTCGGAAGCAGGAGCCAACTGCAGGCTCAAGTCCGCCAACAATCCCGTACCCGACAGACCTGGGGAGTCATGCAAAACGATCATGGGCGCACCGATCTGACGTCGCAGAATCTCCAGTGCGCGGCGTTCCCGATTCCTGCGTTTCAGCTCCGATCGTGCAATCTCCGCGAGATGGCCGACTTGCTTAAGTGCGGGCTGGCGCGATCCGCGCCGGATCATTCGAGTAATATCCACGTTCTCGAAGGTCGCCTTGCTAACGCCATTGAAAAACACGGCGGTGGTTTCGAGTTGCAACTTTGCAAGCTGACGATGGAGTTCCAGTGTCTCGGTCATCGCGAGCGGCTCCGCCGTCGCCACCACGACCATCGCGCACAGCTCGCGATTGCGAAAGAAATGTCCGACCTCCGTCGCCTCGCGCCCGACCAGGCTTGCGCCAAAGCTTTCGCGCGCGACGAACGGCATCTGCAACATGCTGATGGCCTGACCGCTCGCGGGCGCATCGAAGATGATCAGATCCCAGCGCGGCTCGTTGACGCCACGACGCTCGATCTCGTTGAAAATCTTTCCCATCATCGTCAGTTCGCGCAGGGCGGGAGCGGCTTTGACGAAATATTGGTATAGCGAACTCGCGAAAACCATCCGCAGAACCGGTCGCGGTACTACCTTTGCCAGGTAATCCTCGAGCGATTCCTGCCCGCCAAGCAACATTCCCCAAAAATTCTCGCGAAGGCGCGAGGGCGCGAAGCCGGTCCTTTTTCCGAAGCCTAAGGCGAGCGGGGTTTCCGGATCGGTCTCCATCAAAAGGGTACGTAGCCCACGCCGCGCTGCGAGTATCGCGAGCGCGCCGCTCACGCTGGTACGGCCCACGCCACCTTTGCCGAGCACGACGATCAAACGTCGCTCAAACAGCTTTTCGACCGGGTCGCTCAACTATCACGCTCACGATGATTTGCTTGATAAGCGCGCGCGGCAGGGCGAAAAGAACAATAGGTATCAGAGCGGAAAACATGGCGGATGGGGAGCGAGGCCGTCACAGAAAGCGACGATTTTTGCGCTCATCGGGTATCTCGAGATCCAATGCCAACAGCTTGCCGTCGACGTAGGACTTGTATGCCTCCCTGATCTCCGCGTTCCCGCGACTTTTGAGGCCCCATTGGATAAATTTCGGGGTGTTGGGCGAATCGGAACGTCCGAACATATCGAGCGCCGCAGCGTACCACTTGGGGAGCAGCGCCTGGACGAGAAGCCGCCCTTTTCTTTCGTTGCAAATTTCCTTCAGGAAGAAAAATCCCATCTCGGAATGGCCAAACTCGTCGCGTTCGACCGTGCGGGAGATTTTGCGCAGCGGCACGTAACTCGATTCGCGCCAGTCGCGCGCGTGAAAAGCTCCATTCAGATCGATCAGAAAATGAAAGAAGGCGTCGTCGGCCCAGGTTTCTTTGGGCATGTGGAACGCATAGTGAGCGTAAGGAACGTCGCGGAGTGCGAAGTCCTTGTCGAGTCCGACGGCGAGACGATGAAACATGATTGCATGCTTCAACTCCTCGGCCAGATATTCGGATTTGATCAGCTTGGCCTCGGGCGTCGGCGCGAGGGTTTCCGCCGTCTCCAGACAGGTGCTCATCAGGCCCAGAAAGCTCTTGTTCCCTGCGCGTTCACCCTCATGGCGCAGCATTTTCATCAAGAGAGCCCGGTAGTCCTCGGGCAGAGTGTCTCCCTCGTCGAAATTATGGCGCGGACGGTCGACTTTGCAGCTCAAATCAGGAAGCGGATCGCCCTTGGCGTAGGCGGCCTGCCAGAACGGCCACAGTCCGCCTCCGCGGTCACGCTGGCTTTCCGCGGCCGTGCCAAGATTGTCGAATTCGCCGTCGTTGTAGGCCATCGTAGCGCTCCTCGCCCACGGACCGGGCGCGATACTTAGTCTATCATCTCAGGCCAGGTTCGTGCGTGCCGCTTCCGCTCGCGCCGGATCCATCGCGGCGGCTCGCTCGGCCTGATATCCGCACCTGCATCCCATTAGTCCGGCGGCATACAGTTCAAACTGGCCGTGGAGCATCTCGGTCGCCATCCCCGGCAGCAACTTATCCCCGACACATCCGAGCAGACTTCCGCAGCGGCCGCATCGTAGTCGATAGTATGTACCGTAGGTGGCGACGCCCAACTCTATACCCCAAAGCGCGTAAGTATCGCGGATCTCGTCGAGGACTTCGGCCATGGTTACGATCCTCCTTCGTCCGCGAGTTTTCGCGCGATGTCGTCGCGCAACTCTTTCTTCGAGATTTTACCCACCGCCGTCGCCGGCATCTGGGAAACCATCTCGAGTCGCTCCGGCAGCTTGAAGCGGGCGATACGCTTGGCCTCGAGGAAATTCGACAACTGCTTGAAGTCCAAGGTCGTGCCGGCGCGCAGCACCACGTAGGCGCATGCGCGCTCGCCCAGGACCGCGTCGGGCATCGCGACTACGGCGGCGTTCTGCACCGACGGATGGGTCAGGATTAAATTTTCGATTTCTTCGGCACTGATTTTCTCGCCGCCACGATTGATCAGATCCTTGCGGCGTCCCTCTACGATGAAATTCCCGCTCGGATGGAGTCGCACCATATCGCCGGTCCGATAGTAACCGTCGGGAGTGAAGGCCGTTTTGTTGTGATCCGATGCGTTGTAATAACCGCGGATTGTATACGGACCGCGCGTGACCAGCTCACCAAGCTCCCCCGCGGCAACGTCGTGGTCGTCATCATCAATGACTCTGAACTCGTCGGCCTCGGAAATGGGACGCCCTTGCGTCTGGACGATCACGTCGATCGGATCCTCCGGCTGGGTTGCACAGCACAATCCTTCGGCCATCCCATAAACCTGCGTGAGTACCGGCCCGATTTCGTCGAGCACCCGACGCGCGGGTTCGGGGTTCAATCGGGAGCCGCCGACGGCAAGCGAGGTGAGCGACGAGAGATCAGCGCGGCTGATGGCGGGATCGTTGAGCCAACCCACTACCATCGCGGGAACTGCGGAAATCCAGGTGATCCGCTCGCGCTCGATCAAGCGAAAAACCGTCTCCGGGTCGTTATTGTTGGCGAGTACGATCCTGGCGCCAGCCAGAAGACCTGGCTGCACCGCCCCGGCGAGCGGAAAGTTGTGCATCATCGGAATCGCCACGAGCGCGACGCCGTCAGGATGGAAACCCGAGCGCGAGGCGAGCAGGCCCGAGTTGTAGAGGTAGTCGTCGTGCGAGCGCGGAATGACCTTGGGTAATCCCGTACTGCCACCAGAAAGCTGGAAAACCGCGGATCGGAACCTTTGGGCGTCAAGCGATCCAAAGCCGGAACAGCCGCCCGCTCTTCGATCGCATCGGCAGCCAAGTCCGAAAACAGTGTCATTCTCGCCGCCGCACGGTCACCAACGACGATAATCTCGCGCATCGATGGCAACGATTCGCGTAACTCATCGGCCATCGCGACGTGATCGAACCGGCGATACTCCGAGGGAATGAGCCAGGCGTAGGCCTCGGTAAACCGCCCCAGATGTTCGATTTCGGTGTGCCGATGGGCGGGGAGGCAGGCGACCGGAATCGCGCTCACCTTGAGGCAGGCGAAATACGAGATGACGCATTCGAGGCTGTTAGGCAGTTGAAAGATCACGCGGCGTCCCGGACGATGCCGCGGCTGGCGAAATGCAGCGCCATCCGATCGACGGCGCGCCCGAGTTCGCGATAGCCAATCCGGCGATCTCCGTCGATGACCGCCTCGCGGTCGGCATGACGCCGTACCGACTGGTCGAAAGCCCGCCCGATCGGGACGCCCTGCCAATAACCACGCTCGACGTATCGCGCGGCGACAGCGGACGGCCATGGCACCATTCCATCGATCATTGGCCCGGCCTGACTTCAGCTCCTTGAGACGCGGATACACTTCCTTCGCGAGCATATCGATTCCGCCAAGAGTCTCCTTATTGTCGAGAAAGCCTGCTTGTCCCATCACCAGCAGATGGCCGAAACCGCCATTGTAATCATAGAGAGTTTTGATCTGTCGAAAGACTGTGTCCGGATTTCCGGCGAAGACAATCCCCTGGTGCAATCAAACTCTCGAGATCGGGCTTGTCGTATTTGTAGAGCGAACCGCCATTGCGCAGCGCCTTGGCCGCGACTGCGGTAGACACATAGCCGGGCGGGTTGATGAACTGCGGCGCGACTTGTTCGACGTCGAGGTACCACATCAATTTCCGCGCCCCGGCAAATCCCTCTTCATCGGTCTCGCCGGCATAAACGAGCGCGGCATAGGCTAAACGATCGTTCATGCATCGCCTCCCATCCCGTCTCGCGGGCCCGATCGCGATACGTGTCGAAAATCGCTTTCGAGCCGCAAACCCGGTAAGAAAGTCGCGGCGACGTAACGATGATTGGCGATCGCCGGAATACTGCCCGGGCTCAGTGAAGTGATCCAGACGGGCGGATGCGGTTCCTGGTACGGGCGAGGCCAGATATTCACCTGGCGATGATGAAAGTAGCGGCCCTCCCAACTGAAAGGCCCGTCGTGCGTCGTCCAGGCCTTCATGATCAGGTCGTGGGCCTCCCAGAAGCGCTCGCTATCCTGACTGGACTGGAATTGACGGCGGAAATTTCGTACGGCACGCCGCGCACGAAGCCGACCTCGACGCGCCCGCGCGGAGATTGTCGACCATCGCCATCTCTTCGGCGACGCGCACCGGCTGGCGCCGATTCGCGATGGGATTGCCGAGGATCAGCAACCTGGCCTTTTTGCTCTCGCGGGCGAGGATCCCCCAGCATGATCGGCGCGGCCGGGTCCAGACAAGTCGCCGTCTGATGATGTTCGTTGAGCATGATGTCGAGGCCGGCATCCTCGGCATGGAGCCATTCGTCGATGTACCGATGGTATAGCTCGGCACCGACGCGCGGATTGTAAATACGGTTCGGCAGCACTACGCGGATCGATTCGTAGGCGTCGGGCAAATACGGATAAGCGGTCTCGGTAAAGAACCAGGTCCTCATTGCGACGCCTGCGGCAAACCCCGCTAGACACGCGCGAACGCGATAACGCGATCCACGAATTCTCGCGGCTGTTCGATCTCGGGCGCATGGCCAGCCTCCTGGATAACTTCAAGTCGCGCGTTCGGAATGAGCCTCGTATAGGCTTCGGCATAAGCCTGGCTGACCAACCCGTCGCTCGCGCCGCGCAGCATCAGTGTCGGTATCGTGATGCGGTCCAGATGATAGCGCAGCTTGGGACTATGCATGTACGGCTCCCAGGTATAGAGCGCCAACGCCTCGCGATTGCGCACGATGATCCGCAACTCCTCATCGGTCAGCGAGGCGAGATCGAGCGCCGCCTTAGCCGGATCGTGGAAGGCCACCTGGTAACCTCGTCAGGCGAAGTGGCGAAGATGTCGGGGATATCGCGCTGCTCGCGATCTCCCACCTTGATACCCACCGGTCCGACCAGTACCAACCGGGAGAAGCGAGCGCTCGAGCGCACGGCAATTTCCGCCGCGATCCATCCCCCAAGCGAGAACCCATCAGCACCGCGTCATGCAGATCGAGGGCGTCGGCGAGATCCAGATAGAGGTAAGCGAGATCGTCGACGCTGTCGAAGCGATCCGGCAGCGCGCTGCGGCCGAAGCCCGGATGCGATGGAGCGATTACTTCAAAATAGCGGGAGAGAGCTCGAGGAAATCGGCGCGATGATCGAGACCGTTTCCGCCGTGCAGCAGCAACAGCGCCGGTCCCGAACCTTGATGAAAAACTTCAAGTTCGACGTCTTTAACCGTCAGCCTTCCATCGACAATTTTGTGCGTGCCCACGGCTTTCGACCAAAGCTCAAGTGCTACACGACATTTGCGCGAAGCACTGCCGAATGTAAAGCCGCGAAGCTCGCGAAGGGCTTACCAGCGCAGCAGATTCGCACCCCAGGTCAAACCGCCGCCGCACGCATTCAGCATCACGAGATCGTTGTCGTGAATGCGTCCGTTCTCGAGCGCTTCGTCCAGGGCAATCGGCACCGAGGCCGCCGACGTATTCCCGTATCGATCGACGTTCGTATAGACCTTGTCGGCGCCGAGCCCGAGCCGTTGAGCGACGGCGTTGATGATTCGCAGGTTGGCCTGATGCGGCACGATAAGGCTGATCTCTTCGAGCGGAATCTTTGCGCGATCCGCGACCTTGCGACTCACATCTTCCATGCTCTTGACGGCGATTTTGAACAGCTCGGGACCCTTCATCTTGATCGCATCGTCAGCATTACGTCGCACTTCGGCGTCCATCGTGGTCTGGATCCCGCGGTTGCGCACCGACAGCAGATCCCAATACTCGCCCGACGATCGTAACAAACTGCCGAGCACGCCACGCGGTCCGCTTTCGCTCACCAGAATGGCCGCGCCGGCGCCGTCACCGAAGAGCACCGCGGTCGCGCGATCGTTCCAATCGACCATCGTGGAGAGCGCGTCGGCGCCGATCACCAGCACCCGGCTCCATTCACCCGCGCGCATCGAAGCGTCGGCCACGCTCAACGCGTAGATAAAGCCCGAACAGGCCGCGGCCACGTCGAAGGCGGGAATCGTGTCGATCCCCAGCTTATGTTGCAGTTGGCAGGCGAACGAGGGGAAGCCGTAATCCGACGAAACCGTGCCGACGACGATCGCCTCCAGTTCGGTCGGCTTCATCCCGGCGCGCGACAAGGCGCTGCGACTCGCTTCCGCCGCTATTTCAACCAGCGACTCGCCGCTGCAGATGACCTGGCGCTGCGCGATGCCGGTACGGGTACGAACCCATTCGTCCGACGTCTCCATGCGCCGTTCAGATCCAAATTGGTGATGGTCGAGCGCGGCGTAGCGCGCCCGGTGGCAACGATTCTCGAACCCATTAAAAACGTCCGCTTATTGCGCGACGGCCGGCCGGAAGGCCAACGTCGTGTTGGTGCCGCCAAAGCCAAAAGAATTGTTCAGAGCCAGGCGAATTTTTGCCGGCCGCGCTCGGTTCGGCACGTAATCCAGATCGCATTCAGGGTCTGGATATTCGTAGTTGATAGTTGGTGGCAGCATGCCCCGATCGATCGCCAAAACCGTGTAGACCGATTCGATCGCGCCGGCAGCGCCCAGCGTATGGCCGGTCATCGATTTGGTCGAGCTGACCGCGATTTTCGCCGCGTGCTCGCCAAATACCGTCTTTATCGCCTGGGTCTCCGCGAGATCGCCCGGCGGCGTCGAGGTGCCGTGCGCCTTGATGTAATCGACCTCGCCCAGGTTGATCTCACCGTCCGATAGGCAAAGCCGCATGCATCGCGCCGCGCCCTGCCCTTCCGGCGACGGCGAAGTGATGTGATAGGCGTCGGCGTTCGAGGCGTATCCGACGATTTCGGCGAGAATTTTTGCGCCACGCGCGATGCCGCGTCGCGTTCTTCGAGAATCAGGGCCGCCGCCCCCTCCGCGATCACGAAACCGTCGCGCTCGCGATCAAATGGGCGGCTGGCTCCTTCGGGACTCTCGTTGCGTGTCGACAATGCGCGCATCGCGACGAATCCACCGACACCCAGCGACGTCAGCGCGGCCTCGGCGCCGCCTGTTATCGCCGCGTCCATATAGCCGTGACGGATCATCCGGTAGGCCTCGCCGATCGCATGACTGCCCGAGGCGCAGGCGCTGGTGGTCGCGACGTTCTCGCCGCGCGCGCCAAAGCGAATCGCGATATGGCCGGGCGCCAGGTTGGCGATCAGCTTCGGGATGAAAAAGGGCGTGATCCGCTTGAGCCGCGTGTCCAGGAAGCTCAGGTGGTTCTCTTCGATCGTGCACAGGCCGCCGATACCAACACCGATCAGCACGCCGACCCGATCGGCGTTATTCTCGTCGATCTTTAGCCCCGATTCGCGCATCGCCTGTTCCGCCGCGCCCATCGAATACTGGATGAAAAGGTCCATCTTCTTGATGTCTTTCTTCTCGATCCAATCGAGCGGGTCGAAATCGCGTACTTCTCCCGCGATCCGCGAATTGAAATCCGCGGCGTCGAAACGCGTGATCGGACCGATCCCGGAACGACCCGCCATGAGCGCATCCCAATTCTTCTCGACCCCCGTCCCCAACGGGGTAACGAGGCCGGTTCCGGTCACCACCACGCGGCGGTCAACATGTCCTCTCATCTTGGAGCCTTTTCCTCCGGGCGCGTTGTCCGTAGCCAATTTAATGACATTAGCAGAAGCCTGAAGTGAAAACATCGACCCGCAGGGGAGGCCCCCCGACGGCCTCGGTGTGCATTCACCTCCGCGGAGTCGGGCTGATAATCTTGCTTGGCTCCTGATTTTGGTGGGACAATCTGGACATGACACCCGCGCCCGACGACTTCGATTCGTTTGTCAGACTCGGCGAGAGCCTGCGCGAGCTCGAAGTTACGGTCGGTCCCAACGCACGCCCCGTCATTGCCGAGGTGCGCGCGAAGCTGGCCGAGGCCGCGGCCAGCCGCGGTAAAGGCGATATGGCCGCCGCGATCGATTCGATTCGCACCGCGATGGGACGTTTGGCGGCGCTGGCCAGCGAACTGGACCCTGGCGAAGGTTATATGATGCGGATGATTGCCGATCGATTCAGCCAGGCGCTCAACTTCGGCGATAAGGGCACGGCCAAAGAAACCGTTAATTTCATGCGTCACAAGGCGGGCGACCCGAAAGACGATCCCGACACCGAATGGTAGATCCCGTGACGCGCGCCAGTGAACGTTACGCCCTCTGAATTGTCGCGTTGAATCTGCCGGCGTTGCGCATGACTCGCAACAAGGGGCGATTCTCGGCGACCGGCGAGGCCATATAAAGGGGAGATCTTGGCAACCGCACCTAAAACTGTCGGCTCATCGAATCTTGACCAGCTCTGCGTGAACTCGATTCGCGTCCTCGCGATCGACGCGGTGCAAAAGGCCAACTCGGGCCATCCCGGGATGCCGATGGGGATGGCGCCGTCGGCGTTTCTCATCTTCACGCGTTTTTTGCGTCATAACCCGAAGAATCCGCACTGGCATGGTCGCGATCGCTTCGTATTGTCCGCCGGACACGGCTCGATGCTGCTCTATGCCTCCTCTATCTCACCGGCTACGACTTGCCGCTCGACGAACTGAAGCGCTTTCGCCAGTTCGGCAGCAAAACCCCGGGCCATCCGGAATAGCCATTTGACTCCCGGCGTCGAGACCACGACCGGACCCTTGGGGCAAGGTTTCGGTAACGGTGTCGGGATGGCGATTGCGGCCAAGCATCAGGCGCCCGCTTCAAGCGCTCCAATGAAGCCCTGTTCGATCGTCGTATATTCGCCATCGTCGGCGATGGCGACCTGATGGAAGGGATTTCGAGCGAGGCGGCATCGATCGCCGGACACCTCGGGCTCGGTAACATCGTCTATCTCTACGACGACAACCACATCACGATCGACGGGCATACCGCGATCTCCTTTTCCGAAGATGTCAATAAACGTTTCGACGCATACGGCTGGCATACGCAGGCGGTGCGGGACGCCAATGATCTGGACGCGCTGCGCGCGCGATCGAAAACGGAATCGCCGAGAGGACCGCCCCTCGCTGATTCGCGTGCGCAGCCACATCGGTTACGGCAGTCCGCATCGGCAGGACACCTCGGAGGCTCACGGCAAAGCCGCTCGGCCCCGAGGAAGTCAAACTCACCAAGAAATTCTACGGATGGCCGCTCGAACCGGACTTTTACGTGCCCGACGAAGCGCTGGCGGCGTTTCGCCAATGCGTCGATCGCGGCGCCGATTTCGAGCCAAATGGAATAGCGAATTCGAAACCTACGCCAAGGCCAATCCGCAAGAGGCCACGGAATTGAAAGCGATGCTGGCCGGCGAACTCCCCGCCGGATGGGATAGCGACCTCCGGTTTTCACACCCAAGGATTCCCTCGCCACCCGCGAGTCGGCCTCAAGGCCGAACAGGCGATCGCGCAGCGCATATGGAACCTCTTCGGCGGCGCCGCCGACCTCAACGAATCGACCTTCACCGACATTAAGGACGGCGGCGACTTCGCCCGCGACAACTATAGCGGACGCAATCTCCACTTCGGCATTCGTGAGCACGCGATGTGTGCGATCCTGAACGGCATCGCCTTCCATGGTGGATTCATCCCGTTCGGCTCGAGTTTCTTCGTCTTCACCGACTACTGCCGGCGTCGATTCGGCTCGCGGCGCTGATGGGCATTCACGTTATCTTCATCTTCACGCACGATTCGATCGGCGTCGGCGAGGACGGTCCCACCCATCAGCCGGTCGAGCATCTAACCGCGATGCGCGCGATCCCGAACTTGACGGTTATTCGCCCCGGCGACGCCAACGAAGCCTCGTGGCCTGGCGCACCGCGGTCAGCCACAAAGGCGGCCCGGTCTTGATGGTGCTCTGCGCCAGAAGATTCCGACCCTCGATCGCTCGATCGTCGCGCCCGCCGCGGGCCTCGCGCGCGGCGCCTACGTTCTTACCGAAACCGCGGGCAAGACCGCCGACATAATCCTGATGGCGAGCGGTTCCGAGGTGCATCTGGCGGTCGACGCGAAGGCCGAAATCGAAAAACGCGGCAGCGCCGTGCGCATCGTCAGCATGCCGAGCATGGAACTGTTCGCACGGCAGGACCCGGCCTATCGTGATTCGGTACTGCCACGCTCGATTCGGCGCAGACTCGCGATCGAAGCGGCATCGCCGATGTCCTGGTATCGCTGGGTCGGCCTGGACGGCGACGTAATCGGCATGACCACGTTCGGCGCATCCGCCCCCTATCAGGACGTGATGAAACATTTCGGATTCACCGCGGAGAACGTCGCGGAGCGGGCGCTCCGGCTGCTCGGGCGTTAGACCCGGGCGGGCTGGAACATCGCAATTTTCATTTTTTAGCGGTGCGGAGTCGATCTCCGGGAGCGACAACAATGAGTAAACCTGAAAGCCCTTTGCGCGGTCTCGCACGACCTCGGTCAAAGCGTCTGGCTCGATTATATTCGCCGCGATCTGCTGCCCTCGGCCGAGTTTCGTAGCCTGATCGATAACGACGGCCTCGATGGCATGACCTCGAACCCGACGATTTTCGAAAAAGCCATCGGCGGTTCCCCCGCTTATGACGAACAATTCCATCAACTGGTCGAGGCGGGCGACGACGTCGAACGCATTTATGAAGGTCTCACCACGACCGATATCAAAACCGCCGCGGATGCCCTCCGGCCGATTTACGATCGCACCGAGGGTCGCACCGGTTACGTCAGCTACGAAGTCTCGCCCCTGCTCGCCAACGAAACTGAGGCTACCCTCGCCGCGGCGCGCCGCTACCATAAGCTGATCGACCGCCCCAATCTGATGATTAAAGTGCCTGCCACACCGGCGGGTGTGCCCGCCTTCGAGCAACTCATCAGCGAGGGCATGTACATCAACGTCACCCTGATGTTTTCAGCTCGCGCACTACGAGGCTATCGCCAACGCATATATTCGCGGACTCGAAAGGCGCGCGCAAGGCCGGCAATCCGATCGATCGCGTCGCCTCGGTCGCCAGCGTCTTCGTCAGCCGTGTCGAAACTTTGGTCGACAAGCGACTCGACGACAAGCTCAAGGTTCGCGCCGACGAAGCGATCGCGGCGTTGCGCGGTACCGCGGCAATCGCAGGCACCAGGCTTATCTACCAGCGCTTCAAGGAAATCTTCGGCAGTGATCGCTTCAAGGCGCTCGCGGCCAAGGGGCGCACGGGTCCAACGCCCGCTGTGGGCTTCGACTGGTACCAAGAATCCCGCGTATAGCGACATCAAATACGTGCAGGAGTTGATCGGCCCCGATACCGTCAACACGATGCCGCCGGCAACCATGGACGCCTATCGCGACCACGGCGAGCCGCGCTCAACCCTCGAGCGAGGACTTGGGCGGCGCTCGCGAGATCGTCAAGCGCCTCGCCGCGATCGGTATCGATCTGAACGAAATTGGTGAGGAGTTGCAGAAAGAAGGGGTCGACTCCTTCAACAAATCCTTCATCGATTTACTCGCCGTCATCAAGGGCCGCCGCGACGCGATCGTTGCCGCCTCGCTCAATCATCAGGAGATTCACGCCGCCTCATGGCAGAAGCAGATCGACGACTATTACAAGCAACTGGATAAGGAAGAATTCCCCTCGCGCTTATGGCGCAAGGACGCAACCTTGTGGAAGAAGGACCCGGCCCATCAGGCGATCATCTCCAACGCGCTCGGATGGCTCGCGGTCCCCGCGCTGATGGCGGCGCAGGCGGCATCGTTGCGCGACTTTGCCGAGGGCGTGCGCAAAGACGGCTTCCGCGACATCGTTTTGCTCGGGATGGGTGGTTCGAGCCTGTGCCCCGAGGTCCTGGCGCGCACCTTTTACAGCGAGCCGGGTTTCCCGCGCCTCCACGTGCTCGATTCCACTGTGCCGGCCCAACTCGAGGCGCTCGAGAAACGCGTCGATATTGCGCAAACCCTCTTTGTCGTTTCCACGAAATCCGGCGGCACGGTCGAGACATTGTCGCACTGCGCGTATTTTTTCGATCGGGTCAGAGCGCGCAAAGGAGTTATGGCCGGGCGCAGCTTCGTCGCTATCACCGACCCCGGCACCAACCTCGAGGAGCTCGCAGCCGCCGAACAGTTTTCGCCATACCTTTTTGAATCCGCATGATATCGGCGGCCGTTATTCCGCGTTGTCGTACTTCGGACTGGTGCCCGCCGCGCTAATCGGGATGGACGTGGACGCGTTGCTCGACCGTGCGACGCGGATGCAGCACAGTTCGGCCGCATCTATTCGCGTCAAAAAAATACTGGCGTCTCGCTCGGCGCCGCGCTCGGTGCTCTTTTCCGCGCCGGCCGCGATTAGGTCACTCTTATTATCTCGCCCCCAATCGCAACGTTCGGGCTGTGGCTCGAGCAATTGATCGCGGAAAGCACCGGCAAGGATGGAACGGGCCTGATACCGATCAGCGACGAACCGGTGGGCGCACCGGGCGTTTATGGCGACGACCGGATTTTTGCCTATCTCCGGCTGAACGATGGCTTCGATCCCGCGCAGGATGGTGCCGTATCCGCCCTCGAGAAATCCGGCGCGCCGGTCGTGCGCATCGCGGTCGAAGACAAACTCGGGTTGGGCGAAGAATTCATGCGCTGGGAAATCGCGACGGCCACCGCCGGCTCGATCCTCGGCATCGATGCGTTCGATCAGCCCAACGTGCAGGAAAGCAAGGACAAAACCGCGCGACTGCTCAAGCAATTCGATCGCACCGGGAAATTACCGGCCCTCTCGCCCGATAGCCATTTCGGCAACCTCGCCCTCTACTTCCCGGCAACGCTCAAGGCCGAGGTCGGAGGCGCCGACGGCGACTTCGACAGTTCGCTAAGGAATTTTTTCAAACTCGCCCAACCGCACGACTACTTCGCGATCATGGCCTACGTCACTCCGGGCACGACGGTCGAACGCGAGATCGCCAGGATGCGCACAGCTGTGCGCAACCGGCTCAAGATCGCAACGACCTTTGGCTACGGACCGCGTTTCCTCCACTCGACCGGCCAATTGCACAAGGGCGGACCGAATACCGGGTTGTTCCTGCAAATCACCCAGGATCACCTCGACAATCCGAAAATCCCGGGCGCATCGTATGGCTTCGCCACCCTGAACGAGGCGCAATATTTGGCGATTACGAGTCGTTGCAGCATCATGGGCGCCGGGTTATTCGTCTTCATCTCCACGGCGACGCCGAGGGCGGGATTGATCGCGCTGCGTCACGCTATCGAGGCTGCAGTCGCCTGAACTGTTTCAGCGTTGAAGAGGAAAGCCGCAACTATGGCGTGCAACCTCGGTTTTCTTGTAGGGTCGCTGACGAAGAACAAGCCAGGAAAGTACCGGGATGAGCGATAACAAAATTATCGTGCTGGACGACGCGCAGGCGCTTTACGTTCGCGCGGCGGAAGAAATTGCTCATGTCGCGGGTGAAGCCATCTGCATGCATGGTGAGTTTCGTATCTGCTTGTCGGGCGGTTCGACGCCTGCGGCAGCTTACGAACTGCTGGCAACGCGTTTTCTCCTGAGCGTCGATTGGAAAGAGGTGCAGTTCTATTGGGGCGATGAACGATGCGTTCCCCCTGATATCCGGCCAGCAATTACGCGATGGCCAACCGCACCATGCTGTCTCGAATAGCGCCTAGACCCGACCAGGTACATCGTATCCAGGGCGAACTTGCCCCCGATCAGGCCGCTCAGGGCTACGAAAAGGACCTGTACAACCTCTTCGCGCTGGCGGAAGGTGACTTTCCGCGGTTCAGCCTGGCGCTGATGGGCCTGGCGACAATTCGCATACGGCTTCGCTGTTTCCGCATACCCCGTCGATTCACGAAACGAAACGCCTCGCGGTGGCCGTCGAAGTCGACGAACCCCAGCGCCATCGCGTTTCGCTAACGGCGCCGGTCTTTAATAACGCCGCGACGGTGCTCTTCCTGGTCTCGGGAGATGGTAAGGCCCAGGCCGTCAAGAATATTATCGAGGGACCGCACGACCCCGATCAGTTTCCGGCCCAGTTGATCGCTCCCACCGACGGCGATCTGGTGTGGCTTCTCGACAAGGCGGCGGCTCGTTTGCTCTCCTAGACAATCGATTTAGACCCGGGCAATTCGGCCGGTAACTTCTCTTTGCCGCGAACCGATCGGTAAAATGGCACAATGGCTCGTTTCGCCATCCGCCACTGGACTGCAATACTGATTCTCCTGGTAGCCGCCGGCTGGGCGGTCTTCTACTTGCCCGACACCCCTTCGTTTGCGGTTTTCCGGCTTAAGCAGGCGATCGACGACCGCGACGGCGAAACCGCGGCAACCTATATCGATTTCCAGAAAGTCGTGCGCAACGCCGGATACGAATGGCTGCAGGGCAAAAAGAGCGGCGACAGTGGCGACGGTGACGAAAGCAGCGGGGCTGGAGGCGATTCTGGCGGCGATTCGAACTCGCCGTTCGGTCAGCTGCTTGGCAGGGGCGCAATAGACTTACTTTCCGGGCCGATGGCCGCCCTGCTTCAGCGCTGGGCGATTCAGCAGGTCAACAGCGGCGACAAGCAAGTCCAGATGCCCCCTGCCGCGCTCGTTGGCGCGATCGTCATGCTCCATCGATACGGCGACTCGGCCTACACGCGATGGCAAGACAAGAAAGGCCAAGTTTATGAAGTGAGCATGGCGCGTGAAGATGGCGCCTGGAAGATTGTAGAAGTTAAGAATGTTCAGGAACTCCTGAATAGGCTAAAACCGCCTGAGGAGAAGAATTTTGAGCTTCCACCGGAGGCGAGTCCGGTACCTCCGCCCGCCTGACCGACTATATCCGGTAGCTCCAAAATTAATCGGGGGGTAATGCTTGGGTCGGCGCCTCGTCCGAAAGACGCGTTTACACCTTATATACGGACAGGTAAGCTTGTGACAGCGCGGCCGGGGAGCGGAAGCGACTCTGCCGCGTTCGACTATTTAAAAACACAAAAAGATGCGACGTCACGATATTCGTAATTTGGCCATTGTCGCCCACGTCGATCATGGCAAAACCACTCTAGTCGACGCTTTGTTGCGGCAAGCTGGCGTTTTTCGAGCCAACGAGCAGGTAATAGACCGCGTGATGGATTCGTTCGCCTTGGAGCGCGAACGGGGCATCACGATTATGGCGAAGAACACCTCGATCCTATGGGGTGACGCCAGGATCAATATCATCGATACTCCCGGCCATTCGGATTTCGGCGGCGAGGTGGAACGGACGCTTTCGATGGTCGACGGCATCTTGTTGCTCGTCGACGCGTGCGAAGGACCGCTTCCGCAGACCCGGTTCGTTCTCAAGAAGGCGCTCGCCGCCGGACTTCCGGCGATATTGTGCATTAACAAGATCGATCGTAGCGATGCGCGGCCGTCGACGTACTCGACGAAGTCTACGACCTTTTCATCGACCTTGGCGCTCACGAAGATCAACTGGATTTTCCGGTGCTTTATACCAACGCGAGGGCGGGAACAGCGACCTTGAAGCTGGACCAGCCCGGCACCGACCTGCGCCCGTTATTCGAGACTATTCTGGCCCATCTGCCGGGCCCCGAAGTCGATCCCGAGGCGACGTCCAGTTCCAGGTCAACAACCTCGACTACGACGACTACGTGGGCCGTCTCGCGATTGGCGGGCTCGTTGCGGGACAACTCGTCGCGGGCGGCAACTATTCGCTTTGCCGGCCCGACGGCGCTCGCGTCACGGGCAAGGTCGCCCATCTCTACGGATGGCAGGGGCTTGAAGCGCGTCGAGCAGAACCTTGCCAGCGCGGGCGAAATAGTCATGGTCGCCGGCATGGAGGAAATCGAGATTGGCGACACGATCGCCGACCTCGAGAACCCGCGTCCTCTTCCGGGAATTCGTATCGACGAGCCGACTGTCGCCATGACTTTTTCGGTCAACAATTCGCCATGGGCGGGACGCGAAGGAACGTGGGTAACCTCGCGTAAGCTAGGCGAACGTATCGATTTCGAATCCAGACGCAACGTAAGCGTACGGGTGGAGCAAACCAGCGCCGAGGCGTGGCGAGTGATGGGTCGCGGCGAGTTACAGTTGGCGGTTATCCTCGAAACGATGCGGCGCGAAGGATACGAACTGCAGGTTTCGAAGCCCACCGTCCTGACGCGCCAGGAGGACGGCGCCCTGCTCGAACCGATGGAGTTTCTGGTGGTTGACGTGCCTGAGGACTATATCGGCACGGTCACGCAGAGTCTGTCGGTTCGCAAGGGCCGGATGCGGACGATGGAAACGCAAGCGAGCGGCCGGGTGCGCCTGGAGTACGATGTTCCGGCGCGCGGACTGATTGGATTCCGCGGACGTTTCCTCGCGGAAACGCGCGGGTTGGGCGTACTACACACTATTTTCAACGGTTACGCCCCCTGGTGCGGATCGATTCGATCGCGGCAGAACGGCGCGATGATTTCCGATCGCGAGGGCCTGGCCAGCGGCTATGCCATCTTTCATTTGCAGGAGCGCGGCCGTTTCTTTATCAACGCCGGCGAACCCGTCTATGAGGGTATGATCGTAGGCGAGTATTCTCGCGAAACGAACCTGCCGGTCAATGTTTGCCGCGAAAAGAAGCTGACCAATATTCGCGCGGCGGGACACGACGAGGCGATTCGGCTGACGCCTGCGCGCGCGATGGGATTGGACGCGGCGATCGAGTGGATCGACGAAGAGGAATTGGTTGAACTCACCCCCAAGTCGGTGCGAATACGTAACCGGATTCTCAAGACCGGGCTACGCAGCAAGCATCGCGCAGGATGGTCCGAGAGCGCACAGCCGCAAGTTGTCGAAAGCGACTGACCGGCGCGAGCGTGAGCCATCTGGCTGGATCGTCCCGCCCGGCGAACTGATCCCGCACAGGCCAAGATGAGGCTGCTTCGCTCCCTGGTTATCGGGGTGCTGTTGGTGGCTGTCGCCTGCGCACTCGCCGCGGAGTACGTGATGCGCAACCAGAACCACCTGGTGCAACTCGTCCTCGCGCGAATCAAAGATAGCACCGGCCTCAATATCGTAGTTCGCCATGCGCGAATCAGTTTCGGACATCATCTCGTAGTAGTTCTCGAGAATCCGCGGATCCTGATTAACCAGCGCGAACTGATGCGGCTGGACTCCATCCGCGCGATCATCGCCTACCATTCACTAATCCAGAACAACGGACTTCCGCTCTATGCGCTGGCCCTGGACAACCCCGACGTGCATGTTCCCGCGACCTCCGGCGGCGGAGCGGCTTTCGAAGTACCGCGGCTGGGGATGCAAGCGGCGCAAAGGGTCGAATCAGCCCTGGACGCTCTCGAAAGCGTGACGGGCCGATTCGAAATAAACGATGCGGCATTTGATACGGAGGATAATGTCCGCCTGGCGGACCATCTCGACGTAACTGCCTACCGGGAGCATCGCCGGCCGGGGAAATGGCCCTGGCTGTTGAAGTTCAACGCCGTCTGGCGCCTTGCTCCGCTATCCGGGACAAAACTCGCCGGCAATTTTTGGGTCGGCGGAAAAATCAACGAGAACCACGACGAATTGTCCAGCGGCCGTCTTTGGTTTTCGGGAATCCACCTGAAAGATTTGCAGATCGAGGGACTCAAGATCGATGGAGGCACGAAAGGAGATCTGCAACTCACCTTGACCACGGAGGGCGACTTAACCGGGCAGAGCGATCTGACGATTAAGACGCTGGTGCTGCATGGCCCCGCCTTAACGACGCCGGTGGTGCTGGGTAACTCTCGAATACACACGGATTATCGCGCCACTCCGGATGAAGTCCGTTTGACCCATTTCTCGATCGAACATTCCGGTCAGCGGGTGATCGAGGGCGGGGTCAATGTCGGGCATCCGTACGATCCGATGCGCACGTTGGGCGTGCAGGCAAGCGACATCAGCCTTTCGCTACCGCAGGCGGCGGCGTGGCTTCGTACCAAGCGCGGCGTCTCGGCGGCCGCCAACGAATTTGCGACTCGATTCAGCGCCGGCGAGTTGGAGCTGACGCAAGCGGCGCTCGAGCCGAGCGTGCCCTTGCAGCAATGGACCCTCGCGACTGTTCGGGACAACCTGAGAGTCGCGGCTCTGCTTAAGGGTTGCAGCTTCCTTCCACCCGACGCGCTGAAACTGCCGCGCGTCAGTCACCTCGAGGCCGCGATCAGCTATTCCGAGGCGGCCCTCGAAGTTACCCAGGGAACCGCCAAGATCGGAAATTCGGCCCTCACCAATGCGACAATCCATGCCAGCTTCAAAGACGCCCCGAGGCATCTGAGATACTCGGCGAAGCTGAAAGCGAGTCTCGATATCGGTGAGCTTTATCCGGCCGTGGTCGCTGCCGTCGGCAAGCCGCAGCCAGCCGCACTGCAAAAAATCGATTCAGTCGGCGGTGTTGCGCCGGGCGAGTTCAGTGCGAGCGGCGACCTCACCAACCTGGCCGGGCGGCTACCGAAGCATTACAACGCGCAAGTCGACCTAAGTGGTATCGAAGCCAGGATCAAAGCATTGCCCAGCGCAATCGCGGTCAAGAGCGGTAGCGCGACGCTGCAGGCGTCGACCGTGCAGATCAACAAAGTGGCAGTTGCTTTCGTCGGACCGGCGACGGGCGACGCGGTCTTGAACGGCACGCTGGACCTGAAGGGAAAATCACCGGCGCTACGGAGATTTTCCGTCGCTTTGCATACGCTGCCCGCCGCGCAATGGTTGCCGCTCGCATTCGACCCCGATGCGCTGTCGGCGAACGGACCTATCGGCGGACGTCTCCAAATCGATACGGACGCCGCGCACAACCCGGTGGTGACGGGCAAGCTGACGATGGCGCCGGGCCAACTTCAACTCGGCTTCCTGCGCTCCCCGATCATTACCAAGGCCGCAACGCTGACGCTCGACGGCAAGGGCATGGAGGTGTCGATGCCCTCGAGTCAGCTCGAAGGCGCGGCGCTGCAGATCAAGTTCACCGTGGCCGACTTCAGCCATCCGCTACTGCGCATCGACGCCGCCGCCGCGAAGCTCGATTTCGAAGTCATGCGATTCATCCGGCTGCCCTGGTCCAAGGCAACGCCGCCGCATTTCTTTCCCGTCCCGGTGACCGGCCATATCACGGCGCGGTCGGCAAACTTCGACAAACTTCCGATGAGAGAGGTGGCCGCGGATTTCACCCACAACAGCGTCGATTGGAAGCTCATGAACTTCACCGCCGAGGCCTTTGGCGGTCACATAGGCCTGGATATCGACGGCCGTGCGCGCGACGATCGGATTCACATGAGAGGGAAATTCGCGGGCATGGACGCCAAGCCGCTGACGTCATTGATGGAACGTAAGGGCCGACCGTCGCCTCTGACCGGCGAATTCTTCGCGCGTTTCGACCTGTGGGGCAATACCGATGTCAACTTTTTCGATACGCTCGCCGGCACCATGACGATCGATGTGCGCAATGGAAAGTTGAATCGATTCCTGCTCCTGACGCGCATTCTCAGCCTGATAGATCTCAAGAGCTGGATTACCGCGCAATTCCCCAACCCGCTGGTCGCGGGCATCCCGTTCAAAACTCTGGGCGGAGAGTTCAAGGGCAGAGATGGCGATTTTTTCACCGAAAATCTAAAGCTCGACGGGCCCCTGATGTCGATATCGGCGGACGGCGACGTCAAGCTGGGAGCCGGCACCCTGAATATGCGAGTCGGCCTGGTACCGTTCACAACCGTCAATTGGATGATCAGCAAGATTCCGCTGATGGGTGAACATATCGCCAACGGCAGCAGCAATCTCCTCGCGGCTTATTTCCAGGTCCGCGGGCCGGTTAGCGATCCCACCGTTATCCCTAAACCGATTACTTCGGTTGCCAACTTCGTCATCCAGACGTTGAAGCTTCCGATCAATATTCTGAAGCCCACCAAGGCGCAGCCATGATGACGCGTCTTGCCGCGGCCATGACGACGGGTTCTGTCGCGGCCGGGTTCTGTCGCGGCCGGGTTCTGTCGCGGCCGGGTTCTGTCGCGGCCGGGTTCTGTGTCGCCGCGTGGATTGTTGCGGTTGGCATGGCTAAAGTAGCCGGATGGCCGGGGCCGGAACCAATCCCAGGATAGTTTTCGTGATGGCGGGCGGCGAAGAAGAAGCAGCCAAGATTGCGCGATCGCTGGTCGAAGAGAGAATCGCGGCGTGTGTGAATATTGTAGGTCCGGTGCGATCCGTGTATCGATGGCGCGGCGCAATCGAGGACGAGAAAGAGTATCTGCTGATAATAAAAAGCCGCGCGCAACTTTTTCCGAAGCTCGAGCGGCGGGTCAAAGAACTGCACAGTTACGAGGTGCCGGAAGTCGTCGCCGTCGCGATGTCGCGAGTTTCCAAGCCGTATCTTGATTGGCTGGTTGACTCTACCGCGGACCACCCGCCGCGCGCGCGCAAGCTGCCGCGACGCAACGGTGCGGCGACGACGAGCTAGTGGGCGATCATGTTTCGCGAAGCAATCGAAAAGATGGCGCCGTATGTGCCCGGTGAGCAACCACGCCCGGGTCAGCGGCTGATCAAGCTCAATACCAACGAGAACCCCTACCCTCCTTCGCCGCTCGTTGCCCGTGCGATAGTCAAAAGCGCGGGATCATCGCTGCGGCTCTATCCGGCGCCGCGGGCCGACGAATTCGTCGCGGCGGCGGCGCGAACCTACGGTATTTCGCGCGAGATGATCCTCGCCGGCAACGGATCGGATGAGTTGCTGACGATGGTCTTTCGCGCGGCGTTGGGACGCGGCGACAAGATCGCATACGCGCTTCCGACCTATTCGCTTTACGATACTTTGGCCGCTATTCAGGAGGCGAAAGTCGCGCGAGTCCCGCTGGGTCCGGCGTACGCGCAACCGTTGAACGAACTGGCGGGTGAAGGCGCGCAACTGACGATCGTCTGCAATCCCAACGCGCCGTGCGGTACTCTCGCCGATTCGATGGGTCTCGATTCACTGGCCGCAACTCTGGCGCCACGACTGCTCGTGATCGACGAAGCCTACGTCGATTTCGCGGAGGCCAATGCGCTGCACCTGGTGAAGAAACACAGCAATGTCCTGGTGCTGCGTTCGTTTTCGAAATCCTTCTCACTGGCCGGGATGCGCCTGGGACTTTGCTTTGCGTCGCCGACGCTGATCGAACAATTGATGAAGGTCAAAGACTCGTACAATTTGAGCCGCCCGGCCATGGCCGCCGGCGCCGCCGCGCTGAAAGATATCGACTGGATGCGTCGCAACGTCGAGCGCGTACGGCGCACTCGCGCCGTCACGGAAAAGAAGTTGCGCCAGGTTGGTTTCGAGGTGCCTCCGTCGCAGGCGAACTTTGTCCTTGCGCGCGTGCCCGGGCATGACATGAGCACGGTCGCCGCGGCGCTGCGCCGGCGCGGAATACTGGTGCGCCATTTTCCGCGATTGGTTTTTGCCGACGCACTCAGAATCACGATTGGGCGGCCAGCCGAGATGACGGCGTTATTCAAAGCAATCGAACCGCTACTAAGACCGATCGCCGGCGCGCGCAACGGTTCGGGCAGACGGGCCGGGTGATCGGTGGAAACGATGAGCCGGTTGACTCGACTGTTCGAAAAATTCCGTCCCGTTCGTCCCAATGGCTACGAAGGGCGGGGACATGACGAGGGGCGCTGGCTGATCACGGACTCGGCAACCCCGGGGAGCAGTACCGGCGATCGCGGCACAACGCCGGTTTCATGGTGGCGGGTCATCTCGCGGCAAAGTTTCGCGTGGAGCTCTCGCGGCGCAAGTTCAACGGTATCTACGCGGAAATTCGTACCGACGCGGGCCCGGCAATCCTGCTGATGCCGCAGACCTTCTACAACCGCAGTGGCGAATGTGTTTCCTCGATGCTCGGTTACTACAAAATTCCCGCCGAACGGCTAATTGTGGTTCATGACGAAATGGATTTGAAGGCGGGACAATTACGTATCAAGCGCGGTGGCAGCGACGCGGGAAATCGCGGCGTGCGATCGATTATCGAATCGCTGACGACACCCAACTTCGTCCGCGTGCGCGTCGGTATCGGGCATCGCGAGGGCGCGGGCGATGACATCAACTATCTTTTGAAGCCGCTCAGCGACCAGGAAATCACCGAGATGGACGCTGTCTTCGACCGCGCCGCCGACAGCGTCATGGCGGTGATGCGCGAGGGTCTCGAACGCGCGATGAATCTCTACAATCAACGCACCTAGACGCGATTCTCAGGCGGTTGCCGGCTTCGGCGGCGGCGCTCCCAACCCGCGATGACCCCAGGCGCTACCTGCATCGTGCCGCTGAACCTTCCAGGTCGCATCGTCGATCATGCGCGCGCCGTAACCATATTCGACTTCGAAACCCGACGGCGACCTCATGTAAAACGACACCATGTGATCGTTGGTGTGACGCCCGAGCGAGCCCGAGATTTCGATCCCGCGATCCTGTGCGAGATAGAGCGTCGAGCCGACATCGTCGATCGATTTCACTTGCAGCATGAAGTGCAGGAGCCGTTTGCGTCCGGGAAACTGACCGAACGCCACGGTATGGTGACGTGGGTTACAGTGCATGAAGGTCAAGGTCAGCGGCGGCGTCGGCTGTCCGCGACGCATCCGCAAGTCGATGAAGTCGCTGATACGCATGCCGAGCACGTCGCGGTAGAAGTGGAGGCTGCGAGCGGAGTCATCGACGCGCAAAACGATGTGGCCCATCCCATCGTTCCGGTTTCGAAGCCCGAGATTGGACGCGGCGACCTGAACGGAGTCTCGAAGTTCATGGTCGGGCCGTAGTAGGCCTCGCTGGCGATATCATTGGGGTCGTTGAACCTGATCAGTTCGACCACGCCGCGCGCCTGCGCGTCGTCCGCGGAGGCTTCACTGACATCGACGCCGTCGGCGCGCAATTGTGCCGCGAGTTCACGCAGCGCGCCTTGGTCGGCGACTT
Organism: uncultured Pseudomonadota bacterium; assembly: GCA_963804355.1. GTDB lineage: Bacteria > Desulfobacterota > Binatia > Binatales > Binataceae > JASHZA01. Next base: position 12,857 of record CAWDQC010000013.1, on the reverse strand, counting down.
CCCAGCCGAGGAAGGCAACGTCGTCCCGGCTCCCTTGCTGGAGGATGAACCGATGATGATTCTCGTCCGCCCGCAGGCATAGGGCTCCATCCGGATTGTTGGCGGCGACTTGAAGGCCCAGCACTTCGGTGGCGAAGGACTCCCAATTGGCCAGACTGGTGACATCCAGACCCAGGTAACCCAACTGCGCGACACTCGCCATCTGCGAATCCTCCTTGGACTCGAAAAACCTGCGCCACCGGCGCGGCGTCAATCAAACGATGAAAGTGAGATTGTCGATCACCTCGGCGGCGTTTACAAGAACGGGTCGTTTGAGCGTGATTTTCCAGCGATCATCGAAGCGTAGACGGTGCTCGCAATGGCCGCCGAAGACGCGTTGCTTGCCACGTCGCAATTCATAGAGCAAAAACGTCGAGCGCACCTTCGCGTCGCCCTCCCCCGCCGGCGAAACCTGGACGTTCGAGATCAAACGCGCGGTCTTCGAGGGCGGAGTTTGCGCGTGCGCGATACCGGTGGCGAGGCGCGCGATACGATCCTGCAGGCGCGGCACATTGTCATAGACAAGCGACACTTCGCGATTCGGATCGGCGTCCGCCCGGCACGGCATCCAATACAGGGCATCCGCCGTCAGCATCGCGAGCCAATCGTCGTAGCGCAGTTCGTCGAGCGCCCGCGCCTCCTCGTAGAGAATCTCCTCGGCCTCCTGACGGGTGAGCAGCGGCATGTGATCACTCAAAGATTTCGGGCGGCGCCCAACGGTCGCCGCGTATCGATCGATGTGACCGCGCCGCACATAAGACTTTTCCATCGGCGATAGAAGGCGCGTTGCGGAACCTCGTCGGTGATGTGCGCGACGATAACGCCGTCGGCGCCGACTTCCTCGCGCTCGAGTCCACGCGACAGTTCGAGCCATTCGGCGCCTTTCACGTGGAGCCCTGCCGCGCAGCGGTTGAACATCTCGACATCGTCGGGAGCACCGCCGCCGGAAGGACCATAAAAGGCCTCATGGGCGCGCAGACGCGCGACGTTGATCTCGTCGGGCACGCCCGTGAGCGTGGTTGGCGTCAGATAAACATCGGTACGTTCGGAATTGATCGGCATCACGTTGCGAAACTGGATACCGATAATCAGCAGATTGGGAAAGATCGCGATATTGACGTTGGACGCCGCGAGAATTTCGGCGGTTCGCGCCTCGCCATAACGATCCATCAGGCTCTTCATGTAAATATCGTTGGCCGCCTGCGAGGTGGCGCCGCGCAGGAGGTTACGCACCGGACGGCCCTGCGTTCGCTGTTTGGGCGCCATATCGAGGATCGAATGGCCGTTGCCGAGGTCCTTGCTTTCGAACTCGGACTCCTCGGTGAAGAGCTTCATCACCTTGCGCCCGAGTTGTTTCCCCTGGACCTCGAAAAACGATTGATGGACGAAATTGGCGTGATACCCATCGACGCCGTTTTCCATCTGAAATTTCCAGTTGCCGTCGTAGCCATACTTGTGCGCCCCGCAATGCGCGTCGACACTGCCCTCCGGCGACAAGTCCATGAACAAGTCGATGTAATATTTAGCGCTGGCAAGATAGTCGGTGAGCGGCTCGACTTCGGGGCTCAGGCTCGCAAACACGAGCCCGCGATAGCGCTCGACGCGAGCGGCCTTGACCAGGGAAAACCTGCGACGGTCGAGGTTACGTCCGTAACCGGCGGCATAGGGCATCCCGATCAAATCGCCCTTATTGCTGTACGTCCAGCCGTGATACCAACAGCGGAAGTAATTCGAATTGCCGCGCTCTTCCTGGCAAATCGTCGCCGCGCGATGCATGCAGCGATTCATCAGCACGTGGATATTGCCATCCTCGTCGCGCGTGAGAATCGCCGGCTGCGTGCCGATGCGAATACTCTTATAGTCGCCGGCCTCGGCTACTTCGCTCTCGTGCCCGACGAATACCCAATTATTTTCGTAGATTCGTTCCATCTCAAGCTCGAAGATGTCCGGCTCGAGATAAATTCTCCGATGTACCCGCGAGTCCTGAACCAGAATCTTCGAGATTCAATTTGGTTGCCACAATCTCTCACCTCCAGTTGGATTCGAGGCCCACAGGCCGTTGAAGGAGCGTCAGGTTCGGGTTGCGTCGAGCAATTTCATTAGCGCATGCACAGTCCGCATGTGCGGTACTTCGATTCCATGACGGCCGGCGGCGCGCACGACGGCGCCGCTTAGTGCCTCGAATTCGAGCCGCTTGCCGCGCTCCGAATCTTGTAGCGTGGAGGGCCGCACCTCACGCAACTGCGCATACGAACGAGCCATTTGCGCTTCGACCTGCGCGTCGCCAAGGTCACCCCTTCGGCGCGCGCGACCGCAACGATTTCATTCATCAGCGCGCGCAGTAACGCGGCGCCGCCAATATCGTCGATATCCTCGCCGACTTTGCTTCGCGTCAACGCCGTCACCGTATTGAACGCGGCGTTCCAAAGCAGCTTTTCCCATCGGATCGTGCTGAGGCTGCATGGTCGTACTCACCGAAAATCCCCGCACGCCGAAACATCTCCGCGATTTCGCGGCCACGCTCGTATCTCTTCCATCGAGTTCACCGAATTGGATTAACCCTCCGGTGCGATGCACGAGCTTCGCCGGGCGCGACGAGTTCCGCGCCGACCCGCGCGTTACCGCCCATCACCGCGTTCCGGCCGAAGATCTCACCTAACCTCGCTTCGTTTTCGACACCGTTCTGAAGCGTCAGGAGGCGCCCTCCGGATTGATACATCCTGCGAGCTCTTGCGGCGGTAGTCGGTGTCGTAGGACTTGACGCAAAACAGGATGAGATCGTAGGGAGCAAATTCGCGCGGAATCGTCGGTCGCGCGTACTGCGAGTCGAAAATCACCCTGGAAGCTTTCGAACGCGAGGCCGCCTCTTCGCAGCGCACGCAGATTTTCGCCGCGGCAGCAAAAATCACCTGCTCGCCCGCCTGCTGCAAACGCGCCGCCGAAATAAGCGCCGACGGCGCCCGCTCCCATCACGAGAATCTTCACCTTGGATCGGCTCTCCTTCGGCTCATGGACGAATCGAAAGGCCGCATCGTCTAGAGCCTATTTAGCACTTCGGCGAAAAATCGAAATGGCTGGACGTACCAAAGAGAAACGCCGCCGGCCCATCAGACCGGCGGCGCGTTTTCGGCTTCGACAATCGCCCGGCTAGATACTCAGGCTGTACAGGTCGGCGACGTTATCGTGCAGGATCGCAGTCCTTCTCCTGCTGCGACAATCCTTCGTATGCTCGGCCAGGATTTCCTGCGACCACGGCCAGGTCGAGTCGCTATGCGGGAAGTCGTTCGCCCACATCAGGCGACGATAATTGCACAGGTCCTTCATCTTGAACGCCACCCAGTCGTCCTGGAAGGTCAGGTAGACATGGTCGCGGAAGTAGTCGCTCGGCATCTTCTGCAGTTCGCGGCACTTGAGCATCCACGCCCGATGGCGGTTGTACGCATGATCCATGCGGTACATGAAATGCGGCACCCAGCCGGCGTCGGCTTCGACGCACACCATCTTCAGTTTCGGATGGCGGTCGAAAACGCCACCGAAAATAAACGTTCCGATCATGTCCTGATTGCCGCGGATGATCGACAGGAAGCCGTTGATCTTCGGACCGCGACCGCCGCCGATCGCTCGGCGCGGCTGGTCAGGATATGGAAGCTCAGCGGCATCTCCATGTCGATCGCCGCCTCCAAGAACGGGGCGTAACATCGGATCGTCATAGTCGGCGACTTGCGGATTTCCCGGCATCATCACACCGCGCAAGCCCAATCTCCTTCATCTTGCGCAGATCTTCGATTCCCTCTTCGACCGACCGCATCGCGGTCTGGCCGAGGCCGATCAGTCGATCGGGATGCGGCGCGCGAATATTCGGCCATCCAGCGGTTGTAGGCGTCGAAACAGGCCTTCTTGTAGTCGAAATCCGGTGATTGCACAGCAGCATGCCGACCGTCGGGTAGATTACTTCGCAGGACACGCCGTCGCGATCCTGGTCGGCCAGGCGCGCCTCGGGGTCCCATCCGCCGTTATGCAGGCTCTCGAAACTGGCACCAAACATCTTCAGGTCTTCGGGACTCGATCGCCGGCGGCGGCCAGCCAGCGCGATTCCCAGCGGCTTCCTCATCCCGTGAATCACGAATATGTCGCCCTTGCCCTCGTCATGGACCATTTGGGCGCGATATCTCGATATTTCGGGTCGATGTGGTCGATGTAACAGCCCGGCGGCTCGGTGATATGCGAGTCGGCGGAAATGATCGTTTTCGCCATTTCTTCCTCCTGGCTGGGTCCGCCGCATCTGAGTGCTCGCGGCCCCGAATTGGTTCACATTCCATCCAACCAGAGAGCGCTGTTTTTTTCAATCGCGAAGCCGGTTTCGCAGCGGCAATCAGGCGTTCCAGGCAGGTTTTGACCCGATCTCGGCGGTTCCGCGTTCGCTTCTGCCAGGCGAGATGCGTAATCTCGTTGCCGATGTTTTCCTACCATCAACTGGCGCCGCTGAACGCATTGTTAAATAGCGTCGCTGCCGTCTTACTCGGAGCGGGTTTCTACTGTATCCGGCGGCGATGGGTCCGCGCCCACCGGGCCTTTATGCTGAGCGCCGCCGCCGTCTCGGTCGCCTTCCTGGTCTCCTACCTCACGTATCACTACCAGGTTGGAGACGTGCGCTTTCAGGGTCATGGATGGATCCGGCCTACCTATTTCACGATCCTCATCACCCACATAACCCTAGCCGCCGCGATCGTACCGCTTGTGCTGGTGACCCTTTGGCGCGCACTGCGCAGCGATTTTCGCAAGCATCGGCGAATCGCGCGATGGACGTGGCCGCTATGGATTTACGTCTCGATCACCGGCGTGATCGTTTATTTGATGTGCTACCGGCTTTATCCGCCCGGCTACTCAACCGCTGGCAATGCATCCATCGCGAGCCGGAAGGTGGATCAACGCTGACATCCGACTACCACCATCCGCGCCTTGTGATCAATTCGTCGCGAGGCGATGCTCCTGCCGTTCGTCGATTGTCTTCCACGCCGATAGATCGCGCCCCAGCAATCGCTCCAGTCTCTTCGATTTCCGGGATGAAACGCCGCCGCAGGCTGTGCCTCTGTCTCCGGGTCAAGGCGCGGATAACGCGGGCCGCCGGCGAAAAGTAGCCGCCACAGGGGCTTCCCCGATTCGAAATGGTGCGCCAAACGCTAGTGATTGCCGCCGCGTCAGATAGGTCCTGAGGCGCCCTCCGACGCGTGCCAGGGTCAGATTGCGCGGCAACTCCAGCGCCTCAGCGGCTTTCTCGTGCTCCCATCGCGTATCTTGCAAATCGATCGGCGGAATATCGATAAAGTCGCAAAGCTTCTCGAGATACGACCGCCTGTCGATAACCAGATCGTCGTAAAGCAAGACCAGTACGTTCTCGGCACCGAAGTACTTTCGCCATGCGGAGAGGTTGTGCGCGTAGCTGCCGTTGGCGCCGAGCCGGCGATACTGCTTTTGGAAATCGAAAGGTCCCGAGATCAATCCTGCCCGATGCCAAGTCTTGTAATGCGAATAGGCCCGCGCCACCGGATCGCGCAAGGTGCAGACGATTTTGCAATCCGGTATGACTTCGGCGATTCGCTCACGAGCAACGGACTGGTCGAAATAGGTCGGCGCAATCTCACCCATCACGAGATCGGTATCGCAATCGCGAAAAAACTGCCGATACCAATCGACGCCGAGACGATAGTTCCACAGAAAGAATTGGGTCTCCTTCACCTCTCCCGGCAGCGCAACGTGATCGCGTAAAACACGATCCAGCCACGTCGTACCGGTTCTCGGAGGCCCGACTGCAATAAAGTCCGGCAGTCTGAGATCCCTGGTTTTTCGGTCCTCGGGCGCCCTTAATTGCCGGGTACGCCGCTCTCTATCCCTGGTAAATCGTTCCCCCACCGTTCCCAGCCATGCTCCCTTTGTCGAAATACCGACAGGTTTCCAAGATGCATAAGCAGGTACGCGATTCGATTTCTCACGGTCGTGATGTGACGGGTCGGCGGCCTCTCGTCCGCCGTCACCGAGCGAGCCTTACCCCCGAACGTAAAGATTCGTCTGGTCAGATGGGTGGTGAAGAATCTCAAGCGCTGCGACGTACCAGGTAATGCTGTTCCGGAGTCGGGAATCCCGCTTCTCCGAACGTCTCTCGAATCACGCGGTTCGTATCGAAATAGACTTGCCAGTAGTTCTTATTATCACAGTAAGGTCGCACGGCAAGCACCGGCCCCGCAAAATTGAACTCTACGATCTCGACGTCCGGCGGCGGGCTAGTCAGCACGTTCGGGATCTTCGCGACCGATTCCTTCAGCATCCTGATCGCGTCGGCGTGCGCCACCGAATGCGCGAGTTGGGCGACCAGTTCGACGCGCCGATACGGATTCGTCGAGTAATTCTGAATATTGTCGCCGAATATCTTGTTGTTACCGACGATATTGCGCACGTTGTCCGGCGCGTCGATCGTCGTCACGAACAATCCAATCTCGTGGATCGTCCCGGTCACTCCCCCCGCGCTGACGAAATCGCCGGTCTTGAAGGGCCGGAAGATCACCAGGAAGACTCCTGCCGCAAAGTTTGCCAGCAGACCGCTCCAGGCCATCCCGATCGCGATCCCGGCAGCCGCCAACACCGCCGCGAAGGTGGTCGTCTGCACTCCGAAGAATCCCAGAATGGCGACCACCAGGATTATATCGAGCAAAACCGAGACGACTGAGCAGATGTAGCGAACCAGCGTATGATCGACGCGCTGACTTTCCAGGCTGCGCGAAATCAGTCCGATACTGAAGCGGATCAGCCAGCGGCCGACGATCCACATCGCGATCGCACCCAGAACCTCGAGACCGAGCATGGTTCCGGCCGAGACGATCGTCTGCATTGCGTTATTGAATTGCGTTGGCATTTTGAGCCCCCTCTCTTGGCGATTGCGGCAAGTTAACGGAAGCTAACGCACGACGCAATTGGCAATAATGCTTTGTTGAAGCTGTTCATAGCGGAATCACGCTGCAGAAATCCAAAAAAAGCGAAGGCCGCGACCCTCTTTCGGATCGCGGCCTTGCAATTCCAATTCTTTGCGACGTTACGACTTTAGAAAGTCGTTCACCGCCTTCACGAAAGCCTCGGGCTGCTCGTACATCACCATGTGCCCGGCTTCCTTGATCGTCTGCGTGCGCGCCTGCTTGATCCGGCTGGTGAACTCCTGCGCATATTCGGGCGGAATCAGCCGGTCGGACGCGCCCCACAACAACAGCGTCGGCGCGGCGATACGCCAGGCGCGTTTCTTCAGGCCACGATCGGGTAGCGGCCAGAGAAATTTGCTCGCCTGCGTCAGACGTTTGGTCCGCTCGACGTACATCTCGGCGAGTCGTTCGGCGTCTTCCGGGATCGCCGTGAACATCTGCGCCAGCGGCGACTTCGGATCGTGAAATAAATTCGCCGCGAGGTCGCCGAGGTCCATCGAGAAGAAATCCGGAATCGGATTCTCCTCGCGCCAGAACCCCGCCGGACATACCAGCACCAGTTTCTTTACGCGATGACTGTCGACCGCGGCGAGTTCCGCCGCCAGCATCCCACCCATCGAATGACCGACGACATGAGCGCTGGCGATTCCCAGGTCGTCCATCAGTTGCTGATAGAACATCGAGGCGTCGAGCACGTCATCGATCAGCTCCGCGCCGGTGGTATCCCCATATCCGGGAAAGTTCGGCGCGATCACCTTGAAGTTCTTGCCCAGTTCGTCGAGAAACGGGTCGACTCCGATAAGTCCGCCGGCGCCGTGAAGGAACAGCAGCGGTTCGCCGCTGCCGAAGGTCTGCAACTCGACTTCGAAGCGGCCGCCGCCGATCTTCTGCATCGATTTCATTTCGCGCTCCTGGTCTCGCCGTGCATGGTCGCGCCGGGTGCGCTCTTGCCGTTGACGTCGCGGCGCGGCGAATTCGACCGGGGCGGGCATCGCGCGATCGCTCTCGGGCAGCGGCCGCGGCGACCACTTGTCATCCCAGCCGGTCCACAGATCGCGCACGTGCGGCATGACTTCGCGCGCGAACAGATCGGTGCTCTTGCGCACCAATTCCGGCGGCATCGATCCGATCTGCATCAGGATCATCAGATGCCCGCAGTTGAGGACTCTTCATCGCTTCGCGCAAACGCTCGCGCACGGTCTTCGGCGATCCCGCGATGACATAGCCCTCATCGAGGAAATCCTTCCACTTGAGACCCTCGCGCCGCAGCGACGCCTGCTTGCCGACCTGCCCGAGCATTCCCGACTTGATCGTGTTGAGGGTGCGATAACCGGGCGCGTCGGCGTAGCCGTTATAGACGTGCAGGCAGCGATTGTAGAAGTAGTCCATGTGCGGAGCGTAATCGCGTTCGGCCTGCTCATCGGTCTCCGACACCGCGACTACTTGTGCGAAACCGAGGCTGTAGGGATTCAATGGCTTGTTCTTCTTCGCCATTACATTCCAGTAGCCGTCGGCAACTTTCTTCCCGGCGATATAGCCGAAATAGGAAAGGAAGCTGTACTGGTAGTCGTGACTCGCGCAGAAATCCCACGTCTCCACCGAACCGCCGCCCGGAATCCAGATTGGCGGATGCGGCTGCTGGAGCGGCTTGGGCCAAAGATTAACGTAACGCAGCTTGGTGAATTTGCCGTTGAAGGAGAAGACGTCCTTCTCCGTCCACGCCTTGATAATCAGGTCATGCGCCTCGGCGTACTTATCGCGCAAGGTCGCCGGCACTTCGCCGTAACAGAAATTGGTGTCCATCGAGGTGCCGACCGGGAAACCGGCAACCAGTCGTCCACCGCTGATAACGTCGATCATCGCGAACTCTTCCGCCACCCGGGTCGGCGGATTGTAGAGCGCGATCGAATTCCCCAACACCAGGAGATTCGCATGGCGCGTGCGGCGCGAGATCGCCGCCGCCATGATATTCGGCGAGGGCATCAGTCCGTACGCATTCTGATGATGCTCGTTTACGCCGAGGCCATCGAACCCCATCTGGTCGGCGAACTCGAGCTGATCCAGGTAGTCGTTATAGAGCCGATGTCCGATTTTGGGATCGTACAAATCACGCGGAATATCGACCCATACGCTGCGATACTTTTCCTTGAAGTCTTCCGGCAGGAAGCGGTAAGGCATCAGATGGAACCAGGTGAATTTCATAGCGATCTCTCCTTGGACGGCGCGTCCGGCCCCCGCGTCCCGTAAAGTCGATAAACACTATATTACTTCGCCGCGTGCGGGAAGCGAACTTTGAAGCACGCCGCCGTCCGTCAGGTCCGGCGCGCCACCAGGGCGATCACCCGGTGATGCACCCCCATCGGATCCTGCGGGAACAAGCTGCGCAATTGCGCTGCTAACTCACGGTCGAAGGCTGCTATCTTTTCCGGACTCAAGGACCCGCCGATTCCCGCACTCGCGCGGATTCGTCCGCGCCAGCCCTCGTGCGTGTAGGACGTCATCTCGTCGAAGGAGAAGGTCTCGATTCCGACGAAACCTGCCATCGCGACCCCGCGCGCCCACGGTGGGAGATTGCCCGCCGTTCCCGCCATCGCCCAGTTCGGATTGTGCTTTATGATCAACCGCTCGGTCTCCTCGACCACGTTTCCGGGCAACGGGATCCAGTCGAAATGAGCTATCAGGAGCCATCCGCCGGGACGAAGCAGCCGCCGCGCCTCATTCGCCGCCTGTGCGCGATCGAACCAATGCCACGACTGGCCTGAACTGACCACGTCGAAGCTCGCCTCCTTAAACGGTGTAGCTTCTGCTTTAGCGCGTACGTAACGCATCTGGACGCCGGAATCCGCGTCCAGGCGCCGCGCCTCGGTCATCAAGGGAATGGAGATATCGAGGCCGGTGACGCTCGCACCCTGGCGTGCGAAGCCGCGCCCGAGAAAGCCGGTGCCGGTCGCCAGATCCAGCACCTGCTGGCCCTTGAGCCCGATCCCGAAGCGCATCAGCCTTCGATAGAGCTCGTCCGGATAACCCGCGCGATGGCGGCCGTAATCACTCGCGGCCTTGCCGAAGTCGATCTCTTTGCCATACTCGACGATTCGCTTGAGACTGGGAATGCTTTCTTCCATTGGACGCCTCCGGGAGAAACTCGGTTGCGCTTCCGGCCACGCGGCGCTGCCTGTAAAGTGATGTCAGGCGCGTCGCCGTTCAACATATATACAGTTATACCCCGCCGTCAGGCAAATCATAAAATCGGCGCCTCGTGTTGAAGGAACCATCGTGAAACAGAAATTGCAGGACGACCTCAAAACCGCGATGAAGGCCAGCGACAAGCTGCGCACCATGACCTTGCGCGGCATCCTGAGCGAGATTACGCGAGTCGAAAAAGACGTTCGCCGCGACGCCAACGAAGCCGAAATCGTGCAGGTGCTCAAGCGCGAACGCGCGCGCCGCGACGAGGCGCTCGAATACGCCCGCAAAGGCGGCCGCCAGGACCTGATCGATCAGAACGAAAGTGAAGCGAAGATCCTCGACGGCTACCTGCCCGCCGCACTCAGCGTCGACGAGGTCAAAGCCGCAATCGCGGCGCAGACGGCGGCCGGCGTCAACCAGATCGGTCCGCTGATGAAGGCCCTGCGCGATCAGTTCGGCGCGCGCCTCGACGGCAAGATGGCCAGCGACCTGGTCAAGCAAACTCTTCAACCCAAGTAGGGGAACCCGCGATGGCACAAGTTGAATCTTTCAAAGTCGACGTCTCAGACGAAGTCCTCAAGGACCTGCGCGAACGCCTTGATCGCACGCGCTTTCCCGACGAGGTGCCCGATACCGGTTGGGAGTACGGCACCAATCTCGCCTACATGAAGGAACTGGTCGAGTATTGGCGGACCCGTTACGACTGGCGCAAACACGAGGCCGAACTCAATCGGTTCGCCCACTACAAGACCAATATCGACGGTCTCGATATCCACTTCATCCACGAGCCTGGCCGCGGTCCGAATCCCAAGCCGTTGCTGCTGTCCCACGGATGGCCAGGGTCGGTCTACGAGTTCATGCGGATCATTCCGATGCTCACCGATCCTGCCGCACATGGCGGCGATCCGAACCGATCGTTCACGGTGATCGCGCCGTCGTTACCCGGCTACGGTTTCTCCGGCCATCCGCGCGTGCGCGCCTCAATATTCAGGCGATCGCCGAAACCTTCGACAAGCTGGTCACAGAGGTGCTCGGCTACAAGCGTTACTGCGCGCAAGGCGGCGACTGGGGTTCGGCCATCACCTCGCGGCTGGGCGAAGTCCACGGCGACCATCTCTACGGAATCCATCTCAACCTGATCTTCGTCGGCGGACACACGCGCAGCAAAGGCGACCTCTCACCAGGAGGAAAAGGTCTTCCTGGCCGACATGGACCATTTCCGCCGCGAAGAGACCGGCTATCAGGGAATCCAGGGAACCAAGCCGCAGACGCTCGCCTATGGGCTAAACGACTCGCCGGCCGGACTGGCGGCCTGGATCACAGAGAAATTCCGTACCTGGACCGACTGCGGCGGCGACCTCGAGTCGCGCGTGACCAAGGATCAGTTGCTCTCGAACATCATGATTTACTGGGTCAGGCAGTCGATTAACTCGTCGACGCGGCTCTACTACGAAGCGCGGCATCATCCGTGGCGTCCCGACCCCGAAAAGCGCGTCGAGAACCCCCACCGCTGCCGCGATTTTCCCCGGCGAGATTCTGAAGCCGCCGCGCCAATGGGCCGAAGCCGCCTTCAATATTCAGCACTGGACGGTGATGCCGCGTGGCGGCCACTTCGCCGCGATGGAGGAGCCGGAGTTGCTCGCCGACGATATCAGGGATTTCTTCGGCGGGCTTAAATAGGAATCGCGCGCCGAATCAAGGATACGGCGGCGGGCCGGCTCCCGGTCCGTTATACGGCGAAGAACCGTACGGAGACGTACCATAAGGCGGAGAACCGTACCCGGAAGAACCATAACCTGAGGAGCCAGAACCAGAAGACCCGTAACCCGACCCGGCTCCGTAGGGCGACGAGCCATACGGAGGCGCGCCGGAGGGATAGCCGGGGTACGGATTCGGCGGCGAATAACCGAACGGCGACCCGCCCATCCCGGGAGCGATATTAAAGCTGCTGCCACCCGAGGCCATCCCCGCGCTCAGGATTCCCAGCATCATGATCAGCGGCATCATCGAACCCATGCTGGTAGTCGGCATTTGACCGGCCGGCGACTGGTTCATCGCATTGTTCTGCTGCTGAACGTAGCTATTCACACCAGGATATGAGGCGTCGGGCGACGAACCGTCCGGTGAGGAACTGCCCGCCGACGAGCTGTCCGGCGACGAGCCCTCGGGTGGTGGATTCGCCGCAGCGTCGACCGGCGGTGCGAGTCCGGGCTTGGATTCAGTTTGGACCGGAGAATCTCCGGCCGCACTTTGATTCGGTTATCCACCGCAATCGAGGAGTCATCGGTAAAGCGACGCGCCTTGGTCGCGGCGTCGCTGCGGCCGAATTCAGAGCCGACGAACCCGTAGAGAACGATTGCACGTTTGCCGTCGGGGCCGTTCAGAACCTGGGCGCCAACCAGCGGCAGCCGATGCTGCGTTAGATAGTCGGTCAATGCGCGACTCTCGGACTGGTCGGGAGAATACCCGGTCGCGTGTCGATATGGGTCTCGGCGACGGGATCGGGCGGATCGACCGCGCTTGCCGATCCATGAGGATCGGAGCCGATCGGAGAGGCGCCTTGCGCGGCCGGCGGCATCGTATTCGCGGGCGGAGTCATACACGACTGCGCGACGGTCATCGAGACCGCGAACCATCCCGCCAATACCAATCGAGCTCCGCGCCGCA
>CAWDQC010000012.1:0-15477 GCA_963804355.1 uncultured Pseudomonadota bacterium | reverse complement strand
CGACACCAGTGCGGCCATGACCGCGATCGCGCCGAAAATTCCCGCGTTGGGATCCATGTACGAGATTCCCAGCTCCATCGGACCCGCCCCCTCGTATCCCATCTGATTGAAAAATCCCGATAGCGCGGCGGCCGGCGGTCCGTAGCCGAGATAGTTGCGATAGGGCCCATTCTGCCCATAACCCGACATCGAGATCATGACGAGGTCGGGACGGAATTCGCGCAGCTTGTCGTAACCCAGTCCCATCCTCACCGCGACGCCGCCGGCGAAATTCTCCACGACTACATCGCAATGGCGCACCAGGTCGTATACCACTTTGAGACCCGCGGGCTGGGCAAGATTCAACGTGATACTGCGTTTACCCTGGTTGTACTGATTGAAATATCCCGCCCGATTCGGCCCCGCGACATCATCCGCGAACGGCGGGATCATCCGGGTGATACATGGGCGATTCGCCGACTCGACCCTGATCACCTCCGCTCCCATATGGGCCAATTGCAGCGTCGCGAAAGGTCCCGCCCACGCCCATGTAAAATCGAGCACCCGCACTCCCGTCAGCGGCTTTCCCTGGTTGCTCATATTACCATCGCTCCTTCATATCACCCGCGCGCTCTTCAGCGCTTCGAGCTCACTCTTGCTCAATCCCAGTTCGCCGCCGAAAACCTCGTCGTTATGCTGGCCCAAACGCGGCGCGATCGCCCGCAACGACCAGCCGTCCGCACCGTAACGCGAAGGCGCTCCTGGCATCCGCAGCTTACCCACTCCCGGATAATCAGCGCTGACGAAATACTCGCGGAATTTAAGCTGATCGTCCTCGTAAATATCCTTCATCGAATTTACCGCCGCGAACGGCACCCTGTTTCCCTGTCCGCGATGGAACACTTCGCGCATCTTCTGCGAGCTGCTCCATTCCCGGATGAACAGGTTCAACGCATCTGCGTTGTCTCCACGCGCCAGCCGATCCTTGAATATCTCTTCGTGCGCCCATTCTGGATCGCCCATGACCTCGACCATCCGCTGCCACTGCGGCTCCTCCGCGCACGCCACGAAGACCACGCCGTCGCTGCATTCCGCCAGCAGCCACGGTCCCAGCACGCGTTTGCCGAGCCGCGAGGTTTCGCGCCCGGCGTAAGTGTAATGCATCAGGTTCATCTCGAGCATCGCCGCGATACATTCCTGCTCCGACACTTCGATCGCGATGGGTCTCTCGCCATTGAGCCGGCCCCAGTATGCCGCCAGCACCGAATAACAGGCGTGCAGTCCACCCTGAAATTCCGGCTGCTGCCCGAACGCCTTTAGCGGCGGCAACTCCGGCGATTGCGACGCGCCCGGCGCCAGGAACGCCATCCCGCCTGCATTTTCCAGGTTGAGCGCGTAAGCCTTCCAGTCCTTGTAGGGACCGCTGTCGCCAAACGGCGAGATGCCGGCGACAATCAGCTCCGGATACTCTCGCGCGATCACGGCGCTTTCGAGTCCGCGCGCAGCACGGTCTCGCGGATGCACGTTATGGATCAAAACATCCGCCTTCGCCAGCAGCTTACCCAGTAACCGGACGCCGTCCGCATTAGTCAGGTCGAGTGTCACGCCGCGCTTGTTGTTGTTCAGATAAAAGAAAAGCCCGCTCTTCTCGGGATCGGGCGCTTCGTTCGGAAAAGGTCCGCGACGCCGCGTGAGGTCTCCCTCCGGCGGCTCGACTTTGATCACATTGGCCCCGAGGTCGGCCATCATCTTCGCGCCGAACGCGGCGGCAACTCCCTCGCCGCACTCGATCACATTCACACCGGACAGCATCCCTCGACGCGCGTCATCTGCTGCGCTCATCTCAATCCTCCGATCATTGCCAAAAACGCTCGCGCAGCTTAGCAAATTCTCGGTCCAACCGAAGAACGAGGCGATCCGACGCAGCCCGCGCACATGGATGGGACGCAAGGTGTCTTTTTTTGGAGCGGCGTAGCGTTCAGAACCTGTGCGCGAGGATTAGGGCGGCGCGTTCCCGCTATCGATCGATGACCCTTCTCACATCTCTATGACCGCATTCGATACAGCGCCGTAAAGAATCTGAGACGAAATCGGCGGATTCCCGGACGCTCAAATCTGGCGCTCCACCGTCGCATGTCGCACAGGCGATCGAAATCGCGGGGCACTGCTCTTGCGTCTTTGGCCGAACGGCATTCGAACGTGCGATGCGATCGCTTTATCGATAGTCGCCCACGGCGAGCGCCCCTTCGTCATGAATAAAACGAGCAACCTATTCTTGGCGTTGATAGGCGCAACACTCGGTGTCGCGATACTCGTCGGCATGGGAATGCTCTGGCGTTATTCGTTGAATCCAGGAACCGCCGGAACGCCGCCGGCGCTTTGGCCACGGCAAAGCCGTCTCGCGCGCAGGCCCGGAGATCTCACCCTCGTGATGGTGGTTCATCCTCACTGCCCCTGCTCGCGCGCGAGTATCGCGGAGCTGGAAACCCTGATGACGCGTCCATCCCAGCGAATCACCGCTGATGTGGTCTTTCTCAAGCCGCCAGGTTTCGACGATCGCTGGACGAAAACGAACCTCTGGCGAAGTGCAAGCGCAATCCCCGGTGTCGATGCTGTTATTGACGACGGCCGCGAGACGCGACTGTTCGGCGCGGCGACTTCCGGGCAGACCATGGTGTATGGCCGCGATGGAAATCTGCTGTTCAGCGGTGGAATCACGGCGGCACGCGGCCATTTCGGCGACAACGCCGGCGCAAGCGCGATCGCGGCGCTGCTGAATCAATCGATCGCGACGCCCGCACATCGAACGGCCGTCTACGGATGCGCGCTGTTCGCACCACCATCGCGATCCGCAGCACGGAGCATCACTCGATGCCTCAGATAACCTCAGAATTGAATTGCCCGCGGGACGGCGCACAACGGGCTGCTGCCCTGTTCGATGAATTGCGCATGCACAGCTTCAGACAGACTGACCGCTTGTTCGCCGGGCTGATGGTAGTGCAATGGATCGGCGGAATTATCGCAGCGCTCTGTCTCTCTCCCCGAACCTGGTCGGGTGGTGAAAGCTCGATAAACATCCACGTATGGGCCGCAATTTTTATTGGCGGGGGCCTGGCCGCGCTGCCCCTCATCCTGATACTGACGCGTGGCGGCAGCACCCTCACGCGCCATGTGGTCGCCGCCTGCGAAATGATGGTCTCGGCGCTGCTGATTGATATAACCGGCGGCCGCATCGAGACGCATTTCCACATGTTTGGCGCGCTGGCCTTGCTGTCTTTCTATCGCGACTGGCGAGTACTGCTAACCGCCTCGGTGATAGCCGCGGCTCATCACGGCATCCTCGGCGTGCTGGCGCCACAGGACATCTATGGAGTGTACGTGATTCAACCCTGGCGTTGGGTTGAGCATACGGGATGGGTCGTATTTGAGGACGTCTTCCTAATCATCTCGATCATGCAGAGCCTCAAGGAGATGCGCAGCCTCGCAGAGCGCCAGGCGGATCTCGAATCGACCAACGCCAGCATCGAAGGCAAGGTTGCCCTGCGCACTGCCGAACTCGAGCAGAGCCGCGACGAACTCCTGGCCGCGCGCGAAGCGGCTCTCGCAGCTTCACAAGCGAAATCGGAATTCCTCTCCAGCATGTCGCATGAGATTCGCACACCGATGAATGCGATCCTCGGGCATGGCCGAGTTGATTGATGAAACTCCGCTCAACCCCGAACAAAAAAAATTCCTCGGTATCATGCGCAACAACGGCGATGCACTGCTCTCGCTCATCAATGACATTCTCGACCTCGCCAAGATCGAGGCTGGACGACTCACTCTCGAGCAGGTCGACTTCGACCTCGAGAATCTCACCGATACGGTCTCCGAGACCTTCGGTCTGCGCGCGCATGCCAAGGGTCTCGAACTGGCAGTGCACCTGATGCGCCGATGTCCCGCTTCGCCTGCGTGGCGATCCGTTGCGCCTTCGCCAGATACTCATCAATCTCATCGGCAACGCGATCAAATTCACTGAAACCGGCCACGTCGTGCTTAGTGTCGAATGCGACTCCGGCGCCCCTAAGCCCGGTGCGTTGCGCTTCACCGTTACCGATACAGGCATAGGAATTTCCAAGGACAAGCTCGATGGGATTTTCGCCGATTTCAGCCAGGCCGATTCCTCGACCACTCGCCGATACGGCGGCAGCGGCCTCGGTCTCGCTATCGTTAAACGGTTGGTCGCGCTGATGGACGGCCGAATATGGGTAGAAAGTAAACTTGGCGCCGGTAGCGCATTTCGTTTCACCGCAAACTTCGAGGTTAACGACGCGCCTCGCGCGACCGATCCGTCCACGGTCGCCCTGATGCTCAGCGGAACTCGAACTCTGGTGGTCGACGATATTGCTGCAAATCGGCTCATCGTGCGCGAGATGCTCTCGAGCCGCGGCGCCGAGGTGGCCGAGGCCGAGGACGGGCCGCAGGCGATTACATTGTTGGATCGCGCACGGCTAAGCGGCCGCCCTTTCAAGCTGCTGCTGATCGATTGCCGGATGCCGGGAATGGACGGCTTCGAACTCATCGAGCGGTTAAAAACCGCCGGCTATGACGGGTTGCCCCTTCTGATGCTTTCCTCCGACGATCTCAAAATGGACCTCGCTCACGCTCAAGAACTCGGGGTCGACGGCTACCTGGTGAAGCCCGTACGTCGGCTGGATCTTTTTGAGGCGATCACCGCCGCTATCGCTCGCCGCCAATCCGAAAAATCGCGTGCCGAGGCCGAGTCGTCGACGGGCCAATCGGGAGCGGTACCGCAGCAACGCCGGTTGCGCATACTCCTGACCGACGACGCCAGGGACAATCGCATCCTCATCTGCGCCTATCTAAAAAATTCCCGGGCTCAAATCGACGAAGCAGAAAACGGCATGATTGCCGTCGCCAAGGCGAGCGTTGAAAAATATGACGTCATCCTGATGGACATTCAGATGCCGGTGATGGACGGCCTCGAGGCGATACGTCACATCCGTGAGCGAGAACGGGATCAGAACGTCACCCCTCGCGTCCCCATCATCGCGCTCACGGCTTCGGCTCTGGAAAGCGACATACGGCTAAGCCTCGGCGCCGGCGCCGACCTTCACGTCAGCAAACCAGTCAAGAAAGCGATTCTACTCGCGGCGATCGAGCAACTCACAATTGCCTCGGTCGTGCCCGGCGGGACGGCGACACAACCAGACCCGCAGCTTCACAAAGTCGTCGCCTGAATCCTTCCGATCTCCGCGACCCGCGCAATCTCTAACGAAACTTTGCCGCGACCGCCGCAGCTTCGTCCAGGCGCTTCAATGCCTTGTCGCGAGGTTCACTTGGCTGCGCGAACACGAGATGCTTAAAGCCGAGATCGATCAGCTGCTTGCACTTGTCCTCTTTGGGGGCGAATACCGCGATCGCCAAATCGAACGTGTCGAATTTTCGTCCGGCCCGGCTCGCCTCTTCGCGTAGCGCCTGTAGCCTGCGCGAGAGCGCGTCGATCGGCGCCTCGACCGGAAACCATCCCTCGCAATAGTCGACCACGCGCTCGAGCGACTTCGGCGAGAGCGACCCCATCCACACTGGCGGTCCGCCGGCCTGCGCCGGCTTCGGCCAGCACCAAATTGGGTCGAAATTCACCGACTCGCCATGAAATTCGGCGGCGTCCTCCTTCCATATTCGTTTGATCGCTTTGATTCGCTCGCCGGTCACCCGCCAGCGCCTCTTGAACGGCACTCCATGATCCTCCATCTCTTCGGCGTTCCACCCGGCGCCGATTCCGAGAATCACGCGTCCATTGGACAACGCATCGAGCGACGCCACCTGTTTTGCGAGATGGATCGGGTCGTGTTCCGTGACCAGGCAGACTCCCGCACCGATTTTGATCCTGGTCGTGGTCATCGCCGCCGCCGTCATCGCGATAAAAAGATCGTGGATATGGGAATATTCTTTCGGCAGCTCGCCTCCCATCGGAAACGGGGTCTTTCGACTGGCGGGAATATGCGTATGCTCGGGGAAAAAAACCGAGGCAAAGCCACGTTCCTCCGCCGCCTTGGCGAAGTCATCAGGCCTGATCGAATAGTCCGTGGAAAATATCGCTAAGCCTACGTCAGCCATCGCTCACCTCGCTGCTAGACTAGGTTTTTGTCTCGCGCAATTTCTCGGTCACCATACTCCGTCCGCGCTATCTCCGGTAACCTCGCGCAGTTATGGCTAGCCCGATCCGCGATTAGCCCCTCATCGGTCAGCGATGTATCTCGCAAACTTCGCATCATTCTCATAACCAGCTTCGCGCATCGATTCCCAAAACCCAATCGCCCACGGATGCTCTCGCTCGACCAACGCCGAAATTCTCGCAGCGCCCTTCGCAAATAGCGCCGCGCTAACCTCTTTCACCAATCTCCGCGCGATTCCTTTACGTCGATAATCGGGCGTTACGGCGAGCCGATAGATATTGCCGCGCCATCCGTCCCAACCTCCGATCACCGAGGCGACGATCCGTTCGTCGACCTCCGCGACCAGCAGAATTGCCGTCGGCTCCGCTATCAAACGAGCCAACCCTTCGATCGAATCGCTGACACTTGGAGGCGTGACCTCGGCTTCCCGCCACATCTCGAGCACACCCGCGAGCTCATTTTCGCGAACCCGTCGAATAGTTACAGGAACCTCCATTTTTGCGCCTCCACAGTTTACGCATGATAGCGCAGACCTCTGATCACCGCGCTGGCGAAGTAGGAACAGTGTCGCTCCAGGCACGGGGGCGGGGCCCTCACCGTTAGACCAGGTGCTTACTATTAAAGTGGACGTCGAAATCCGGCGATTATCAGGACGCGGTTGAGGCAGGAAGAGGCGGCTCGCGATCGGGCTTGACCGTCGACCGCCGGCCTATCCACACGAGCAGCAATAGCGCCGGGATCGTCACCACCGTCGTCAGGGTGAAAAAATCCACCCACCCGAGGCGCTCGGCGATTACTCCGCCCGAAGACGCCACCAGCGTCCGGCCCATCGCCGAGAGCGACGAAAGCAACGCGTACTGTGTCGCGGTGAAGGCGGGCGAACAGAGACTGGACAGGTACGCAACCAGCGCGGCACCCGCCATCGCACCCGTCAGATTTTCGGCCGCCACGCACAATGCTAGATAGTCCAGCCGATGTCCGCCGACGGCCTGCAGGACGTAGAACAGATTCCCGGCCGATTGCAGCAGCCCGCACAGAATCAGCGCCCGCAGCAGCCCCAGGCGTACCGTTATGACGCCGCCGACGAGCGCACCGATAATGGTCGCGAAAAATCCCACGAGCTTGGAAACCGCCGCGATCTCACCCAATGAAAAGCCAATCGAGATGTACAGCGGCATCGCCATTACACCCGCCATCGCCTCGCCTAGTTTGTAGCCGAGGACGAACAAGAGGATCAGCGGCCATAGGGGACGGCGCATGAAGTCTGCGAACGGGCCCTCTATGGCGCTCGCTAGCCATGCCCGTACCGCCATCCATCCATGAACGCTCGCCGATCGGATGGCTGCGGCCGAGGTTTCGGGTTCGGGTCCCAGCAGGAAACCGACCAGCCCCACCGCCATCAACGCCGCCATCGTAGCGTATGCCGCGAACCATCCCGCATGGCCGGCTATCAGCAGCGCACCCGCACCGGCGACCAGCATCCCGATTCGGTATCCGGTCTGGATCATCCCGGCACCAGGGCCCTGCTGATCAGCATCGAGAATCTCGACACGCCAGGCGTCGATCACGATATCCTGGCTGGCGGACAGAAACGCCACTAACAGTGCCAACGTTCCCATTAGCGCCAGATTGCGCCGCGGATCGCACAGCCCAAGTCCCAGAATCGCCACTATCAGCAGAAGCTGGATCGCCACTCCCCATCCACGTCGCCGACCCAGCGGCAACGGCGGCGGCAGCCGGTCTATCAGTGGCGACCAGGCGAATTTGAAGGCATATGGGGTACCTGCAAGCGCAAAGGCGCCTATCGCCGCGCGGCTGATACCCGCAGTGGCCAACCACGCGGATAGCGTCGAAAATGTCAGCAAAAGCGGCAAACCGCTCGCGAAACCCATCGGCAGGATCAACAGGACGCGCCGGTCCAGATAGGCCGCAAAGCCGCTCTTCGACGCGCTCATTGCAGGGCCGCCCAGAGCAGGTGCCGGAACGCCCTCGCCTGCCCGCAACCGGTCCTGTATTTCACCAACCTAATCGCGCGCACATCCCGCTCCTCAGCCGCCCTAACCGGACTTACCGCGCAACCTCCGCGCACTCCCAGCACCTTGCCAAATGGGTCAAACGAATCAAGTAGGCATCTCGAGGCATGCCTGCACTCTTATTTTCGCCTCTACTCTCCGATTCGCGCCAGGATTTTGCCGATGTGACGGTCGAGATGAACGATTCCCAGTGCCACTCAACCGGCTGGCGCCACGTCCGGCATCTCGTCGACATCACGAAGCTGCGGGAATAGCCCCATAGATGCGCCTACTACCACTAGTGTTCCGATACCGCCGATTACCACCGATGGCACCGTGCCAAACCACGCGGCCGTCATTCCCGACTCGAACTCGCCGAGTTCGTTCGACGCGCCGATAAAAAGCGAATTGACCGCGCTCACCCGCCCACGCATCGCGTCTGGTGTCGCGAGCTGCACCAACGTCGATCGTACATAGACGCTCACCATGTCGGCCGCTCCCAGCACGACGAGCGCCACGATCGACAGGTCGAAGCTGCGCGAAAGCCCGAAGACGATGGTCGCGACACCGAAAATCGCGACGCATCCGAACATCACCAGGCCGACCCTTCTGCGCAGCGGGATTCGACCCAGGATCAAACCCGTCGCCGCGGCGCCGAGGGCGGGCGCGCTGGCAAGAATTCCAGGCCCGTCGGTCCGATCCGCAGGATGTCGCGGGCGTAAATCGGTAATAACGCCGTCGCGCCGCCCAGTAGTACGGCGAATAAATCCAACGAGATGGCGCCCAGGTCGATCGGCTGATCGCGCGCGTATCTGACACCGGCGGTTATGCGTTGCAGCGTCGACCCATCACGGGCTTGAGCCGTTACGTTGCCACGAGTCTCCACGGCGCCAATCGCAGCGGTGACCGCCAGGAACATCACGAGGCACACTCCGTAAGCCACGGCGGGACCGAGCAGGTAAATCGCCCCGCCCAGAGCCGGTCCGCCTATCACTGCGATTTGGCGAGCCGAGGACGTCCAGGCCACGGCCTCGGGAAACTGTTCGTCCGCTACCAATGCGGGCAGGAACGATTGTCCGGCCGGCTGACCAAAGGCGCGCGCGGCGCCGAACAGCGCAAGGACAGCATAAAAGGGCCAAATGACATGGGTCGCAAGAATCGTGATTACTGAAATAGCCCGCTGCCGATCGCAAAGGTCAGGTAACTTGCCGTCAGAATAAGCCGGCGGTCGAGTCGATCCGCCAGGTCTCCCGCCGGGAAAATAAACGCCACCATCGGGAGAAACTGCGCCAAGCCGACGTAGCCGAGCGCGAGGGGCGTCAGCGTCAGCGCATATATCTGCCACGCCACCACCACCGAGAGGATCTGGTTCGCCAGTGTCGCGAGGAAAGTGGCGGCGCAATAAAAACGAAAGTCGCGCCGGGCGAAGACCCCCATGGCGGGGTTGGCGTCAGAACTGGCCGCGGCCATGACCAGACATTCTTCGATTTACGACGAGCATCTCTTGGTTGATATTCGGTAGGTGCGAAACCCGACGTTGCAACAGCCCTTATCGCTTGACCACGCCATCCGCTGAGATAACGTCAAGGATCGAAGCGAGCAAGCATGGTAGCGCGCGCTTCGATGCGACGGAATCCTAAAGTGGAACGATTCATAAGGAGAGCTCATCGATGGCGATAAGCATCTACCCGATCACCCCGACCTTCGGCGCGGAGATTGGTGACGTCGACCTCTCGCGTCCGCTCGAGCCCGCGGACGTCGCTGCGATCAAGCAGGCGTTCTGGGACTTCGGGGTTTTGGTCTTCCCGGGCCAGGCGTTGACCGAAGATGAGCATCTGGATTTCGCGCGAAACTTTGGACCGCTTGAAACCGTCATCACGATGAAGATGGACGTCAAATTGCGGCTACGCAACGATCTTGCCGATGTCTCCAATCTGAATTCGCGCAACGAGATTTGGCGTGACCAGAGCCGCCTGCGGATGCTCGCGGTGGGAAATCGCCTTTGGCATACCGACAGTTCGTTCAAATATCTTCCCGCGCGGGCCTCGCTCCTGTACGCACGCGAAATCCCGCCGATCGGAGGTCTTACCGAGTTTGCCGACCTCCGCGCCGCCTACGACGCCTTGCCGATCGAACTGAAGGACAGGCTCGAAGGTCTCATCGCGGAACATTCTCTCGCCTATTCACGTGCGCGTACCGGGTTCGACTTTACCGAGCAGGAGAAGAACAATCTGCCCGCAGTGCCGCAAGTAATGGTGCGGACGATTCCGGAGAACTCGCGCCGGTCGCTGTATATCGCCTCGCATGCGGGCCATATACGCGGAATGCCCGACGACCAGGCACTCGAACTAATCGATAAAATCATCGCGCACGCGACGCAGCGACAGTTCGTCTACACCCATCGATGGCGTCAACATGATCTCGTGATGTGGGACGACCGCTGCACGATGCATCGCGGGACTGACTTCGACGATCTGCGTTCTCGACGCGACATGCATCGCGCGACGGTTTCCGATATCGCCAACACCTGCGAGCAGGAAGGGGTGGCGCTGGACTAGAGACTTTGCGCCGCGCTTCTACTCCATGAGAAGAAGCGCGATTCAGTTACCCCTCCACCATCCCGGCCTAATAGGGTTTCTGAGACCGCCGGTAATAACGAGTTATCGATCGGATTCCGGCTGCTACTTTTCGGCGCACCCTTAACGCGCACCTACCGAAGGTATTGCCCGCGTCACAGAGTGGCGAGCGCGACCGGCCGCCGAATCCACATCCTACATTCACAACTTGCCAATGGCGCAAGCTAACCTTAGCGCCCAGGCGCCAATCAGAGTTGGCAGCACCATCGATTATGTTTAAAAAATAATCCCTTACCAGACGGCATCTGTTTTGCTCCACCGACATTTGTGCCGAAACCCAGTTCGCCCCGGCTGGCACTAATGCATGCAAACTCGGAGAGGGGAATTCGCAGATGCGACCATCGTAAAGATGCCGATCAACAACGTCTTGCTGGGTAGTGACTATACCTGCGCCGTGACCGTCGGAAACAGAGGGGTGACGGCCAACCTCCTGCTGGATACCGGGAGCAGCACGCTGGCAGTCACCGATACTGACTACAGCCCTACGAAGGATTCCTCGGCCAAAACCACCAAGATCGCACAGTACGTACAATATGGCAGTGGGAGTTGGGTCGGTGCGGTCGTGCAGACCTCAGTTGGTCTCTCACCCGCGGTGACGTTACAAAATGTCGATTTGGCGGTCACTTATAAGACCTCAGACAGCATATTCGGAAAGGCCGACGGAATCTTCGGCCTCGCCTATGAACCTTTAAACAGTGCCTATCTGATGTCAGGCGATACCTGGAAAACGAAATACGACGCCGATCAGATTGAGCACGGGAAGGAAGCTGATCTGGATCCCTATTTCAGCCAGTTGGAAGAAGCTGACGTTGTCGCGAACAAGTTCGCATTCTATACCAAGCGCTCGATAGTTAGCGCTGCGACCAACGACCCGGCGTCGGATCCGCTGAATCAGGGGATTTTTGTGGTCGGCGGAGGGAGAGGAATGCACCGACCTCTACACCGGCAGCTTCCAATCGGTCGCGGTTGTCGGTGACCTCTGGTACAACGCCAATTTGCTATCCATTCAGAGTTCGGAGCCCGACCGCCGATCCCCGTACCGCAGCTTCCCCCCGGGAAGTTCCGGACAGTCCAATTCGATCGTTGACAGCGGCACCAATTCTTTGCTGCTGGCGCAAGATGTATACACCCAGGTTATTGCTGCGACCGGAAAAAAATAAGATCCGGATTTTGCGAACTTCCTCACCGAATATCTCGATCAACGCGAGCCAGGGGGTTGATCAGATTCTAATCAGTCTTGGGGCTTGGCCCAATCTGGTTTTCACGCTGCAGGGTGCGGACGGGTCGCCTGTAAACCTGACGGTCACGCCCGGCAACTATTGGCAGTTCGATGCGGGCAATAAGGGTGTCGCGGTCGCCAACATGTACGGAGATAACGGCAGCCTCGGCGGTCAGTCGATTCTAGGTTTGCCCTTGTTCAACGGCTATTACACGGTATTCGATCGAACCGCCGCGAGCGGCCAAGGTGTGATCAATTTCGCCACTCGCACCTGATTGAGTGGTGACCTTATGGGAGCGGCCCTCGGAGCTGTGGACGAAACCCACGGCGTCGATCGAGACGGAGTAGCAGTCCGCTGAAAGGCCAGCGAACGGCTATTATTCCGCCCAGGGCCGCTCCATACTTGCGAAATTGCCAAGCGCCACGAATCATCCGAGATGATCGCCGGCAATTGGCGAGCGCCACGATGATCGAGAACGGGAACATGCCTCTTGTAACCGCTGTCGGGATGAGTCGAAATGCGGGACGGCTATAACCGTTAACAATCCCCGGCGGTTGCTGGCTTGGCGCCTGCGGCCCCTGGTATCGGCTCGTTGATCGGGCCGATTCTCCAAAGACACCCTCAGTTCCCGCGATCCAATCCGTTCATCCACTCAGAGATTTAGACAGCCCGAATAGTTCCTCGATCCATCCACAGGCGGTGCTTGAACTCAACGGCCATCCGCATCATTGTGCAGATGGTTTTGGCGCTGCGTCTGCGAGGACCACCTCGCGGGCTTGGTGAATTCGAGAATGTCCGGGGGAGTTTCGCTGAATGAAGCTTGGAAGTTTGCTGGTGTCGAGTCTCGTCTTCGCATTGCTCAACTTAGGAATCGCACAATCCCAGGATAAATCCGATCATCCTGCCGCGGCCGCTGCAACCGCTGCCGCCGCTGCTGCAACCGCCGCCGCCGCTGCTTCAACCGCGGCGACACCTCCCGCGGCGCCCAACGGTGCCGCCACCAGCGCAGCCTCGGCGAACGATGCGATCCCGCTGGGAACGACCATCACGATGGAGAACTGGCAGCAGTACAAGCAGTTCATGCCCGAAGGGATGGTGGGGTTTTTCGACGGCCGATTCCCGTGGAAGATGCCCCCGATGTCAAAATGGACGTCGGCCCCACCGTGCTCCATCCGCTGCCCAAGCTATTCGAAGCCACCGAGAAATATTCGGGTCAGGTCAAAGTCGTCGAGCTTGCCGACGGCGCGTTGACGCTGAGCAATTACCAGGGCGGGATTTCCTTCCCGAATCCGGCCGACCCGCACATGGGCTGGAAGATTCTCGCCAATGTCTGGTACCGATATCTGCCTCACTTGATCGTGGATACTTACGGCAGCGGATGCTCAGTCGACAGCGGCGGCACAGTGAACTGCAAGGCCGCCCAAATCATCAATCGGCAGTTGGCGTATAATACCGATCCGGGGACCCCACGAATTATCCCGGCGCTCAAGATAAGTTTTCGAGCGAGTTCCTGATGGTGCTGGAGCCCGAGCAGGATCGCTATACCGCGACGCTGACCCTTCCTACGCCGATCCGGCCCGTCCGGAGGACGTATTTCTGTTCCTGCCGTCGCTGCGTCGGTATCAACCGGTTTCGGCCGCCGCGCGCTGCGCCCCGAACCAGGGTACCGATTCGACGCAAGAGGATTTTCGCTTCGGCTTCAACTCCAATATCACCGAGGCCAAGGTGGATTACCTCGGCGAGAAAAAGATCCTGACGATGATGGATTACACCTTGCCGAGCGGCACCTTCCCCGAGGACTACGATATGCCGCTGGGATGGCCCACGCCGGCGTGGGGCAAATGGCAATTGCGCGACGTCTACGTGATCAGCGTCAGCAAGATCCCTTCAAAGGCCGCCGGATATTGTTACGGCAAGCGCGTGATGTACGTCGACAAGGCAACCTATGCCCCGCTGTGGGAGGATCTCTACGACTCCGACATGAAAGCTGTGGCGAGTGTTCGGGATGTTCTTGCGCTCGATGGACGTCCCCGGAGTCGGCCGGTCACCGCCTCGGGTGCGATGGTCTGGGCATTCTGGGACGTGCAGCACCAGCACTCGACTTTTTTCATCGATCCGACCGCGGACCATCCGTACTATCTCAATGAACAGGCGCCGCCGGAATTTACCGACCTGACGATATACCTCGCCGGCCGGGCTCGACCTGATCATGCGGTAACGCGCGTCCGGCGGCCGTTCATCCTTTGGGCAGGCCGAGCACCCGCTCGCCGATGATGTTGTGCTGGATCTCGTTGGTCCCTGCTGCGATCGTCCCGCGCCGGGCCGCCAACATCCGATGCGACCATTTGCCGCGGTAATCGCGCCCTCGGCAGATACTCGAACTGGCTATACGGTCCGAGCAGCTCCATCGCAAAGCCTGGATCCGCAGATTCAGATCGGTCGTGCCGAGCTTCATCACGGAGCCCTCGGGTCCGGGCTGGCAGCCCTCTTGAGCTGACGGGTCAGCTGCCGATAGCTCGTGTACTTGAGCGCCTCGGCCTCGCAGGCAAGGCGCGTATCTTTGGCGCACGTAACCGTCTTCCCACGCGGGACGACCGTTGCGTTTCGACCTGCCGCGCCAGATCGCCCAGTTGCCGCACCTCGACCATCATGTCCGTGCGGCCGCCATGGATCGTCCGCTCGAACATCATATTGGTCATCGCGACCATCCAGCCCTGGTTCTTCTGCCCCACCAGGTTGGACTTCGGTACTTGCACATCCTCGTAAAAGACCTGGTTAAAGCCGTGTTCTCCGGTGATCTGGATGAGCGGGCGAACCGTCACGCCGGGGCTTTTCATATCGACCAGTAAATAGCTCAGCCCCTTATGCTTGGGCAGCGTGGGATCGGTGCGGCAGAGCAGAGTCGACATATCAGCGTGATGCGCATTCGAGGTCCACACCTTCGAACCGTTGACGACGAAGTGGTCACCCTCATCCACGGCTCGACTTTCAACCGCGGCGAGGTCGGATCCGTGGTTGGGCTGATAGTCCCTGGCACCAGATCTCCTCGGCGGTCGGTATCCGCGGGATATAGCGTTTCTTCTGCTCCGGCGTCCCCCACTGCATCAGGGTCGGGCCCACGCGCGCGATCCCCTGGAAATTGACGACCGGCGGCGCCTTGGCGAGGTCCAGTTCCTGATTGTAAACGATCTGCTGAAGCAGGGTCGCGCCGCGTCCCCCATACTCTTGGGCCAGTTGATACACGTCCAGCCGCCATCGGCGAGTTTCGATGCCATGAGCGGCGACATCAATTCCGACTTGGTCTCGGGGTCGGCCTGCTCGCCGTCGTCGCGCCAGTCGCGCGGAAGATTCTGCTCCAACCGCTTCTGAACTCTTGCCGAAACGCTTCGTCTTCTTCGCTAAACTTGAAATCCATGGCGAATCACCGTTTTCGCTACGTTGCCGTTTGGCC